>DASZZZ010000021.1:0-24561 GCA_036260375.1 Actinomycetota bacterium
CGCGGGCTCCCCGCACGACGATCCGCGGGCCGTCGCTCGGACGTCGTTGCGCCGGGACGGGGATGCCGCGCCGTCCGGTGAGGTAGTCGCCCGTGACGGAGGTGCCTTCCTCGAGCAGGCCCTCAAAGGGGCCGGCATAGACGATCTCTCCTCCGTGTTCGCCGGCACCCGGACCGATGTCTACGAGGTAGTCGGCCGTCCGGATCGTCTCCTCGTCGTGCTCGACCACGATCAGCGTGTTGCCCAGCTCCCGCAGCCTGATGAGCGTGTCGATGAGCTTCTTGTTGTCGCGTTGATGGAGTCCGATCGATGGCTCGTCGAGGATGTAGAGGACACCCACCAGCCCAGATCCGATCTGCGTGGCCAACCTGATCCTCTGGGCCTCGCCCCCCGCCAATGTCGCGGCCCCCCGGGCGAGCGTCAGATAGTCGAGGCCGACGTCGACGAGGAAGCCGAGTCGTGAATGGATCTCTTTGAGCACGCGCTCCGCGATCGCCATCTCGCGATCGCTCAGCTCGACCTGGCGCAGGAATGCGTCCACGTCGTTGATGCAGATGTCGCAGACCTCGTGGATGTTCTTCCCGCCGATCGTCACGGCGAGCGACTCGGGACGGAGGCGGGCGCCCTTGCAATCGGGACAGGGGACCTCCCGGAAGAACTGCTCGTAGCGCTCGCGCGCGTAGTCCGAGTCCGTCTCCGAGCGGCGACGCTCGAGCCAGCTGATCACGCCCTCGAACGGCGTCCAGTACGCCCGGATGCGGTTGTAGCGGTTCCGGTAGCGGACGTGGATCTCCTCGTCCGAGCCGTACAGGATGACGTCGCGCGCCTTCTTCGGGAGTGATCGCCACGCCACGTCGGTACGGAAGCGGAACGCTTTCGCGGCGGAGTCGATAAGCCGATCGAAGTACTCCAACGTGCGGCTCGACCAAGGCGCGATTGCGCCCTCCTTGATCGAGAGGTCGGGGTTGGGGATGACTAGCTCCGGATCGACCTCCAGGTGAGTGCCGAGCCCGTCGCACCGCTCGCACGCGCCGTAGGGCGAGTTGAACGAGAAGTTGCGGGGCGCGAGCTCGTCGAAGCTGATGCCGCACGCGGTGCACGCGAAGTGCTGCGAGAACATGATGTCCTCGCTCGAGTCGTCGACGACGTCGATCGCGGCGACGCCCTCGGCGAGCCCGAGCGCGGTCTCGATCGAGTCCGTCAGGCGCGACGCCATGCCCGGCTTGATCACGAGACGGTCGACGATGACGTCGACGTCGTGCTGGAAGTAGCGGTCGAGGCGGATCTTGTCGGACAGGTCGACGACCTTGCCGTCGACGCGGGCGCGCGCGTAGCCGCGCCGCGCGAGGTCCTCGAACAGCGACGTGAACTCGCCCTTGCGTCCGCGCACGATCGGCGCAAGGACCTGGAAGCGCGTCCCCTCCGGCATCGCGAGGACCTGGTCGACGATCTGCTCCGGCGTCTGGCGCGCGATCGGACGCCCGCAGTTGTGGCAGTGCGGCCGCCCGATGCGGGCGAACAGCAGGCGGAGGTAGTCGTAGATCTCGGTGATCGTGCCGACGGTCGAGCGGGGGTTCTTCGGCGCCGACTTCTGGTCGATCGAGATCGCCGGCGACAGGCCCTCGATGAAGTCGACGTCGGGCTTGTCCATCTGCCCGAGGAACTGGCGGGCGTACGCCGACAGGGACTCGACGTAGCGGCGCTGGCCCTCGGCGTAGATCGTGTCGAACGCGAGCGACGACTTGCCCGAGCCGGAGATGCCGGTGAAGACGATGAGCGCGTCGCGCGGCAGCTCGAGGCTGACGTTCTTGAGGTTGTGCTCGCGCGCGCCCCGTATGACGAGCTTGTCGGACGGGGGCGGTGGGGGGGCTACTCGCATGGTCGCCCATCGTAAACGACGCCCGTGTAACTCCCCCGCCCGGCGGACGGCTCCGGCGGCGGACCGGCCTCGGATCGGGCGACCGGGCGACGGACGGCGGCGGCGGAGGGCTCGGGGTGGCGGCGGACCGGGCGCGCCGCGACGGGCGCCGGGGGTGGACGCCCGTCGGGCGGGGCCGGCCGAAGGCGGCCGGCGTCGCGGTGTCGTCAGCAGCCGTGGCGGCCGGCGCCGTGGTGGATCCAGGCGCCCGCGTCGGGGGCCGCGTCGCTGCATCCCTCCTCGCACCCGGCGATCGGCTCGTCGCCGCGCGCGGGGTCGTAGTAGATCGACGCGTTCCAGTGGTAGCCGTCGCCGCGTCCCGCGATCGCGCTCTTCGGGAACGCGATCTGGACGCTGTCCGCGTCGGGCCTGGTGACCCTGACGCGCGCATCGAAGTCGGCCGACGCGCGCAGCGTGCCGCGCGCCTCGCTCACGCTCACGAAGTAGTCGCCGGAGCCGTCGCCGTCGACGTCGAACGCGAAGTAGATCGCCGTGTGGCGTCCGCCGACGTCGTCGGCCCACGGCGCGTGGGCGTCGACCCGATGCGTGATCAGACGTCGCCCGTCGACGTTCGTGTGCCCGTGGCTCGCCGACGCGAGGTCGACCGGGCTCGCGCTGTCGTCGGGATCCGCGACCGTGTTGCGCGTCGCGTGCGCGGGGCCGAACCCCGCGGTGACCGTCGCGAGCGCGACCAGCGCCGCGACCGTTGCTAGCTTCCGTCCGCCGTTCACGTCGTTGCCTCCCGTCCCTCGACCATCCGACGCACGCACAGACTCGCGACGGCCCGCGCGCGTTGCAGCGCGCGGCCCGGTTCCGAAAGAAACGCGCAACGCGGGGCGCTATCGTGCGTGCGATGACCCGGCCCCCGGACGACCGCGCGGCACACGACGCCTTCCGCGACGCGGTCGACCCGGCCGATGCAGCGCCGGAGCAGAGCCACGGCGGCGACGATCGCGCCGACGCATCCGGGCTCCCTCCGGACGCCGCGACGACGGACGTCGAGGCGGGCGCGACAGCTCCCGGCGCGCCGCCTCCGGGCGGCCGCGCCGACGCGTCCGGGCTCCCTCCCGATGCGCCGGCCGAGGACGTCGACGGGGCCGGCGTGCCGCCAACGGGGGCGCACACGTCGAGAGGCGTGCCGCCGTCGGGGGCGGACACGTCGACCGACTCGCACCGCGCCGGCGACGAGACGCCGCGCTCGGTCCGCGCGCCGCGCGCGCTCGCGGCGGCGCTCGTCGCCCTGCTCGTCGCGCTCGCGACGGCCAACGCGATCGCGCTCGTCTCGGACCTGTGGGCGCATCCGACGTTCCGCCAGGCCGCCACGGGCGAGACGCCGTTCCTCGACGCCGGCGACGTGCAGGAGTGGCAGTCGGCCGTCGGCGTCGCCCAGGTGTCGCTGACGATCGTGGTGGCGGCCGCATGGCTCGTGTGGTTCCGCCGGGCGTACTCGACCGCCGGCGCGCTGCACGGCGGCACGAGACGCGCGCCGTCGTGGGCGGTGTGGGCGTGGCTCGTGCCGGTCGTGAACCTCTTTCGCCCCAAGGCGATGACCGACGAGGCCTTCGCCGGCGGCGGCGACGGCGTCCCGGCGCACGTCCATTGGTGGTGGGGCGTGACGCTCGCGTCGGTGGCGCTGTCGGTCGCCGCGCTCGTGGCGACGCCGGCGTCGCCGTCGGCCGCCGACCTCGCCGACGCGACGCTGTTGCACGCACTCGCCGACCTCGCGGGAACGGCCGCCGCGCTGCTAGGCGTCGCGGTGGTGACCTCGCTGACCGCCCGCCTCACGGGCGCGGCGCGCGCACGCGCCACGGCCTGACGGCGACCCGGAGTGGCCGAACCGGCGCTGCCGCAAACCGGAGCGGCCCGGCCGCGGCCCGCGGCGTAGGTTGCGACGCGGCCGAAGGCACGACGCGCGACGCAGTACGCTCCCGGCCATGGACCTTTCCTCGTACCGCCGCGAGTTCCCCGTCGTCGAGCAGCGCACGTACCTGATCTCCGCGTCGCTCGGCCCCCTGTCCGTGCGCAGCCGCACGCTCGCCGAGGAGCACCTCGACCTGTGGGGCCGTCTCGGCCCCGAGGAGCTCTGGTTCGAGCACGGCTTCCCGCGCTTGCAGCAATGCCGCGAGCGCTTCGCGCGCTTGATCGGCGCCGACGACGACGAGGTCGCGATCGTCCCGTCGGTGTCGGTGGGACTGTCGAACCTCGCGACGTGCCTCGACCTCGACGCGCGTCCCAAGGTCGTCCTCGGGGCGATGGACTTCCCGACGAACCACTACGTGTGGCGCGCTCAGGAGCGGCGGGGCGCCAAGCTCGACGTCGTGCCGTCGCCCGACGGCGTCAGGATCGACGAGGACGACTTCGTCGCGCGCATCGACGAGCAGACCGCGGCGGTCAACGTCAACCGCGTCCTGTTCGAGTCGTCGTGGATCATGGACCTCGACCCGATCGTGCGCGCCGCGCGCGACGCGGGCGCGTTCGTCGTCGTCGACGACTTCCACGGCACCGGCGTGGTGCCGATCGACGTCCACGAGGCCGGCGTCGACGTCCTGCTGACCGGCGCGCTCAAGTGGCTCTGCGGCGGGCAGGGCATCGCGTTCATGTACTGCCGCCGCGACCTCGCGGCCCGGATGGAGCCCCTCGTCGTCGGGTGGTTCGGCACCGTGGACCCGTTCGACTTCGACCGCTCGCGCCTGCGGCTGCTGCCGGACGCGCGTCGCTTCGAGGCGGGGACCTACACGCTGCCGCAGGCGTGGACCGCGTCGGGCGGCCTCGAGATCGTCCTCGAGGTCGGCGTCGACGCGATCCGGGCCCGCAACCAGGAGCTGACGCGCGGGATCGTCGAGCGCGCCGACGACGCGGGCCTCGAGGTGCTCACGCCGCGCGACGACGCTCGCCGCGGCGGCCTCGTCCGCGTGCGCGTCCCCGGGGGCCGCGCGCGCGCCGAGGAGGTCCTGCATGCGCTGTTCGCGCGCGACGTAGTGCTCGACTCGCGCGCCGACTCGCTGCGTATCTCGCCGCACTTCTTCAACGACGAGTCGGACCTCGACCGCTGCTTCGAGGAGCTGCGCGCGCTCCTCTGACGGTCACGGCGTGAGGGTCCAGCGGCCTCCTCGCAAGCGCGCGCCGGTCGTGGCCGTGCGCGCCACCATCCACACGGTCGCGCCGGCGGCGAGGCCCCCGGTCCCCCATCCCGCCTCCAGCGACGCGACCGCGAGCGCGACGTAGAGCGCGGACGACGCCGCCATCGCGCCCGCGAGGAACCGCGTGTCGCTGGCGCCGATGAGAATCCCGTCGAGGGTGAACGCGGCGGCCGCGAGCGGCTGCAGGAGCGCGAGCCATCCGATCAGCGCCGCGGCCGAGGCGACGACCCGGGCGTCGTCGGCGAAGAGGCCGGCGACCGGCGTGCGCACCACGAACAGCGCCGCGGCGAGCGCGACGCCCACGACGATCCCCCACTCCATCAGCCGGCGCGCGAGCTCGTCGGCGCGGCCCGGGGAGCCGGCGCCGAGGTGACGCCCGACGAGCGCCTGCGCCGCGATCGCGACCGAGTCGAGCACGAGCGAGAGGAACAGGAACAGCTGCATGGTGATCTGCCACGCGCCGAGCGCGACGATCCCCATCCGCGCCGCCACGGAGGTCGCGACCGTGAGCGCGAGCAACAGCGAGCCGTTGCGAACGAGGAGGTCCGCGCCGACCACGAGCAGCGAGCGCATCACCCCGACGTCGAGCCGGCGTGGCCGCGCGCCCTCGCTGCGCCGCCGCAGGATCGCGACGAACGCGAGCGCGACGCCCCACTGCCCGAGCACCGTCGCCCATGCGGCCCCCTGCACGCCGAGGCCGGCCGGGTAGATCAGGACGTAGTCGAGGATCGCGTTCGCGACCGCGCCGGCGACCGCGACCACCATTGCGGTGCGAGTGTCCTGCAGGCCGCGCGTCCATCCGTGGCCGACCTGCGCGATCAGCACGGCGACCGCGGCGAGGGCGCGGATGCGCAGGTACGGCTCCGCGAACCCGACGGTGTCGGGCCCCGCCCCGAGCAACCGCACGATCGGGCCCGCGAACACGACGCCACCCATCGTCAGGACGACGCCGATCGCGACGGCCATCACGAGCGCGTGGACGCCGATCGCGGTCGCGGCGCGGGAGTCGCCTGCCCCGATCGCGCGTGCGACGCGCGGCGTGACGCCGTACACGAGGAACGAGAACAGCCAGAACGACGCCGTGAACGCGGCGGTGCCGATCGCGACGCCACCGAGCTCACGCGCGCCGAGGTTGCCGACGAGCGCGGTGTCGACGAGCGAGTACAGGGGGTCGGCCGCGAGCGCCCCGAGCGCCGGCGCGGCGAGCGCCATGATGTCGCGGTCGTCGGGGTGGCGTCCGAAGCGAAGCACGCGACGGCGCGTCGGCGCCGTCAACCGACCTCTCGCAGCTCGCGCCGGATCTCGTGGATCTCGTCGCGGATGCGAGCTGCGTACTCGAACCGGAGGTCCTCGGCGGCCTGGTGCATCTCCTCCTCGAGCTGCAGGATGACGCGCCTGAGCTCGTCGGGGCTGCCGCCGACCGGCTCCCGGCGGCGGCTCTTGGACTTCGCCGGCACGTGCCCGTCGCCGCCGCGCCGGCCCATGCCCTCGATCAGGATGTCGGCGACCTTCTTGCGCACCGTCTGCGGGTCGATGCCGTGCGCGGTGTTGTACTCGATCTGGATCTTGCGCCGCCGCTGCGTCTCCGAGATCGCGCGCCGCATGGAGTCGGTGACCTCGTCCGCGTACATGATCACCGCGCCGTCGACGTTGCGCGCGGCGCGCCCGATCGTCTGGATCAGCGACGTCTGCGACCGCAGGTAGCCCTCCTTGTCGGCGTCGAGGATCGCGACGAGCGACACCTCCGGCAGGTCGAGGCCCTCCCGCAGCAGGTTGATGCCGACGAGGACGTCGAACTCGCCGAGACGCAGGTCGCGCAGGATCTCCATGCGCTCGACGGTGTCGATGTCGGAGTGCAGGTAGCGCACGCGGATGCCGGACTCCAGCAGGTAGTCGGTGAGGTCCTCGGCCATCTTCTTGGTCAGCGTCGTCACGAGCACGCGGTCCTCGGCCTCGACGCGCTTGCGTATCTCCTCCATCAAGTCGTCGATCTGGCCCTTGGTCGGCCGCACGACGACCTCCGGGTCGACGAGCCCGGTGGGGCGCACGAGCTGCTCGCACGGCTCCGGCGAGTGCCGCAGCTCGAACGGGCCCGGCGTCGCGCTCATGAACACGATCTGCGTGGTGACGTCGAGGAACTCGTCGAAGCGCAGCGGCCGGTTGTCGAGCGCGCTCGGGAGCCGGAACCCGTGCTCGACGAGCGTGCGCTTGCGGCTCATGTCGCCCTCGTACATGCCGTTGAGCTGCGGGACGGTGACGTGGCTCTCGTCGAGCACGACGAGGAAGTCGTCGGGGAAGTAGTCGAGCAGCGTGTTGGGCCGTGATCCGGGTGCCCGGCCCTCGATGTGACGGGCGTAGTTCTCGATGCCGTTGCAGAAGCCGACCTCGCGCATCATCTCGAGGTCGTAGTTCGTGCGCATCTTGAGACGCTGCGCCTCGAGCAGCTTGCGCTCGCGCTCGAACACGGCGAGCCGGTCCGCGAGCTCGCGCTCGATCGCGCCGATGGCGCGCTCCATGCGCTCGCGCGACGCGACGTAGTGCGTCGCCGGGTACACCGTGACGTGGTCGAGCTCGCCGATGATCTCGCCGGTGAGCGGGTCGAGCTGGATTATGCGGTCGACGTCGTCGCCGAACAGCTCGATGCGCACGGCGCGCTCCTCGTACGCCGGGAAGACCTCGATCGTGTCGCCGCGCACGCGGAACTTTCCCCGCACGAAGTTGACGTCGTTGCGCTCGTACTGGATGTCGACGAGGCGCTGGACGATGAAGTCGCGGTCGGCGGTTCCGCCGCGCGCGACGCTGACCACCTGGTTGAGGTATTCCTCCGGCGAGCCGAGGCCGAAGATCGCCGAGACGCTCGCGACGATGAGCACGTCGTCGCGCTGCAACAGCGCGCTCGTCGCGGCGTGGCGCAGCCGCTCGATCTCGTCGTTGATCGACGAGTCCTTCTCGATGTACGTGTCCGACGACGGCACGTAGGCCTCGGGCTGGTAGTAGTCGTAGTACGACACGAAGTACTCGACCGCGTTGTGCGGGAAGAACGACTTGAACTCGTTGCACAGCTGCGCCGCGAGCGACTTGTTCGGTGCCATGACGAGCGTCGGCTTCTGGATCTGCTCGAGCGCCCACGCGATCGTCGCCGTCTTGCCGGTGCCGGTCGCGCCCAGCAGCGTGACGTAGCGCTCGCCGGTGCGCACACGGTCGGCGAGGCACGAGATCGCCTTGGGCTGGTCGCCTGCGGGCGCGAAGTCGGCGACGACCTTGAACGGGGGCATGCGGCGAGTCTAGCGGCGGGGCGCGACGGAAAGGGCGCCCGTCACGACACCGGCGGGCGCCGCTCGGCCCACGGCCGGGCGCGCTCGAGCTGCGCCGAGAGGCGCACGAGCGTCGCCTCCGCGGCCGGCGCCCCGATCAGCTGGACGCCCACGGGAAGGTCGTCGGCGGTCCAGTGCAGCGGCACCGACACGGCCGGCTGCCCGGTGATGTTGGGCACCGGGGTGAACGGCATGAACATGCCCGACTTGAGAAAGCGCGTGATCGGGTCGGCGTCGTCCTCGTCGAGCCACCGCACCGGCACGGGCGGGAGCGCGAGCGTCGGCGTCACGACGACGTCGTACGCGTCCCAGAACGCGACCACCGCGCGCGCGAGCCGCTGGAGCTCGGCCCCGGCGCGCACGAGCTCGATGCTGTCGGTCCCCCGCGCCGCCTCGGCCAGCGCGCGGTTGATCGGCTCCATGCGCGCCGGGTCGACCTCCGGGTAGCACGCCGACAGCGTCTGCCACACGCGCACGAACGACAGCGTCACGCCGGGGTCGATCCACGGGGGCGTGGCGTCGTCGACGTCGTGCCCGAGCTCGGCGAGCAGCTCGGCCGCCGACGCCGCCGCGGCCGCGCATTCGGGGTCGACCGGCGCGCCCGTCGGCGCCATCGTCGTCACCGCGATGCGCAGGCGGCCCGGCTCCGTCTCCGCCTCGCGCGCGAGCGGCGCGTCGAAGCCCGGCAGCCAGAACGGGTCGCCGGGCTCGTAGCCGGCGAGGACGTCGAGCAGCGCGGCGGCGTCGGCGACGCTGCGGGCGAGCGGCCCGTCGGTCGCGTAGCCGTGCAGCGCCGCGCCCGCGGGCGCCGCCGACACCCGCCCGCGCGCCGGCTTGATGCCGACGAGCCCGCAGCACGACGCCGGGATGCGGATCGAGCCGCCCCCGTCGCTGCCGTGCGCGACCGCGACCATCCCCGCGGCGACCGCGGCCGCCGAGCCCCCGCTCGAGCCGCCCGGCGTGCGCGCCGTGTCCCACGGGTTGCGGCACACGCCGTTGAGCGCCGACTCGGTGAGCGGGATCGTGCCGAACTCGGGCGTGTTGGTCTTGCCCACGACGACGAAGCCGGCGTCCTTGATGCGGCGCACCGCGGCGGAGTCCTCGGCGGGCACGTTGTCGGCGAACGCGCTGCACGAGTACGTCGTGCGCACGCCGGCGGTCTCGGCGAGGTCTTTGATCGCGATCGGGACGCCGAGGAACGGGGGCAGGTCGCCGCCGCGCGCGACGCGCTCGGCCGCGGCGCGCGCGTCGTCCAGGGCGCGCTCGGCGGTCACGGTGACGAACGCGTTGAGCTCGCCGTCGAGCTTCTCGATGCGCTCGAGGCACTCCGTGACGACCTCGACCGGCGACACCGAGCGGTCTCGGATCGCGGCCGCCTGGTCGCGCGCGCTCGTCCATGCGACGTCCACGTAGCCTCCCGCGGTCGCGCGCCGGCCGCTCCGGCGCCTGCCCGCAGGCTAGCGCTCAGCCGCGCGCGTCGTCGGACGCGATCTTGAGGGTGAAGCGGAACGACGACCCGCGGCCCGGCTCCGACTCCGCCCAGATCCGGCCCCCGTGCGCCTCCACGATCCCCTTGGTGATGTAGAGGCCGAGCCCGGTCCCCTTCTTGACCCAGCCGGGCTTCGGCAGCATCACGAACTTGGAGAAGACGCGCTCGCGGTCCTCGGGCGCGATGCCGATGCCCTCGTCGGACACCGTGACCTCGACGTGGCGGTCGTCGTCGGCGACGCGCGCCGACACCATGACCCTCGTGCCGTCGGGCGAGTAGCGGGTCGCGTTCGTGAGCAGGTTCAACAGGATCTGACGCAGGCGGTCGCGGTCGGCGAGCACCTTCGGGAGGTCGGGCGGCACGTCGCCCTCGACGAGGTGCGTCGCGGTCAGCGACGGGTGGACGTCGAGGATGCCGTCGACCAGCTCGGGCAGCGACGTCGGCTCGAGCTCGTAGCGCACGGTGCCCGCCTCCATGCGGGACACGTCGAGCAGGTCGTTGACGAGGCGCGACACGCGCTCGATCTCCCTGACGAGGACGTCGACGATGTGGCCGCGCCGCGCGTCGTCGAGCGAGCTCCAGTCGTCGCGCAGCGCCTCGCCGAAGCCCTTGACCGCGGTCATCGGCCCCTTGAGCTCGTGCGCCAGCATCGACACGAACTCCGTCTTCGTGCGGTCGGCCTCGCGCAGACGCTGCACGAGCGCGCGCTCGCGCTCGCGCGCCTGGCTCGCCTCTATGACGCCGCCGATGCGGGAGCCGAGCAGCGTCGTGAAGCGCACGTCGTTGTCGTCGAAGCGGCCCTTGCGGGCATCGGTCGCGAGCAGCACGCCGATGGGCCGCGGGCCGGCCGTGAGCGGCGCGACGAGGAGGTTCGCGGCGCCGAGCAGACGCTGCAGGCGCTCGCCGACCCACGCGTCGCTCGGCGCGTCGTTGGACACCAGCGCGGTGTCGGTGCGGTAGACGGTGCCTACGAGGGACGGCTCGGCGAGCGGCACGCGCAGCTCGGCGACCTGGTCGTCGTCCATGCCGACCACCGGCGGCTGCGCGACGAGCGCGGCGGCGTCGTCGTCGTACAGCAGCACCGCCATGCGCTCGCACCCGAGGAGGTCGCACACGATGCGCACCGACTCCCCGATCGCGTGGTCGACCGTCTCGGACGCGGTCAGCAGCCGCGACAGCCGGTGGAGGCCGGTCAGCTCCTGGCTCTGGCGGTGCAGCGTGGCGCGCAAGCGCTCGTTCTCGAGCGCGAGCGCGGCGCGGTTCGCGAGCGCCTCCAGCAGGCGGAGGTCGGCCGCGGCGAACGCGCCGCGGCGCGAGTTGAGCGCGGCGACGACTCCGAGGCGGTCGCGGCCGACCTGGAGCGGGGCGCCGACGAGCTGGCGCGCGTCGAGCGCGTCGGCCTGCACCGGGCTCGAGTCGGGGTCGGCGACGACCTCGTTGACGACCTCGCCGATGCCGGAGTGGTGGATGCGCCGCACGATGCTCGGCTCCGACGTCGACAGAGGGTGGAGCTCGCCGTCGAGCGAGTGGACGCGGATCTCGTCGGCCCCGTCGTCGAACAGGAACAGCAGCGGACGCTCGCACGGGACGACGTCGGCGACCGCGAGCAGCACGTCGTCGACCACGCTCGGCTCGCCGTCGCCGGACGCGCCCAGCGTCGCCACGCGATAGAGCGCGCCGAGCTCGTCCGGCCGGCGCGCGTCTGGCTGCGGCTGTCGCGCGACTCCCTCCACGGCTACAGGTTCGGTAGCAGACCCGGCAATTCCTCCAGGGAGGAGATGGTCGGGCAGCCCGCGTCGGGGTGGCGCCCGTGCCGGTCGATCAGGACGGCGTTGAGCCCGGCGGCGCGGGCGGGCTCGACGTCCATCGCCGGGAGGTCGCCAACGTGCAGGCCGGCCGCCGGGTCGATGCCCGCGCGCTCGACCGCGAGCTCGAAGATGCGCACGTCGGGCTTCTCGACGCCCTCGAGCCCCGAGATCACCGTGACGTCGAAGAGGTGGCCGACCTCCATCTCGACGAGCATCTCCTCGAGCCAGCCCTCGAAGTTCGATACGAGCCCGAGGCGGTAGCCGTCCGACGCCAGGCGACGCAGGGCCGGCAGCGCGTCGTCGAACAGGCGGTACGACGACGAGCTCGAGAACACCGCGTAGAGCTCGTCGGCGAGCCCGTCGCGGCGCACGCCGAGGTCGTCGAGGCAGCGGCGGTAGAGGTGCGTCCACAGCGCGCGCGACGCGTCCTCCGACAGCGTCGGGTTCGTCACGCCCGCCTCGCGCGCGACCGCGACGAGGTCGCGCACGCGCCCGTACAGGACCGGCTCGACGTCCGCGGCGTCGACGTCGACGCCGTGCGCGCGCAGCGTGCGCTCGAACAGGACCGGGAACGACGGGTACGGGCGCAGCAGCGTCTCGCCCGCGTCGAAGAACACGATCTCGATCACTTGCGACGCAGCCTGTCGAGCTCGTCCCATACGCGGTCGGCCTCGGCGACGAGCTGCGCGAGGTCGCCGTCGTTGTGCACGACGATGTCGGCCTTCTCCACGAGCGCCTCGGGATCGGCCTGCACCGCCATGCGCGCGTCGAAGTCCTCGATCGTCATGGCGCGCGCGTCGACGACGCGCGTGCGGCGGACGTCGGGGGTCGCGACGACGACAACGAGCACGTCGATGACCTCCGCGAGGCCGGTCTCGACGATCAGCGCGGCGTCGAGGACGACGACGCCGTCGGTCGCGCGCAGGCGGTCGAGCGCGTCGGCGATGCCGCGGAAGATCTCCGGGTGGACGATCGCGTTGAGGGCCGCGAGCTTTCCCGGGTCGCCGAACACGACGTCGGCGAGGCGGCGGCGGTCGATCTCCATCGTCCCCGCGGCGAGGATCTCGTTGCCGAACTGGGCGACGACCGAGTGCCACGCGGGACGCCCGGGCCGCAGCGCGTCGCGTCCGAGCTCGTCGGCGTCGACGACGTGCGCCCCGCGCTCCGCGAGCAGGGCCGCGAACGTGGTCTTGCCCGAGCCGATGCCCCCGGTCAGGCCGACGACGAGCATGTCCGCGCGGGCGTCAGGACTGGCCGCGCTCGCGCTTGAGGTCCTGCACGATCGACTCGATCGACTCCGGGCCCTCGCCGTCGCCACGCGCCGCCGGGGCCGCATCGCTCGCCTCGGCCGGAGCCGACTCCGCGGGCGCCGCCTCGGCGGGGGCCGCGGCGTCCTCGACCTCGAGGTCGCTCGGAGCGGCGGCCGCCTCCGGCTCCGCCGCGGTGTCGTCGGCGCCCGCCTCGACCTCCATGTCGCGGGCGCCGCCGACCGTCGCGCCCTCGCGCAGCGCCTGCTTGCGCGACAGGCTGATCCGGCGCCGGTCGAGGTCGATGTCGATGATCTTGACGGGGACCCGGTCGTGGACGCTGACCTCGTCCTCGGCCTTCTCGACGTGGTGCTCGGCGAGCTCGGAGATGTGCACGAGGCCCTCGATCGCGTCATCGACCTCGACGAACGAGCCGAACGGCACGAGCTTGGTGACGCGGCCCTCGATGATGTCGCCGACGTTGTGCGTGCGGGCGAACTGCCGCCACGGGTCCTCCTGCGTCGCCTTGAGGCTGAGCGACACGCGCTCGCGCTCGAGGTCGACGTCGAGCACCTCGACGCGCACCTCCTGGCCGACCTCGACGACCTCGCTCGGGTGGTCGACGTGCTTCCACGACAGCTCGGACACGTGCACGAGGCCGTCGACCCCGCCGAGGTCCACGAACGCCCCGAAGTTGACGATGGACGACACCGTGCCGGTGCGGACCTCGCCCTTGGTGAGCGACGTGAGGAACTCCTGACGCTGCTCGGCCTGCGACTCCTCGAGGAACTTGCGGCGCGACAGCACGACGTTGTTGCGGTTCTTGTCGAGCTCGATGATGCGGCACTCGAGGTCGCGCCCGACATACGGCTGCAGGTCGCGCACGCGCCGCATCTCGACGAGCGACGCGGGCAGGAACCCGCGCAGGCCGATGTCGAGGATGAGCCCTCCCTTGACGACCTCGATGACGGGACCGATGACGGTGCCGTCGCGGCCCTTGATCTCCTCGATGCGACCCCATGCCCGCTCGTACTGCGCCCGCTTCTTGGACAGGATCAGGCGGCCGTCGGTGTCCTCCTTCTGGAGGACGAGCGCCTCGACCTGCTCGCCGATGGAGACGACGTCGGACGGGTCGACGTCGTTGCGGATCGACAGCTCGCGCAACGGGATGACGCCCTCGGACTTGTAGCCGATGTCCAGCAGGACCTCGTCCTTGTCGATCTTGACGATCGTGCCGTCGACGATGTCGCCCTCGTCGAAGGGCTTGATGGTCGCCTCGATGGCGGCCATCAGGTCCTCCATCGACTCGCCGACGTCGTTCTCGACGATCGTGCCGCCGGCGAAGGTCTCGCCGCTGGTGGAGGGGGCGGTGCGCGTGATCACGCCTCCGTGCCCGTCGGGCACGGTCGGCTCGTCCGGCGCTTGCGTCCCGGCGGTCCGGGCAGCGCCGTCTTGCTCCGAGGTCATGTAGGTGAGTCGCCTCCTTACAGGATTCAGATTCGCCCGAGAAATAGGGCCGCGAAAGTATACGGGCGTGGGACGGGCGCCTCAAACCGCCGGACGCGCCGCGCGCCGCGGCGCGCACGCCTTCCTGAACTACGTACGCGATTCGCGACCCGTACGCGCGGCCCGCCGCTAGCCTCGCGTGGGTCCCGGCCCCCCGCCGCGCCGCAAAGGAGATTCCCCATGAAGTCGAAGATCGCCGCCGTCGTCGTCGCGGCGCTGCTCGGAACCCTGCTCGCCGCCGCCCCCGCGGGCGCGCGCGCCAGCGGGTCGCTCGGCCCGCTCGGCGTGCCGGTCGTCGACGCGCCGTTCACCGGCCGCTCCGGTCAGCCGGGGACGTTCGACGGCACGCTGTGGGTCGAGCGGTTCGAGGCGACCGACGGCGGCCTCGTGCTCGTCGGTGAGCTGATGGGCCTCGCGACGTTCTCGGGCGGGGACACGGCCGCGCTCGAGGGCGGCGACGTCGTCGTGCCGGTCACGATCGTCGAGGCGAACTGCGACGCCGCGGTCCTCGCCGCGGGCGACGCCACCGTCGCCGGCTTCGGCACCGCGGACCTGTCCGCGACCGACGTCGCGCTGTCGGAGGGCCCGCGGGGCGTGCGCTGCGCGCTCGGCCGCGTCGTCGCGGCCGGCGGCGCGACCGCGGCCCAGGCGGCGCTCCTCGACCAGATCGTCGACGCGAACGCCCGGCGCGCCTCGGGAGGCTAGGCCCGCCGGAGGACCGTTCTACCGACGTTCGGGCGTCACGGTTCCCGCGTCGGGCGTCACGGTTCCGGCGTCGGGCGTCACGGTTCCGGCGTCGTGCTCGGGCTCGCCCGGCGACAGGAGCTCGTCCTCGTCGATCGGGGCGGGCTCGGGCACCGGACACGGGATGCGTTGCGGCGACGGCAACCGGTCCGGGTCGATCATCCACCCGACGACGTCGTCCTTGCCCGAGAAGTCGGCCGCGGCGTGCACCGAGCGCAGCGCCGACTCCGCCGCGGCGGTGCGCTCCGCGGTCGGCGGCACCACCGTCCGCCCCGCCCTGACCGCCTCGAGCACCCGGAACAGCTCGTCGGCGAGTGCCTTCAGCGTGGGGTCCGCCGCGGCATAGTGCGCCGCGATCGCCTTCACCAGCTTGGCGTCGGTGACCCACGCCGCGTACGCGCTCGCGAACAGCTCGTCGGCGTTCTCCCACGGGTGCCCGCCGGGGGTCGAGGCCCATAGCGTGTCCATCACCATGACGTGCCCGGCGGGACGTCCGCGGTCGCCCTCGGCGAGCGCGAGCGACGGCGGAGCGGCCGGATCGAAGCGCGCCGTCGGCTCCGGCACGCGTCTGGTCTCGCCGAGCCGCACGAACAGGTCGGCGACGCGCAATGCGACCGCGTCGGGGATGCGCGGCCGCTCGCCCGTCGCGGCCCCCGCGTCCGCGGCCGGAGCCGGGGCCGCCCCGGCGGTCGCGTGGTACTCGAAGATCGCGTGCGCGCCCTCGTGCGCGATCGTGTCGGCGTACGTGCCGGCGTCGAACGACTCGCGGTCGAGCGTCAGCAGGCCGGTGCCGTTGGCCGTGCGGTAGGCCGCGTTCGACTTGTCCCCGAACACCGTAACGAGCGTGATGCGTTGCGGCGCCGCCGCCGGGATGCGCTCGTTGAGGCGGGCCGTGCGCGCCGCGACGTCCTTCATCTTCGCCGCGATCGCCGCAAGCGCGGGTCTGTCTGCCGGCGCGCAGTGGTAGTCGCGAAACGCCGCGCCGGTCATGCCGATCTCGGAGTAGGCGACGAAGATCCGCACCGACAAGCCGGCGGCGACGATCTCTCCGACGATGCCGGGGTAGCCGATCCACACGCGCGTCCACGGCGCGTGCGTCTGCGGCGGGAACGCGAGCAGGCGCGGGACCGGCGCGGCTGCGGGCACGGTCCCCGTCTCCGCGCGCGCCGCGTCGCGCTCGGCGCGCGCTCGGGCCGCGAGCGACTCGTCGGGCGGCGCGGCTATCTGGCTGCGCGCGTGCGCGCGCTCGTGGCGCACGACGCGCCACGGATCGCCGAGCAGGAACGCCCCCGGAGTCAGCGACACCGTTCCCGCCTCGGCCCACGCGGCGGTTCCCGCCGGCAACGACGGGTGCGCCGACGCCGCGACGTCGGGCTCGGGCACGACCCGCACGGCACCGAAGTCGTGCGACGAGCGGGGCCCGCGCCCCGCACGCGCCGTCGTGTCCGGCCGGGCCGGCGCGCGGGGCGGCGCGAGTGACGGCGCGGCGACGTGCTCCAGAGCGTGCGTCATGCGGGCGTCCTCGGTGTCGGGATAGCGCCATCAAACGCGCGCCGCGCGTGGGGCGCAAGTACGGCGGTTCGCTTGCTCGCGTTTGCGTCCCGAGCCTGGGGGCACGAACCCGAGCACGGGTCACGGTCGAGCGGCGAGCCGTCACCGGCGAGTTGGGCGCGTGCGCCGGTGACTCCATCCCACCGTATTCGTGCACCCACGACATCGCCGAGGAGAAGGGGGAGGACATGTCGCAATCGACGACCGCAGGCTCGTATCGGGGGCCGGCGACGGGATCGACGACGTCGCAGGCCACCGGGGCCGCGCGCGACACCGCGCAGAGGGTCGCGAGCCGCGCGCAGGAGGGAATGCAGGGGGCCGCGCAGGAGGCCCAGGGCCGGCTGCGCTCGCAGCTGGACGAGCGCAGCACGCAGGCCGGCGAGCAGGTGGCGTCGACCGCCGACGACCTCCGCAGCGTGGCCGAGGAGCTGCGCTCGAAGGACAAGGACGCGGCCGCGCGCGTCGCGGAGCAGGTCGCCGACCGCGCCGAGCAGCTCGCGTCGTACCTCAGGGACGCCGACGGCGACCGGATGATGCGCGACGTCGAGGCGTTCGCACGGCGGCAGCCGTGGGCGGTCGCAGCCGGCGGGCTCGTCGTCGGCTTCGCCCTGTCGCGCTTCCTGAAGGCGTCGGGCGAGCAGCGCTGGCAGGCGAGCTACGGCGGCAACGGAGGCAGCGGGGCGCTCGCGCCGACGCCGAGCACCGCGCCGCTCGCGTCGCAGTACGGGGCGCCCGGCACCGGCGCCAACGTCGCCGGGTCCACCGGCGTGGCGTCGGAGCCGGTCGACGCGCTCGGGCCCGAGGTGCTCGACGAGCCGCTCGCGCCGCCGGTCGCCGCACCGGGCGACGTGACCCCGGTCGAGCCGACCGTCTCGGGGCCGGGCGGTGTCGCCCCGGCGTCGTCCACCGACCCGCTCGACGACCTCGACGCCGAGCGGCGGCGGCCGCCGTCGGGATCGTGATGGAGGAGCGGCGCGCGGACGAGCTCAAGGAGCGGCCGCTCGGAGAGCTGCTCCGCGAGCTCTCGCAGGAGACGGCCACGCTCGTCCGCCAGGAGATCGCCCTCGCCCGCGCCGAGCTGGCGCAGACCGGCAAGAAGGCCGGCATCGGCGCCGGCATGTTCGGCGGCGCCGGAGCCGCGGGCCTGATGGCCCTCGGCTCGCTGACGGCGTGCTTCATCCTCGCCCTCAATGCGGCGATGCCGGCGTGGCTCGCCGCGCTCATCGTGGCGCTGGTCTACGGAGCGATCGCCGCCGTCCTCGCGCTGCGCGGACGCGACCGCATCCAGGAGGCGACCCCGCCCGCACCGCAGACCATCGAGACCGTCAAGGAGGATGCGCAATGGGTCAAGAACCCGACCAGATCCGCAGGGAGATAGAGGCGACGCGCGGCCGCATGGGCGACACGGTCGAGGCGATCGGCTACAAGACCGACGTGCCGGCCCGCACGCGCGACGCGGTGACCGAGAAGAAGGAGGCGCTCGTGGGCAAGGTCCGTAACGCGCGCGAGAGCGTCGTCGGCTCGATCGCCGGCGTCAAGGACAGCGCGTCGAGCACAATGCCCGACTCGCAGCAGGTGCGCTCCGGCGCACGGCAGGCGGCCGGTCTCGCGCAGCGCAACCCGCTCGGGCTCGCGGTCGGGTCGGTCGCCGTCGGCTTCCTCGCCGGCATGGCGCTGCCGTCGACGCGCGTCGAGAACGAGAAGGTCGGCCCGATGGCCGACGAGGTCAAGAGCAAGGCGCGCGAGGTCGGACGCGAGGCGCTCGACCACGGACGCGAGGCCGCGAGCCAGGTCGCGCAGAGCGCGGCCGAGACGGCCAAGGAGACCGCGAGCGAGCGCGGCGAGCAGCTCAAGTCGTCGGTCGCGGACAAGGCGTCCGACGTCGCGCCGACGTCGTCCGGCTCGTCGACGACGCCGTCGTCGACGCAGTCCGGCGGAGCGCCGACCGTCTAGCGCGTGCGCTTCGGGAACTTCGACATCCGGCCGCTCGGCGGAGGTGCGGGCTGTCTCGGGATGATCCTGGCGTCGATCCTGCTCTCGATCGCGCTGACGGTGATCCTGAACCTGCTCCTCCGCTAGCGGCCGGCCGGGCCGGCCGCGGCTACGACAGCGGCACGAAGCAGTTGGGCCACGCGCCCGGCCCCTGGCTCGCGAGGACCTTCTCGGCGATCGCGATCTGCTGCAGGCGCGTCGCCTGCCACGCGTAGCGGGCGTACCTGCCGCCGCCGTAGCCGAGCCACGTCATGGGGTGGAACTGCAGCCCGCCGTCGTAGGTCGAGTCGAGATCCCATCGTCCGCCGGACTCGCACTGCGCGATCGCGTCCCAGTCCGCGCTCCACGGTCCCTCCGGCACCGGGGCGGCGGGCGGCGGGGGCGGCGGCGCGGCGACGACGTCGGACGCGTCGCGCGCGTCGGCCTCGGCGTCGCGCGCGGCGGCCTCGGCGGCTGCGGCCTCGGCGGCGGCCGCTTCGGCTGCGGCGGCCTCGGCGCGCGCGAGCGCGTCGCGCAGCGCCTCGACCTCGGCGACCTGCGCGGCGACCCGCTCCTCGATCTCCGCCCGCAGCTGCGCGCTGCGCTCCTGCTCGGCGACGATCTCGCGCCGGGCGCGGTCGAGCCGGTCGAGGTCTGCCTCGAGGACGTCGCGGTCGCGCGCGAGGCTCTGGAACACCGCGGTCTGCGCCTCGTGCGAGCTGTGCAGATACGCCATGCGCGCGTCGACTTCCGCCAGCGACTGCGACTCGAGCACGACCTGCAGCGCAGACGTCGCGCTCCCGCCCATGTAGAGGCGCTGCGCCGCGCGCACCGCGTCCTGCTCGGACGCGAGGATGCGCCGGGCGACGCGTCGCACGTTGCCCTCGGTCGCGGCCATCTCGGCCTGGATCTCCGCGACGCGCCTGCGCGCGCTCTCGTACGCCCTCGTCGCGTCGGCGAGGTCGGCGCGCAACGAGTCGAGGCGCGCCTGCGCCGCGGCGACGTCGCTCTCGCTGGGGGCCGCGTTCGTCTGCGGCGCCATCGCGCCGAGCGACGCGCCCGCGACCAGGACGCCCGCCACGAGGGCGCGTCGAACCCGGGTCGTCGTCGTGGTCGGCACGGACGACACCCTACCCAACGCGGCGCCCCGGCCGCTCGGCGCCCCGTCTGCGCAGGTCAGCCGGCCGGCGTGCGCCCGGAGCGGTCGCGCACCCTAGAGGCGCCCGGCGGCGACGACGCGCTCGAGGAAGCGCGCCGTGCGCGGGTCGCGCGGCGCCGAGAACATGCGCTCCGGCGGGCCCTCCTCGACGATGACGCCGTCGTGCAGGAAGCACACGCGCTCGGCGATGTCGCGCGCGAAGCCCATCTCGTGCGTCGCGATCAGCATCGTCATCCCGCCGGCGGCGAGCTCGCGCACGAGCTCGAGCACCTCCGCGACGAGCACGGGATCGAGCGCGCTCGTGATCTCGTCGAGCAGCAGCAGCTCCGGTTGCATCGCGAGCGCCCGCACGATCGCCACGCGCTGCTGCTGGCCGCCCGAGAGACGGTCGGGGTATTCGTCGCGCTTGTCGGCGAGCCCGAAGCGCGTGAGCAGGTCCATGGCGCGCTCGTCGGCGGCGCGCCGCTCCAACCCGAGCGCCTCGCGCGGCGCGAGCGTGACGTTGCGCAACACGGTCATGTGCGGGAACAGGTTGAACGCCTGGAACACGATGCCTATGCGGCGCCGGATCGCGTTGACGTCGACGTCCGGCGACGTTACGTCGCGCCCGGCGAGCACGATGTGTCCCGAGTCGACGGGCTCGAGGAGGTTGATGCACTTGAGCAGCGTCGACTTCCCCGACCCCGACGCTCCGATGAGGCATACGACGTCGTGACGCGCGAGCGACAACGACACCCCCGCCAGCACGCGCTCGTCGCCGAACGACTTGTGCACGTCGTCGACGCGCAGCACGTCGTCGCGCGCGGCGCTCACGTCACGGCCCCCGCGCGCCGTCGCCGGCGGTCGCGCGCGACGAGGCGGTCGGTGAAGCGCGCCAGCGGGATGGTGACGAGAACGAACAGCAGTGCGGCGACGACGTAGCTCGCGTAGTTGAACTCGGTCGCGCCGTAGATCTGGGCCGCGCGCGCAGCCTCGATCGGCCCCAGCACCGAGACCAGCGCCGTGTCCTTCTGGAGCCCGATGAAGTCGTTGAGAAGCGGCGGCACGACGCGCCGCACGGCCTGCGGCAGGACGACGAAGCGCAGCGACTGCCACCGCGTCAGCCCCAGTGAGCGCGCCGCCGCGATCTGGCTCTCGTGGACCGACTCGATGCCGGCGCGGTAGACCTCGGCGACGTACGCGGAGTACACGAGCACGAGCGCGACGACGCCGTAGGTCACGTCCGACTGGCTCGACAGGACGCGCAGGTCGAGCCCCGGCACGCCGAACCCGATCATGTAGATCACCAGGATCAGCGGCACGCCGCGGAACAGGTCGGTGTACCCGACGGCGACGGCGCGCAGCGGGAAGAAGACGGGACCCGGGATGCTGCGCACGACGGCGATGACGAGCGCGAGGACCAGGATCACGGCCTCCGCGACGACGAACATCCGGACGTTGAGCCAGAACGCCGACAGCACGGACGGCGACGACACCGTCCCCGTCAGCGAGCGGACGAGGTCGTCCCACGAGAAGAAGCGCTCGCCGACGATGGCGCTGCCCGGCGACAGCACGACGACCGCGGCGACGACGGCGAAGAACACGACCGTGCTCGCGCTCGACACGAGCACGGCGCGCCGGCCGAGCATGCGGGAGCCGCGCGCGGGCGCCGCGCCGGCGACGACGGGCCGCCCCGCCGGTCCCTCGGGGACGCCGGTCACGCCGGCCTAGTCTTCGAGGACGGGCACGCCGAGGTAGTCCTGCAGCCACCGCTCCTGCAGACGCTTCAGCGTCCCGTCGGCCTTCATGTCGGCCAGCACCCGGTCGACGCACACACGCAGCGGGTTGCCCTCCTCGAACAGCATCCCGAACGGCTCGTGCGTCGGATAGCGGCCGACGACGACGGAGCCGTCGATCTCGAAGTCGCGCAGGTAGACGGTCGTCACGACGTCGGTGACGAGCGCGTCTATCTGTCCGCTCTCGAGCGCCGACTTGACGTCGTTCGTCGTGTCGAACACCTTCGGCTCGGCCGACGGCTGCACGACGCGGTTGATGAAGTCGAGGCTCGTCGTGCCGACCTGCGTGCCGAGCTGGTGATCGCGCAGGTCGTCGATCGAGCGCGCGTCGGCGACCGGACCGTCCTTCAGCGCGAGCACGCCCTGGGAGTTGTCGAAGTAGCTGTCGCTGAAGTCGACGACCTCCTCGCGCTCGGGCGTCACGGAGATCTGGTTGATGTCGAAGTCGTAATCCTTGGCGCCGGGCGCGTACGACTTGTTGAACGGCTCCACGACCCACCGGATCGGCAGGTCCATCCGTTGCGCGATCTCGCTCGCCACCTCGCCCTCGTAGCCCGAGTACCGCTTGGGCGAGCCCTCGAACCACGGCGGGTACGCGGGGCGGTCGGTCGCCACCGTGAGCACGCCGTCCTCGTACAGGGGCGGGTTCTCGAGGCTGCACTCGGGGCCGCCCCCGCCCTGCGCCCCTGCCGGCTCCTGCTCCTCCGGCGCGCACGCGCCGAGCGCGACGACCGCCAGCGCGGCCACGGCGAGCAGTCTTCGCATCGGGGCTCCCCCGTCTCGGTGGGCGCGCGGCGCCCGGTGGCGTCTCGACGCGCGCACTCTAGCGGTGCCGGGCGCGCTGCGGTACCCCTTTCGCCGCTACTTGACCGAGCCCGCGAGGATGCCCTGCACGAAGTAGCGCTGGAACGCGAAGAAGACGATCAGCGGCACGAGCATGAGCACGAACGCGCCCGGGGCGATGATGTCGATGTTCGTTCCGTACTGCCGCATCTCCTGGCGCAGCAACACCGTCAGCGGCGCGTCGTCGCCGGCGAAGATGAGCCCGACCAGGAGGTCGTTCCACGTCCACAGCAGCTGGAAGATGAGCAACGACGCGATCGCGGGCATGCCGAGCGGCAGCACGAGGCGCGAGAAGATCTGCCACTCCGACGCGCCGTCGAGGCGCGCCGCCTCGAGCAGGTCCTTCGGGATGCCTATGAAGAAGTTGCGCAACAGGAAGATCGCGAACGGCAGACCGAACGCGACGTGGAACAGGATCGCGGCCCAGAACGTGCCGAAGATGCCGACCTGGCCGAACAGGCGGGCCGCCGGGATGAGCGCCATCTGGAGCGGGACGACGAGCAGACCGACGACGACGACGAACGCGGCGTCGCGGCCCCTGAAGTCGATCCACGCGAACGCGTACCCGGCGAGCGCCGCGATGAGCACGACCGCGATGGACGCCGGCACCGCGATCTTCACGGTGTTCGTGAGCCCCTCGACGATCGACGGGTTGTCGAGGAGCTCCTTGTACGGCTGCAGCGTGAACTGGCGCGGCGACGTCAGCGCGGTCCACCATCCCGACTCGGCGTAGTCGGCCGGCGTGCGGAAGCTCGTCACGAACAAGCCGACCGACGGCGTCAGCCACACGAGCGCGACGAAGATCAGCACCGCGTGCAGGGGGCCGCGCGCCGCGAGCCGCTTCGTCCACGGCAGGCGCGGCGCGTCGGCGCCGGCGCGCGCGGCGATCGCCATCACCCCTCCCTCCTGAAGCGGCGCACGTTGACGATCATGATCGGCACGACCGCGAGGAACAAGATCACGGCGACGGCGGCGCCCACGCCGAAGTTGCGCGCCAGGAACGACGTCCGGAACATCTCCAGCGCGATGACGTTCGCGGCGTTCTGGCTCGACGGCGGCGCGAGCACGTAGACGATGTCGAACACCTTGAGCGTGTTGATGAGCAGCGTGATGAACACGACCGTGATGATCGGCCGCATGAGCGGCACGGTGATGTGCCGGAACACCTGCATCTCCGTCGCGCCGTCGACGCGCGCGGCCTCGAGCAGGTCGCGCGGCAGCGCGGCGAGGCCGGCGCCCATGACGACGACGGCGAAGCCGACCTGCGCCCACAGGAACGCGCCGATGATCGCGGGCGTCACGAGCGACGACGCGAGCCACGAGGCCCCGTCGTAGGGAGCCCGGAACGTCGCCTCGCCGAGGCGCGCGGTGTAGCTGCCGTCGGCGATCTCGGAGAACGTCGCGCTGCCGTCGGACGCGGTGACCTGCGACGCGACGACCTCGCCCTGTGAGTCGAGCAGCTCGACGGTCGCGCCGGGGAGGCCGAGCTCGCCCTCCTCGACGACGCCGGGCCGCCCGCCGCCGGGCTTGAAGTCGCGCCACACCACCACCGCGACGTCGCCGGGACGCGCCTCGGGCTCGGTCGCCTGGGTCGCGTCGGGCGGGATCTCCGGGTCGGTGATCGACACGAGCCCGATCGGAAGCGTCTCGCCCGGCGACACGCGCTGCGACGACACCATGACGTCGCCGCGCCGCTCGAGCCCCGAGTCCGCCAGCGCGGTCGCCTCCGGGTAGGGCCCCGGCGTGCGCACCGTGTCCACGACCGCGCCGGTCGCGGCGTTGATGAGGCCGCGGTCGGGATCCTGCTCGTACATGACGCGCCAGATGACGCCGATCGACAGGAACGAGATCGCCATGGGCATGAACAGGAGCACCTTCACCGCGGTCCCGTAGCGGACGCGCTCGGTGAGGAGCGCGAACACGAGCCCGAGGCCGGTGATCAACGCCGGCGCGACCGCGACCCAGACGACCGTGTTGCGGATGGAGGTGACGACGCGCTCGGTGCCGAGCGCGGTCCGGTAGTTGTCGAGGCCGACGAACTGGCGCGTGTCGGCCGTCTGGAAGCTCTGCGCGATCGTGTCGATCAGCGGGTAGAC
>DASZZZ010000022.1:0-17990 GCA_036260375.1 Actinomycetota bacterium
CACGCGCCACAGCGCGTATATGATGAGCAACGCCGCGGCCGCGGTGAAGACGACCCGGAAGACCGTTGCCGTCGAGGGAGCCTCTCGGCGCTGGGCCATCTACTTGCTACTCGTCGTTGCTTCTCCGAGTTGAGATTGGGCGGCGGCGAGGCGGGCGACCGGGATCCGGTACGGCGAGCACGACACGTAGTCGAGACCTATCTGGTCGCAGAAGAAGACCGAGTCCGGATCCCCACCGTGCTCTCCACAGATGCCGAGGTGCATGTTCGGATTCGCCTCGCGGCCCTCCCACGCGGCGATCTCCATCAGCCGTCCGACCCCACGCCTGTCGATCGTCACGAACGGGTTCGCCGGCACGAGCTTCCGCTCCTCGTACATGCCGAGGAACTTGCCGATGTCGTCGCGCGAGAACCCGAACGCCGTCTGCGACAGGTCGTTGGTGCCGAACGAGAAGAAGTCTGCGTGCTCGGCGACGTCGCCGGCGACGACGCACGCGCGCGGCAGCTCGATCATCGTCCCGAACTCGACGTGGAGGTCGACGTCGGCGTCCTCGACGATCTGGCGCGCGACGGGCTCGAGCTCGTCGCGCATCTGGCGCAGCTCCTCTGCGGTCGCCGCGAGCGGGATCATGATCTCCGGGCGCGGGTCGCCCCCGCCTCGCTTGACCTCGCACGCCGCCTCGACGATCGCGCGCACCTGCATCGCGTAGAGGCCCGGCTTGAGGATCCCGAGGCGCACGCCGCGCAGCCCGAGCATCGGGTTCGCCTCGTGGAGCTCGTCGACCTTGCGCCGCATCGCGCGCGCCGCGTCGAGCGACAGCTCCTCGCGTCCGACGCGCACGGTGTCGTCGCCGCGCTCCGCGGCGAGCTCCACCGCGACGGCGAGGTCAACGCGGTCGGGCAGGAACTCGTGCAACGGGGGGTCGAGGAGCCGCACGGTGACGGGGAAGCCGCTCATCGCCTCGAAGATGCCGACGAAGTCGGCGCGCTGCAGCGGCGCGAGCGCGTCGTACGCCTCCTGCTCCTCGGCCTCGGTGTCGGCGAAGATCATCTTGCGCACCGCCGCGACGCGCTCCTCGCCCAGGAACATGTGCTCGGTGCGGCACAGCCCGATGCCCTCGGCCCCCCGGTGGCGCGCGTTGGTCGACTGCTCGGGCGTGTCCGCGTTCGCGCGCACGCGCAGCCGTCGGTGCTCGTCGGCGACGGTCATGAAGCGCTCGTACGCGCGCCACAGCCGCGATCCGCGCGCCTGCTCGTCGCCGCCGATCGCGGCGTCGAGGACCGACGGCTGCGTCTCGAGCCTCGTCGCGTAGACGGTGCCGTCGGTGCCGTCGATCGTGACCCAGTCGCCCTCCGACAGCGTCACGTCCTTGACCGTGATCGTGCGGGCGTTGCGGTCGATGCGCAGCGCGTCGGCGCCGCACACGGCCGGGATGCCCTCGCCGCGCGCGACTACGGCGGCGTGAGAGTTGGTGCCGCCGGCCGACGTGAGGATGCCCTGCGACACGACCATCCCGTGGTAGTCGTCCGGGTTCGTCTCGCGCCGGCACAGGATGACGGGCTCGCCGCGCTCGGCCCACGCCGACGCGTCGTCGGCCGTGAACACGAGCTTGCCGACCGCGGCCCCCGGCGACGCGTTGAGCCCGCGCGCGACAGGCGTCTCCGAGTCCTTGGCCGCGCGCTCGATGACCGGCTTGAAGAGCTCGTCGAGCTTGCCCGCCGTCAGGCGGTCGCGGACCGCGGTCGCGTCGTCGACGAGGCCCTCCTCGACCATGTCGAGCGCGATCACCCACTCGGCGAGCGCGGTCCGCTTGCCGATGCGCGTCTGGAGCAGCCACAGCTTTCCCTGCTCGACCGTGAACTCGATGTCGCACATGTCCTCGTAGTGACGCTCGAGCGTGTCCATGTGCCGCTTGAGCTCCTCGAACGCGCGCGGCTGCACGCCGGCCATCTCCTCGAGCGCGAGCGTGTTGCGGATGCCGGCGACGACGTCCTCGCCCTGCGCGTTCGGCAGGTAGTCGCCGTACGGCCGCCGTTCGCCGGACGCGGGGTCGCGCGTGAACGCGACGCCGGTGCCCGAGTCGTCGCCCTTGTTGCCGAACACCATGGCTTGCACGTTGACGGCGGTCCCGAGCGCGTCGGAGATCCTGTTGCGGCGCCGATAGTCGCGCGCCCGCTTGTTGTCCCACGACCCGAACACCGCCTCGATCGCGAGGTGGAGCTGCTCGGTCGGGTCCTGCGGGAAGTCGCGGCCGGTCTCCCGCTCGACGACGCGCTTGAACGTCGCGACGAGCTCCTTCAGGTCGTCGACGTCGAGGTCGACGTCGTTGGCGACGTCCTTTTGCTCCTTCGCCTCGTCGAGCGCGTCCTCGAAGAGGTCCCCGTCGACGCCCATGACGGTCTTGCCGAACATCTGGACGAGGCGGCGGTACGAGTCCCACGCGAAGCGCTCCGACGACGTCTGCTGCGCGAGCCCGACGACGCTGTCGTCGTTCAGCCCCACGTTGAGGACGGTGTCCATCATGCCCGGCATCGAGAACGGCGCGCCCGAGCGCACCGACACGAGCAGCGGGTCGCGCGCGTCGCCGAGCGCACGGCCCATCTTCTCCTCGAGCGACTTGCGGTGCTCGGCGACCTCGTCGAGCAGGCCGTTGGGGAAGCCGCCCTGCTCCCGGTAGGCGTTGCACGCCTCGCACGTGATCGTGAAGCCGTGCGGCACCGGAAGCCCGAGGTTCGTCATCTCGGCGAGGTTGGCGCCCTTGCCGCCGAGCAGGTTCTTGCGCGACGCGTCGCCCTCGCTGAAGTCGTACACCCACTTCGTCATCTCTCTGGCCCCCTGCCTGTCTATGCGGAACGACGGGGCGCGCCCTCAGCGCGCCAGTCTCTTGCCGAGGTGATCGATCAGCGCCTGGATCGGTATGCGCTCCTGCTCCATGGAATCGCGGTCTCGCACCGTCACCTGCGCGTCGTCGAGCGTGTCGAAGTCGACGGTGACGCAGAACGGCGTGCCGATCTCGTCCTGGCGCCGGTAGCGGCGCCCGATCGACCCGGTGACGTCGAAATCGGTGACGTGGTGGCGTCGCACCTGCGCCGCGACCTCCTCCGCGACCGGCACGAGGTCGGCGTGCTTCGACAGCGGCAGCACGGCGACCTTGTACGGCGCGAGGGCGGGATGCAGCGCGAGCACGGTGCGGCGCTCGGTCTTGCCCGACGCGGTCGGCGCCTCCTCCTCGCGGTACGCGTCCACGAGGAACGCGAGCACGCAGCGCTCCACCCCGAGCGCCGGTTCGACGACGTAGGGGGTGTAGCGGCGGTCGTTCTCCGCGTCGTAGTACGTGAGATCCGCGCCCGAGCGCTCGGCGTGCGCCTTGAGGTCGAAGTCGGTGCGGTTGGCGATGCCCTCGAGCTCGCTCCAGCCCATGCCGGGGAAGTCGTACTCGATGTCGAACGTGCGCTTGGCGTAGTGCGACAGCTCGTCGCGCTCGTGCTCGCGCAGGCGCACCTTGTCCATCCGCATCCCGAGGTCGCGGTACCAGCGCATGCGCTCCTCGAGCCAGTACTCGAGCCATTCGTCGTCGGTGCCGGGCTCGACGAAGAACTCCATCTCCATCTGCTCGAACTCGCGCGTCCGGAACACGAAGTTGCCGGGCGTGATCTCGTTGCGGAACGACTTCCCCTGCTGCGCGATGCCGAAGGGAATCCTCTTGCGCGCGGTCGTCTGCACGTGGGCGAAGTCGACGAACATGCCCTGGGCCGTCTCGGGTCTCAGGTAGACGACGCTCGCGGAGTCCTCCACCGGCCCCATGTGCGTCTTGAACATGAGGTTGAAGTTGCGCGGCTCGGTCCAGTCCGGCCCCCGCCCGCAGTCGGGGCACGCCTTCGCGAGGTCGACGTGGTCGGCGCGGAAGCGGTGGTGGCAATGCGTGCACTCGACGAGCGGATCGGTGAACGTCTCGACGTGCCCGGACGCCTCCCACACGCTCGGCGACATCAGGATCGAGCTCTCGAGGCCGACGACGTCGCCGCGCAGGTGGACCATCGCGCGCCACCACTCGTTCTTGACGTTGCGCTTGAGCTCGACGCCGAGCGGTCCCCAGTCCCACGCCGAGCGCAGCCCGCCGTAGATCTCGCTCGACGGGAACACGATCCCGCGGCGTTTGCAGAGGTTGACGATGGTGTCGAGGGACGCTCCGGCCATCCCCGGATGATAGTCGGGGGGCCGCGACGGGTAGTAAGCGACGCAATGCGAGCGGCCCGCGACGACCTCGCCGCGCGCCCGCGGCCGGCGCGCGTGTCCCCCGCACTCGACAAGAGCGCGGCGGTCGCGTGGCGCCTGCTCGTGGTCGTCGCCGCGGTCGCCGTGTCGGTGTGGGCGCTCGTCCAGCTGCGCCTGCTCGTGCTGCCGGTGATCGTCGCGCTGTTCCTGTCGGCGATCCTCGCGCCGCCCGCCCACTGGCTCGCCGACCGCGGCTGGCCCAAGCTGCTCGCGACGTGGGCCGTGCTCGGCGGCGCGCTCGCGCTGCTCGCCAGCGCCGTCGCGCTGATGGCGCCCCAGGTCGCGACCGAGCTCGGAACGCTCGGCGCGGACGTGAGGGCCGGCAGCGAGCGCGTGCTGACGTGGCTGAGCGAGGGCCCCCTCGAGCTCAGCCGCAACGACGTGCAGCGCTACGTCGACCAGGCGAGCCAACGGCTGCGCGAGAGCAGCGGCGCGATCACGCAGGGCGCTCTCGCCGGCGCCGTCGCGGCGGTCGAGGCGGTCGCGGGGCTCCTGCTCACCCTCGTGCTGACGTTCTTCTTCGTCAAGGACGGGCGCGCGATGTGGCGCTGGTTCACCGAGCAGGTCGACGCCCGCCACCGCGACGACGCGCGCGAGATCGGCCGCCGCGCGTGGGCGACGCTAGGCGCCTACGTGCGCGGCACCGCGGTGATCGCGTTCGTCGATGCGGTGCTGATCGGGATCGGGCTGTTGATCGTCGGCGTGCCGCTCGTGCTGCCCCTCGCGCTGCTGACGTTCCTCGGCGGCTTCTTCCCGGTGGTCGGCGCGTTCCTCGCGGGCCTCGTCGCGGCGCTGGTCGCGCTCGCGACCGAGGGGCCGCTCGACATGCTCATCGTGATCGCGATTGTCACGGGCATCCAACAGGTCGAGGGCGACGTCCTCCAGCCCATGGTCATGGGGCGCGCGCTCAAGCTGCACCCGGTCGTCGTGCTGCTGGCGCTCACGGCCGGCGGCATCCTCGCCGGCATCGCCGGCGCGTTCATCGCGGTGCCGCTCGCGGCGGTCGTGGCCAACGTCGCGGGCTACCTGCGCGCCGGCCGCGACTCCGGGGGCGCGGTCCCCGACGCCATATCCTGAGGGGCGACGGGGGCCGGAGAGCCGGGAGAGAGGACCGCCATAGAAATCGCCCTCGGGCTGCTCGCCGTGACGCTGCTCATCGCGGCGCACGCCCTGTTCGTGGCCGGCGAGTTCGGGCTCGTCGCGGTCGACCGTCAGCGGGCGGAGGCGCGCGCCGCGGCCGGGGACCGCCGCGCCGAGGGCGTCGTCGCGGCGCTGCGGAGCCTGTCGTTCCAGCTGTCGGGCGCGCAGCTCGGGATCACCGTGACATCGCTGCTCGTCGGGTTTGCGGCCGAGCCCACGATCGGGCGCGCGCTGCGCCCGCTGCTCGAGGCCGCGGGACTGCCGCCGAGCTCGTCGTTCGCGGTGTCGGTCGCGCTCGCGCTCGTGCTCGCGACCTCGGCCGAGATGGTCGTCGCCGAGCTCGTGCCCAAGAACATCGCGATCGCGGAGCCGGAGCGCGTCGCGTTCGCCGCGACCGGCGCGCTGCGCGCCTTCAACACGCTGGCGCGCCCGCTGATCGTCGTCTTGAACTCGGGCGCCAACTGGACCGTGCGCCTGTTCCGCATCGAGCCGCGCGAGGAGCTGATCCCGGTCCGCTCGCTGGAGGAGCTCGATCTCCTGGTGCACGCGTCGCGCGCCCGCGGGGCGCTGCCCGAGGAGCAGTTCTCGCTCCTCGCGCGTTCGCTGAGCTTTCCGGACAAGACCGCGGCCGACGCGCTCGTGCCGCGCACGTCGGTCGCGGCGCTCCCCCACGACGCGACCGTCGGCGACATGCAGCGCGTCGCGCTCGACACCGGACACTCCCGTTTCCCCGTGTTCCGCGACGACCTCGACGACGTCGTGGGCATCGCGCACGTCAAGGACGGCTACGCGCTGCCCGCCGACGCGCGCGACGCGACGCCGGTCACCCGCATCGCGCGCGACGCGCTGTTCGTCCCCGAGTCGCGCGACCTGGAGTCGCTGCTGCTCCAGATGCGGCGCGAGCGCCGCCAGCTCGCGGTCGTCGTCGACGAGTTCGGCGGCACCGCCGGCATCGTCACGCTCGAGGACATCCTCGAGGAGATCGTCGGCGACATCGAGGACGAGCACGACCCCTCCGGCGGCCCGGTCCCCGCGCGCGGCGCGGCTCCCGTGGGCGTGCACGTGCTGCCGGGCCTGCTTCATCCCGACGAGGTGCGAGAGGCGTGCGGCCTCGAGCTCCCCGAGGGGCCGTACGACACGCTCGCAGGCTTCCTGCTGTGGCGCTTCGACCGCATCCCGGAGCGGGGCGCGCGCCTCGAGCACGACGGGTGGCGGCTCGAGGTCGCCGAGATGGAGCGTCACCGCATCGCGACCGTCGTCGCGACCGCCCCCGAGCGCGACGGCGGCGGCGAGCCGTGACGTGGTCGTACGCGCTCCTCGCGCTCCTGCTGCTCGTCGCGAACGGCTTCTTCGTCGGCGCGGAGTTCGCGCTCATCGCGGCGCGCCGCACCAAGCTCGAGAGCCTCGAGGCGCAGGGCGACGCGCGCGCCCGCGTCGCGATGAAGTCGGTGCGCGAGCTGTCGTTCATGCTCGCCGCCGCGCAGCTCGGCGTCACGATGGCGTCGCTGGGGCTCGGCGCGGTCGCCGAGCCCGCGGTCGCGCACCTGATCGAGATCGCGCTCGCGTCGGTCGTCGAGCTGCCCGAGGGCGTCCTGCACACGATCTCGTTCGTCGTCGCGCTCGCGATCGTCGTCTACCTCCACATGGTCGTCGGCGAGATGGCGCCGAAGAACGTCGCGATCGCCGAGCCCGAGCAGACCGCGCTGTGGCTCGCGATCCCCATGCGGATCTACGCCAACGCGTTCCGGCCGTTCGTGCGCCTTCTCAACGCGCTGGCGAACGCGATCCTGCGGATGCTGCGCGTCGAGCCGGTCGACGAGGTCGAGTCGGCGCACACCGCGGAGGAGATCGGCGCCATGGTCGTGGAGTCGGCGCGCGAGGGCATGCTCGGCAAGTTCGAGGAGCGGCTGCTGTCGGGCGCGATCGGCTTCGGCGGCCGCGACGCGGGGGCCGCCATGGTGCCGCGCACCGAAATCACCGCGGTCCCGGTCGACGCGACCCCCGCCGCCGTCGAGCGCGTCGTCGTCGACAGCGGCCACACGCGTCTGCCCGTGTACCGCGGCGACCTCGACGACGTCGTCGGGTTCTTCCACGCCAAGGACCTGCTGCGGGTCGCGCCCGCAGACCGCGACCGCCCGCTGGCGCCCGAGCTCGTGCGCCCGATGCTCGTCGTCCCCGAGTCGCGCAACCTCCAGGAGCTGCTGCTCGACATGCGGCGCGAGCGCGTCCACTTCGCGCTCGTCGTCGAGGAGCACGGCGGCACCGCGGGCGTCGTGACGATCGAGGACCTGCTCGAGGAGCTCGTCGGCGACATCCGCGACGAGCACGACGTCAGCGAGCTCGGCGTCGAGGTGCTCGGCCGCGACCGCTACGTCGTGCCCGGGGGCCTGCGGATCGACGAGGCCGCCGACCGGCTCGGCGTCGAGCTCCCGGAGGGCGAGTACGAGACCGTCGCCGGCTTCCTCATGGACCGCCTCGGGCGCATCCCGAAGCGGCGCGACGCCGTCGAGCACGGCCCGTGGCGCCTGCGCGTGCGCGCGATGCACCGGCGGCGCGTCGTGCAGGTGGTCATCGAGCCGCGCGCGCGCGAGCTCGACGACGCGCGCTCGTGACGGGGGCCGCGATAGGTTGCGGCGCATGACGACACCGTCCGCCCGAGCCGCGCGCCGCAGCCTCGTGCGCGCCGCGCTCGCGGCCGTCGTCGCGATCGTCGGCTTCGCACTGACGGACCTCGATCTCGGCGACGACAAGAACCCGAGCCTGCGCGGTCAGGGGATCGTGAAGGTCTTCGACAAGAGCCTCGACGTCGACGAGGTCGTCGGGCTGTGCGGGGCCGCGCTGTTCCTGGTCGCGGGCGTCGTCGCGGTGCGCGCCGCGGCCCGCGGCGCGCGCGTCGGCAGCGAGGAGCACGTCGGGACTCGCCGCGCCGCGACGATCTCGCTGCTGATCACGATCGTCGGCTACGCGCTGGTGCTGCTCGTGCTCCTCGGCGCGCTCGGCGTCGACACCGGCTCGCTCCTGCTGGGCGGGGCGATCACCGGAGTCGTGCTCGGCATCGCGGCGCAACAGACGCTCGGCAACTTCTTCGCCGGCATCGTGCTGCTCGTCGTGCGGCCGTTCGCGGTCGGCGACGACGTCGTGCTCCGCTCCGGCCCCCTGGGCGGCCAGTACGAGGGCCGCGTCACCGAGATCGGGCTCTTCTACACCGACCTCGTCACCGAGACGGGTGCGGTCGCGCTGCCGAACGCGGGCGTGCTCGCGGCGGCGATCGGCCCGGGCCTGCGCGACGCCGACGACACCGGCGAGGACGAGGACTCGGGCGCGCCGCCGTCGCAGGGCGGCGCGCCCGGCCCCTGAGCCCTCAGAACGTCAGGACCTTGTCGGCCTCCGCGCACAGGCGCGCGACGTCCGGCGGCGTGACCCACCGGCCCCCGAACGCCTCGAGGCCGTCCTCGGTCGCCCCACGGGCGACCGCGCACGCCTTTCAGACGTAGACGGGAACGTCGTGCTCGCGCAGCTTCGCGACGAGGTCGCGCAGTGGCGGCACGCCGAGCCCCTGGATGGTGTCGGCGGCGTCGCCGACGACGATCTCGGTCGCGTCGCCCGCGAGCACGACCGAGACGTCGTGGCCCGCCTCGAGCGAGCCGTTCGCCGCGAGGTGCAGCGGCATCGACGCGAGCGTGGCGTCCGACGCGCCGCGCGTCGCCATGTAGAGGAAGGTCATGCGCTCTCCCTTCGACGGTCCGGTGCGTCGATCATGCCCCGCGCGGCTCCGGCGCGACACGGGCGCGGCCGCGCGTCGACGCGCGCGTGAGCGGAAAAAGCGAAGCGGCCCCCGACCGGGGGCCGCTTCGAAGGGTTTCGTCGCGTGGGTTTACAGCGGCCGGACGTTGGACGCCTGCTTGCCCTTCGGACCGTCCGTGATGTCGAACTCGACCGACTGCCCCTCCTCGAGGGACTTGTAGCCCTCGATCTGGATGGCCGAGAAGTGCACGAAGACGTCCTCACCGTCGGACTGCGAGATGAACCCGTAGCCCTTGTCGTTGCTGAACCACTTGACCGTGCCCTGAGCCACTGCAACACTCCCTTTCCTCCGGGGGGCAGGCAGCACACGCTCGCCAGGTGACCCCCCTCGATCGATCGTCGGGAACGCTAGCACAGGGCTCGAACGGGTGCGAGGGCGGCGGACGACCTACAGCCCGCCGAAGCGTCGTCTACGACGCGCGTAGTCGGCGAGCGCCTCGAACAGCGCGCGCCGGTCGAAGTCGGGCCACAGCGCGTCGGTGAAGTAGAGCTCCGCGTAGGCCGACTGCCACAGCAGGAAGTTCGACAGCCGCTTCTCGCCCGACGTCCGAATCAGCAGATCGACGTCGGGGACGTCCGGCGCGTAGAGGTTGTCGGGGATCGATCCCGCGCGCGCCGCGTCGACGAGTTCGGCGCGACCGCCGTAGTTGAAGCACACGAGCAGGTCCAAGCGGTCGTTGCGGGCGGTGAGCGCCTCGGCGTGCGTGAACTCGTCGAGCACGTCGTCGGGCACGGGCTCGCGCCGCCCGACCCGCCGGATGCGGACGCCGCGCTGGTGGAGGTGGTCGCGCCGCTGGCGCAGCAGGGCGCGGTTGAAGCCGAGCAGGAAGTCGACCTCGGCGCGCGGGCGCGACCAGTTCTCGGTCGAGAACGCGTACACCGAGAGGTAGCGGATGCCGGCCTCGAGCGCGCCCTCGACGACGTCGAACAGCGCCTGCTCGCCGGCGACGTGACCGCGGGTGCGCGGGAGCCCGCGCGCCTCGGCCCAGCGGCCGTTGCCGTCCATGATGATGGCGACGTGGCGCGGCGTCTCCTCCCAGCGCTCGGTCACGTCAGGTCGCCACGAAGCGCAGACCCCGCAGCGGCCGCTCGAGGTGGTACTCGGCGTAGCCGCGCAGCGCGCGCACGAGATCCGCGACGGCGTCCGGCTCGGCGGGATGACCGAAGTCCGACGCGAGCAGCCGCCCGAGCAGCGGGATGCGGTCGGGCGGCATGCGGTACGCGCTGCGATCGGCGCGCGCGCAGCGCTCGCACACGGAGCCACCGACCGCCGCGCTGAGCCCGGCGAACGGGCCGCCTCCGCCGCAGCTCGAGCACGCCGACAGGTGCGGGTGGTAGCCGGAGATCGACAGGAGCTTGACGGCGAACGCGGGCACCACCGATTCGCCGCGCCGCTCCGCGAGCGCGTGGAGCCCCGCGAGCAGCAGGGCGTAGGTCGAGAACGCGCGCTCGCGCTCGGGCGTGATCTTGTCGACCATCTCGGCGAGCGCCGCGGCCGACGTCAGCGAGGGGTAGTGGTCGCGGATCTCGTGGAACGAGGTGACGATGTCGGCCGACGTGACGACGTCGAGATCGCGGCCCCGGTAGACGACGAGCGTGGCGTGCGTGAACGGCTCGAGACGCGCGCCGAAGCGGCTCTTGGTCTTGCGGATGCCCTTGGCGACGGCGCGCACCTTGCCGTTGGCGCGCGTGAACAGCGTGACGATGCGATCCGCCTCGCCCAGCTTGATCGTCTTGAGGACGACGGCCTCGTCCTTGTAGAGCCCTGGCATGGTCGTCCAAGCGTAGACGCGGGCGCGCCCGTGGTGGCGGAGGCGCGCGCTCCTACGCCGCGGTCGCGGCGACGATCGCGAACGACGCGCCGTGGGGGTCGTGCACGGTCGCGACGCGCCCGGCGGGCGCCTCGGACGGCTCGACGAGCACGCCGCCGCCGAGCGCGCGCACGCGCGCCGCCGCGACGTCGCAGTCGTCGACCGCGAACTGCACGACCCAGTGCGGCGGCACGTCGTCGACGCCCGCGGCGGCGAGGTCGTAGAGGCCCGCGACGCGCCGGCCGCGCGCCTCGAACACGACGCGGCCGTCGGGATCCGCGACCGCGCTCCACCCGAACAGCGCGCGGTAGAAGCGCTCGGCCGCGGCGGCGTCCGGCGTCGCGAGCTCGGCCCCCGCGAACGCGCCCGGCTCCCCGGCCGCGGCGGCGCCCGCGTGGCGGCGCGGCTGCCACACCGACACGACCGCGCCGGCGGGGTCGCGCACGACGGCCATGCGTCCCGCGTCGGCGACGTCGAAGGGGGCCGCGACGAGCGTCGCCCCGAGCTCTTGCGCCGCGCCGGTCGCGGCGTCGGCGTCGGCAACGCACACGTACGCGTTCCAGTGGGCGGGCGACTCGTCGTCTGCGTCGGCCTCGTACAGCGCCGCGACGTCGCGCTCGTCGAGGCGCAGCATCGTGTAGGTCCCCGCGCCCTCGACCGGGACGTCCTCGTGGCGCCACCCGAACAGCGCGCCGTAGAAGCGGATCGCCGCGGCGGCGTCGGCCGTCGCGAGGTCGGCCCAGCAGAACCGCGGCGGCGCGTCGTCGCCGTCGCTCACGGCCGTCCGCGCGTCGGGCGCGTCGTGCGCGCCGGCGTCATGCGATGCCGATGCGCAGGTTGCGGACCTTGCGCTCGCCGTCCTCGGTCACGAAGTCGAACGTGACCCGCTGGCCGGGGCGCAGGAAGCGGAACATCCCCGAATCCATGCCGGCGGGGTCGATCGGGTACTCCGTGGCGCCGTCGTCGGCCACGAGCACGCCGGTGCGCGTGACCGAGTCGTAGCGCTTGACGGTCGCCTGCGGCATCCTCGCTCGCCTCCGTCGCCTACTCGGCGCGGGGCCACAGCGGCCCCCTGACGGCGGCAAAGGATAGCGCCCCGAACAGCGCGAGCACGAGCAGGTCCCACAGCTGCGAGCCCGACGGGGCGCCGGCGAGCCCGGGCTTGAGCGCGTCGACCGCGTAGGTCGAGGGCAGGACGGCGCGCACGGGGCCGAGCCACGACGGCAGCTTCGACGGGGGCAGGATGCCGAGGAACAGCACGGCCATCATGGCGAGGTTCGAGTACATGCCGGCGAGCTGCTCGTCGGGCGCGCCGAAGCCGATCGCGACCCCGAGCCCCGCCAGCGCGAACGACCCCAGCGCCCACACCGGCACCGCCGCCCACAGCGCCGCGAACGACAGGTCGAACAGCGCGGCGCCGGCGACGAGGACGACGACGGTCCCGGGCAGCGCGAACGCGGCGAACCCGAGCAGCACCGCGCCGACGACCGCGGCGCGCGACACGGGCAGCGTCGCGAACAGCTCGAGCGCGCCGCTCTCGCGCATCCACGCGACGCGCTGGGCGAGCATGACGACCGCGGTCATGGCGATCGCGAGGACCGCGGACCCCGCGACGATCTGGACGCCGAAGTCGCGCACCTGCTCGTCGGTCATCACCGCGCGCATGAGCACCGCGATGCCGAGCGGCATCAGCGACGACACGATGAGGTAGGGACGCCACGACGTCCGCAGCCGCGCGAGCTGCATCCACAGCAGCACGACGAAACGGCCGCGCGCACCGGTCGGTGCCGCGCTCACGACGCGTCGCGCTCCGCGATCGAGCGTCCCGTCACTTCGAGGTAGACGTCCTCGAGGGTCGGGGTGACCAGCCGCACGTCCTCGAGCGCACCGGCCCCCGCGCACGCCAGCGCCTTGTCGAGCGCCGGCACCGCGTCCTCCGCCGGGACCCACGCGCTGACGTGGCGGCCGCGCACGCGGCTGTCGCCGCCGACCGCGGCGGCGAGCTCGTGCGGGTCGAGCGCGGCGCCGTCGGCCACGACGACGTCGATGCGCGTGCGGCGCGCGAGCCGCGCCTTGAGCTCGGCCGGGGATCCCGCCGCGACGACGCGGCCGGCGTCGAGGATGGCGACGCGGTCGAGGACGCGCTCGGCCTCGGCGACGTCGTGCGTCACGAGCACCACCGCGGCCCCCGCCGCGGCGCGCGCCGAGACGAGGTCCCAGATGCGCTGCCGGAGCGCGGGGTCGACGTCGGCGGTCGGCTCGTCGAGGATCAGCACCGGCAGGCGCCCGACGAGCGTCATGCCGATCTGTACGAGCCGCCGCTGCCCGCCCGAGAGCTTGCGAACCTGGCGCTCCGCGAGGCCCTCCAGCGCGAGCGCGCCGAGGAGCTCGGCCGCCTCCGACGCCGCGGTGCGGCGCGGGAGGCCGCGCAGCATCCCGGTCCAGCGCAGGGCCTCGCCGACGCGCAGCTCGCCGAGCGCGAGCGCGCCCTGCGGCAGGTACGCCACCGTGCGCCCCACGCGCCCGCCCGACGCACGTCCCGCCGACACCGCCTCTCCGAACAGCCGGACCTCGCCCGACGTCGGCGTCAGCAGCCCGACGCACTGGCGCACGAGCGTCGTCTTGCCGGCGCCGTTCGGCCCGAGGAGGCCGAACGCGTCGCCCTGGCGGACCTCGAACGAGATGCCGTCGTTCGCGACGACCGGCGGCGCCGCGTACACCTTGCGGAGGTTGCGGACGTCGTATGCGGGCGCGTCCCTCACGCGCCGAACCCGAGGCGCTCGAGTGCGTGCGTGCGCCGCTGCCAGTCGGGCTCGACCTTCACGCGCAGGTCGAGGAACACCTTGTGTCCGAACAGCAACTCCGTCTCCTCGCGTGCCTCCGTGCCCGCCGCCTTGATCGTCGCGCCGCCCTTGCCGATCACGATGCCCTTCTGCGAGTCGCGTTCGACGAACACCGTGGCTCGGATCTCGAGCAGCCCGTCGTCGCGCTCGTCGAAGTCCTCGGTGACGACGGCGATCGAGTGCGGGACCTCCTCGTGCGTGCGGCGCAAGAGCTTCTCGCGCACGAGCTCGGCGACGAACGCCGGCGGGGGCTGGTCCGTGCTCGTTCCCGCCGGATAGTACATGGGGCCCTCGCGCATCCGGCCGACGACGAGGTCGCGCAGCAGGTCGACGCCGTCGCCCGTGCGCGCCGACGCCGGCACGAACTCGTCGAAGTCGCCGAGGCGCGCCGCGGCCGCGAGCGCAGCGAGGACGTCGTCGCGCCGCATGGCGTCGACCTTGTTGACGACGCAGAGCCGCGGGCCGCGGGCCGCCGCGAGGTCGGCCGCGACCCGCTCGTCGCCGCGGCCGACGCCGGCGTGGCCGTCGACCACGAACAGCGCGAGGTCGACGTCGGACCACGCCGCGCGCACGACGTCGTTGAGTCTGCGGCCGAGCAGCGTGCGCGGCTTGTGGTAGCCGGGCGTGTCGACGAACACGACCTGCACGCCGGGCGCCGTCATGATCCCGCGCACCGCCGAGCGCGTCGTCTGCGGCCTCTCCGACGTGATCGCGACCTTCGAGCCGACGAGGGCGTTGACGAGCGTCGACTTGCCGACGTTGGGGCGTCCGACGACCGCGACGAAGCCGCTGCGGAACGCCTCCTGCGCGGGGCCGGCCCCCGTCATCCGTCGTCGCGCTCGGGCGGCGCGACCTTCTCGATCACGACCTTCTGGATGCGCCGGCCGGCGACGCGCTCCGTGGTGAACTCGAGCGAGTCGTAGCGGACCTTCTCGCCCGCGATCGGGACGCGGCCGGTGAGCCCGAACACGAGCCCGCCGACGGTGTCCCACTCGTCGTGCGGCAGGTTGGCGCCGAGGAGCTCGTTGACCTCGTCGATCGGCATCTTGGCGTCGACCCTGATCGTCGCCTCGTCGACCGGCTCGACGAGCGGCTCCTCCTGGTCGTACTCGTCGACGATCTCTCCGACGATCTCCTCGATGAGGTCCTCGATCGTCACGACCCCGGCCGTGCCCCCGTACTCGTCGACGACGATCGCCATGTGGACGTGGCGCTGCTGCATCTCGCGCAGCAGCTCCGCCACCTTCTTCTGCTCCGGCACGAACAGCGGGGCGCGCGCCAGCGCCGCGGCGCGCACGTCGTCGCGCTTCTCGTGGATGCGCTTGAGGAGGTCCTTCGCGTACAGCACGCCGACGATGTTGTCGTTGTCGCCCTCGTAGACCGGGATGCGCGAGTAGCCGGCCTCGAGCGCCACGTCGAGCGCCTCTCCGAGGCTCGCGCCCGCCGGCATCGTGACCATGTCGGGGCGCGGCACCATCACCTCGCGCACGACGGTGTCGCCGAACTCGAAGATGGAGTGGATGAGCTCGCGCTCCTCCTCCTCGATCGCCTTGGCCTCCTCCGCGACGTCGACCATGTCGCGGATCTCCTCCTCGGTGATGAACGGCCCCTTGGGCAGGCCGCGCCCGGGCAACGGGACCATGACGGCGTTGGTGACGAGGATGAGCAGCCGCCCGAGCGGCTTGAGGACGCGACCGAGCGCATACGTGGGCCGCGCGAGGACCGTGGCGACGCGGTCGGTCGACCGCACGCTGTAGGTCTTCGGCACCGCCTCCGCGAGCACGAACAGCAGCAGCGTCATCACCACGACCGCGACGACCTCACCCGCGTCGTCGAGGTGGCGCAGCGCCAGCGCGGTGGCGAGCACGGTGGCGCCGACCTGCGCGAGCAGGCGCACGAGCAGCAGGACGTTCATGAACGGAGCCGGGTCCTCGACGATGGCGAGGAGCCGCGCGGCCCCCTTGGAGTCGTGCTCGGCGAGGTGGTGCGCCTTGACGCGGTTGACGCGCGCGATCGCCGCCTCGGCCATCGCCGAGACCCCCGCCACGACCACCAGAAGGACGATCGCGCCGGCCGAGACGAGGTCGGCGGTCATCGTTTGTGCGGCGGCGCGAACGACTCGAGGACCTCGCGCGTGCGGCGGTCCATGCGAGCCTTGTCGTCGGCGCGCTGGTGGTCGTAGCCGAGCAGGTGGAGCGTGCCGTGCACGAGGAGCTCGTCGATCTCTGCCGTGAGCGAGTGACCGAGGCGGTGCGCGTTCTGCCTCGCCACCCCGGGGCAGATCACGACGTCGCCGAGCACGAGAGCGCCGTCGTCGTCCTCCTCCTCCATCATCGGGAACGCCAGCACGTCGGTCGCGTAGTCGTCGCCCGCGAAGCGCTCGTTGAGCCGCTGGATGTGGTCGGGGGCGACGAACAGGATCGACAACTCGGCGCCGTCGTCGACGTCCTCGAGCGAGAGCGTGTGGCGCGCGAGCGACGAGACGCGCACCTCGTCGACGGGGACGTCCTGTTCGTTCGTGACGAACACGTCCACGGCGCTATTGCTTCTTGGCATCGGCGTAGAGCCGGTACGCCTCGACGATGTCCTGCACGATCTTGTGCCGGACGACGTCGCGCGCGTCGAGGTGGGTGAACGACACGCCGCTGATCCCCGTGAGGATCTCCTCGATGACGACGAGCCCCGAGCGCGCGCCGGCGGGGAGGTCGACCTGGGTCACGTCGCCCGTGACGACCGCCTTGGAGCCGAAGCCGAGGCGCGTGAGGAACATCTTCATCTGCTCGGGCGTCGTGTTCTGCGCCTCATCGAGCACGATGAAGCTGTCGTTGAGGGTTCGGCCTCGCATGTACGCGAGCGGCGCGACCTCGATCGTGCCGCGCTCCATCAGCAACGCCAGCTGCTCGGCGTCCATCATGTCGTGGAGCGCGTCGAACAGCGGCCGCAGGTACGGGTCGATCTTCTCGAACAGCGTCCCCGGCAGGAACCCGAGGCGCTCGCCGGCTTCGACGGCGGGCCGCGTGAGGATGATGCGGGTGACCTCCTTGCGCCGCAGCGCGAGGACGGCCATGGCCATCGCGAGGTACGTCTTGCCGGTGCCGGCGGGGCCGATCCCGAACACGACGGTGTTCTGGCGGATCGCGTCGAGGTAGCGCTTCTGCCCCGCGGTCTTCGGGCGGATCACACGGCCGCGGTGGGTCAGGGCAGCGTCGGACAGCACCTCCGACGGGTTGAGCTGCTCGGCTTGCTGGACCATCGCGATGGACGCGCTGACGTCGGCATGGTCGATGCCCTGCCCGAGGTCGAGAAGCCGCACGAGCTCGTCGAAGAGGTGTACGACCTTGCGAGCTTCCTCGTCCGGGCCGGTGACCGTAATCTCATTGCCGCGCACCAGAATGGTGACGTCGAACGCGCTCTCGATGAGCTTCAGCAGTTCGTCCCGCGACCCGAGCAGCGACACCATGTTGTGGTGGGCTGGGATGAGTGTCTTGACTGACATGTGACGCAGTAATTCTAGCGGGCGCGTAGCTACATGAGCGTCGTCGAGCGCGGGTACACGGCCGCGGGGTCCGTCCGGACGTTCACGAGGTACGGCACGCCGGAATCGAAGGCGCGGCGCAGCGCGGGGCCAAGCTCGGCCGGCGTCTCCACCGTCTCTCCGGCGCCACCGAGCGCCTCGACGACCCGGTCGTAGGCGGTCTCGGGCCGTAGATCGGCAGCCGTGTCCCAGCCGTCATAGAGCTGCTGCATGGGGAACTTCTCCAGCGCCCAGATGCCGTTGTTGCCCACCACCATCACGACCGGCAGGTCGTGGCGCACCAGCGTGTCCGCGTCCATCAGCCCGAAGCCGGCGGCGCCGTCCCCCAGCAGCGCGCAGACCTGCTGCGACGGCCGCGCGAGGCGAGCCGCCCCAGCGTAGCCCATGCCGGTCCCCAGGCAGCCGTAGGGACCGGGGTCGAGCCAGCAGCCGGGTGTGTAGCTGTCGACGAACCGCCCGGCGAACGACACGAAGTCACCGCCGTCGCCTATCACCACCGCGTCGCGGTCCAGAACGCGGCGCAGCTCGCCGTAGACGCGGGCGGGATGCACCGGCGTCGTGTCGGCTTCGAGCAGGTCCGCT
>DASZZZ010000023.1:0-8726 GCA_036260375.1 Actinomycetota bacterium
CGCGCGCACCGTGTCGGGCGTCGAGAAGTACGCGCGGTAGACGAGGCTCGGCGCGTCGACGAGGAGCGTGAGGCCGTGCGACGCCGTCATCGGGGGCCGAGCAGCGACGTGCGCGCCTCGCCGACGACGTAGTGCGACCCCGTGACGCACACGAGGTCGTCGAGCCCCGCGCGAGCGCGCGCCGCGGCGAGCGCGGCCCCCACGTCGGGCACCACGTCGCACTCGATCCCGGCGTCGGCCGCGGCCGCGCGCAGCTCGTCCGGATCGACCGAGCGCATCGAGCGCGCCTGCGTCGCGACGAGCGCGCACGGGACGCGCGCCATCTCCGCGAGCATGCCGCGGTGGTCCTTGTCGGCGAGGATCCCGGCGACGAACACGACGCGCTCGAACGCGAACGCCTCGACGAGGCTCGCGACGAGCGCCGACATGCCGTCGGGGTTGTGCGCGACGTCGAGCACGACGGACGTCTCCGTGGCGCCGTCGCCGGGGATCGTCTCGAGACGTCCGGGCACGTCGGTGCGCGCGAGGCCCTCCAGCACGACGTCGTCGTCGAGCTCGCGCGCGGGCAGGAACGCGGTCACGGCCTCGAGCGCGGTCGCGGCGTTGACGCCCTGGTGGCGGCCGTGCAGCGGCACGTAGAGCTCGTGGTACGAGCGCGCGCTCGTGCGCACCGAGAGGTAGCGGCCGCCGACCGCGGTGCGGTTGTCGAGGACGTCGAAGTCGCGCCCGACTGCGGCGACGCGCGCGCCGACGCCCGCCGCCTGCTCCTCGACGACGTCGAGGATCGCCGGCGTGCGCTCCGCGGTCACGACGTAGGACGACGGCTTGACGATGCCCGCCTTCTCCTTGGCGATCGTCTCGCGCGCGTCACCGAGCAGGGCCGTGTGGTCGAGACCGACGTTGGTGACGACCGCGACGTCGCCGTGGACGACGTTGGTCGCGTCCCACCGCCCCCCGAGCCCGACCTCGACCACGACCGCGTCGACCGGCGCGTCGGCCGCCCACAAAAAGAACATGCCGGTGAGCACCTCGAAGAACGTCAGGCGCTCGCCGAGGCGCGCCTCGACCGCGTCGAGGTACGGACGCACGTGCGCGAACACGTCGCCGAACTCGTCGTCGCCAAGCGGCTCGCCGCCGCGCGCGATGCGCTCGGTGATCCGCTGCAAGTGCGGGGACGTGTACGTGCCGACGGTGAGGCCGGTGGCTGACAACAGCGACGCGGCGAGGCGCGCCGTCGACGTCTTGCCGTTCGTGCCGGTCACGTGGATCGCGCGCACGCGCCGCTCGGGGTGGTCGAGCGCGTCGCACAGCGCCTCGATGCGGTGCAGCGACGGAGACGCCGACTTCATCGCGTCGACGCCGAGCTCCTCCAGGTAGGCGCTCGCCTCGGCGAAGCTCACGGACGTCAGGACGGACGCTCGCCGAGCGTCACCTCGGCGCGCAGCTCGTCGGCGTCGTCGGCGTCGTCGGCGACGAGCTCGTGGCTCTCGACGTTGGCCGTCGCGCACACGTCCGCCATCACCGGCTCGAGCACGTCGAGCGTCGCGCGCGGCCCCCGCACCACGAGCCGCTCCACCGGGAACTTCAACGACACCTTCGCCTCGGACTTGGCCTTGCGCACCTGCGTCACGACCGCGACCGCGGCGTCGAAGCAGCCGTCGTCGTGCCCGCCGGGAAGCTCGCTCGCGGCCGGCCACGGCGCGCGGTGCACGGAAGCCGGCTCGGCGCGGCCCTCGTTGTAGACGTCCTCCGTCACGTACGGCAGCACCGGCGCGAACAGGCGCACGACGACGTCGAGCGCGCATCGCAGCGCTCCGAGCGCGGACGGATCGCCGCCGTAGGCGCGCTGCTTCGACAGCTCGAGGTAGTTGTCGCAGAAGTCGCTCCAGAACCACGTCTCGGTCGCGTCGAGCGCGCCGGCGTGGTCCCACTCGTCCCAGCGCGCGGTGACGTCGTCGACGAGCCGCGCGAGGCGCGCCACGAGGGCGCGGTCGAGCGGGTGCCGCGGCTCGCCCGACTCGCCCTCGTAGCCGGAGACGAGACGCGCCGCGTTGCGCAGCTTGGTGACGAGCCGGCGTCCCTCTTTGAAGACGTTGGGGTCGAACGCGGCGTCGACGCCGAGGCGCGCCGAGGCCGACCAGTAGCGCACCGCGTCGGGGCCGTGGCGGTCGAGGATCTCGGTCGGCACGATGGCGTTGCCCTTCGACTTCGACATCTTCTTGCGGTCGGGGTCGAGGATCCATCCGCTGATCGCGACGTGGCGCCACGGGATCGAGCCGTCCTCGAGCAACGAGCGCGTGATCGTGACGAACGCCCACGTGCGGATGATGTCGTGCCCCTGCGGCCGCAGGTCGCCCGGGTACAGGTCGCGGTGCCGGTCGTCGTCGGGCCACCCCGACGCGATCATCGGCGTCAGCGCGGACGTCGCCCACGTGTCGAACACGTCGGGGTCGCCGACGAAGCCTCCCGGCCGCCCCCGCTCGTCCTCGGAGCGGCCCGGAGGCGGCTCCGCCGACGGGTCGACGGGAAGGTCCTCGCGCCGCGGCAGGATCAGGTCGTCGTAGTCGACGCTGCCGTCGTCGCGCACCGCGTACCACACCGGGATCGGCACGCCGAAGTAGCGCTGGCGGCTGACGCACCAATCCTGGTTGAGGCCCTCGACCCAGTCCTCGTAGCGCTTGCGGAACATGTCCGGGTGCCACTCGATCTTGCGCCCCTGCTCGATCAGCGCGCGCTTCTTGTCGAGGACCTTGACGAACCACTGCCTCGTCACGACGAACTCGAGCGGACGCTCCCCCTTCTCGAAGAACTTCACCGCGCGCCGCGTCGGCTCCGGCTCGCCGTCGATCGCGCCGGCGTCCTCGAGCAGCTCGACGATCGTGCGTCGCGCCTGGTTGACCGTGAGCCCGACGAGCTTGTCGTAGTGGCGCTGCGCGGCCGCGGCGTCGTTCGACGTCCAGTGCCCCTCGCCCCACGGGGCGGGCCGGATACGGCCGTTGCGGTCGATGACCTCGCGCGGCGGCACGCCGAGCGTGCGCCACCACTCCACGTCGGACGCGTCGCCGAACGTGCACACCATGAGGATGCCGCTGCCCTTGGACGGATCGGCGCCCTCGTCCGCGAGGACCGGAACGGGGGCATGGAACAACGGCGTGACCGCGGTCGTCCCGAACAGATGCGCGTAGCGCTCGTCGTCGGGATGCGCGACGACCGCGATGCACGCGGGCAGCAGCTCGGGCCGCGTCGTCGCGATGACGACGCCGCCGTCGTCGGTCGCGAAGCGGATGCGGTGGTACGCGCCGTCGCGCTCGCGGTCCTCGACCTCCGCCTGCGCGACCGCGGTCTGGAAGTCGACGTCCCACATCGTCGGCGCCTCGCGCAGCTCCGCCTCTCCCTTCGCGAGCACGTTGAGGAACGACAGCTGGCTCACCAAACGCGAGCGCCGGTCGATGGTGGCGTAGGTCTCGTTCCAGTCGACCGACAGCGCGAGGCGGCGGAACAGGTCCATGAACGCCTTCTCGTCCTCGGACACGACGCGGTCGCACAGCTCGATGAAGTTGGGGCGCGAGATCGCGAGCGTGTCGCCCTTGCGCCCGAACTCGAGCTCGAGACCCGGGTCGTACGGCAGCCTCGGGTCGCAGCGGACGTTGAACACGTTCTGCACGCGCCGCTCGGTCGGCAGGCCGTTGTCGTCCCATCCCATCGGATAGAAGACGTTGTCGCCGCGCATGCGCCGGTAGCGCACGACGAGGTCGGTGTGCGTGTACGAAAACACGTGCCCGACGTGCAGCGCGCCGCTCACGGTCGGCGGCGGCGTGTCGACGACGAACGTCTCGTCGCGCCCGCGCGCGGGGTCGTAGCGGTACGTCCCCTGCTCGTCCCAGAACCTGCGCCAGCGTTCCTCGGTGTCGCTCATCCCTGCCCGCAGCCCTCCTCGGCGTGTTCGGGTGTCCAACATATCCCCCGGCGCGTGCGCCCCAGGGCCGTCATTCCTCATCCTCTTCCGTCACGCCGACCGCGAGCCGCGCGACCGTGGCGCCGTCGCGGCGATCGACGCCGAAGCTGACGTGACCGAGCGGCTCGAGCCACGGTTCCGCGTCGTCGGCGCCGGCGCCCGCGAACGTCTGCACGAACGCGACCGGCGTCGCGAGATCGACGAACAGCGACGGCTCGACGCCGAGCAGATCACGGGCCGCCCGGAACGTCTCGGCGTCGTCGAGCGTCTCGTCGGGCTCGAGCAGCGCGAGGGCCGCGTCGTCGCCGAGCGCAGCGACCACGCGGTCGCCGTCGGCCACGACATGCACCGGTGAGACGCCGGCCGCGATCGTGAACCCGTCGTCGTGACCGGCGAGGGCGACGTCCTGAACCGGCGCGCCGGCGCGCTCGGCGGCGGAGCGCACGTCGGCGACGACGTCGGCGGCGTCCCTCGCGTCGAGCACGACGCCGACGTCCGGCCCCCCGAACGCGATCCCTCCGGCGACGAACGCGCGCGCGTCGCCGATGCGGCCGAGCGTCTGCTCGAGGTCGAGCCCGGTCTGCGCCTCGACCTGCGCGAAGACGTCCTCGACCTCGACCGGCGACGCGTTCTCCAGCCGGGCGCCGAGCGACAGCAGGTCGCGCAGAGCGGTCCCGACGTCGTTCACGGCGACCGCGACCCACGCGTCTTCGAGCAGGTCCCCGAGGCCGCCGGCGAGCCCGGACCCGAGCTCCCGGTCGGTGGCGACCTCGAGGACGGCGCCGTCGGAGCGCACGAAGGCCCCGAACGCGAACGCGCCGACGAACCGCTCCCGCAGCCGGTCGATCAGCGCGCGCTCGTCGGGGGCCGCGTCCTCGAACGCGTCGTCGGCGACGCCCGGGATGTCGAGCACGGCGTCGAGGTCGACCCACAGCGTGCCGAGACGGTCGTCCTCCAGCTCGTCCGCGACGTCGTAACGCTCGGTGTCGGCGAGCGACGGCGCGCCCTCGGACACGTCGACGACGTCCTCGAACGCGTCCTCGGTCGCCAGCACGTAGAAGTCCTCGACGTACCCGGCGGCGAAGTCGTCGTCGGCGGCGAGCTCGTAGTCGACCCCGCGATAGGAACGCCGCTCGACGTCGGGGTCGCCGCCCGCCTCGCGCAGCTCCGCGACGAGGCGGTCGAGCGCGTCGCGGTCCTCGACGTCGACGAGCGCGGCGACGCGCAGGTCGGCTCCCGAGTCGGCCGCGACGTAGAGCGCGACCTGGTCCCCGAGCGCGGGCGACACGTCGTCCTCGTAGGTCGCGTCGACGCCTGCGGCGCGCAGCTGCTCGTCGACGAAGCGCTCGACGAGCCCGCGCGTGCGCTCCGGCGTCTCCAGGCGCGGGAAGCGCGCGATCAGGTCTTCGAGCGCGCGCTTCTGGCCGTTGGACGGATCGAGGAAGGCGGTGGCGTAGAACACCGCGTCGTCGGGCACGAGCCGAGCGGCGGCGTCTTCGGAGGGAGCGAACGCCATGCGGTACGCGACGAACCCGACCGCCGCGACGACGGCGATCCCTGCGACGAGTCCGGCGACGACGCGCTTGCTCATGTGAAGACCTCCTGGGGCGCCGGACGCGTCATCCTACGGCGAGGCGGACGGCACGGAGCGGGTGCGGCGCGGGCGCTACGCGGAGCGCTCGCCGCGCGCGGGTCGCTCGTTGCGCTCCTTGGCCCGCGGTACGAGCGTCGGGTTGACCTTCTCGAGCACCACGTCGCGGTCGATGATGCACTTGCCGACGTCGTGCTGGCTCGGGAGGTCGTACATGACGTTGAGCAGTACCTCCTCGAGGATCGCGCGCAGGCCGCGCGCGCCGGTGCCACGCAGCATCGACTGCTCCGCGACCGCGTCGAGCGCGTCGCGCGTGAACTCGAGCTCGACGCCGTCGAAGTCGAAGAACCTCTTGTACTGCTTGATGAGCGCGTTCTTCGGCTCCGTCAGGATGCGCACCAGCGCGGCGCGATCGAGGTTGTGCACGTGCGTGATCACGGGCAGACGCCCGACGAACTCGGGAATGAGCCCGTACTTGAGCAGGTCCTCCGGAAGGACGTGCTCGAGGATCGAACCGAGGTCCTTCTCCTCGAGCTTGCGCACGTCGGCGCCGAAGCCCACGCCCTTGCGGCCGATGCGGCTCTCGATGAGCTTCTCGAGCCCGGCGAACGCGCCGCCACAGATGAAGAGCACGTTGGTGGTGTCGATCTGGATGAACTCCTGGTGCGGATGCTTGCGCCCGCCCTGCGGCGGCACGCTCGCCGTCGTGCCCTCGAGGATCTTCAGCAGCGCCTGCTGGACTCCCTCGCCCGAGACGTCGCGCGTGATCGACGGGTTCTCGCTCTTGCGCGCGATCTTGTCGACCTCGTCGATGTAGATGATCCCGGTCTCCGCGCGCTTCACGTCGTAATCCGCAGCCTGGATCAGCTTTAGGAGGATGTTTTCGACGTCCTCACCGACGTATCCCGCCTCGGTCAGGGCGGTGGCGTCCGCGATCGCGAACGGCACGTTCAGCATGCGGGCCAGCGTCTGCGCCAGGAGCGTCTTGCCGCACCCCGTGGGGCCGAGCAGGATGATGTTCGACTTCTGGAGCTCGACCTCGTCGCCCTGCGCGCCGACCTGGATGCGCTTGTAGTGGTTGTAGACCGCGACGGACAGGACCTTCTTCGCCTGTTCCTGACCGACGATGTAATCGTTCAGGAACTCGTAGATCTCCTTCGGCTTGGGAAGGTCCTCGAGCTTGAGCTCAGGGGTCTCGGCGAGCTCCTCTTCGATGATCTCGTTGCAGAGGTCGATGCACTCGTCGCAGATGTAGACGCCCGGTCCGGCGATCAGCTTCTTCACCTGCTTCTGCGACTTACCGCAGAAGGAGCATTTCAAGAGTTCGTCCTGGAACTTAGCCACCCCGTCCCCCAGTCCGGGTCGCCGTTACTTGCCGTCTGCCTTGCCGTTCCCCGCCGCAGATAGCTCGACGAGCTTCCGTGCCGTGATGACCTCGTCCACCATGCCGTATTCCTTCGCCTGTTCGGCCGTCATGATGAAGTCGCGGTCGGTGTCCCTGGACACCTTGTCCATCGGCTGGCCGGTCTTGTCGGCCAGGATCTGGTCCAGCAGGTCGCGGATGCGCAAGCTGCTCGAGACGACGCTCGCCAAGCACAGCGGGCGCACGCCCGAGCAGGTCCGCGACGACATCGAGCGCGATAAGATCCTGACGGCCGAGGAGGCCAAGGAGTACGGGATCGTCGACGAGATCATCAAGAGTCGTAAACTGTCGGTGGTGGGCTAGGCGCGGGCATCGCCGGGGCTGCCCACCAGCCCCGGCAGGCACCGTCGCCGGGGCCGCCCGGCCCTGGCGACGACCGCCCGCCGACACGTCGCCCGATACGAGCGGTCGAAGCTCCCGGGGGACCCGTTCGGCGGGTACCGTCACGAGGGCGCGCCGGACGGGCGCGCCGGAGGGGACTGGGGTCTGCACTCATGGCACGCATCGGTGACGGCGGTGACCTGCTCAAGTGCTCGTTCTGCGGGAAGAGCCAAAAGCAGGTCAAGAAACTGATCGCCGGGCCTGGCGTCTACATCTGCGACGAGTGCATCGACCTGTGCAACGAGATCATCGAAGAGGAGCTCGCGGAGGCGGGTGAGGTCAAGCTCGACGAGCTGCCCAAGCCGGCCGAGATCCACGACTTCCTCGACCAGTACGTCGTGGGGCAGACCGCCACCAAGCGCACCCTCTCGGTCGCCGTCTACAACCATTACAAGCGCATCCAGGCCGGCGACAAGGGTCGCGGCGACGGCGACGGGGTCGAGCTCGCCAAATCGAACATCCTCATGCTGGGGCCCACGGGGTGCGGGAAGACCTACCTCGCGCAGACCCTCGCGAAACTCCTCAACGTGCCGTTCGCCATCGCCGACGCCACCGCGCTGACCGAGGCGGGCTACGTCGGCGAGGACGTCGAGAACATCCTGCTGAAGCTCATCCAGGCCGCCGACTATGACGTCAAGCGGGCCGAGACCGGGATCATCTACATCGACGAGGTCGACAAGATCGCTCGCAAGTCGGAGAACCCGTCGATCACCCGCGACGTCTCGGGCGAGGGCGTGCAGCAGGCGCTGCTGAAGATCCTGGAAGGCACCACCGCGAGCGTCCCGCCGCAGGGCGGTCGCAAGCACCCGCACCAGGAGTTCATCCAGATCGACACGACGAACGTGCTGTTCATCGTCGCCGGCGCGTTCGCCGGGCTCGAGAAGATCATCGGTGACCGCGTGGGCCGGCGCGGGCTGGGCTTCGGCGCGGACATCCGGTCGAAGAACGACATCGACGCCGCCGAGTGCTTCGCCGACACGATGCCGGAGGATCTGATCAAGTTCGGGCTGATCCCCGAGTTCATCGGGCGGCTGCCGGTCGTGGCGTCGGTGACCTCGCTCGACAAGGACGCCCTGGTCAAGATCCTCACCGAGCCGCGCAACGCGCTGGTCAAGCAGTACCGCAAGCTGTTCGAGATGGACGGCGTCGAGCTCGAGTTCACCGACGACGCGCTGGAGGCCGTGGCCGACCAGGCCATCCTGCGCGGCACCGGCGCCCGTGGCCTACGGGCGATCATGGAGGAGGTCCTCCTGCCGGTCATGTACGACATCCCCAGCCGCGACGACGTCGCGAAGGTGGTCGTCACCGAGCAGACCGTCCGCGAGAACGTCAACCCGACGATCGTCCCCCGGGTGCCGGCGCGCCGCGAGCGCCGG
>DASZZZ010000024.1:0-6696 GCA_036260375.1 Actinomycetota bacterium
GTGCTGGTCGACAGCGTGAGCCCTTCCTCGACGAACGTCGTGAACTCGTAGATCTGGCCCCCGATGAACGTGATCCCGAGGAACGCCCACATCGCGAGCTTGGTGTTGTCGAGCCCCGTGCTCGTCTGGTGGTCGTCGTGGTGCGCGGCCGCGACCGCTTCGTGGGTCGCCATCAGTGGCCCTCCTCCGCCGAAGGCTCGAACGCCCAGCCGAACAGCCCCAGCAGCGTGACGAGACCGCCCAGCGCCACGACCACCCACGCGGCGTAGACGACGCCCCAACCCATGACCGGGAGGCCGGCCGCAGCCACGAGCGGGAAGTAGCTCGGCGACGGCAGGTGGATGCCGTGCCCGTCCTCGTCCTCGTCGGCCTCTTCGGCGCCGCCGGCGAAGACCCTCACGGGCTCGCCCTCGGGCGTCGGGGCGTACTTACGGTGCCACCAGTCGTCCCGTTCCTTTACTAGCGGGATCTCCTTGAAGTTGTACTCGGGCGGCGGCGACGGGATCGACCACTCGAGCGTGCGCCCGTCCCACGGGTCGGCGGTCGCGATCTCGCCGCGTTTGCGTGTCACGATCGCGTTGACCAGGAAAGTCAGGATCGACACCGCGATCACGATGGAGCCGACGGTCTCGATCATGTTCATGAGGTCCCAGCCCATGTCCTCGGGATACGTGTAGGTCCGGCGCGGCATCCCCTGGAGCCCGACGATGTGCATCGGGCCGAACGTGAGGTTGAAGCCGATGAACATCAGCCAGAAGTGGAGCTTGCCGAGCTTCTCGGACAGCAGGCGCCCGAACATCTTCGGCCACCAGTAGTAGAGCCCCCCGAAGATCCCGAAGATCGCGCCGCCGAACAACACGTAATGGAAGTGAGCGACGACGTAGTAGGTGTCGGTCTGCTGCCGGTCGTGCGGGACGATCGCGTGCGTGACGCCCGAGAGCCCGCCGATGATGAACATCGCGACGAACCCGATCGCGAACAGCATCGGCGTCCGGAAACGGAGCTGGCCGCCCCATAACGTCCCGAGCCAGTTGAAGATCTTCACACCCGTCGGCACCGCGATGAACATCGTCGATAAGGCGAATGCGGTGTTGGCGACCGGTCCGAGGCCGGTGGCGAACATGTGGTGCGCCCACACGCCCAAGCCCATGAAGCCGATCGCGGCGCCGGCGAACACGATCGCCGCGTACCCGAAGATCGGCTTGCGGGAGAACGTGGGAAGGATGTCGGACACGATCCCCATCGCCGGCAGGATCATGATGTAGACCTCGGGGTGCCCGAACAGCCAGAAGAGGTGCTGCCACAGGATCGGGTCGCCGCCCTCGACGGGATTGAAGAAGTTGGCCGCGTAGACGCGGTCGAACATGAGCTGGAACAGCGCCACCGCGATGACCGGCATGGCGAACAGCAGCAGGAACGACGTCGTCAGCGACATCCACACGAACACCGGCATGCGCATCAACGTCATGCCGGGCGCGCGCATGTTGAGGACGGTGACGATGAAGTTCACGGCGCCGGCGAGCGACGCGACGCCGAGGATCTGGAGGCCGAGCGAGTAGAACGTCATGCCGTTGCTCTGGAGCTCCGTCGACAGCGGCGCGTACCCGAACCAGCCCCCGTCGGGCGCGCCGCCGAGGAAGAAGCTCGAGTACAGGAACAGCCCTCCGAGCAGGAAGATCCAGTAGCTGAACGCGTTTAGGCGCGGGAACGCGACGTCGCGCGCGCCGATCATCAGCGGCAGGAAGTAGTTCATCAGCGCGACGCCCATCGGCATGACGACGAGGAAGATCATCGTGAGGCCGTGCATCGTGAAGAACTGGTTGTACATCTCCGCGCTGAGCACGTCGCCGTCGGGCTTGGCGAGCTGCAGCCGGATGAACAGCGCCTCGACGCCGCCGATCAGGAAGAACAGGAACGCGGTGAAGCCGTACAGGATCCCGATCTTCTTGTGGTCGACGGTCGTGACCCAGCTCCACCAGCCGGTGGTCGCCGTGGGCCGCGCGAACAGCCCACGCCGGCGCGCCGCAACAGCCGTCGCCATCAGCTCACTCCCTCGTACGTCATCACGATGTGCGTCTACTCCAGGCTCTGAAGGTAGGCGACGAGCGCCCTGATCTGGTCCTCGCTCAGGCCGAGGTCGGGCATGAGCGACCCGGGCTTCATCCCGGGCGGGTCGCGCAGCCACTCGGCGAGGTTCTCGTCGTTGTTCACGAGCATGGCCCCGGCGAACCACTCGCGGCTCCCGAAGTGCGCCAGGTTCGGGCCGACCGTCGCCGGCGACCCGGGCTCGACGACGTGACAGTTGGTGCACGGCTGCGAGATCGCTCCGTCGCCGCCGCGGAACAGCTCGGCGCCCTCGGCGGCGAGGTCCTCGGACGGCTCGGCGGCCGGCTGCGCCTGGTCCTCGAGCCACTGCTCGAAGTCGGACTGCGACTGGGCGATCACGCGCACGCGCATGTTGGCGTGCGACAGGCCGCAGTACTCGGTGCACTGGCCGAGGTACTCCCCGGGCTCGTCCGCCTGGAGCAGGATGTGCGCGCTGCGCCCGGGGACGACGTCGTGCTTGCCGGCGAGGCGCGGGACCCAGAACGCGTGGATGACCTCGGACGCGCCGAGCCCGTTGTCGGTGTCGCCCTCGAGCTCGACGCGCACCGGCGTGTCGACCGGAATGTGCATTTCGTTGGCCGTCACGACGTCGTGCTCGGGGTACTGGTACTCGAACCAGAACTGGTGCCCGATCACCTTGACCTCGAGCGCGCCCGGCGGCTCGTGGGCGAGGTCGAAGATCGTCCCGACGGTCGGCACCGCGATGCCGGCGAGGATCAGCGCGGGCACCGCGGTGAGCAGCACCTCGACGCGCGTGTTGCCGTGGAACTGCGCCGCGCGGCGGCCGGGACGGTGGCGGTAGCGGATGACCGCGAACACGAGGAGCGCCTCGACGACGAAGAAGATGACGACCGCGATCGGGAACACGAGGTCCCACAGCTGGTCGGCCTCGCGGGCGTACGGGCCGGCGGGCTCGAGGTAGTCCTGCGGCGCCTCCTCGGCGCACGCCGACATCGCCATCGCCGCGAGGGCGGCGAGTGCCGCGAACGCCCACCGTCTACGGTTGCCGGGACGTCTCATCACCTCTCCTGGTGTGCGTGACGTGCGAAGCATAGTGGAGGCTACCGCCTTAGCCTTGCCGCAATGGTGCCGCGCGACGAGCTCGAAGGCTTTCGAAAACGCACGAGGTCGCGCGCGACCCTGATCGTCGGGCTCGGCGCCGCCGCGCTGCTCGCCGTCGCGCTCGCGCTCCCGTCGGACCGGACCGAGCCGGGCACGCGCGCGCCCGAGTTCGACCTTCCGAGACTCGGCGACGGCGGGAGGGTTTCGAGCGACGACCTCGCCGGAGCGCCGGTCGTCGTCAACTTCTGGGCGTCGTGGTGCGCGCCGTGCCGCGAGGAGGCGCCGCTGCTCGAGCGGATGTGGCGCCGCTACCGCGGCGACGGCGTGCGCTTCGTCGGCGTGAACGTCCAGGACCACGACGACGACGCGCGCGCGTTCGTCGAGGAGTTCGGGATCACCTATCCGGTCGTCGTCGACGACGGGGAGCTCCTCGACCGGATGGCCGTCGTCGAGGGCCTGCCGCAGACGTTCTTCATCGACCACGAGTGGCGCTACCTCGCCGGCGCGGTCGGCGAGCGCACCGACGCGCCGGGCACCGGGGTGACGCTCGGGGCGATCGAGGAAGGCGACCTCGAGCGCCGCCTCGACGAGCTCGTCCGGCGGGCGCGCGAGGACGGCTCGTGAGGCCGGCGGAGCGCGCGCACGGCGTCCCGTCGTCACTGCTCGGGATGACGCTGTTCATCGCGTCCGAGCTCGTCTTCTTCGGAGGGCTCTTCGGCGCCTACGCGACCCTGCGCGCGCAGGCCGGCACGTGGCCCCCGGACGGCACGCCGGAGATCGACGCGCTGCGCGCCGGCGCGTTCACCGTCCTGCTGCTCGCGTCGTCTGCGACGCAGGGCCGCGCCGCGCGCGCCTCCGCGCGCGGCGACCGCCGCGCCCTGGTGCGGTGGCTCGCCGCCACGCTGGCGCTCGGCGTGGCGTTTCTCGCGGGGCAGGCGTCGGAGTACGCGACGCTCGCCGGCGAGGGCTTCGGCGTGGCGAGCAACCAGTTCGGCGCGCTGTTCTTCACGATGACCGGCGCGCACGGGCTCCACGTCGCGATCGGGCTCGTGATGATCGCGGTCGTCCTCGCGCTGGCGCGGGGACGGGGGCCGGCGCCGGGGCACGGCGCGGTCGAGGCGGTGTCGTACTACTGGCACTTCGTCGACGTCGTGTGGATCGGGTTGTTCTCGGTGCTCTACCTCGCCCGCTAGGGCGTCACGGGCAGCAGTCGTCGTCGCCGCGCCACAGCGCGACGCCCTCGCGCGCCGCGGCGGCGGCGATCGCGAGCCCCGCGACGGGGTCGGCCCACCACCAGCCGAACGCCGAGTTCGCGACGAGCCCGACGAGCAGGAACGCGGACAGGAACGTGCACAGCGACGTCTGCGTCGAGTCGGCCTGGAGCGCGACGCTGCCGAGCCCCCGGGCGGCGCGCCGCTTGGCCGCCGCGAGGGGGGGCATCACGACGAGCGACACGACCGCGAGGACGATGCCGGGCACGCTCTCGTCGGGCCGCGCCCCGAGCGCGAGGTCGTACGCCGCGCGGCCGCCGACGTACGCCGCCAGCGCGACGAACGCCACCGCCACGAGCCGCACCGCCCGCCGCTCCGCGTCCTCGGCCGTGTGCCGCCCCGACCGCTCGCTGCGCAGGCGCCACACCAGCACGGCGGCCGATGAGGCCTCGACGACCGAGTCGAGCGCGAACCCGACGAGCGCCACGGACCCGGCCGCGACCCCCGCGGCGAGCCCGACGACGGTCTCGAGCGCGTTCCATCCGAGCGAGAACCACTCGAGCCGCAGCGCGCCCCGGAGCCGGCGCGTGCGGACGCCGCCGGCGCGCAGCGGCTCGGACGTGATGGCCACGGCGCCAGCCTAGCGGCCTTCTACGCGACGAGGTCGTCTAAGCTCGGACGCGATGGAACGACCCACCCGCGCGCGCCCGCGGCGCGGCGCGAAGTTCACGATCGGCACGGCCGTCATCGCGGTCGCGCTCCTCGGCCTCACGGGCTGGGCGATGAGCCGGCCGGGCTCGACCGCGTACTACGTGACGACGTCCGAGCTCGCGTCGATGGCGTCCGCCGACGCCGGACGCGAGTTCCGCGTCAACGGCAACGTCGTCGAGGGCACCGTCCAGCGCCGGGGGCTGCGGACGACGTTCGTGATCAGCGACGGCGACACCGAGATGACGATCGCGACGGCACAGCCGCTGCCGTCGTCGTTCCGCGACGACTCCGACACCGAGGTCGTCGCGCGCGGGCGCTTCGACGGGACCACCTTCCGGGCGACCGAGGTGCTCGCCAAGTGCCCTTCGAAGTTCAAGGCCAAGGCCTGAGCCGGGACCGATGAGCTGGCTCGGCGCCCTCGGAGCACCGGCCGTCGCCGCCGCGCTCGCGTTCGCGGTCGCGGCCGCCGGCCTGTGCACCGCCGGAACGGCCGCGCGCCGCCGCGACCTCGCCGAGGCCGGCGTCCGGGCCGTCCATGCGACGTTCGCCGCGACCGCGCTCGCCGCGGCCGCGCTGCTCGCCGCCCTCGTCGCGCGCGACTTCTCGTTCGAGTACGTCGCCGCGTACACGTCGCGCTCGCTGCCGCTGCCGTACACGGTCGCGGCCCTCTGGGGCGGGATGGAGGGCTCGCTCCTGTTCTGGACGCTGCTGCTGACCGGCTTCTCCGCGCTCGCGCTCCGCACCGCGCGGGCGCGCAGCTCGCGCTACGTCGCGTGGGCCGGCGCCGTGCTGGCGGGCGTGGCGGCGTTCTTCCTCCTGCTGCTGCTCGTCCCGGCGAGCCCGTTCACGCGCCTCGCCACGGTGCCCGCCGACGGCAGCGGCCTCAACCCGTTGCTCCAGTCGCCGGGCATGGTGGCGCACCCGCCGCTGCTCTACACCGGCTTCGTCGGCTTCTCGATCCCGTTCGCGTTCGCGCTCGCCGCGCTGCTGTCGGGCCACCTCGACGACGCGTGGTTCGTGCAGACGAGGCGGTGGACGCTGTTCGCGTGGAGCGCGCTGTCGATCGGCATCGTGCTCGGCGGCGCGTGGGCCTACACCGAGCTGGGCTGGGGCGGCTACTGGGCGTGGGACCCGGTCGAGAACGCCGCCTTCATGCCGCTGCTCGCCGGCACGCCGTTCCTGCACTCGGCGATGCTCCAGGAGCGGCGCGGCATGTTCAAGGTCTGGAACGTCTTCCTGATGTGCCTGACGTTCATGATGACCATCTTCGGCACGTTCCTGACGCGCTCCGGAATGATCGCGTCGGTGCACTCGTTCGCGCGCTCGAGCATCGGCGAGTACTTCGTCGTCTACATGGTGATCATGGCGATCGCGTGCGCCGCGCTGATCGTCTGGCGGTTGCCGCTGTTGCGCGCTGAGCACCGGATCGATTCGCTGCTCAGCCGCGACTTCGTGTTCCTGCTCAACAACTGGATCCTGATGGGCATGCTGTTCTTCGTGCTGGTCGCCACGACCTGGCCGCTGATCAGCGAGGCGCTGCGCGACCAGACCGTCACGGTCGGGCCCGGCTTCTACAACAAGTGGATGGTGCCGCTCGGGCTCGTGC
>DASZZZ010000025.1:0-14244 GCA_036260375.1 Actinomycetota bacterium
CGCGAGGACTCCCGCGACGGCGATCGCGACGGGGACGACGATCCACAGCCCGTGGTGGACGAAGAGCTCGCGCAGCGCGTGCTGATGACCGTGACCGCCGCGCAGCAGCGCCTCGCCGATCTCCTGCGCCGCGAACACGCCGACGAGCACGACCGAGAGCGCCGGCCAGAGCCGGGAGGCGCGCGGGGCCGGGCGGACCGGGGCGCGGTGGACGCCGAGGGCGCGGACCGCGACCTCGAGAGCAGCCACGAACGCCGCGCCGGCGAGCGCGGGCGTCAGCCAGGAGAGGTACGCGTGGGCGTGCCCGTCGGCGTGGACCCCGGCGAGCGCGTAGACGAGCCGGTGCACGGCGACGGCGCCGAGCAGCACGAGCACGGCCGCGCGAGCTCTCCAGCGAGGCGCCCCCATCGCCTGGAGTGTGCCCGAGCCGGTTGCGGTGATGCGCCGTCACGCGGGGCGGGCAGCGATGATCCTGCGCCGGCGCGCGGGTCCTTGCAGGCCAAACAAACACGAACGAGAAGGAGGCCGACATGGGAGCGCTGCACGTCCACGAGTTCATGACCCTCGACGGTGTGATCGACGCGCCGACGTGGACGATGGACTACGAGTTCCTTCCCGAGATGGAACGCGACCTCGGGGCCGTGACCGACCGCTGCCGGGCGATCATCCTCGGGCGCACGACCTACGAGATGTTCGAGCCCGCGTGGTCGACGCGGACCGCGGAGGACGATCCCGGGGCGCCCTTCTTCAACGACACGACCAAGTACGTGGTCTCTGCGACGCTGACGACTGCGACATGGAGGAACTCGGAGATGATCGGCCCGTACGACGCCGACGCGATCCGCACGCTGAAGGACGAGGTCGACGGCGACCTCTACACGAGCGGCAGCGGCACGCTGGTCCGAGCGATGCTCGCGGACGCCCTCGTCGACGAGCTGCACCTTCTCGTCTACCCGCTCACCCGGGGATCGGGTCCGCGGCTGTTTCCGGCGGAGGCACCGCCCGGCAACCTGTCGCTCTCGGCGTGCGAGTCGTACGACAACGGTGTCGTCTACCTCGCGTACCGGCCGCAGCCCTAGGCTGCTCGTTCCCGCGCGCTCGGCGTCTTCTTCGACACGATCGTCGTGTGCTCGGTCACCGGCAGCACGCAGGCGCGGGATGGTCGCGGGCTTCGCCTCGCTCGCCGACGCGGGCGGCGCGGCCCGGCGCATCGTCGAGATCGACGCGTCGGCGAAGCACGACGCCGGCACGTACGGCATCGCGGACGACGCGACGCACCTCGGCGGCCAGCCCGCGCTCAACGCCTACAGCGCGCTGTCTCGTGCCGCGCGGCTAGCGGTCGCCCGTCACCGCGATCGTTCGCCGCCCCGGGACTTGCGCGAACTGGGCTCGTCTGCTTCACTGCGTTCGTCCGTACGTGCGATCCGCTCACTCGAGGAGGTGGGGTGCAGATGACCGTGACTTCCGCTGCCGGCTGCCCCGCCCGAGCGGGAACCGCGCGCACGATCGTTCGCTAGCGCCGACCGGCGCTCGCAAAGATCCCGAGGTTCCTCGCTCCGGCGGCTACACGCGTCCACGGCGTGCTTCGCGCGCGCCTCGAGTGAAGGAACCCACTACCTTGCATGCGACCGTACGACTGGCGGACCTCGGTTGGGACGAGGACCGCAACGAGGAATTCGCACCGTTCATGGAGCGCGGCCTGACGCCCGGCCGCGTGGCAACCGATCACGGCACGGCGGCCACCGTGTTGACCGAGCGCGGCGAGGTGCTCGCGACGCCGACGGGCAAGTCGAGGCGCGCCGGGCCCCCGGCGGCGGGGGACTGGATCGCGCTCGAGGAGCTCGGAGACGGCCGCGGGGTGATCCACGCGCTGCTCGACCGCAGGACGGTCTTCTCGCGCAAGGTCGCCTGGCTCGAGACCGACGAGCAGGTGATCGCGGCCAACGTCGACGTGATCCTCGTCGTCGCCGGCCTCGACGGCGACCTGAACCCGCGCCGGCTCGAGCGCTATCTCGCCGCGGCGTGGGAAGGCGGCGCGCAGCCCGTCGTCGTATTGACCAAGCCCGATCTGTGCACCGACTTGAAGGCGGCGTTGGAGTCGTTGGCTGCGGTGGCGGCCGGGGCCGACGTCCACGTCGTCGACAACCTCACCGGCGACGGCGTCGAGGCCGTGCGCGTTCTGCTGCGGCCCACCAGGACCGCGGTGCTCGTCGGTTCGTCCGGAGTCGGCAAGTCGACGCTGATCAACAACCTCCTCGGAGAGGAGGTCCTGAAGACCGGCGAGGTGCGCTGGGACGGCAAGGGCCGGCACACGACCACGCACCGGGAGCTGATGACCGTTCGCGGCGGAGGGTGCGTCCTCGACACGCCCGGGATGCGCGAGCTACAGCTATGGGGGACCGAAGCGGGACTCGACGCGGCGTTCGACGACGTCGCGCGGCTCGCGTCCGGCTGCAAGTTCAACGACTGCAGGCACGACCGCGAGCCGGGTTGCGCGGTGCGCGCCGCGATCGAAGCCCACGCACTCGACCCCGACCGACTCGCCTCCTATCGCAAGCTCCAGCGAGAGCTTCGTTACCTCGAGACACGCGTGGACAAGCGGGCGCGCAGTGAGGAGTCGAAGCGCTGGAGGAAGCTGCACGGCGAGGCGCGCGCCCGGAGCCGTGACCGGGGAGGTCGCCGATGACGGTGCGTCGCGCGGATGTCTACTCGACCAGAGCTTCTTCCCTGACTCCGTATGGATAGAAGTAGGGAACGTATGGCTCGGCGTCGCCGTCCCAGTCGTACGCGGCGATCTGTTCCGGGCTTCGTCGCCCGGACAGCGCGCGGAACAGCTCGAAGCGAGTCGCATGCACCGTCGCGCCGGGCTCGCCGTCGCCCGCGGTGTACGCCTTGTCGCCGACGTCGAACCGGAGCGGCGGAATGCCCGCCGAGGCGAGGCGGAAGCCCATCGCGGCGATGAAGCTGCTCAACCCGATCTTGATCGGCGCCCCGTCGCGGTCGCGTCGTATGCCGAGCGCTCCGAAGATGTCCTGCTGATGCGCGGCGGCGTCCGTGACGAGGACGCGGTCGATGAACATCAAGGTGCCGTCGGGCCACGGCTCGTCACCTCGCATCATCGCGGCGAGGTCACGGGCCGAGGACGCCCACTCGTCGAGCAATTCCTGGAGCGAGCGGTCCCTGCGTTCGTCCAGCTGTCGTCGGGTCCAGTCGTTCAACGAGGCGACCGCGCCGTCTTCGCCGAGCGCCCCGAAGAACTCGCGCGGCAAGTCGCCCCGGATGGCGTAGCTCGCATCTGCGGCGAGATGGGCGACGACGTCTCTGACGCTCCAGTCCGGAGTCGCGGGGACCGGTGTGCCCAGCGCTCCGGAATCGAGCCCCGCGACGTGCTCCGAGATGTCGCCGCGGAGCCGTTCGTATACGTCTACGAGGTCGGGCATCGCCGAAGCCTAACGACAGTCGGGCGCACGCGCCTCCCGTACGCCGCGACGAAGGCCGACGGGTCGCCGCCCGAGGCCGTCTTCACGCGCCGAGGACGTCGGCGATCGCCTGCCTCGTCGGGGCGAAGAAGTACCCGCCGCCCGTCGGCACGACCCACTCCCGCTTCAGGGTCAGGTCGACGGGACCGCCCGGCGCCGGGAACGTGATCGTACGTGCGCGGCCCCCACGGCCTCCGTTCTGGCCGATGACGGGCTCGTGTCCGCCGAAGTTCGGTTGGATCGGCGAGTTGGCCCAACGACGGCTGAGGAACTCGAACTGATCCTCGATCGAGCTTCCGTAGCCACAGGAACATCAAGCCGCGCTCCTGCTTGACGAGCCCGGGTGGCGGCTTCTTGACCCCCACGAGCGGCCGCCCGAACGGGATGCCGCGCCTCAGGGTCATCCGAAGCAGGTTGTCGGCGGGATGACCGAGGTCGTTGGCGCCGTCGCGCGGGTTGACCTTACGTATGTGAGCGAAGTGCGGGCACACGCTGCCCAGCACGTCGGCGCGCGCCGGCTCGTGACCGTCGCCCGGATATCCGGGCACGGGCCGCATGACCGACGGGCGCGTCGTCGTCCGCGGTCACTGCGCGAGGAGGCGCGCGACCTTCTCGAGCCGGTCGTCCACCGTCCGCCGCACCGACGGCCCGAGGGTGTCGAACGGCTCGACGCGCGCGCCGTCCTTCAGCGTGTACGTCCAGAGCCCGGCCACGGCGCCGTCGACGAGGATCACGGGGTTCCCGTCTCCGGCCAGGCCCGTGCCGATCGGCGTGTAGACGGCGCGTTGGACGTCGGGATGGACGAACCTGGCGCGCCCGTCGGGGGCATGACCCATCGTGTACGCGTCCCACTTCGGCAACAGATCGACGGTGCCGCGCAGCGGGCGCACGCGGCCGAACGTGGCCTCGTCGCGCGCGTGGAGCAGGAGACCGTCGCCGACGTCCACGGTGTCGTGGGCGCCGACGGCGGTTGCCGCGGCGCGCTTGGTGACGCCGGCCCACCACGCGAAGTCGGCGACGCGCGCGGGGCCGTAGCCGCGCAGGTACTCGCCGGCGAGCCACGCGAGCGCGTCGTCGGACGCGCCGCCGTCGAGGCCCTCCGGCGCCCACGCGTCCGTCGCCACGTAGCGATGCGCGCCCGACATCAAGCTGTCACCCGCGAGCGCGAGCAGCCGTCCCTCGTAGCGCAGGCACCGCAGCACCGATCCGAGTGGCTGGCCCTCGACGCCGACGTCGTGCAGCGCGCGCGCCTCGACCGGCGCGCGCGCCCGCTCTAGCACGCGCTCGGCCACGCGCGCGTAGTCCTCGAGCGACATGCCGTGACGCCGAAGCGAGCGCACGACGTCGGACTCGGGTCGGCGTACCGCGGTGAAGATGCGCGCCGCGTTCGCCCGCGGAACGAGGAACAGCGTTCGCCGCATGGCGGGGATCCGGAGCCCGGTGCCGTCGCGGTCGATGCGCCGGTAACGCGCCGCGGACATCGAGCGCGTGCGCACCGCGAGCGCGAGCGGAGACGTCGGATGCGTCGCGTAGACCGCGACGACGTCGCGCAGCGCGTCCTCGGGAGTGCGCGCCCGGCCCCCGAGACGCTGCCGGCCGTGGGTCCACGCGCGCAGCCGTTCGACGAGATCCATCGCGCGATTGTCGCGGCTGCGGCGGGCGGCGCGCGCCGGCGACGACGCCCGTGCTCCGCGCCGGCGTCCTCGCGCGCTAGCGCGCGGGGCGCGCGTCGCCGCCGAGGATGTGCGCCAGCACCGCGGCGTAGTCGGCGTCGGCGAGCCCCGCGTCGTGCGCGCTCGCGAGCCAGCGGCGCGCCGCGTCGACGAGAGGCACGGCCACGCCCGCCGCTCCGGCGGCATCCGCGACGAGCTCCGCGTCCTTGCGCGCGAGCGCGAGCGAGAAGCGCGCCGGGAACTCGCCGGATTCGACGACCGCGCGCCGACGCTCCGCCTGTTGGCGCAACGGCGTCGCCGACAGCACGTCGAACGCGACGTCGCGCGACAGGCCGAGGGCGTCGGCGAGCGCCACCGTCTCGCCGACGAGGCACAGCGTCCCGAACAGCGCCGAGTTCGCTACGAGCTTGGCGGCCGCCCCGGCGCCGAGAGGGCCGACGTGCACGACCGACCCGAGCGCGGACAGCAGCGGCGTCCATCGCTCGACGAGCGCCGCCGGCCCGCCGGCGAAGACCTTCAGCGCCCCGGACTCGACTTCGGAGACGCTGCCGAGCACGGGCGCGTCGACGACCTCGGAGCCCGGCGGGAGCGCGGACGCGAGCCGCATCACGGCGTCCGGGCCGACCGTCGACATCTCGATCACGGCGACCGGCGCGCCGGCGTGGGCGATGCCGTCGTCGCCGCTCGTCACCGCGTCGAGCGCGGCTGGGTCGGCGACCATCGTCACCGTGACGTCCGCGGCGCGCGCCGCGTCGGCCGGCGTCGCGGCGCGCCGCGCGCCGGCGTCGACGAGGGGTTGTGCGCGCGCGGGCGTGCGATTCCACACCACGACGTCGTGGCCCGCGTCGAGAAACCGCCGCGCGACGCGGCCGCCCATGGTCCCGAGCCCGACGACCGCGACCGTCGTCACGACGCGCTCCGCGCGTGGATGATGGGGGCATGGACACGACCGCTCACGATCCGACGATCTTGCCACCGAATCTCCCGGTCCCGGTCGACGACGGCGCCGCCGACCACTTGCCCGGGATGCGCGTGCCGTCGCTCGCGCTGCGCTCGACGCGCGGGGACGTCGTCGACCCCGCCGACCTTGCCGCCGGACGCGCCGTCCTGTACGTCTTTCCCGCCACGGGCCGGCCCGGCGTGGCGCCGCCGGCGGGGTGGGACGCGATCCCCGGCGCGCGTGGGTGCACGCCGCAGTCGTGCGCGTTTCGGGACGCCCACTCGGAGTTCGCCGCGCGCGGCTACCGCGTCGCGGGGCTGTCGGTGCAGGCTCCCGAGGTCCAGGCCGAGGCCGTGCGGCGGTTGCACCTGCCGTTCGAGCTCCTCGCCGACCCCGACCTGGAGATGGCGCGGCGCATGCGTCTGCCGACCTTCGACGTCGAGGGCAAGACGTACCTCAAGCGCCTGACGATGGTGCTCGAGGACGGCGCCGTGACGCACGTCTTCTATCCCGTGTTCCCGCCCGACGCCAACGCCGGCGAGGTTCTCGCATGGCTTGCGGCGCGCGCGTCCTAGCCCGGCGCGGCCCGCCGGCTCACTGCTTGCGGGCACCTCGTATGCGCTCGCGTATGAGGCACGCGACGTATCCGACCTTCACCTTCGGAGCTACTCGAGTAAGCGTGATCGCCCCGTCGGCTCGTCCGAGAACGAGCTTGCCGAAGAAGAGGCCGGCCTCGCTCCGGACCGAAGTCAGCTCGTCGTAGGAGAACCACTCCAGTCGTTTGGTGAAGCGGCGTTCGGCGATGAAGAGCACGCCGTCGCTCGTTACCGCGATCACACCCGCGACCTCGTGGTTCGCCTGGATGACGTCGACGACGTCCTCCCTATTGGGAACGACCTCTTCGAGCGTCCGTAGCTCCGACTCCACGGCTCCGCCGTTGTCGAGGGCGGAGTACGAGTGGGAAGGGGCATCGCGCGTCTTCGCGGCGCGGGCCGTGCTGGCCATCGTCGAGATCAACCATGGCGTCGCCACGGTGAGGACGAGCGTCGACGCGATGGCGACCTTGTTCGTGCCCAACAACAGGAACAGCACGCCGGCACCCAGTGTGGCGATCGACGTCCCGATCTCGGCGGGGCGGTCGAGGAATCCGACGCCCTTGGCACCATCTGCATCGCGCACGACTTTGGCATCGCCGGCATGCCCCGCCCCACGACGGCGGATCGCGCGATCCCGTACGAGTGTTATCAGCCAGGGAAGAACCGCGGCCAGCGACATGAGGACGACGGCGATGACTCCCGGAGCAGCCTCGCCCGCGACGAGGACCACCCATGCCGCCACCACGACTACTGGTGTGAGATATTCGGTTGGCCGTTCCCGCAACGCCCTCAATCGATGAGCGAGCACGTCCGGAGCTCTCAACAGCTGTCGCTCGGTGCGGATATTCGAGCGCTCGCCGCCGGCAGCCGTATTACTTGGTCGGTGTCGTGATCGAAGAACGTGGCACCCCCGTTCGCGGCGCCGAGATACATCACGCATTGGTGCGTGACCTCGCCGTCGCTCAGTTGTTCGATCTTGGCCGGGGCGGCCTTCACGTTGAGGACCGGCGCGGACAGCAAGGGCTCGGCGAGCGCAACGCGACGGGCGAGCCAGACGCTGGATTCGGTCAGCACGCGTCCGCCAACCGGTATCTCGTCGAGGACGTCTCGTACGACGATGGGATGCACCTCCGCCCCGTCCTGGACGCGATTCGATCGTTCGTTGGCCATGTCGCCCAGGATCGCCCCTATCGTGACCAGCACGGCAAGCGTGACGACGACGAGAGCGCGCGCGACGCGGCGCGACGACGGCGCACGGCGCACGAGGTCCCGAACCGCGGTCGGCTCGTACTTCGGACTCAACGTGAGCACGATCATCGCCACGGCAAGCAGGACGAACGTCGCGACGACCAATGCCGCCAAGATGAGGAGCACGAGCGCAAGGATCGCCAGCCCGGCAACCGACGCCTGCAGCACCTCGGAGTACCCGAGCCCGACCTCTTCCATGCCGACGCCGAGGTCGCCGTAGAAACGTACGTAATCGATGCGGACGACGCCGTATATCGTGATGCCGATCGCCGTCAGTGCCGCCAATGCGTTCTGCGTGGCGTCCTCCGCCCTAGAGATGCCTCGCGCTTCCGGAGGATCATGACCTCCAGGCAAACGCGCGGCAATGGGGAACGCGGCGAGTTGTCAGTCGATGCCGGGTTTCGGAGTCGCGTCCTTTCCCGGGACGTTCGTATCGCGACGAAGAATCAAGGCAAGCTATGACGTCGTCGCAGCCGGGGTCGCGAGCGACTCGTATGCGCGCGCGACGACCGCGTCGCCGTCGTCGCCGGTGCGCCACGTCCCCACGCCCGTGCGTACCACGGCGCCGTCGGCCGCGTCGCGCGCGATCTCGTCGGCCAGCGCCCGCAGCGCGTCGTCGTCGGCGCGCGGGACGACGAGCGCGATGCGCGGCCCCCCGTAGCGGCACGCGGTCCCGCCGGCGCGCACCGCGCCGCGCTGCACCGCCTCCGCGAGCGCGCGGATCGCGGCGTCGCCCGCCGCGTAGCCGTCGCGCCGGTTGACCTCGGAGATGTCGCGGAGCTCGAACAGGGCGACGCCGAACGGTACGTCCTGCACCGCGGCGCGCTGCGCCTCCGCGTGGACGACCTCGTGGAGGTAGCGGCGCGAGTACAGCAGCGTGAGGTTGTCGATGATGGCGTACGTCCCGTAGCCGAGCAGCGGCTCGTCGCCGTCGCGACGGCCGTCGAGCTCGGGGTCGGACAGGGCGATCGCGAGCTCGCCGCGGGTGGCGCGCGACTGCGGCCTGTTGCGCACCTCGTCGACGAACACGCGCACGATCTCCGGATCGAACTGCGTGCCGGCGCAGCGCACGAGCTCGTCGCACGCGTCCTCGACCGACATGCGGCCGCGATACGGGCGGTCGGACGTCATCGCGCTGAACGAGTCGGCGACGCAGATGATGCGTGCCTCGAGCGGGATCTCCTCGCCCTTGAGGCCGTTCGGATACCCGGTGCCGTCGTAGCGTTCGTGGTGGTGGAGGATGCCGAGGCACATGTCGTCGAGCGCGGGGACCTGCTGCACGAGCCGGTAGCCGATGCGCGGGTGCAGCTTGACGATGTTGAACTCCTCCGCGGTGAGGGGGCCGGGCTTGAGCAGCACGCGCTCGCTGATGCCGATCTTGCCGAGATCGTGCAACAAGGAGCCGAACACGAGCTCCTCGCGCCGCTTGGGACCGACCTCGAGACGGTCGGCGACCGCTGCGACGTACGCGGAGACCTCCTCCGAGTGCCCGCGCAGGAACGGGTCCTTCGCCTCGAGGGCGTCGGCGAGGATGCGGATCGTCGCCAGATACGAGCTCCGGAGCTGACCGCGGAGCTCGGCGTTGCCGAGCAGCGCCGACGCGTGGTCGCCGAGCGACAGCAACACCTCGTCGTCATGGTCGTGGAAGCCGCCCGGCCGGTTGGCACAGACGATGACGCCGGTGAACTGGTCCTTGACGTAGGTCGGGATCGCGACGAGGTTGTCGATCTCCTCGTCGGCCGCGGTCTGGCCGTCGCCGGAGACGGGCGGTGAGCCGTCGCGCCGGACGGTGGTGTCGCGCTCGATGACCTCGGTCGCGAAGTGCTGTGCGAGCGCGCTGTCGGAGGGATCGGCGTCGAAGCCATGCGCCGCGAGCAGCTCGAGCTCGCCGTCGGGCCGGTGGTGGCGCGACAACAGCAAGCCCTTGCGCGCCTCGAGCAGCACCATCGCGATGCGCAGGACCATGGACGGGACGTTGTGAGGGTCGCCGAGCGCGCCGTCGTCGCGCTGCGCCTTCAGCATCTCCTCGGCGAGCCGCCGCCGCCACTGCTTCTCCTGCTCCCGGTTGCGCTCGATGACGACGCGCAGCGAGCGCTCGCGCTCCAGCTCGTGCTCGGCGGCCTCCATCTCGCGCTCCATCTCGGCGCGCGCCGCTTCGACCGCGCGCTCGCGCTCGGCCCTCTCGAGATCCCTCTCGGCGCGCAGCCGGTGCCACGCCGCGAGCGCGATCGCCGCCGCGCCGGCCGCGCACGCGAGCGGAAGGAGCGCCGCCCACGGTCGTCCGTCGCCGCCCAGGAACAGCACCGCGTACGACGCGGCCGCGGCGACGAGCAGTGCGCCGGAGATCAACCCGGTGGACATCGCGCACCCTCCATCGCTCGACTGACGTTTACGCGGGCCGGGCGCCTTCGCCCGCCTCGCTGGATGGATGGTTCGCCACCCGCGGGCCGATCCCTACGCGGCATCACCCGGCCGGCGCGCGCCGACGGGCGTGACGGACCCGCCCCGAACACGTGTGCTGTCTGAGCGCGTCGTGCCTTGACCGATCGCCACGTCGCCGCGAGCGTGATCGTGAGCCGCGTGAAGCGCGACGAGGCGCCGTCGCCGGCTTCAGCGTGCGTTCAGGACCGGTCCCGACGATTGATCCAGCCGACATGGGAGGTCGAGTGCGAGTCCTCGTCGTCGAGGACGAGAGACGCCTTGCCGCGGGACTGCGCGCGGGGCTCGAGGCCGAGGGCTTCGCGGCCGACGTCGCGCTCGACGGCCGCGACGGGCTCTGGATGGCGCGCGAGAATCGCTACGACGCGATCGTCCTCGACCTCATGCTTCCCGGGCTCAACGGCTTCGAGGTGTGCGCCGCGCTTCGCCGCGACGGCGTGTGGAGCCCGATCCTCGTGCTCACCGCGAAGGACGGCGAGCTCGACGAAGCCGAGGCGCTCGACACCGGAGCCGACGACTTCCTCACCAAGCCGTTCTCCTACGTCGTGCTCGTCGCGCGGCTGCGGGCGTTGATCCGGCGCGGCGCGCCCGAGCGTCCCGCGGTGCTCGAGGCGGGCGACCTCCGGTTCGATCCCGGCTCCCGGCGCGCGTTCAGGGGCGGCGTCGAGGTGATCCTCACCGCGCGCGAGGCGTCGGTGCTCGAATACCTGATGCGGCACGCGGGCCGCGTCGTGTCCAAGCGCGATCTGCTCGACCACGTGTGGGACTACGACTTCGAGGGCGACCCGAACATCGTGGAGGTCTACGTCCGTCACCTTCGAAACAAACTCGATCGACCGTTCGGACGCGCGTCGATCGAGACGCTGCGCGGGGCCGGCTACCGGTTGTCGTCACATGGGCGCTGACGTCCGGACGCGGTGGCGAGCGCGCGCCGGCGCCGTGCGCGTGCGGACGGCGGCCGCGTCCGTCGTCGTGGTCGGGGCCGCTCTGGTCGTCGCGTCGGTCGCGATGGTCTTCTCGTTGCGACGGTCGCTCACCGACGACGTGCGCACGTCGGCGCGCCTGCGGGCGGACGCGGTCGCGGCCGACGTGCGAGCCGGCGCCGCGCTCGACGAGGTGCGCGTCGGCGACGCCGAAGAGGAGCTCGTGCAGGTGGTGAACCGCCGCGGGCGCGTCGTCGCGTCGAGCGCGAACGTCGCCGGCGCGGCCCCCGTGACCGACGTCGAGCCCGGCGACGCGCAGCGCGTCGAGGGATTGCCGTTCGAGGACGACCCGTTCCTCGTCGTGGCGGTCGACGCGGGGGGCGGGACGACCGTGCTCGCGGGGCGCACGCTCGAGACCGTGACCGAGTCGAGCGCGGCGGCCGCCGGTCTGCTCGCAGCCGGCGTGCCGCTGTTGCTCGTCGTCGTCGGCGTCGCGGCGTGGTGGATGGCCGGACGCGCGCTCGCGCCCGTCGAGGCGATGCGGGCCGAGGTCGAGGCGATCTCGGCGTCGCAGCTTCACCGTCGCGTGCCGCGTCCTGCGGGCGACGACGAGATCGCGCGCCTCGCGGCAACCATGAACGGGATGCTCGCGCGGCTCGACGCGGCGCAGGAGCGGCAGCGCCGCCTCGTCTCGGACGCGTCGCACGAGCTGCGGTCGCCGGTGGCCACGATCCGTCAGCACGCCGAGGTCGCGCTGACGCATCCGAGCCGCGCGACCGTCGAGGACCTCGCGCGCACGGTGCTGGCCGAGGGCGAGCGACTACAGCGGCTCGTCGACGACCTCCTGCTGCTCACGAAGATGGACGAGCGCGGCGACGCCGCGACGATGGACCCCGTCGACCTCGACGACGTCGTGTTCGACGAGGCGGCGCGGCTGCGAGACGCGACGGCGTTGCGGATCGACACGCGCGCCGTCTCGGCGGGGCGCGTGCGCGGCCATGCCGGACGGCTGGGACGGCTCGTGCGCAACCTCGCCGACAACGCCGCCCGCCACGCGGCCTCCACGATCGCGTTCTCGCTGCGCGGCGACGACGGCGCGATCGTGCTCGCGGTCGACGACGACGGGGACGGCGTCCCCCCGGCGGAGCGAGAGCGCGTCTTCGAGCGCTTCGTCCGCCTCGACGCGGCGCGCGCCCGCGACGCCGGGGGCAGCGGGCTCGGGCTCGCGATCGTCGCCGAGATCGCGGCCGCGCACCGCGCCACCGTGGCGGTGGGCCGCGCGCCGTTGGGGGGCGCGCGCTTCGAGGTCCGCTTCCCGCGCGCGGAGTGACGGACCGTTCAGCTTGGGCTCAGCGGCATCGGCGCATGATGACCCCGTGATGCGGAGCGCGCCGGCGGCGAGCCGGGCGCAGGCACGAGAGGGGCGCGAATGACGACGAGGACGAAGACGATTGCGACGGTCGTCGCGGCGGCGGCCGTCGTCGCGGCGGTCGCGGGCTTCGCGGTCGCGTCGGGCGGCGACGACGCGCCGCTGCGCGGCGACACGAGGGCGCGCGCCGAGGCCGCCGCGCTCGAGCACACCGGCGGCGGAACGGTCGTGGAGACCGAGGTCGGCGACGACGGCGCGGCCTACGAGGTCGAGGTCCGGCGCGCCGACGGCACGCAGGTCGAGGTCGAGCTCGACGACGGGTTCCGCGTCGTCGGCAGCGAGCGCGACGACGACGGGTCCGGCGACGCCGAGGGTGCCGACGACTGACCGCGACGGGCCCGCGGCGCGCGCGTCGCGCCGCGGGCCCGCGTCGTCCTAACGGCCGAGCAGCAGCTGCAGCGCCGCGAGCGCGTCGACGAGGCCGTGGCCCTTCTCGAACGACGACGTGTCGTCGGCGTTGAACGGGTCGGTCGTGTACGGCGCGCCCCACTGGAACTTGTACGCGGTGTCCTCGAGCACGTCCTCGACCCTCGCCGGAGTCAGGCTCTTCGGCTTCGCCTGGTACATCTGCGCCACGATGCCCGCCACGTGCGGCGCCGCCATCGAGGTCCCGCTGAGCTGCGCGTACAGGTTCGGCGGATCGACGACCGGCGAGCGGTGCGCGTTGCACACCGGCAGCGTCAGCCGGCAGGTCGAGATGATCAGGCTTCCGGGGGCCGACACGTCGGGCCAGTTCTCCGGTTGGTCGGTGCGGCCGCGCGACGACGTCGACGCGATGACCCCGTCGCGCGTGCCGGTGTTGCGGTCGTCGTAGTTGGCGACGCAGACGATGCCTGGCGTCGGGTTGATGCACTCCGCGCTCGTCGTCGGCGTCGTCCCGTTGCCGCCTCCGTTGCCGGCGGCGAACACGACCGTGACGCCCTCCGCGACGAGCGCCTCCTGCAGCTTCCACGTCGCCTTGTGGAACGGCCCGTTCTGCGGGTCGTACGGCCGGTAGCTGCTGCCCCACGAGTTGTTGACGACCTTGATCGCGGGGCTCACGCGGTCGTGGTTCTCGAGCACCCACGCGAGTCCGTCGAGGGCGTTCTCGACGACGAGCACGGTGCCGACCGAGACGCCGTAGACCGTCGCGCCGGGGGCCGCGCCGTGGTAGCGCCCGCCGGACGCCTTGCCGGTGCCGGCGACGATGCCGGCGACGTGCGTGCCGTGGCCGCCGCCCGAGAGCGAGTCCGTGTCGTCGGCCTCGACGACGTGCTTGGGCGCGATGCACTGCGTGAAGCCGCCGGTCGCGCTCGTCACGACGAACTGTGGCGCAGAGCAGATGATCTTGACGTTGCCGCCCATGCGCGACTCGAGGTCCGGGTGGGTGCCGTCGACCCCGCTGTCGACGACCGCGACGCCGACGCCGCGCCCGTCGATGCGCGCGCCGCGTCGTCCCGTGATCGCGCCGTCGAGGACCTCCTGCCCCCGCGTCGCGACGTGTGACGTCTCCGTGTAGAGCTCAAGCGGGCCGTTGG
>DASZZZ010000026.1:0-12056 GCA_036260375.1 Actinomycetota bacterium
CGGGATCTCACGCAGGACGAGATAGCCCTCCTCTTCACCGCCCGAGGCACCGAGCTCGCCGAGCTGTGCAAGGTGGCGGACGGGCTACGGCGCGAGGTCAACGGCGACGATGTCACCTACGTCGTAAACCGGAACATCAACTACACGAACCAGTGCTACTTCCGGTGCCGCTTCTGCGCCTTCTCCAAGGGTCCGAAGTCGCTGAATCTGCGCGGCGAGCCGTACCTTCTCGATGTCGCCGAGGTCGCGAGGCGCGCGCGGGAGGCGTGGGAGAAGGGCGCGACCGAGGTCTGCATGCAGGGCGGCATCCACGGCAAGTTCACCGGGGAGAGTTACCTCCGGTACCTGCGGGCAGTCAAAGAAGAGGTGCCGGAGATGCACGTCCACGCCTTCACGCCGCTCGAGGTCTCCCAGGGGGCGCAGACCCTCGGGATGACCGTAGGGGAGTTTCTGGCGGAGCTCAAAGAGGCGGGGCTCGGGACGCTCCCGGGGACGGCGGCGGAGATCCTCGACGACGAGATACGCGATATCATCTGCCCCGACAAGGTGAATACCAGAGAATGGTCGGACGTGATGCGTGCGGCCCACTCTCTGGGCCTGCGTTCGACGACCACGATCATGTTCGGCCACGTGGAGGGTCCCCCTAACTGGGCGCGCCACCTCCTGGTACTGCGAGAGATTCAGGCCGAGACCGGCGGCTTTACGGAGTTCGTGCCGCTGCCGTTCGTCCACATGGGCGCGCCGCTCTTTTTGCAGGGCCGCTCGCGCAGAGGTCCGACCTTCGCCGAGGCGATAAAGATGCACGCCGTCGGGCGCATAGCGCTGCACGGCTACATAGACAACGTGCAGGTCTCCTGGGTCAAGATGGGTATCGAAGGCGCGCAGCTCTGCCTGGAGGCCGGCTGCAACGACCTCGGCGGCACGCTGATGAACGAGAACATCTCGCGCGCCGCCGGCGCGCGCCACGGGCAGGAGCTCGACCCCGGGGGCATGGAGAGGCTCATCCGTTCGATCGGCCGGACCCCGCGCCGCAGGACGACGCTGTACGAGCGCTCGTCCGTGTAGGCGCGCGCCGTGACCGATCCCACGTCTCACCGCGGGCGGGTCGCGACCCGCCGACGCCGCCGGACCGGGACCGTCGAGGCGGTCCGCGGCGAGCGGCCGGCGGCGCCGCCGGGCGTGCCGAGCGTCCTCGCGATCGTCGTGACGCACGACGGCAGGCCGTGGCTGCGCGACTGCCTCGTCGCGCTCAACACGCAGACCTATCCGGTCCTCGACGTCCTCGTCGTCGACGACGCGTCGCCCGACTTCCGCCGGCCCCCGCACCTCAGGCGCATCGCCAAACGGCACCTTCGTCGCCGGCGGTGGGGCTACGTGCGAACGCCGCGTCCGCTCGGCTTCGGAGGCGCGATCAACTGGGCGCTGTCGCGCGTCCGCACCGACGCCGAGCTCCTGCTCTTCGTGCACGACGACGCCGCGCTCGACGCCACTTCGGTCGAGCGGATGGTCGCGCGCATCGCGGCCGACGACGGCACGGCGATCGTCGGGCCCAAGATCGTGTCGTGGGACGACCCCGCGCGCCTCGAGGAGGTCGGCATGGCGGCCGACCGCTTCGGCTACCCCTACAAGGGGCTCGAGGACGGCGAGATCGACCTCGGCCAGCACGACGTTCCGTCGGAGGTCTTCTACGTCACGTCGACGTGCATGCTCATGCGTCACGAGGTGTTCCGTCAGCTCGGCGGGTGGGACGCGCGCATGCGCGCGTTCGCCGAGGACCTCGACATCTGCTGGCGCGCGCACGTCGCGGGATACTCGGTGCGCGTCGAGCCGGGGGCCAAGGCCAAGCACGCCATCGCGCTCGCGACCGGCCGGCGCCGCTCTCCGTTCAAGCCGCAGCGCTACTACATCCGGCGCAACCGCTTCCGCACCGTCATCAAGAACGTGTCGCGCGTGCGGTTGCTGTTCCTGCTGCCGCAGTTCGTGCTGCTCGCGTTCCTGGAGATGCTCGCGTTCGTCGTCCTGCGCCAGCCGCGCCAGATCGTCAACCTCGCGCGCGCCCTGCTGTGGAACCTCGTCGCGTTCCCGCAGACGATCGCCGAGCGCACGCGCGTGCAGCGTCGTCGCCGCGTGCCCGACCGGAGGCTGCGCCGTCTGTCGGTGCGAGAGACGACCCGTCTGCGCTTCTACATGAGCAACCAGGCGCATCGCCTCGAGGAGGCGTGGGGACGGCGCGCCGAGGTCGTCGCGCGCCAGAGCGTGCAGGCGCGCGCCCTCGGGGGCCGGCTCGCGGGATGGACCGGCGTCGCCGCCGCGGTCCTCGTCGTGGTCCTGCTGCTCGGGTTCCGCCATTTCCTGTGGACGCCGCCGGCCGCGACCGGCGAGCTGCTGCCGTTCCCCGAGCGCGCAAGCGCGCTGTGGCGCGTGCTCGCGTCGCCGTGGCAGCCGGCCGGGCTCGGCTACCCGGGTCCGTCGCCGCCCGCGTTCGGGCTGCTCGGCCTCGTGTCGTTCGCGACGTTCGGCGCCGCCGGCGCGGCGCAGAAGGTGCTCGTCCTCGGGCTCCTCGCGATCGGGTTCGCCGGCGCCTACGGCATGGTGTCCGAGCTCGTCGACCGGCGCGCCCGCGTCGTCGCCGGGCTCGCGTACGCGCTCGGCGGCGCGAGCTACGCGTCGCTGCGCGAGGGCCGTCTCGGGGCGCTCGTGTTCTTCGCCGCGGCCCCCTTCGTCGTGACCGCCATCGTGCGCCTCGTCGGCTGGGTCCGCCCGCCCGCGTGGCGCCGCGGCCGCGCCGTCGCGACGATCGCGCTGGGGGCCGCGGTGTCGGCCGCGTTCGTGCCCGGCTCCCTGTTGCTGTACGCGCTCGCCGCCGCGGTGCTGGCCGCGGCGCGGACGCCGTTCGAGCGGGCGGTGCGGCCGGTGCGCGGCATGGTCGCGTCGTTCATCGGGCTCGTCGCGGGGTGGGCCCTGCTGCTGCCGTGGAGCGCGACGTGGTTCGACGACGACGGCGTGCTCGGCCGCCTGTTCGGCGACGACCGCGGCGTCTACGCCGCGACCTTCGCAGACCACGGCGTCGTCAGCGTCGTGCTCGGCCAGACGCCCGAGGGCCCCGCCCTGTGGGGCCTCGCGCTGCCGCTGCTCGGAGTCGTCGGAGCGCTCGTCGGAGCGGGGCAGCGCCGGCGGCTCGCGCTCGCGCTGTGGGGCGTCGTCGTGGCGACCGGGTGGGTCGTGGCGCTCGTCGCCCGCGGCGTCGTGCCGCCGTTCGTGGCGTCGCCCACGGAGGCCGGCGTGCTCGCGACGCTCGCGTTCTCGGGGCTCGTCGGCGTCGCGCTCGGCGCGTTCCGCCTCGACCTGCCGCGGCGCGGCCTCGGCCTCATCCACGCGCTCACCCTCGGGGCGCTCGCCGCGGCCGCGTTCCTGGCCGCCGCCGGCATCGGACCGGCGGCGTGGCGCGGGGCGTGGCGTCCGCACGACGTCGCGCACGTGCGCACGGTCGACGCGGTCGAGGGGCTGCTCGCGGCCCGGGCCGAGCAGCTCGGGGCGTTCCGCACGCTGTGGATCGGCGAGCGGTGGGTCGCGGCGTCGCCGAGCGCGCTGCGACCCCAGCGTCCCTACCTCGTGACGGGCGCGCACGGCCAGGTGCTGACCGACCTCTACGAGCGTCCCACCGCGGCCGACGACGCCCTCGCGCGCGTCGTCGCGTCGATCGAGGACGGCGACACCGACCGCGGCGGCCGTCTGCTCGGCGCGTTCAACGTGCGCTTCGTCGTGGTCGCGTCCGACGCCGCCGCGGCGCCGTGGCTGTCGCAGCTCGACCTCGCCCTGACGCGCGACGAGCCCGACTACGCGCTCCTCGAGGCGCGCACCGGAGTCGCGCGCGCCGACGTCTACGACGCGCTGCCGCCGGACGTCGCGGCCGCCGGGGACGGCGCGCTGGCGCCGGCGGCCGAGGTCGAGGCGCCGGAGGAGACGTCGTTCGCCCAGCGCGCCGCGCACACGTACGTGTCGGAGGACGGCGTCGACGGGCCCGCGGTCGCGTACCTCGCCGAGAGCCACGACGGCCGCTGGCGCGCGTCGGCGGGCGACGACCCGCTCCCGCGCGCCGGCGACGGCGCGTGGGGCAACGCGTTCGACGTCCCGGCCGACGCCGACGGGCGCGTCGAGATCGTGTTCCCGCGCAGCCGCTCGTTCGTCGTGTGGCTCGTCGTCATGGCGCTCGCATGGATCGTCGTGGTGGGCGCCGCGTTCTCGCGCGGACGCCCGCCGGCGACGCGCCGGAGGGTCGCGTCGTGAGCGAGGGCCGCAAGGACGTCGTGCTCGCCGCGGTGCTCGCCGCCGCGCTCGGGCTCGGGGCCGTCGTCGACGCCGCGACCGGCGCGCCGGAGGCCGCGGACCCGCCGTCCGAGCGCGTCGACCCGATCGTCGCCCGGTCGTCGTTCTGCCCCCCGAGCGACGCCGCGGCGGGCCGGACGCGCGTCGTGCTGTCGGGCCCGGCGGGCGCAACCGCGGGCGTCGAGCCGGTCCTCGACGGACCCGTCGAGGCGAGCGGGATCAACGTCGTGTCGCCGGAGGGATCGGATGCCTTCGACGTCGTCGGCTACGGAACGACGGTCACCGCCGGCGCCATGCTGTTCTCCGCCGAGCCGGTGCGTGGCGCGGGCGCGGCGCGCTGCGCGCCGGCGGCGTCGCGCACGTGGCACTTCGCGTACGGGTCGAGCTCGCTCGACGCCGACGAGCGCCTCCTGCTCTACAACCCGTTCCCGGACGAGGCCGTCGTGCGCGTGTCGTTTCTGACCGCCACCGGCGAGCGCGCGCCGGCGGCGCTGTCGGACATCGCGGTGCCCGCGGACAGCAGCGTGGGGGTCGTCGTCAACGAGACCGTGCAGACGACCAAGCTGCTCGGGGCCACCGTCGAGGCGATCCGCGGGCGCATCGTCGCGTGGCGTCAGCAGTTCGACGACGCCACCGACGCGGGCCCGGCCGGCGCCGAGCTGACGCTCGGGGCGCCCGTCGGCGCGACGACGTGGTACCTGCCCGAGGGCGCGGTCGGCGACGGCGTCGACGAGCGCGTCGCGGTGATGAACCCTAGCGAGGACGAGGCGGTCGTGACGCTGTCGCTGGCGACGGCCGACGACGCGGTGACCCCCGGCACCCTCGCCCAGGTGCCCGTGCCGGCCCGAAGCTCGGTCGCGTTCTCGCTCGCCGACTCGCTGCAGCGCGTCGAGGACGGGCGCGTCGGGGTCGCCGTGACGGTGCGGTCGACCAACGGCGTGGGCGTCGTCGTCGAGCGGGTCGTGCGCTACCGCGAGGGCGACGTCGTCGGCGTCGCGGCGGAGACCGGGTCGACCGTCGCGGCGACTCGCTGGGTCGCGCTGCCGGCGGTCGGCGAGGCGAGCGTCGACCGCCTCGTCGTGTTCAACCCGGGCCGGGCGCGCGCGACGCTCGACGTCGCGCTGAGCGTGCTCGGAGGCGGAGGCGCCGGGCGCGTGCCGAAGGTGACGGTGCCGGGAGGCGCACGCGTCGTCGTGCCGATCGTGGAGGAGGCCGAGGGCCCGGCGGTCGCGCGCGTCACGTCGGACCATCCCGTGGTCGTCGAGCGGACCGCCTACTCGCCGTCGGCGCGCGACGTCGCCACGACGATGGCGACGCCCGAGACGGACTAGGCGGTCGCGCGCTCCTCGGCGCTGGTAGCGGCCTCGAACGCGCGCGTGGCGTCGACGAAGGCGCGGAACAGCGCCAGCTGCGGCTCGTGGACGGGCGCCATGACCTCCGGGTGCCACTGCACGCCGACGACCCACGAGTGCCGGCGCGACACGACGCCCTCGAGCACGCCGTCCGACGCCCACGCGATCTCCTCGAGCTCGGCCGCGACGCGCGCGAGCCCCTGGTGGTGATGGGAATTCACGCGCAGCGACGTCGTGCCGAAGACCTCCGCCAGCACGCTGCCCTCGGCGATGCGCAGACCGTGGACCGGGTCCGGCCCGGGCAGGCCCTCGCCGTCGTGGTCCATGACGCCCGGCTGCTCGACGAGGTGCTGGTGCAGCGTGCCGCCCAGGAACACGTTGAGCAGCTGCATGCCGTGGCAGATCGCGAGCACGGGCATGTCGCACGCGAGCGCCGCCTCCAGCAGCGTGCACTCGAAGCGGTCGCGCCGGTGCGAGATGCGGTGCGTGCGCGGGTGGCGGGGCCGGCCGTACCACGCGGGGTCGATGTCGCCGCCGCCCGGCAGCAGCAGGCCGACCGCGCCGTCGAGGACGCCGGCGTCGTGCGGGTCGAGCGCGGTCAGCACGCGCACGCCCGACGGCGGCTCCTCGCTCGGCAGCAGCTCGAAGGTGGACAGCACGCGCGGCGTCCCGCCGGCCGCGGCGACCGCCTTGACGTAGGGGACCGGGAGGCGGGCGCCCTCCTTGCGCAGCTGGCCGACGACCGCGATCCAACCGCCGTCCCCGACGGCGCGCTCGGGCGTGATATCCACGTCGTTCAGGTTCCTCGACCTCCCCCTGGAGCGAAAGAGATGACCGATGCTAGTCGCTTCGAGACGGCCGCGATCCACGCGGGGCAGGATCCCGACCCCGCGACGGGGGCCGCGGTCGTCCCCATATATCAAACATCGACATACGTCCAAGATTCCGTAGGACGGCACCGCGGATTCGAGTACTCGCGCACCGACAACCCGACGAGGCGCGCGCTCGAGACGTGCCTCGCGGCCCTGGAGGGCGCGCCGCACGCGCTCGCGTTCTCGTCCGGCATGGCCGCGATCACGACGCTCGCGCTGACGCTCGAGAGCGGCGCGCGCGTGCTCATCCCCGACGACGTCTACGGCGGCACGCACCGGCTGTTCGCGCGCGTGCTGACCGACCGCGCGGTCGGCTTCGGCGTCGTCGACATGACCGACCTCGGCGCGGTCGAGGCCGCACTCGACGGCGGCGCCGGCCTCGTCCTGATCGAGACGCCGACCAACCCGACCCTGCGCGTCCTCGACGTGCCGGCGCTGGCGGAGCTCGCCCACGCCGCGGGCGCCCTGCTCGCGGTCGACAACACGTTCGCGACCCCGTACCTGCAGCGTCCCCTCGAGCTCGGCGCCGACGTCTCCGTGTACTCCGCCACGAAGTACCTCGGCGGCCACTCCGACCTCGTCGTCGGCTCGCTCGCGACCGCCGACGACGCGCTCGCGGAGCGGCTGCGCTTCCTCCAGAACGCCGCGGGCTCGATCCCCGGCCCGTTCGACTCGTGGCTGCTGCTGCGCGGGCTCAAGACGCTCGCGGTGCGGATGCGGGCCCACTGCGCGGGTGCCGAGCGCATCGCGGCGTGGCTCGCGGCGCGCCCCGACGTCGTCACCGCGCACTACCCGGGCCTGGCGGGCTCGCCGTGGCGGGCGCTCGCCGAGCGTCAGATGGCCGCATGTGGCGAGGCGCGCTTCGGGGGCATGGTGAGCTTCGAGGTCGAGTCCGAGGAGCGGGCGCTCGCGATCTGCGAGCGGACGTCGCTGTTCTTCCTCGGCGAGTCGCTCGGCGGCGTCGAGTCGCTCATCGAGCATCCCGCGCGCATGACGCACGCGAGCCTCGCGGGCTCCGGCATGGAGGTGTCGACGACGCTCGTCCGCCTGTCGGTCGGCATCGAGCACCCCGACGACCTCATCGCCGACCTCGAGCGCGCCCTCGGCTGACGCCGGCCGGCTCGGCCGGCGCCGACTTGGCGGCGCCCGGGAACCTACTACAGCTGTCGTGCGTCGAATCTCCGACACGGTTCGCCGATCGGGGAGGGAGCGCCATGAGGGCGGCACGACGTACGGGGACCGGCATGCGGCTGGCGGTGGTCGCGCTCGCGGTCGTGGCGCTCGCGGCGGCGTGCGCCGGCGGATCCGACGAGAGCGACGCGCGCGGCGCCGATGCCGGCGCGGGGAGCGGGGGCTCGGCGCGCGAGATGGCCGACCAGTTCGTCGCCGCCGACGAGGCCGCGCTGCGCGGCTCCGCGGCGCTGCCGTCGGTCGGTCCCTCGGTGGTCAAGACCGCGCAGCTCGAGCTGCGCGTCGGCCGCGATCGCATCGGCGACGCGGTCACGGACGCGGTCGCGGTCGCGGGCCGCTACGAGGGCTTCGTGCTGTCGACGACGGTCGACGACGACGGCCGCGCGCGCGGCACGGTCGTGCTGCGCGTCCCGGCCGAGCACTTCGAGACCGCGCTGAGCTCGCTCGAGGGCCTCGGCGACGTCGAGGCCAAGACCGTCTCGGGCGAGGACGTCAGCGAGGAGTTCGTCGACCTCGAGGCGCGCGCCCGCAACCTGCGGGCACAGGAGGCCGTCCTGCTGCGCCTGATGCGGCGCGCCAAGACGGTCGCCGGGACGATCCGCGTGCAGAGCGAGCTGTCGTCGATCCAGCTCGAGATCGAGCGCATCGAGGGGCGGCTGCGCTACCTGCGCGACCAGACCGCGCTGTCGACGATCACGCTGCGGCTCGAGGAGTCGGGCGCGACCGCGGCGCGGCCGGCGAGCGTGTGGAGCGACGCGTGGGACCGGACGCGCGCCGGCTTCACGTGGCTGGTCACCGCGATCGTCGTCGGCGGGGCGACGATCCTGCCGTTCGTCCCGCTCGTGCTCGTGGCGCTGTTCGTGTGGCGTCTCGTGCGCCCGCGCGTCGCCGAGGGCCGCTCGTGACGGGGGTGCGCTAAGGCCGGCTCTGATGCGCGAGGAACTCGAGGAGGTCGGTGCGCGTCAGCACCGCCGTCGGCTTCGGGCCCTCGGCGACGACGATCGCCTCGGCCCCCCGCGACAGGTCGGCGAACATCTCCTCGAGGCTCGCGGAATGCTGCACGACCGGCAGCGGCGGGTCCATCGCCTCGGCGACGTCGCGGTCGATCGCGTCGCGGTCGCGGAACACGCGGTCGAGCAGGGTGCGTTCGTTGATCGAGCCGACGATCTCGCCGACGTCGTCGGGGTCCGACGTCTTCGCCACCGGCAGCTGCGAGATGCCGTACGCCTGCAGGATGTCGATGGCGCGCCCGACCTTCTCGTTCGTCGGCACCGCGACGAGGTCGGGCACGCTCGCCTCGACGCGTCGCTTCTCGAGCACGACCTCGGCGATCCGGGCGCGCGTGCCGGGACGGTCGATGAACCCGTGCTCGAGCATCCACGACTCGTTGTAGAGCTTCGACAGGTAGCCGCGGCCCGAGTCGGGGATCAGGACGACGACGAGGTCGTCCGGGCCCAGCTCCTGCGCGACCTCGAGAGCCGCGTGCACCGCGAGGCCGCCCGAGCCGCCGGTGAGAACGCCCTCGGTGCGCGTGACGCGCCGCGCCGTGATGAACGAGTCGCGGTCCGAGACCGTCACCCACCGGTCGACGACCTCGGGGGAGAACGTCGGCGGCCAGAAGTCCTCGCCGACACCCTCGACGAGGTACGGGCGCGCCTCGTCGCCGGTGTAGATCGAGCCCTCGGGGTCGGCGCCGACGATCACCACGTCGGAGTTGCGCTCCTTGAGGTAGCGCCCGGTGCCCGTGATCGTGCCGCCCGTGCCGACTCCGGCGACGAAATGCGTGATGCGGCCCTCGGTCTGGTCCCATATCTCCGGGCCCGTCGTCGCGTAGTGGGTCGCCGGGTTCTCCATGTTGAAGTACTGGTTGGGCTGGAACGCGCCCGGTATCTCCTCGGTGAGCCGGTCGGCGACGCGGTAGTACGACTCCGGCGACTCGGGCGGCACCGCGGTCGGCGCGACGACGACCTCGGCCCCGTACGCGCGCAGCAGCGAGACCTTCTCGGCGCTCATCTTGTCGGGCATCGTGAAGATGCAGCGGTAGCCCTTGATCGCGGCGGCGATGGCGAGACCGGCCCCCGTGTTGCCCGACGTCGGCTCCACGATCGTGCCGCCCGGCCGCAGCAGGCCCTCGCGCTCGGCGGCCTCGATCATGCGGATGCCGATGCGGTCCTTCACGCTGCCGCCGGGGTTGAGCATCTCGAGCTTGGCCACCAGCTCACAGCGCAGGCCGCGGCCGAGGCGCGCGAGGCGCAGCAGGGGCGTCCGACCGATGCCGTCGATGATCGATTCGAGTGCGTTCACGGTGCGCAATCGTGGTGCACGCGGGCGTCCTGCGCAAGCGACCGGGTCGGGAGGGGCGCCCGCCCGCGCGGGGGACGCTGCAACCCGACGCCGTCGCGCGGGCGTCCGTGTAGCGAGGCGACCGCCTTACGGAAGATGCAGGTGACGGCTACCATGACGACGTGAACGGGGACGACGTGAGCCACCGAGACGAATCGACGCATCCGGCGCCGGCCCCCGGCGAGCCGCCGCCCCCACCCGACGACGCCCCGTCCGCACCGCCTCCGCCCGCCCGCACGTCGTCGAGCGACGTCGTCGCCGACGACGAGCCGCGCCGGCGCGGGCGCGCCGTGGCGATCGTCGCCGCCATGCTGCTCGCGCTGCTGCTGCTCGGGGCCGCCGGGGCCGCGTACGCCACCTACCGCTACGCCGAGGAGTACGACGGGCGCATCCTGCCCGGCGCGACGATCGCGGGGGTCGACGTCGGGGGCATGACGCCGCGCCGGGCGCTGCGCGCAGTGAAGGCCGCCGTGCGCCCGCAGCTCCAGCGCACGATCACGATCCGCCACCGCGACCGCGAGTGGGAGGCCACCGCCAAGGAGCTCGGGGCCCGCAGCGACGCGCGCGCCGCGGTCCGGGCCGCCGTCGCCGCCAGCGACGCCGCGACGATGGTCGACAAGGCGCGCATGCGGCTCCTCGGCGACCGTCTCGACCACGCCGGCGACGTCGGCGTCCGGTACTCGCGCAAGGAGCCGCGCGGCTTCGTCGAGGGGCTTGCCGCGACGTTGCAGCGCGACGCGCGCGACGCGTCGCTCGACTACTCGTCGGGATGGGTCGAGGTCGTGCCCGAGCGCGTCGGCCGGCGCGTGCGCGTCGACGCGACGTTCGCCGACCTCATGCGGGCGCTGCGCCGGGGCAAGGACCGCGTCGAGCTGACCGTCGCGCTCGAGAAGCCGGCGGTCACCTCCGACGCGTTCGACGAGGTGCTGCTCCTGCGCATCGGCGAGAACAAGCTGTATCTCTACGACGACGGCAGGATCAGCCGCTCGTGGACCGTCGCCACCGGACAGCCCGAGTACCCGACGCCGCAGGGCGTCTACGAGATCATCGAGAAGCGCTACCTGCCGACGTGGGTCAACCCCGACCCCGACGGCTGGGGCAAGGACATGCCCAAGGAGATCGGGCCGGGGCCGGACAACCCGCTCGGAGTCCGCGCGCTGCGGTGGTCGGAGCCGACGATCAACTTCCACGGCACGCGGGCGATCTCGTCGCTCGGCTACAACGCGTCGCACGGGTGCGTGCGCATGTCGAACTCCGACGTCATCCAGCTCTACGGCCTGGTCGACGTCGGCACCCCGATCGTGTCGATCCAGGTGGGCTCGCTGCGTCCGATGTACTCGTCGTCCGCGCCGGATCCGACGGTCGTGCCGCGTGGCGACGCGCGCTAGCTCGCCGGGCGATCCCGCCGGCGACGGAATCGCGCGCGCCGCGCGCCGCCCGCCCCGCTTCGGCGAGGAGGACAAGGACCTCTCGTACGGGAGCTACCTGAACGTCCCGGAGCTGCTGTCGCTCCAGCGGCTGCTGTCGGATCCCCCCGCCCACGACGAGCTGTTGTTCATCGTCGTGCACCAGGTCTACGAGCTGTGGTTCAAGGAGCTGCTGTTCGAGCTGGAGGCGATCCGTGACGACATCTTTGCCGGAGCCCTTCACCGGGCGCGTCACCTGCTGGAACGGGTCCACGTGATCGAACGGGTCATGATCGAGCAGGTCGAGGTGCTCGAATCGATGTCACCGCAAGACTTCCTCGAGTTCCGGACGAACCTGACGCCCGCCAGTGGCTTCCAGTCGAGGCAGTTCCGCGAGATCGAGTTCATCTCCGGTCTGAAGGACGACCGGTACATGCGCCGGCTCGAGCTCGATGTGGACGAGCAGGCGAGCATGCGGCGACGGCTCGAGGAACCGACCCTCTGGGACGCTTTCTGCACGCGCCTCGAGGCGGTTGGACTCCCGATGCCTCCCGCGAACGAGGAGG
>DASZZZ010000027.1:0-3521 GCA_036260375.1 Actinomycetota bacterium
GTCGTCGCGTCGGTCAGTCGAGCAGGCCGTTCTCCTCCAGGAAGTCGGCCGCGACGTCCTCGACCGGCTCCTGGTCGATCTCGACGCGCGCGTTGAGCTCCGTGATGTTCTCGGTCGTCAGCGCCGCGCTGACCCCGCCGAGCAGCTCCTCGAGCTCGGCGTCGAGGCGGTTGCGCGGGGGCGCGTCCGTCGTTCGGGCCGGTCTACGGGCGTGGCGTGCGCTCGCCGCAGCGGACGGCGACGTCGAGCCGGTTCGGCGGCGGCGCCAGCGGACACGTCCAGCGCGGGTCGTACGCGCACGACGGGTTGTAGGCGAAGTTGAAGTCGAGCACGAGCGCGTCGCCGTCGTGCCCGAGGTCCGCGCCTTTGACCGTGTCGAGCAGGTAGCGCCCGCCGCCGTACGTCTCCGCTCCGCTCGTCGCGTCGCGAAACGGCACGAACAGCCCGCCGCCGTAGCCCTCGAGCCAGTACAGCTCGAGCTCCAGCGCGCGACCGGACAGCTCGAAGCGCGCGCTGCCGACGCGGGTGAACGAGTACGCGGAATCGGTGCTCGTCGCGATGTCGTACGTGACCGGGTCGGCCGGAGCGACATCGGCGCAGACGCGCGCCGCCGGGTCGTAGTCGAAGTAGTCGAGGCCGGCGAACGACGCACGCGCGTCGCGCGGCAGCGGCGACTGCGGGTGCGTCGCGAACAACTCGTCGCGCGCCGCGCGCCAGCGGCCCCACGCCGCGGCGCGATCGGGGGCCGCGCGCACGTCGGCGTAGAGCGCGAACACGCGCCGCTTCCAGTCGAGCAGCGTGCGGACGTCGTCGGGTCTCACGCGCCGACCTTCGCGGGCGCGCGCTCGCACGGATGGTCGACCGCCGGAGGCGGCATGCGCTGGTCGACGCCCGAGCCCCGGATCGACAGCCATGCGACGAGCCCGCCGAGCGCGCACAGCGCGGACGACGTCATCAGCGCGCGCGGGAACGCGCCGGCGAACGCGTCCGCGTCCGTTCCGGCGACGCCCGACGTCAGCGGGAGCAGGGCGACGGCGAGCAGCCCCGCGACGCGCGCGACCGCGTTGTTGACGGCGGAGCCGACGCCGGCGTGGCGCGTCTCGACCGCGGCGAACACCGCCGACGTCAGCGGCGCGACGGTGAGCGCGAGTCCGAGACCGAAGACGCCGACGCCCGGCAGCACCCCGCCGGCGTACGAGTCGCCGGGCTCGATGCCGCTCATCAGCGCGAGACCGGCCGCCGCGACGAGCGGTCCGGCGGTCATCGGGAGCCGGGGGCCGATCCGCTGCGCGAGCGCGCCGGCGCGCGCCGAGAGCGCGAGCAGGAGCAGCGTCACCGGGAACAGCGACGCGCCCGCCTCGAGGGCCGAGTAGCCGAGCACGTTCTGGAGCTGCAGCACGACGAAGAACATCGCGCCTCCGAGCGCGAAGTACACGAACAGCGTCGTGACGTTCGCTCCGGTGAAGCGTCGCGACGCAAACATCTCGAGCGGCAGCATCGGTTGCGCGACGCGTCGCTCGACCGCTATGAACGCGACCGCGGCGGCGAGCCCCACGACGAGCGCGCCGGCGACCGCCGGATCGGTCCACGAGCGCGCCGGTCCCTCGATCACCGCGTAGGTGACGCCGGCGAGCGCGACGCTCGCCGTGAGCGCGCCGGGGACGTCGACGTGGCGCGCCACGGTGGTGTCGCGCGTCTCGGGGACGTGGGCCAGTGCGATCGCCACCGCGATCGCGATGAGCGGCAGGTTGACGAGGAACACGAGCCGCCACGTCGCGGCGTCGACCATCCATCCGCCGACGAACGGGCCGAGGGCCGTCGTCACGCCCGACAACCCCGACCACGCGCCGATCGCGCGCCCGCGGTCGTCCGGGTGAAAGCTCGCCGACAGGATCGCGAGGCTCCCCGGCACGAGCATCGCTGCGGCCGCCCCCTGCGCGGCGCGCGCCGCGACGAGCGCCCCGACCGACGGTGCGAGCGCGCACGCGGCCGACGCGACGCCGAACGCGACGAGGCCCGCGACGAACACCAGCCGGCGGCCGAAGAGATCGCCGAGCGAGCCGCCGAGCAGGAGCAGCGCGCCGAGCGCGACGAGGTACGAGTCGATCGTCCACTGTAGCCCCGACATGCCCGCGTCGAGGTCGCGCTCGATCGCGGGCAGCGCGACGTTGACGACCGTCGAGTCGAGGAACGCGATCCCGGACCCGAGCACGGTCGCGACGATCGTCCACCGGGCCGCGGGGGTCCCGTAGCGGAGAGCGGGTGCCGTCGAGGTCACGGCGCGTGCAACGCCGCCCCCGCCGACCGCATTTCGCGCTCCGTCGACATCCCGTACGAGGGGGTACGAGGCGCGGCTCGTCGTGTCGCATCGGACACGGAAGTTAGGTCGTGGGCCCAGGTGGACTTGAACCACCGGCCTCACCCTTATCAGGGGTGCGCTCTAACCGAGCTGAGCTATGGGCCCTCGGCCCCGCAGTCTAACGGGCCGCCGCCGCCGGACGCGAGGCCCCAGAATGGTGGAGCTGCCGCTCGACCCGTACAGCGTCCTTGGCGCGCCGCGCCCGACCAAAGCGAATGGATAGCCGTCTGTGGGGAGTGCGTCAGGCCATCAGGCCGAGGCCCATGACGATGTCGTCCTTGGGGCGGGCGCCGATCACCTGCGACTTCACCGAGCCGTCGACGAACAGCCCGATGGTCGGGATGCTCATGATCCCGTACTTCGCTGCGATGCCGGGTGCCTCGTCGATGTTGAGCTTGACTACCTTGACCTTGTCGGCGTACTCGGTCGCGATCTTCTCGAGCTCCGGGTGCACGAGCCGGCACGGGCCGCACCACTCCGCCCAGAAGTCGACGATGACGGGCGTGTCCGAGGCCAGCACGACCTCGTTGAACTCCTGCTCGCTCACAGCCTGGATGTTCGCCACTGGTTAGGCCTCCGTGGTCCGGCGTCTTGGCACCCATCGACTACAACCCTCGCCGCGACCCTATATTCCTCGCGCTCAACGTGCCCGCGGACACGCGCGTGCAGTCGGCGGCTCTAGGCTCGCGCCGTGCCCGAGCTTCCCGAGATGCAGGCCCTCGCCGAGCGCCTCGACGTCGCGCTGTCCGGGCACGTGCTCGTCGCCGCGACGCCGATCGGGTTCTCGGGGCTCAAGAGCGCGGTCGACCCCGGGACACTGGCGGGACGCGCGCTCGAGCGCGTCGGCCGGCGCGGCAAGTACCTCGTGCTCGAGCTCGGCGGGCCGCGCGTCCTCGTGCACCTGTCGCAGGGGGGCCGCGTCGACCTCGAGCGGCCGCCGAAGTCGACGCGGCCCAAGGGCGGCGTCGTGCGTTTCCGCTTCGACGGCGCGCCGTCCGTGCTCGTCAAGGAGCACGGCACGCAGCGCAAGGCGGGCTGGTGGATCCTCGGGCCGGGCGACGACGGGCCGCTCGCGAAGCTCGGGCCGGAGCCTTCGTGGGACGCGTTCGCGCAGCTCGTCGTGGCCGGCGGCGACGGGCGTCGCGTCCATACGATCCTTCGC
>DASZZZ010000028.1:0-16137 GCA_036260375.1 Actinomycetota bacterium
CCCCCGGCCAAGCGCCGTCCGCCCGCACGACGCGGCCCCACGTTGGCCGCCGTCGCGGCGTCCGCGGGACGCGCCGCGGCGGCCGCGGCTCGCTTGGGCTTCGTCGGCGTGCGCCACGCTCCGCCCGGCGCGTGGGGCGTCGTCGTCGTGGGCGTCGCCGCGCTTGCGGCGGTCGGCGTCTACGCCGACGCGGGCGGGCCGTTCGGCGGCGGCCTTCGCTACGTCACCACGCTGCTCGTCGGGCGCGTGGCCGTGCTCCTGCCCCCGCTCGTCGCGTTCGTCGGAGTCCTCGTGGTGCTGCCCCGGACGCGCGCCGCGGCCGGCCGCATGGCCGCGGGCATCGCGGTGTGCGCGGTCGCGGCCGGCGGGATGACGCACCTGGCGCTCGCCAACCGGCGCGTGTCGGCGCCGCTCGACGTCCTCGCCCGCAAGGGCGGCATCCTCGGCGCGCTTGCGGGCCGCCCGGTCTCCGACGCCGCCGGGACGTGGGCCGCGTGGCTCGTCCTCCTGGTCGTGCTCGGCGCCGGCGTCATGATCCTCACGCGCACGTCGGTCGCGCGTGTCGGCGAGCTCGCCGCCTCGGGCGCCGTGAGCGCGGTCGCGTTCGTGCGCGGGATGCTGGAGCGCGCCGGGACCGACGACCTCGGCGACTCCGCCGACGACGAGCCCGCCACCGCCTACGCGCCGGCGGCGGACGAGCCGGTCGCGCCGGCTGGTGACGAGGAGCAAGCCCCCGGCGCCCACGACGCCGGGGCGGACGCCGGCCCCGGCCCCCGTCCGTCGCGCCGCTCCGGCGCGCCCGCCGACCCGCCGCGCCAGCTCGCGATGCCGGTCGGCGACGCCAGGGGCTACAAGCTCCCCGCGCTCGACCTCCTCGTGCGCGGCGCCGAGCAGCAGACGTCGGTGCGTTCGATCGAGGACACGACCGCGGTCATCGAGGCGACCCTGCGCGAGTTCAACGTCGACGCATCCGTCACGGGCTACACCGCGGGGCCGACCGTCACGCGCTTCGAGATCGAGCTCGGCGCGGGCGTGAAGGTCAACCGCGTCCTGTCGCTGTCGAACGAGCTCAAGTACGCGCTCGCGTCGGGGGAGCTGCGCTTCCTCGCCCCGATCCCGGGGCGCTCCGCGATCGGCGTCGAGGTCCCGAACCGCACGCGTCACGTCGTCACGCTCGGCGACGTGCTGCGGTCACGCCGCGCGCAGCAGGACCGCCACCCGCTCGCCGTCGCGCTCGGCACCGACGTGTCCGGGGAGCCGGTGATGGCCAACCTCGCGGAGATGCCGCACGTGCTGATCGCCGGCGCGACGAACTCCGGGAAGTCTTCGTGCATCAACTCGATGATCACGTCGATCCTCGTGCGCGCGCGGCCCGACCAGGTCCGCATGATCCTCATCGACCCCAAGCGCGTCGAGCTCACGCACTTCGCCGGCGTCCCGCACCTGCTGACCCCGGTCGTGACGGTGCCGAAGAAGGCGGCGTCCGCGTTGGGGTGGGTCGTGCGCGAGATGGAGATGCGCTACGAGGCGCTCGCTCACTTCGGCATGCGCAACCTCGAGTTCTACAACGACGCGGTCGCGCGCAACGCGATCGTCAAGCGCAGCGACGACGACCCCGATCCCGAGCCGCTGCCGTACATCCTCGTCGTCGTCGACGAGCTCTCCGACCTCATGATGGTCGCGCCGCGCGACGTCGAGAGCGCGATCTGCCGCATCGCGCAGATGGCGCGCGCGGTCGGCATCCATCTCGTCGTCGCGACGCAGCGGCCGTCGGTCGACGTCGTCACCGGCGTCATCAAGGCCAACATCCCGTCGCGCCTCGCGTTCAGCGTCGCGTCGCAGCAGGACTCGCGCGTCATCCTCGACCAGGGCGGCGCCGACAAGCTCGTCGGCCGCGGCGACATGCTGTTCCTGCACGCGAGCTCGTCCAAGCCGCGGCGCATCCAGGGCGCGTGGGTCACCGAGAAGGAGGTCGCCGCGGTCGTGGGGCACGCGCGCCGCCAGGGCAACCCCGACTACGTCGAGGGCGTGACCGTCGACGACTCGGCGCCGGACGGCGGGGGCGCGATCGCGGGGGGCGACGACGACCTGCTCCACGAGGCGCTCGAGCTCGTCGTGCGCTCGCAGCTCGGCTCCACCTCCATGCTCCAACGCAAGCTGAAGGTGGGGTTCGCGCGCGCCGGGCGTCTCATGGACCTGTTGGAGCAGCGCGGCGTCGTCGGGCCGTCGCAGGGCTCCAAGCCGCGCGACGTCCTCATGACGCCGGACGAGCTCGACGCCGCGCTCGCCGCCGACGACCCCGGCTAGCGCTCGCCCGTCGGGCGCCGCGGGGGGCGTCCCTATAATGGGTGGTTCCGGCAGGGGAGCGGCCCCGCCGGACGCGGCCGGGGGACGCCCCGGCCCGTACGCGACCACCTGACCGGAGCGTTGTGAGCGAATCCCCGACCATGGGCGCCTACCTCCGGGCCGCCCGGCGCCGTCGCCGGGTGAGCATCGAGAGGGCGGCCGACGACACGAAGATCCGTCCCGACTTCCTCATGCGCATGGAGTCGGACGAGTTCGACTTCCTCGCGCCGGCCTACGTCCGCGGGTTCCTCAAGACCTACGCCCGCTACCTGCGCGTCGACGCCGAGCCGCTCGTCGAGGAGTTCGACCGGCGCTTCGGGGGCCGCGCCGAGACGGCGCAGATCATGGCGCTCGAGCGGCGCCAGCGGACCGTGCCGAAGGAGCGCCGGCGTCTCGGGAGCTGGACGCTCGCGGCGATGGCCGCGGCCGCGTGCCTCGTGCTCCTCGGCATCGTCGGCCTCGCGACCGGCGACGACGACCCGGCCCCCGCGCCGCGGAGCGCCCGCGACCAGGTCGCGGAGGACGACCGCGACCGGCCCAGCCCGCGGCCGACGCCCACGCCCACGCCCACCCCGACCCCCACGCCGACGCCGAGCCCGACGCCGACCGACGCGCTCGCGGTCGCCGACGGGCTCGAGGTCGAGATCGTCGCGGTCAGCGCCGACTGCTGGATCGACGTCACCGCCGACGGCGTCGCGGTCGACTCGTACACGCTCCAGGCGGGCGACACCGCGGGGCCGTACACGGCCGAGGACAGCATGGACATCGTGCTCGGCTTCCCCGACGGCGTCGAGCTCGTCGTCAACGGCCGCAACGTCGGCAGCCCCGGGGGCGCGAACCCCGCGACCGTGTCGCTTCCCGACGACATAGAGACGTTCTGACGTATGCCGCGCGTCGCGATCGTCACCCTCGGGTGTCCCAAGAACGCGGTCGACTCCGAGGGCCTCGGAGGGCTGCTGCAGGACGGCGGTCACGTCGTCACCGACGACGTCGACGCGGCCGACGTCGTCGTGGTCAACACGTGCGGCTTCATCGACCCGGCGCGGCGCGAGACGATCGACGAGGTCCTCGAGCTCGCCGAGCTCAAGGACGCCGGCGGGCTCGGGGGTCTCGTGCTGACCGGATGTCTCGTGGCGCGCGCCGCCGACGACCTCGACGAGGCGCTGCCCGAGGTCGACGCGCTGGTCGACTTCGCGGCGTACCCGCGCATCGCGGGCATCGTCGACGACGTCGCGTCCGGGACGCTCGAACGCAAGGTCCACGGCGATCCCGGCACGCGCTTCGACCCCGCGTGGTGGGACGCGTCGATCGCCGCGGGGCCGCGCGTCCGCTTCGGACGCGCCCCGTGGGCCTACGTGAAGATCGCGGAGGGCTGCGATCGCGGGTGCACGTTCTGCGCGATCCCGTTGATGCGCGGGAAGTTTCGCTCGCGCGCGCCAGACGTCGTCGAGCGCGAGGTGCGCGCGCTCGGGGCCCAGGGCGTGTCGGAGATATCGCTCGTCAGCCAGGACTCCGTGATGTGGGGGCGCGACGTCGGCGCCGGGGACCTCACGTCGCTGCTGCGGCGGCTCGAGCGCGTCGACGGCGTGCGCCGCATCCGCCTGATGTATTTGCACCCGCACGGAGTCACCGACGAGCTCGTCGACACGATCGCGTCGTCCGACGTCGTGTGCTCCTACTTCGACCTGTCGCTGCAACACGTCGCGCCGCGCGTGCTCGCGCGCATGGGGCGATGGGGCGGCCGCGAGCGCTTCGAACGGATCGTCGCTCGCATCCGCGCGCTCGACCCGCTGGCCGGCGTGCGCGCGACGTTCATCCTCGGGTTCCCGGGCGAGACGGACGACGACGCGCGCGCGGTCGAGTCGTTCGTCGGCGACGGCGATCTCGACTGGATCGGAGTGTTCACGTACTCGCGCGAGGAGGGCACGCGCTCGCACGGCTACGACGACCACGTGCCCGACGACGTCGCGCGCGCGCGAGCCGCGGCCGTGTCCGCCGCCGCCGAGCACGCGATGGACCGGCGCGCACGCGATCTCGCGGGCGCCCGGCTCGAGGTCCTCGCCGAGCGTCTCGAGCTCGGCGCGCCCGCGGAGCCCGGCGCCGCGTGGTGGACGGGGCGCTCGCAGCGCGAGGCCCCCGAGGTCGACGGCGAGATCCGCTTCACGACGCGCGCGGAGCTGCGCGTCGGCGACTACGTCGACGTGCGCGTCACCGGCAACGAGGGCGCCGACCTGTTCGGCGTCCACGACGACGGCGCGCGCGCCGACCCGGCCCGCCCGCCCGCCGCGACCGGAGCGCGGCGCTGAACGCCGAGATCGTCGGCGTCGGCACCGAGCTGCTGCTGGGCCAGATCGCCAACACGAACGCGCAGCACATCTCGAGCGCGCTCGCGTCGATCGGCGTCGACGTCTACTACCACTCCGTCGTCGGCGACAACCTCGAGCGCGTCGCAGGCGTGCTGCGAACCGCGCTCGCGCGCTCCGACACCGTCGTCGTGACCGGGGGGCTCGGACCGACGCCGGACGACCTCACCCGCGACGCGGTCGCGCACGTGCTCGGCGTGCCGCTCGTGCGCGATCCCGGCGAGGTCGCGCGGCTGCGCGCCTTCTTCGAGGCGCGCGGGCGCACGTTCCCGTCCGGCAACGAGCGCCAGGCCGACTTCCCGCGCGGAGCGGTCCCGATCGCGGCCGAGGGGACGGCTCCCGGTTTCGTCGTCGAGCACGACGGCGCGGTGCTGTTCGCGCTTCCCGGCGTCCCGTGGGAGATGAGGGCGATGCTCGACGGCACGGTGCTGCCCGAGCTGCGCCGCCGCGCCGGCGACGCGGTGACGCTGAGCCGCGAGGTCCTCGTCGTCGGGCTCGGCGAGTCGCACGTGCACGAGCGCATCGCGGAGCTCGACGAGGCGCAATCCAACCCCACGATCGCGTACCTCGCGTCGGCGGGCCGCGTGCGCGTCCGCATCACCGCGAAGGCGCGCACCGAGCGCGACGCGCGCGACCTCATCGCGCCCGTCGAGGCGGACGTGCGCGCGCGGCTCGCGCCGTGGGCGCTCGAGGGCGGCTCGTCGCCGGCGGAGGCGCTGGGGGCCGCGCTGCGGGCGCGCGGGCTGACGATCGCGGTCGCCGAGTCGCTCACCGGAGGCCTGCTCGCGTCGGAGATCGTCGACGTGCCCGGAGCGAGCGATTACTTCCGCGGCGGGGTCGTCGCGTACGCCGACGACGCCAAGCGCGACGTCGTCGGGGTCGACGCGGAGCTGCTCCGGCGCGCCGGCGCCGTCAGCGACGAGGCCGCGCGCGCTCTCGCCGCCGGAGCGGCGCGCGCGTTCGGCGCCGACCTCGGGGTCTCGACGACGGGCGTCGCGGGCCCCGGCCCCCACGACGGCGTCGCCGCCGGCACCGTCTACGTCGGCACGAGCCTCGGGGGCCGGGCCGAGGCGCGCCGCGTCCACGGCTACGGCGACCGCGCCAACGTGCGCGCGGTCGCGGTCACGTTCGCGCTCGACGCGGCACGCCGCGCGCTCGCGGAGCGCGCGTGACGGCGCGCGTCCGGCTGTTCGCCGCGGTGCGCGTGCCGGACGAGCACCAGCGGGTCGTCGACGAGGCCGTCGCACCGCTGCGCGCGCGCGTCGCCGGCGCGCGCTGGACCCCGCCCGAGAGCCGCCACGTGACCGTGAAGTTCGTCGGCTACCTCGACGCCGGCCTCGTCGACGACGCGCTCGCCGCGGTCGCGTCGTGCGCGCGCAGGCAGGGCGCGTCCGACGTCCGTCTCTCGGAGCTCGGCGCGTTCCCCGGCCCCCGCCGCGCGCGCGTCCTGTGGGCCGGCCTCGACGACCCCGACTCCCTCCTCGCGCGCCTCGCCGCCGACCTCGACGACGCGTTCGAGCCGCTCGGCGTCGAGCCCGAGCGGCGGGCGTTCACGCCGCACCTGACGCTCGCCCGCTTCAGGGAGCCCGCCCGCCTCGACGGCATGCTCCCGGTGCTGCCGCGCGCCGGCCTGCCCCCGTTTCGCGTCGCCGACGTCGAGCTGTTCCGCAGCCATCTGTCGCCGCGCGGCGCGCGCTACGAATCCCTCGCCCGGGTCCCGCTCGTATCCTGTGGCGATGGCGCGTAGACGAGGCATCCCGGTCGCGGTCGCCGCGGTCGCCGTCGCGCTAGCGGCGATCGCTCCGGCGTGGGGGCACGGCGAGAAGGCGAAGTCGGACCCCGACGACGGCGACAGGCTCCCACGGCCCCCGCAGAGCGTCGCGGTCACGCTCACCGAGGCGCCGACCGACGACGCGCAGCTCGAGGTCACCGACGGCTGCGGCGACCCGGTCGTCGCCGGCGTGACGGTGCGCGGCGAGACCGTCGAGGGTCGCATCGCGGGCGGCAGCCCGGGCCGGTGGCACGCCCGCTACCGCGTCATCTCGGCGGTCGACGGGCACCCGACCGACGGACGCTGGGACTTCGACGTCGCCGGCGAGCGCGACTGCGGCGGCCGCCCCGGCGACGACGACGACGGCGACGACGACGGCGACGACGGCGGCACCGCGTCGCCGGACCCCGAGCCGACGCTCGCCGACGACGGCGGCCCGGACGACGGCGGCGGCGCGTTCCCGACCGCGGCGGTCGCCGGCGGCGCGCTCGCGCTCGTCGTGCTCGCGCTGGTCGCCCGCAGGTTCGGCGCGCGTTGACGCGTAGGTGACGCTCGCCCACGGCGTCGGGCGCGTCTACGACCTCCCCGTACCGCTGTCGCTCTACGTCGCGGCGTCGGCCGCGACGGTGCTGCTGTCGTTCGTCGTCCGCAGCGCGTCGCCGCTCGAGCGCGGCGCGCGCGGCGAGCGGCGCGTCGCCGGTCCGCGCGTCGCGGGCGCGGTGCGCGGCGTCCTGCGCGTCGCGGGAGTGCTCGGGCTCGTCGTCGCGCTCGTGGCGGGCGCGTACGCGCGCTCCGAGGGCTTCACCGCGACGTCGCTTCTGTTCTGGGTCGCGGGGCTCGTCGGCGTCGTGGCGCTCAGCGCGCTCGTCGCGGGCGTATGGGACGCGCTCGACCCGTGGGCGACGCTCGACCTCGTGTACCGCAGCGGCGACCGGCCCCCGCCGGCGCGCACGCCCCCGTGGTGGATCGCGCCCGCAGCCCTGTACGCGCTGTTCTGGTTCGAGCTCGTGTCGGGGGCCGGCTACCGCGACACCGCGCTCGTCGCGGTGCTGCTCGCGTACTCCGCCGTGGCGTTGGGGTGGCGGCCGTCGCTCGGGCCGGCGTGGCGCAGGCTCGACCCGCTGTCGCTGCTGTTCGGCTTCGCCGGACGCTCGGCGCCGCTGCGTCTCGCCGGCGACGGCATCTACGCGCGCTCGCCGGTCGCGGCCGCGGACGATCCCGCTCCCATGCCGCGCGGCGCGTTCGCGGCGTTGTTCGTCGCGCTCGGCGCGACGACGCTCGACAACGTCCGCGAGACCGTCGGCTGGACCGACCTGCTCGACGCGACGAACCTCGACGAGGTCGCGCGGATGCCGCGCGACACGGTCGCACTCGCGCTGTTCGCCGCCGCGTTCTTCGGCGCGTACCTCGCCGCGGTCGCGGTCGCGCACCGCTGGATCGGCCGCCGCCTGACGACGCTCGACGTCGCGCGCCGCATCGGATGGTCGCTTGCGCCGATCGCGGTCGCGTACCTGCTCGCGCACAACGTCCCGCTGCTGGCCACGGGCGTCCCGGCGCTGCTGCGCGCGCTGTCGGACCCGCTCGCGCTGGGGTGGAACGTCCTCGGGACCGCGCACCTCTTCGAGGGCTTCGAGCCGTCGCCCAAGCTCGTGTGGTGGATCGAGATCGTCCTCGTGGTCGGCGGCCACGTGCTCGGCGTGCTCGTCGCGCACCGCGCCGCCTGGCGCCTCAGCACGTCGTACCACCGCGCCGTGCGAAGCCAGTACGCGCTCACGGCGCTGATGGTCGGCTACACCGCGGCGACGTTGTGGCTGCTCGCACAGCCGCTCGTGACGTGAGCGGCGTGCGCGGCCGCCTGGCACAATGGCGCCGCGGACGGACGAAACGGCGGAGGTGCAGGTGGTCGTAGCGCACGGCGCCGCGGAGGCGACCGGCGGGCCGAACGTCGAGATGCTCGTGATCGCCGGGGCGGTGCTCCTGCTCGGCATCGTGCTGTTCGTGCAGAAGACGGGACGCCCCGCCGTGAGCGTGACCCTGGCCGTCGTCGGCGTCGGGCTCGGCCTCGGCGCGTTCGCCGCGGGCGGCGACACGGCCGCCGCCGCGATCTCGATCGAGAGCCCGCGCGACGGAGCCACGGTCTCCGCGGGCGACCCGGTGCCGCTGTCGATCCACGTCGACGGCGCCACCGTCGGGTCCGGGACCGCGTCCGCGCACGTCCACGTCTTCGTCGACGACCGCCTCCAGTCGATGCCGACGACGCTGTCGCCCACCGTGTCGCTCGAGCCCGGCCGCCACACCGTCACGGTCGAGCTGACCGACGCCGACCACATGCAGTACGACCCGCGCGTGCTCGACTCGGTCGAGGTCGTCGCGGAGTGAGCGTCGCCGGGCGCCGGACGCCGCTGCCGGGGCGCGCCCGCGCCGCGGTCGCCGCGCTCGCCGGTGGCGGCGTCGTGGTCACCCACTGGCTCGCGTACGCGCTCGCGGTGCCGCACGACGGCCACCGCGCCGGAGTCCTCGCCGCCACCGGCCACGGCTACGCGACCTACGCCATGCCGCTCGTGCTCGCCGCGCTCGTCGCGGCCCTCGCGCGCTATGCCGCCTCCGGGCTGCGCGGCGACGACCGCGCGACGCCGCGCGCCGGTCCGGTCGCGGCCCGGCTCGCGGCGCTGCAGGGCGGCGGCTTCGCCGTGCTCGAGGTCGTCGAGCGCGCGGCGTCGGGGGCGGGCGTCGCGGAGCTGTCGCTGCCGCTCGCGGTCGGCCTCGTCGTGCAGCTCGCCGTCGCGCTGACCGGCGCGCTGTTGCTCGTCGCTCTCGCCAAGGTCGTGCGCGCGCGAGCGCGCCCGCGCCCGGACGGCGATCGCCGTCCCGTCGACGCGCGTCGCGGTCGTGCGCTCGCTCATGGCGTGCGGCGGCGCGACCGTGAGGGGCCCCCCGGCCGCGGCCTGACCGCGTCGTACGTCCGGCGGCCGCTCGCCGCCGGCGACCGGAGGAGCTCCCATGTCACGACCCAGCGCGCGCCGGCGCGCAGGACAGCGTGCGCGCCGGCTCGTCCCGCTCGTGGTCGCGTGCGCGCTCGTCGCGCTCGCGCCGGCACCCGCGCACGCGCACGCGATCGTGCTCGCGACCGAGCCCGCGATCGACGAGATCGTCGCGCGCGCGCCCGCGCGCGTCGTCATGCGCTTCAACGAGCCGGTCGAGATCGCGTTCGGCGCGCTGCGCGTGTACGACAGCGAGGGCGAGCGCGTCGACGAGGGCACGGCCGAGCACCTTGCCGGTGAGGCCGACGCGATCGAGGTGCCGCTGCGCGCCGGCGTCCCCGACGGCACCTACACGGTGTCGTGGCGCGTCGTGTCGGCCGACGGTCACGCGATCGAGGAGGCGTTCGTGTTCCACGTCGGCGAGCCCGGCGCCAACCCCGAGGGCATCGCGGACCGCGTGCTCGAGGGCGAGGCGGGGGCGGGGACGGGCGAGGGCGTCGCGTTCGGGATCGTGCGGTGGGCGACGTTCGCGGCGCTGCTCGTGCTCGCGGGCGCCGCGGCGTTCGCGGCGCGCGCGTGGGGCCGCGACGACGACGACGCGATCGACGGCGCGTTCGCGCGCCGCGTGCGCGCGCTGCTGTCGGCGGCGTGGCTCGTCGCGGTCGTCGGGACGCTCGCGTCGATCGTGCTCCAGGGCGCGGTCGCGGGCGACGTGCCGCTGTCCGAGGCGCTCTCGGGGGACGTCGTCGCCGAGGTCGCGTCGACGCGCTTCGGCCGCGTCGCGCTCGCGCGCGTCGCGCTGCTCGCGCTCGTCGCGGCCCTCTTGCCGTGGGCCGCGCGGCGCGCGGGGGAGCGGGCTCCGGTCGCGCTCGCCGGCGCCGCGCTCGCGGCGACGCTCGCGACGCCCGGGCTCGGCGGTCACGCGGGCACGACGCCTCCGGTCGCGCTCAACGTCGTCGCCGACACGCTGCACGTGTGCGCCGCCGCGGTGTGGGTCGGAGGGCTCGTCGCGCTCGTCGCGGCGGCGTGGCCCGCGACCGCGCGCGTCGCGGCCCCCGAGCGCGCGCGCCGGCTCGCGCCGGTGGTGTCGAGGTTCTCCGACGCGGCCGTCGTGGCGGTCGCCGTCGTCGTCGCGACCGGGCTGTACCGGTCGTGGGTGGAGGTGCGCGCGCTCGGCAACCTCACCGGCACGACGTACGGGCTCGTGCTCGTCGCCAAGCTCGCGGCGTTCGCGCCGCTGCTCGCGCTCGGCGCGGTCAACAACCGGTGGACCAAGCCGCGCATCGAGGGAGCCGCGGCGCGCGGCGACGGGGGCCGCGGCGCGGTGGGGGCCCTGCGGCGCATCGTCGCCGCGGAGGTCGCGCTCGGCGCGCTCGTCGTCGCGGCGAGCGCGCTGCTGGTGTCGATCGCGCCGGCGCGCGTCGAGGCGGGGACGGGCGAGCCCGTGACCGCCTCGGTTGCGCTCGGCGACGACCGTCTCGCGGTCGTGGTCGACCCCGCGCGCGTCGGCTCCAACGCAGTCCATCTCACCGTCACGACGTCCGCCGGCGCGCCGGCGGACGTGCGCGCGCTCGGCGTGTCGTTCGTCATGCCCGAGCGCGACATCGGCCCCTTGCGCGCCCGCGCGCGCGAGCTCGCGCCCGGTCACTTCGTGGTGCAGGGCCGCCACCTGTCGGTTGCGGGGCGGTGGCGGCTCGAGGTCGTCGCGCGGCGCGACCGCTTCACCGAGGAGCGCGCGTTCGTCGGCTTCGAGGTCGCCGGGTAGCGCGTCGCAGAGAGGAGACGTCATGTCGAGATCCAGAACGCTCGCGGCGATCGCCGCGGCGAGCGTCGTCGCGCTCGCCGCGCCCGCGGCCGCGCACGTCACCGTGCAGCCGGCCGAGGCGCCGGCAGGCGCGTTCTTCCGCTTCGTCGTGCGCGTGCCGAACGAGCGTCCCGACGCGGCGACGACCAAGGTCGAAATTCAATTCCCCGAGAGTTTGGTGTTCGTGAGCTTCCAGCCGAAGCAGGGATGGAAGCGCACCGTGACGATGACGGAGCCGAGCGAGCCGATCGAGGCGTTCGGTGAAGAGATCGACGAGGTCGTCGACACGGTGACGTGGTCGGGCGGGCGCATCGGGCCCGGCGAGTTCGACGAGTTCGGCTTCTCGGCGCGCGTGCCGGAGGCGGCCGGCGAGCTCGAGTTTCCGGCGCTGCAGACCTACGAGGGCGGCGAGGTCGTCCGTTGGATCGGCCCCGCCGACGCCGAGGAGCCCGCGGCGCGGGTCGCGGTCGTCGACCTCGGCGCGCCCGAGGGCGCGGGGGAGCTCTCGCTGCTCGCCGACCTGCGCCGCGACGTCGCCGCGCTCGACGGGGGCGGCGAGGGGTCCGCGGACGCCCCCGACGACGACGCCGGATCGTCCGGCGCGCCGGCGCTCGTGTCGTGGGGCGCGCTGGTGCTCGCCGCGCTCGCGCTCGCGGTCGCCGTGGCGCGGCGGGCGCGGGCGGCGTGACACGGCGCCGGGCCGCGACGGGCGCGGCGTCACGGGCGCCGGCCGTGCGGCTCTCGGCGCCGGCCGCACGCGCGTGGCGCGCGTCCGTGCACGGTCTCGAGCGCGACGCCGGTGCGGGCGACGCGCTCGAGCTCGCGTCGCGCCTGTGCGGGTTGCACGCGCAGCTGATGTCGTCGGCGGAGCTGACGCTGTGGGCGCGCGTCGCGGACCTCGAGCAGGGATGGCTCGACCGCGCGCTGTGGGACGACCGCACGCTCGTCAAGACGTGGGCGATGCGCGGCACGCTGCACCTGCTGCCCACGGCCGAGATGCCGCTGTGGCACGCCGCGCTCGCGACGTACTCGCACTTCGAGAAGGACGCGTGGCTGCGCGCGTTCGGCGTCACGAGCGCGCAGCTCGACGCGTTGCTCGAGGCGGTCTCCGACGTCGTCGCGGCCGGCGCGGTGACGCGCGCCGAGCTGGCGGACGCGGTCGCGCGCCGCACGCGCTCGAAGTCGCTCGGTGACAAGGTGCTCGAGAGCTGGGGCGCGGTGCTCAAGCCCGCCGCGTTCCGCGGCGCGCTCGTGTTCGCCCCGAACGCGGGGCGCAACGTCCGCTTCGTGCACCCGCGCACGTGGCTCGGCGACGCGCGCTCCGCGCCACCGGACGACCCGCTCGTCGAGGTCGCGCGCCGCTATCTCGCGGCGTACGGTCCCGCGACGCGCGAGGACCTCGCGCGCTGGTGGGCCGGCGTGACCCCCGCGCGCGCCGGCGCCCTGATCGCGGCGCTCGGCGACGACGTCGCCGAGGTCGACGTCGACGGCACGCGCGCGTGGATGCTCGCCGCCGACGTCCGCCTCGCCGCGGGGGCGCCCCCGCGGCGCGACGTCCGCCTGCTGCCGGCGTTCGACCAGTTCGTCGTCGCGGCGCCGCGGGCGACGCCGCCGTTGGCGCCGCCGGGTCTCGAGGGCAGGGTGTTCCGCCCCCAGGGCTGGATCTCCGCGGTCGTGCTCGTGGGCGGCGCCGTCGCCGGCGTGTGGCGTCACGAGCGCAAGGGGCGCCGCGTCGTCGTACGGATCGAGCCGTTCTCGACCGTCTCCCGCGCGGTGCGCCACGCCGCCGAGGACGAGGCGGAGCGGCTTGCGGCGTTCGTCGGCGGCGTCCTCGAGCTGGCGTGGGGGCGCGTGTAGCCGCGGCCGGGGCGCCGGCTCACGGTAGGGTAATTACGACCGTGTGACTCTTGGTCCTTGCCATCGAACGTACGTACGCATATCGTGGTGCGAGGCCGCCGTCGAGCCACGCGGATCGCCGGAAATGTCGCACCGCGTCCCTAGGGTCGGTAGCGCGGCGGCCGCAGGGAGCGGCTCGCCCCGACTACAAGGAGGAACGCAGTGGCGAGCATCAGGGAGCGGGACGTCGTGACGGACACGAGCCGCGACGCCAAGGGGCGTGACGCGGCCCTCGACACCGCGCTGAGCCAGATCGAGCGCCAGTTCGGCAAGGGCTCGATCATGCGACTGGGCGACGACGGGGCTCGGTTCCACGTCGACACGATCCCGACCGGGTCGCTCGCGCTCGACCTCGCGCTCGGCGTCTGCGGGCTGCCGCGCGGCCGCATCGTCGAGATCTACGGGCCCGAGGGCTCGGGCAAGACCACGGTCAGCCTGCACGTCGTCGCCGAGGCGCAGAAGGCGGGCGGGCTCGTCGCGTTCATCGATGCGGAGCACGCGCTCGACCCGTCCTACGCGCGCGCCCTCGGGGTCGACATCGACGACCTCCTCGTGTCGCAGCCCGACACGGGCGAGCAGGCGCTCGAGATCGCCGACACGCTCGTGCGCTCCGGCGCCATGGACGTGATCGTCGTCGACTCGGTCGCCGCGCTCGTGCCCCGCGCCGAGATCGAGGGCGAGATGGGCGACAGCCACGTCGGCCTGCAGGCGCGCCTGATGTCGCAGGCGCTGCGCAAGCTCGCCGGCAGCGTCAACCGTTCCAAGACGATCCTGATCTTCATCAACCAGATCAGGGAGAAGATCGGCGTGATGTTCGGCTCCAACGAGACGACGCCTGGGGGCCGGGCGCTCAAGTTCTACTCGTCGGTGCGCCTCGACGTGCGCCGCATCGACTCGCTGAAGAACGGCGCCGAGGTCGTCGGGTCGCGCGTGCGCGTCAAGGTCGTCAAGAACAAGGTCAGCGCGCCGTTCAAGAAGGCGGAGTTCGACATCCAGTACGGCACCGGCATCTCCAAGGAGGGAAGCCTGCTCGACGTCGCCATCGACCACGGCATCGTGCGGAAGTCGGGCGCGTGGTTCATCTACGGCGACGATCAGCTCGGCCAGGGGCGCGAGAACGCCAAGGCGTTCCTCGCCGAGAATCCCGACATCGCCACGGAGATCGAGCTGAAGATCAAGGACCTCCTGGGTCTGCTCGACCGCGACGACGCCGCCCCGGCGGCGGCCGAGGGCGCGTGATCGAGGCCGCGGCGCGGATCCGCCTGGGGGCGCAGGGCCGTCTCGAGCTCGCGCCCCCGGCCGGCGGAGCCGCGCCGCGCCCCGGCGCGCCGCGCGGCGCCATGGAGCACGCCGGTCGCCTGCTCGGGCGCAGGCCGCGCACCGCCGCGGAGCTCGTCCGGTCGCTGCGGTCCGCGGGCTTCGGCCCCGACGAGGTCGAGGCCGCGATCGCCCGTCTGCGCGAGCTCGGACTCGTCGACGACCGCGAGTTCGCGCGCCAGTGGCTCGCACAGCGGTGCGCGCGCCGGCCGACGGGCCGCGCCGCGCTCGTCGCCGCGCTCGAGGCCAAGGGCGTCGCGGCCGCGGTCGCGCGTGAGGCGGTCGAGGAGGCCGGCTACGACGAGGAGGCCCAGGCGGTCGAGGTCGCGGCGCGGCTGCTGCCGACCGTCGGGCGTGGGTCCGTGGCGCGGCAGGCGGCCGCGCTCCACGGCCGTCTCGTCCGGCGGGGGTTCTCGGCCGAGGCCGTCGAGGCGGCGGTCCGGGCGGTGCTTCCGCCCGACGGCTGGGACTGACCGGCCCCCGCAGGCGTCGCCCGGACGCCGCGCGTCGCCCGGCGCGGCTCCCGTTCGTGTTCGGGGTCAAATTGGGATGCGCATGCCTTGTTTCCGGCGTACCATGAGGGCGCTGAGAATCGTCAACAGGACCCCCCGAAACGGTACGAACGAACGAGCGAGCCACTTGACCACGCCGACGACGACCCCGCCGACCGGATCACGCAGACCCCCGGCCCCGCCGGGCGGTCGTGCCTCGGCGCGCTCGAGACCTCGACGTCGGCCGTAGGCCGGCCCGCTCCCACTCGCTCGTACCCGGCCCCCGCGGCCGTCGAGGCCCGCGGACGCCCGGGGGAACGGAAAGGAGCGAGCGATGGAGATCGTGATCGGTCTCGTCCTCGGCCTCCTCGTCGGCGCGCTCGCCGGCTACCTCTTCCGTAAGGCCCAGGCCGCGCGCGAGGCGACGTCCGCGGAGGCGCGCGCCCGCAGCATGCTGCAGGAGGCCGAACGGCAGGCGGAGGCGGCCAAACGAGAGGCGCTCGTCGAGGCCCGGGACGAGGTCCACCGGATGCGGACCGAGGCCGAATCGGACCTGCGGCGCCGCCGGGCCGAGATCGAGAAGAAGGAGGACCGGCTCGCGGCGCGCGAGACGACGCTCGACGGTCGCGTCGAGTCGCTCGACCGCAAGGAGCAGGCGCTCGAGCGCCGCGACAGCGAGCTCCAGCGGCGCAGCGAGGAGCTCGCCCGTCTCGAGAGCAGGGCGACGACCGAGCTCGAGCGCGTCGCGGGCATGACCGCGGCCGACGCGCGCCAGGCGCTCGTGTCGCAGATCGAGGACGAGGCCAAGCGCGACGCGATGGTGCTCGTGCGCGACATCGAGGCCCACGCGCGCGAGGAGGCCGACCGGCGGGCCCGCAAGATCGTCGCGATCGCGATGCAGCGAGTGGCGTCGGAGCTCACGACGGAGGCGACGGTGACGACCGTCACGCTTCCGAACGAGGACATGAAGGGCCGGATCATTGGGCGCGAGGGCCGCAACATCCGCGCCTTCGAGGCCGCCACCGGGACGAACCTCATCATCGACGACACCCCCGAGGCCGTCGTGCTGTCGTGCTTCGACCCGATCCGGCGCGAGATGGCGCGGCTCACGCTCGAGAAGCTGATCTCCGACGGGCGGATCCAGCCCGCTCGCATCGAGGACATCCAC
>DASZZZ010000029.1:0-10978 GCA_036260375.1 Actinomycetota bacterium
CCGAGTCGTTGTTGGGCGTGAGGAAGCAGCCGATCTGGATCCCGTTGAGCTCCTTCGGCGGGTAGCTCGGCGGGACCGACATCACGATGCAGTCCTTGCCGTGCTGCGACAGGATGTCCCAGACCGTCGGCTCCTTGATCGACCACGAGGTCGCGAACGAGAGCCCGTCGTAGGTGTTGTCCTTGCGGTTGCGGAAGCCATAGATCCCGAGCGTGCCCGGGTCCTTCGACGTCATCATGCACATCCACGCGGGCACCGTGATAGGGGGCGTGATCGACTCGAGGGGGCCGTAGACGCCGTTCTCACGGAGCTTCGTGAGGTTCGGGATCTCGTCCGCGTACTCGTCGAAGATGTGCTCCGGCGGCGCGCAGTCGAGCCCGATGACCATCACCTTCCGCCCGGCCTTCTTCTCGCCGATCGGCGCGACCGACGTAACGGTCTCTACGGCCGACTCCGCCTTCTTCTTGATCTTGTCCAGCAGACCCATGCGCTGTCTCCTTTACGCCTTGGCGCGCTCGGCCTCGATCAGGATGCGGGCGACCTCGGGACGCGAGAACTCGTGCGGCGGCTCCTGGCCCTCCTTGAGCATGTTGCGGACCTGCGTCCCGGACAGGAACACGCGGTCCTCCTTGCCGTTGGGGCACGTCTTGTCCGAGCCCATCGCCTCGCACTTGCGGCAGTAGAACGAGTGCTCGAACTTGAGCGGCCAGATGCCGAGCTCGGCCGGGTCGAACTTGTCGAACATCTCCTGTGCCTCGTACGTGCCGTAGTAGTCGCCGACGCCGGCGTGGTCGCGGCCGACGATGAAGTGCGTCATGCCGTAGTTCTTGCGGAGCAGCGCGTGCCAGATGGCCTCGCGGGGCCCGGCGTAGCGCATCGCCGCCGGGAACACCGACAGGATCACGCGGTCGTGCGGGTAGTAGTTGTCCATGAGGACCCCGTAGCACTGCATCCGCACCTCGGCCGGGATGTCGTCGCCCTTGGTCCCGCCGACGAGCGGGTGGATCACGAGGCCGTCCGTGATCTCGAGCGCGCACTTCGTGAGGTACTCGTGCGCGCGGTGGATCGGGTTGCGCGTCTGGAACGCGACGACGGTCTTCCAGCCGCGCTCGGCGATGCGCGCGCGCAGCTGCGCGGGGGTGAGGCGGTAGTCCGAGAACTCGTGCTCGAAGACGTTCTCGAGCACCGTGACCTCGCCGCCGACGCAGTGACGGGCCTGCGAGTAGAGGTACGCGACGCCCGGGTGCGCGTCGTCGGTCGTGCGGTACGTCAGCTCCGCCTCGCGCGCGACGTCGGGCTCGAAGACGTCCTCGACGTCGATCACGGCGACCGGCCGGCCCTCGTGCACGATCGCGGCGCGCCCGCCGCCGCCGAGCGCGGCGACCTCGTCGTCGGTCGCGGACAGCGTGATCGGCAGGCTCCACGGAAGCCCGCTCGAGAGCCGCATCTCCGCGACGACCGGCTCGTAGTCGGCGCGCGTCATGAAGCCGCGGTTCGGCGACACCGCGCCGACCGCGAGCAGCTCCAAGTCGGACAGCACGCGCCGCGACTTGGCCTCGATCGCCGGCAGGCTCGCGGCCTCGTCGGCGAGCGCGCGCGCCTCGTCCCCCGTCGCGGCGCGCAGCTCTAGCGCTCCGCCGTGAGGTGGGAAGCCGGGGACGTCCTTGACCGTGCTCGGCATGGCTCTCCTCCCGCAGTGTGACGTGGGCCGTCGATCGAGGCAGGGGCGCTCGCCGGGGCCGTAGCCCTCCGGGCGCACTCCTATAACACTCCGACCATAACAGGCGGACGACACGACCGCCACTCGCGCCCGGACGCGAAAAAGCACCCGCCGAGCCTTCGTCCCGGCCGAGGCCGGTTTACGACTCAACGGGTGCGAACGAAACGCTAGCCCGTCGGGTCGGGACCGCGCAAGGGGTCCGGCTCGGATTTCTTCGCGCCCCGCCGGTGTACGCGCCACGGCACAGAACGGCACCGGTCGTAGTTGTGCCGCTTGCAACAGGAACGCCGACGGCGTGTCTCCGGTGGTTCGATCCGTTTGCCCGGCCCGGACCGCTGTGGCAGGATGCCAACGGTTGCTTCCCCGGATGGGGTCGTCGCGGGCGGCGTCGGGGAGGCCGGGGGGAAGGCCGGGTCTTCGCGGGCTCGCCACGGACCTGCAGCCGAACGAAGGAGAAACGAGCTTTTGCCTCGACGGATTGGTCGCGCGTCGCTCGCCGCCATTCTCTTGGGCACCCTTCTGATCCCCTCCGTCACGTCCCTCGCCGGTCCCGAGGACGAGCTCGACGCAACCGAGCGCAAGCTCGAGCAGCTCCGCGACGAGCTCGAGTCCGACAAGGCCGCAGCCGCGAACGTCAAGGACCGCATCGACCTCCTCAACTCGCAGATCGCGGAGCTCCGCCACGAGATCGCACGCCTCGACGTTCAGATCGCGCGCGTCGAGTCCGAGGTCCGCAGCGCCGAGGCCCGCATCGACCGGACGCAGGGCCGTATCGACGCGGTCGAGGGCCGCGCCAAGCAGCAGGCGATCTCGCTGTACAAGGCGGGCACGGCCGACGTGCTCGACACGCTGCTCGACGCGAACTCGATCGCCGAGCTCGACGCCCGCGTCGAGATGCTCGACGTCGCGGCGCGCGAGAACGTCGGCGCGCTGGTCGAGTTCGGGCGTCTGAGGGCACAGCTGGAGCGCGAGTCGCGCGAGCTCTTCGCCCGCCAGCAGGAGCTCGACCAGGTCCGGTCGCAGCAGGCCGCCGCGATGGCGGCGCTCGAGGACCGCGAGCAGCGCCTCGCGGCCGACCTCGCCGAGCTCGAGGGCGACATCGTCAGCGCCCGGGAGCGCGAGGGCGTCCTCGAGAGACGAGCCGGCGAGCTGCGCCGCCGCATCCTCGCGGCACAGGCACCGCCGTCGGTGACGCCGACGTCGAACAGCCCGCCTCCGGCGCCGTCCGGCCAGTCGTCGAGCGGGTTCATGTGGCCGCTCAACGGGCCGGTGACGTCCCCGTACGGGCCTCGCTGGGGCCGGATGCACACGGGCATCGACATCGACGGCTACAGCGGCCAGCCGATCGTCGCGTCGAAGTCGGGGCGCGTGATCCTGGCGTCGGCGTACTCCGGCTACGGCAACGCGGTCATCGTCGACCACGGCGGCGGCATCTCGACGCTCTACGGCCACATGACGTCGTTCGGCGTGTCGCGGGGTCAGTCGGTGTCGCAGGGACAGGTCGTCGGCACCGTCGGATGTACCGGCTCGTGCACCGGCGACCACCTTCACTTCGAGGTCCGGGTCAACGGGAGCCCCGTCGACCCGATGGGCTACCTCCCGTAGCCGAATCTCGCGTCACAAACCTCCGTCCGCGCGCCTCGTCCGCGCCGCGCGCTGACATCCTAGTGTGGCACGCGCCGGATGACGGTTGCCTGGGCGTCGCGCCCAAGACGCGCACAGGGGACCCGGTCCGGGCCCCCTGTGTTCGAGTAGCGGTTGTCGAGCGGCGCGCGTTACATCATGCCGCCCATGCCGCCCATGCCGCCCATGCCCCCCATGCCGCCGTGGGCGTGCGCGTGGCCGGCGCCGTCCTCCTCCTCTTCGGGCTTGTCGACGACCGTGGCCTCGGTCGTCAGCAGCAGCGCCGCGATCGACGCCGCGTTCTCGAGCGCGGCCCGCGTCACGCGCGCCGGGTCGATGATGCCGTCACGGAACAGGTCGACGAACTCGCCGGTCGCGGCGTTGAGGCCGTGGCCCGGCTTCTCGTTGCGCACGCGCTCGACGACCACGCCGCCCTCGTGGCCGGCGTTCTGCGCGATCCAGCGCAGCGGCGCGTCGAGCGCCGTCATGACGACGCGCGCTCCGACGGCCTCGTCGCCGTCGAGCTCGAGCGCCTCGATCGCCTCACGGGCGCGGGCGAGCGTCGTGCCTCCGCCGGCGACGATGCCCTCCTCGACCGCCGCGCGCGTCGCGGAGACGGAGTCCTCGATGCGGTGCTTCTTCTCCTTGAGCTCGACCTCGGTCGCGGCCCCGACCTTGAGCACGGCGACGCCGCCGGCGAGCTTCGCGAGGCGCTCCTGCAGCTTCTCGCGGTCCCAGTCGGAGTCGGTGCGGTCGATCTCGGCGCGGATCTGGTCGATGCGGCCACTGATCTCCGTCTCGCTGCCCTGGCCCTCGACCATCGTGGTGTCGTCCTTGGTGACGACGACCTTGCGGGCGCGGCCGAGCATGTCGAGCGTGACCGACTCGAGCTTGAGGCCGATCTCCTCGGAGATCACCTGGCCGCCCGTCAGGATCGCCATGTCCTGCAGCATCGCCTTGCGACGGTCGCCGAAGCCGGGGGCCTTGACGGCCGCGGCCTTGAACGTGCCGCGGATCTTGTTGACGACGAGCGTCGCTAGCGCCTCGCCCTCGACGTCCTCGGCGACGATCAGCAGCGACTTGCCCGCCTGCATGACCTTCTCGAGGATCGGCAGCAGGTCGCGCACCGTCGACACCTTGTTCTGCACCAACAGGATGTAGGGGTCGTCCAGGACGACCTCCATGCGGTCCTGGTCGGTCACGAAGTACGGGCTGATGTAGCCCTTGTCGAACTGCATGCCCTCGACGAGCTCGAGCTCGAGCCCGAACGTGTTCGACTCCTCGACGGTGATGACGCCGTCCTTGCCGACCTTGTCCATCGCCTCGGCGACGAGCTCGCCGATCTCGGGGTCGTTGTTCGCCGAGATCGACGCGACGTGGGCGATCTGGTCCCGGCCCTCGACGTCGCGCGACTGCGAGCGGATCGAGTCGACCGCGGCCTTGACGGCCTTCTCGATGCCGCGCTTGAGCGCCATCGGGTTGGCGCCGGCGGCGACGCTCATGAGCCCGGACCGGACCATCGCCTGCGCCAGGACGGTCGCGGTCGTCGTGCCGTCGCCGGCGACGTCGTTGGTCTTGCTGGCGACCTCCTTGACGAGCTGCGCGCCCATGTTCTCCCACGGGTCCTCGAGCTCGATCTCCTTGGCGATGGTGACGCCGTCGTTGGTGATCGTCGGCGCGCCCCACTTCTTGTCGAGGACGACGTTGCGGCCCTTCGGGCCGAGGGTCACGCGCACGGCGTTGGCGAGCCGGTCGACGCCCGCCTCGAGCCCCCGGCGAGACTCCTCGGAATACCTCAGAAGCTTGGACATGGATTCTCCTCGCTCGCGAACGGCGCAGGGCGAGCGCCCTGCGCCGCAAGACGATGGATGCGGATGGTGGTCCTAGCCGACGATCGCGAGGACGTCGCGCGCCGACAGGATCAGCAGCTCCTCGCCGTCGACCTTGATCTCGGTGCCGCCGTACTTCGAGTACATGACCCGGTCGCCCTCCTTGACGTCCATCGGGATGAGCTCACCGGAGTCGCTGCGCTTGCCCGGGCCGACGGCCAGGACCGTCCCCTCCTGCGGCTTCTCCTTCGCCGTGTCGGGGATCACGATGCCCGACGCGGTCGTCTCCTCGCCCTCCGACGGACGCACGAGGATGCGGTCCTCGAGGGGCCGGATGTTGGTGGTAGTCGCAGTCGTCATTCCTACCTCCTGCACGGGTACGGTCTGCTGTTAGCACTCCTGAATTCCGAGTGCCAAGCCTACCCGCGACCGGCCGCGGCGGTCAACTGGCTGAGTGCGACGCGCTCAAGATCGCTGCCTGCCGTCGCGCCAAGCACGGCGCTCGCCGCGGCTCCGAGGAGCGGCCGCGGCGCTCTCGTCGCCGGCGACGTCGGGCGAGACGAGAACGCGGCGACGCCGGCAATCGGTCGCTACACCAGCGGGAGGTTGGGATCGGGAGCGGCGTCGAGGCTCGTCATGACGCCCCGCCGCAGCATCGCGGTCCCGCACGCGGCGATCATCGCGGCGTTGTCGGTGCACAGCTCCATCGGCGGGACGTGGAGCGTGAGACCGGCCCCCGCGCACGCCTCGGCGAGTCCCGCGCGCAGCCCCGAGTTGGCCGCCACGCCCCCGCACAGGAACACACGCGTCACGCCGGCGTGGCGCGCCGCGGCGATCGTCTTGGCGACTTGGACGTCTACGACGGCCTGCTGGAACGACGCCGCCACGTCCTCCACGACGACGGGCTCCCCGCGCGTCTCGCGGCGCCGCACGTAGTTGATCACCGCGGTCTTGAGGCCGGAGTACGAGACGTCGAAGCCGTCGCCGAGCATCGCGCGCGGGAAGTCGATCGCCTTGGGGTCGCCGAGCAGCGACAGGCGGTCGATCTCCGGCCCGCCCGGATAGTCGAGCCCGAGGAAGCGCGCAACCTTGTCGAACGCCTCCCCCGCGGCGTCGTCGATGGTGCCGCCCATGACCGTGTAGTCGCCGTCGCCGCGCGCGTGGACGAGCAGCGTGTGCCCGCCCGAGATCACGAGCGCGACGGCCGGGAACGCGGCGGTGGGGTCGGCGAGCAGCGCCGAGTACACGTGCGCCTCGAGGTGGTTGACGCCCACGAACGGCACCCGCAGCACCGCCGCGAACGACTTCGCCTCCGCGACGCCGACGAGCAGCGCGCCGATGAGGCCGGGGCCCAGCGTCGCCGCGACCGCGTCGAGGTCCCAGAACGTCGTGTCGGCGCGCCGGAGCGCCTCTCCGACCGCCGGCGTGAGCGCCTCGACGTGCGCCCGCGCCGCGATCTCCGGCACGATGCCGCCGTACTCGCCGTGGAGCTCGCCCTGCGACACGATGACGTTCGAGAGGATCTCCCGGCCCCCGCGCACGACCGCGGCCGACGTCTCGTCGCACGACGTCTCGATCCCGAGCACGAGCGTGGTCTCGTCCCAGTCGCCGAGCGGCCGGGCGCGCACCGCGGTGCGAGGAGACGCCCACGCCTGGTCAGGCATCGCGGCGGCCTCCGAGCGCGGCGTCGACCTCGGCGCGGATCGCCGCGAGCCGCAGCCGGTAGTCGGTCGAGCGCACGGCGTCGGCGACCATGACGAGCGCGTCCTCGTTCGTCTCGACGTAGTAGCCGCGCCGCACGCCGGTCGTCGCGAACCCGAACTTCTCGTACATCGCCTGCGCCGTGCCGTTCGACACGCGCACCTCGAGCGAGACGGTGTGCGCCCCGCGCGCGATCGCCTCGGTGACGATCGCGAGCAGCAGGCGCGTGCCGATCTTGAGCCCGTGCCACTCGGGGTCGACGGCGATGTTGGTCACGTGCGCCTCGGTCGCGGCGAACATCATGCCGGCGTAGCCGACGACCTCGCCGCGGTGGCGCGCCACGAGGTACGAGCGCGATCCGCGCTGCGACAGCTCCGACAGGAACAGCGACGCGCTCCACGGGCGCGGGTAGACGCGGCTCTCGATCGACAGGATCTTGCGCAGGTGTCGGCGCCGCATGCGCGTGAGCTCGATGTCCGGGACCAGGGGCTCGGGACGGCGGGCGAGGGCGGTCATGCCGAGCGGCTCCCGCGGATGCGCTCCCACTGGATCGGCTTCGCCGAGCGCCGCAGGTACAGGGGCGCGAGGTCGTAGAGCGAGTCGAAGTCCTCGCGGAACATGCGCGACAGCGTCAGCTCGACGAGCGAGCGGGCGTCGGGGAACGCCTGGCTCGTCGCGGCGATCTCCACCGACGACGCGATGTCCTGGAACACGTCGCGGTACAGCAGCGCGCCGTTGCCCACGAGCAGCACCTCGTGCGGTTGCGACGCGATGCGGGTCGCGAGCTGCTCGGGCTTGGCGATCGAGTAGTCGGACATGCGCTGGATCCCGCCCGGCGACGACCGGTAGAGCGCGTAGAAGACCTCGTTGCGGCGCGCGTCGAGCACCGCCGCGATCCGCTTCGGCGAGTAGCGCACCTCGTAGGCGACGAGATCGAGGCTCGGCATGCCGACGATCGGCACCGACAGCGCCTGTGCGAGCGCCTTGGCGGTCGCGACGCCGACCCGCATACCGGTGAACAGCCCCGGGCCGAGGCTCACCGCGACGCCGCCCAGGTTCGCGTAGGTGAGGCCGGCCTCCTCGAGGCAGAAGTGGATGGCCGGGAGCAGGAACTCGTTGTAGCTCGCGCCGCGCGCGACCATGGCGCTCGCGACGGCTCCCTGCTCGGAGCCGATCGCGACGCTGGCCTGGGGCGTCGACGTCTCGATGCCGAGGACGAGCATCAGCCCTCCGGGTGCGCGGCGGTGGAGCCCCTATCGTCGCGTCCCGCCGGGCCTCTCGCGACGCGGAAGCGGGCTCCGCGGGCGGCGCCCGGGGCGGCGGCGTCGAGCAGCGCCTCCGCCGTCGCCCTCATCGACGCGAGCTTGTCGGCCCACTCGTCGCCGACGGCGCGAAAGCGCAGCGTGCGGACGTGGTCGCCGGGCATCGTGTCGTCCCGCCGCAGCGCGATCTCGAGGTGGCGCGGCGGCAGCAGCGGCGCGACCGCCTCGCCCCACTCCACGACGACGATCGCGCTCGGGTCGAGGAGGTCCTCGAAGCCGAGGTCGATGACCTCCTGGAACGAGTCGAGGCGGTAGATGTCGAGGTGGAGGATGGGATAGCGGCCCTCGTACTCGTGCACGATCGTGAACGTCGGGCTCGTGACGCGGCCCTGGACGCCGAGCGCCGCGGCGAGGCCCTGCACGAACACCGTCTTGCCGGCGCCGAGGTCGCCGGTGAGGCTGACGACGTCGCCGGGGACGAGCAACGGCGCGAGGGCGGCTCCGAGGATGCGCGTCTCCTCGGGCGACTGCGTCGTCACCTCCAGCACGGGCAGCACGTCAGCGCGTCGCCGGCGTCACCCGAACAGGCCGAGCTGCTCCGCCGCGGCGGTGGGGGCCGGGGCGGCCGCGGCGGGCTCCGGCTGCGGCGGACGCTCGTCGAGCGCGGCGCGGACGAGGCCGAAGTCGGCACGGATCGCATCGATCGGGCTGAGCCCGCCGAAGCGGCCGCCGCGCAGCGCCGCGGCCGGGTGGAACGTGGGGATGACCGTCGCGCCGCGCCGGTGGTAGCGGTGCCCGCGCGCCCGCGTGATCCCGATCGGCTGCTCGAGCACGAAGCGGGTCGCGAAGTTGCCGAGCGTCACGATGACGCGCGGGCGCATGTGGGCGAGCTGGGCCTCGAGGTACGGGCGGCACGCGTCGATCTCGTCGGGCAGCGGGTCCCGGTTGCCGGGAGGACGGCACTTGATGACGTTGACGATCGCGGCCTCGGAGCGGTCGAGGCCGATCTCGGCGAGGAGCTTGTCGAGCAGCTGGCCGGCGGCGCCGACGAACGGCCGGCCCTCGCGGTCCTCGTGGAAGCCGGGGGCCTCGCCGATGAAGACGAGGTCGGCGTCGAGGTTGCCGTCGGCCCACACGACGGTCGTCCGGCCGCCGGCGAGCCGGCACTTCGTGCAGCCGAGGGCCTCGGCGCGCACGGCGTCGATCGAGGGCGGGCCGGTACCGGTGGTGGCGGGCATGCGTCAAACGTACCTAAGTGGGCCGCCCGCAACCAGCATCCCCGGTCACACGACGAGCTTGCCGTCGTCCATGAGGACGTCGCCGTCGACCGTGATCCGGCCCCCGTGGCGCAGGTCGCACACCATGTCCCAGTGGATCGCCGACTGGTTCACGCCGCCGGTCTCGGGATAGGAGGCGCCGAGCGCGAGGTGCACCGTCCCGCCGATCTTCTCGTCGAGCAGGATCTCGCCGGTGAACTCGGTGATGCCGTAGTTCGTGCCGATCCCGACCTCTCCGAGCACGCGCGCTCCGGGGTCGGTGTCGAGCGTCTTGACGAGGTACTCCTCGTTCTTGCGGGCGCGCGCGTCGACGACGCGCCCACCCTCGAACTCCAGGCGGATGCCCTCGACCGCCTGGCCCCCGTAGAGCGCCGGGTACGTGAACGACACGACGCCGCGGGTGCGGTCCTCGAGGGGGCCGGTGAAGATCTCGCCGTCGGGAAAGTTGTCGGTGCCGTCCGCGGCGACGAACGTCCGCCCCTCGATCCCGAGCACGAGGTCGGTGCCCTCGCCCTCGACGTGCATCTCCCTGCGTCCCTGCATCCACTCGAGGAGACGGGTGTGGCGCGCCGCGAACTGCTTCCACTGCGCGACCGGGTCGGGCGCGTCGACGAGACACGCGCGGTAGTAGAAGTCCTCGTACTCCTCGAGGCTCATCTCCGCGTCCATCGCGTGCGCCTCCGTCGGGAACAGCGTGACGTTCCAGCGCAGGTCGCCGTCGGCGGCGCGTCGCATCATCACGTCGGCGATTTCCTTGCGCGCCGTCGCCGCGATCGACTGGCGCACGGCGTCGACGCGCGACAGCTGACGCGTGTTGCTCTCGGCGATGATGCTGAAGTAGACGTCGACGTTCTCCGCGAGCCACCGCTCCGGCTCCCATAGGTAGCGCAGCTGCTCGTCGTTCGCGTAGCGATAGAAGAGCGGCTGCGCGCTCGTCATCAACGGCCGCAGCAACGGGTGCGCGCCGCGCTCGAGACAGCGCCGATACACCGCCAGCATCAACGGCTCCGCGACGTACGGCGCGCGGATCAGCACGCGGTCTCCGGCGCGCACCTCGTTCGAGTAGTCGACCAGGACGTCGGCAAGCCGCTCGACGCGTTCGTCTCTCATCGTGCAGTCATCTCCTTCGCCCGGCCCGCCGCGCGGCGCGGCCGTCCCAGTTTCTCGTCCAGCCACCCGGCGACGAGGCGGTCGAAGTCGTCGTGGCGCTCGAGCATCGTCATGTGACCGCATCCGTCGAGCATCTCGAGGCGCGCGTCGGGCAGGTTGTCGGCGAGATGCTCCGACGCATGCGACATCGTCAGCTTGTCGTGCGTGCCTCCGACGACGAGCGCCGGGATGCGTATCGACGTCAGCGCGTCGGTCACGTCGAAGTCGCGATACGAGCGCAGCAGGTCGAGAATGACGTCGGAGGGCGTCTCCGAGAGCATGTCGTAGGTGAAGTCGATCTGCTTGGCCGACGCCGCCGGCCCGAACGCGAGGAAGGCGACCGCCCAGAACACCGCGTCCGACGGCCGCACGACGCGCCGCAGCACGTCGATGCGATGGGACTGCGATCCGAGGGCG
>DASZZZ010000030.1:0-11504 GCA_036260375.1 Actinomycetota bacterium
GGGCGTGACGCCGGTGGCGGCCATCACGTCGCGGTCGAGCCAGAACCCGGTCGAGCGCTCGTCCTGTATGAGCTCGTCGGCCTCGAGGCCGAAGTGCGCGGCGGTGTGCGCGCGCAGGCGCTGCATGTGGATCGGGAAGCCCTGCTTGGACGGGAGGTCGGGGGCCGGGCCGTGGTCGGCGGTGAGCGCGAGAACCCACTCGCCGCGGCCGACCTCGCGGTCGAGGAAGCGCACGAGCTCGGCGAGCTGCTCGTCGGTGTAGCGGATGATGCTCTCCATCTCCGGCGACAGCAGCCCGTAGTCGTGGCCGACCGCGTCGACGTGCTTGTAGTTGGTGAACACGAGGTCGGGCACGTCGTCGTCGCCGAGGCCCTCGCGGCGCACGAGCTCCTGCAGCATCGCGGTCTGCCGGATCGACCACACCGGGCTCGCGCGCTGCGCCTCGACCTCGCCGAGGTCGGCGCCGCCGAGCCACTTCCCGTCCCGCCGTCCGTCGGCCGCGTCGACCGTGCGCACGTGGTCGTCGAGGCCCGGAAAGCCGACGAGGTAGTCGGGCAGCGAGTAGTACGCGGGGTTCGTGATCACGCGCGCGTCCTCCTCGACGATCGCGGCGACGTCGCGGTCGCCGCCGGGGGAGTACGCGCCGTGCCCGATCATGCCCAGGTGCCACGTCTTGTAGCCGAACATCACGACCTTCGAAACGTTGCCCGTCGCGGCGTCGTAGAGATCGGCGAGCGCCGGGACCGCGATGTACTTCGGCGAGCGCCCGTCGTAGCTCGACACGACGTCGTCGCCGTCGCGCACGGGGATGTCGACGATGCCGTGCTGCTTCGGGAACGTCCCCGTGCCGATCGACGCGTGGATCGGCGGCGTGACGGAAGGCGACGAGCCCGCGATCGCGTTCGTGACGGACGTCCCCCGGTCCATCACCGCGCGCAGCTCCGGCCACGCGTCGGGCCACGTCTCCAGCCCGCTCCACCCGCCCCCGTCCCACACGATCGTGAGCACGAGGCGCGGGGGCACGGGACGGCGGTCCGCGGGCACGAGCGCCTCGGTCACGGCGCGGCCGGCGCGGTCCGACGGCCACGGCGTGTGCAGCAGCTCGGCGAGCGTCGGCGCGAGATCGGCGACGGTCGCCTCGCGGGCGAGCTCGACGTCGCCGCGGGCGCGCACGTAGCCGGGGCCGTAGAAGACCAGCGGGACGCGCTGGAGGTAGTCCCACGGCCCCGCGTGGTTGCTCGGGAAGTTGTTCGGCTCGCGCGCCGCGAACATCACGTCCGGCGAGCGACCCGGCATGTAGCCGCGGCGCATGCGGCGCACGAGCTCGACGTCGAGCGCGCAGCTGGCGGCGCGCCAGTCGACCGGAGCGGAGGTCACGCGCGGGATCGGCGTCGGCGGCGGCACTACCGGGCCCGACGGCGACGGGTCCCGGCGGTCGCCGCGCGCCGCACCGGCGTCGGCGCGGCCCCCGTCCGCCGGCGCGCCGGTGCACGCGGCCGCGAGCACGGCCGCCAGCGCGAGCGCGGCGATGCGGGGCGTCACGATCCTCCTCGTCGTCGGTCCGGCGGCGGGACACGCTACCGCCCGCGGCGCGAAATCGTTGCCGCGCGCCCGCGCGCCCGCTATCGTGGGGACCGGAGTCCTTTAAGACCTGGCCCCGAGAGGCCGGAAAGGAGCCGCACATGAGCATCTCTCGCGCGAGCGCGTCCCGGCCGGGATGCGCTCTTTGACGTCGGCCGGAGGATCGCCCGACGCACCGGCGCCCCCGGGGGCCGACCGCTTCGTCGTCAAGGCGACCGTGATGTCCGCCGACGACGTCCGGCGCGCGCTCACGCGCATCGCGCACGAGATCGTCGAGTCCAACCGCGGCGCCGACGACCTCGTGGTCGTCGGGATCCGCACGCGCGGCGCGCCGCTGGCCGACCGGATCACGCGCGCGATCGCCGGGTTCGAGGGCGTCGACGTCCCGTTCGGCGCGCTCGACGTCACGCTGTATCGCGACGACGTGTCGCTGCGGGGGCCGCGCAGCCTCGAGGCGACCACGGTCCCCGGCGACGTCGACGGGCGCGTCGTCGTGCTCGTCGACGACGTCCTCTACACCGGCCGGACGGTGCGGGCCGCGTTCGACGCGCTGCTCGACCTCGGCCGCCCGCGCGCGATCCGTCTCGCGGTGCTCGTCGACCGCGGCCATCGCGAACTGCCGATCCGGGCCGACCACGTCGGCAAGAACCTGCCGACGTCGTCCACGGAGGTCGTCAAGGTCAAGGTCGCGGAGATCGACGGCGAGGACGCCGTCCTGATCGGGGAGCACGACGCATGATCAAGCACCTGCTGTCGATGGACCAGCTCGACGCGGCGGCGATCACGCGCGTCCTCGACACCGCCGAGTCTCTGCGACAGGTCACCGACCGTCCGATCAAGAAGCTGCCGACGCTGCGCGGACGAACCGTCTGCAACCTGTTCTACGAGGCGTCGACGCGCACGCGCATCTCGTTCGAGCTCGCCGCCAAGCGGCTGTCGGCCGACGTCATCAACTTCAGCGCCGACGCCAAGTCGAGCGTCGCCAAGGGCGAGTCGTTCAAGGACACCGCGTGGACGCTCGAGGCGATGGGCGTCGACGCGATCGTCGTGCGGCACGGGTCGTCGGGCGCGCCGGAGCAGCTGTCGCGCTGGGTGCGCGCGAGCGTCCTCAACGCGGGCGACGGCGCGCACGAGCATCCGACGCAGGCGCTGCTCGACCTGTTCTCGATACGGGAGCGGTTCAAGGACTTCGACGGGCTGCACGTCGCGATCGTGGGCGACGTCGCGCACTCTCGCGTCGCGCGCTCCAACGTCAAGGGCCTCGTCACCATGGGCGCGCGCGTGACGCTCGTCGGGCCCCCGACGCTCATCCCGCCGCAGGCGCGCTCGTGGGGCGCCGACATCTCCTACGACCTCGACGACGTGCTCGGCGACGTCGACGTCTGTTACCTGCTGCGGGTGCAGAAGGAGCGTTTGTCGGAGCCGCTGTTCCCGAGCGCGCGCGAGTACGCGGCGCTGTGGGGCCTCGACGCGCGGCGCGTCGCGCGCATGAAGCGCGACGCGCTCGTGATGCATCCCGGCCCGATGAACCGCGGCGTCGAGATCGCGGCCGACGTGTCGGAGCTGCCGCGTTCGATAATCCTCGACCAGGTCGCGAACGGGCTCGCGGTGCGCATGAGCCTGCTGTACCTCATGCTCGGAGGACGCGACGACGACGGAGGTGCGACATGAGCGCGTACGTCGTGCGCGGGGGCCGCGTTGTCGACCCGGAGACCGGCACCGACCGCGTCGCCGACGTCGTCGTGCGCGACGGAGTCGTCGCCGAGATCGCCCCCGGTGCAGCGGCGTCCGGCGCTGAGGAGCTCGACGCGCGCGGCTGCGTCGTCGCGCCGGGGCTCGTCGACCTGCACGCGCACGTGCGGGAGCCGGGCCGCGAGGACGAGGAGACGATCGCGTCCGCGTCGGCCGCCGCCGCGGCAGGGGGCTACACCGCCATCCAGGCGATGCCGAACACCGATCCGGTCGCCGACGTCGCCGCGGTCGTCGAGAAGGTCTGGGCGCTCGGGCGCGACGTCGGGCTCGTCGACGTCGTTCCGGCGGGCGCGCTGAGCCGCGGGCTCGCGGGGGCCGAGATGGCCGACCTCGGCGAGATGGCGCGCAGCGCGGCGCGCGTGCGGATGTTCACCGACGACGGCCACGGCGTCCAGAACGCGCTGTTCGCGCGGCGCGCGATGGAGTACCTCGTCGCGTTCGACGCGGTCTACGCCGAGCACTGCGAGGACGCGGCTCTCGCCGCGGGCGGCCAGATGCACGAGGGCGAGCGCTCGCAGCGGCTCGGGCTGCGCGGCGTCCCGGCCGCGGCCGAGGAGCTGATGGCGGCGCGCGACGTCGCGCTGGCGCGCCTGACCGGCTGCCGCCTGCACCTGCTGCACGTGTCGACCGCCGGCACCGTCGAGATCGTCAGGCGCGCCAAGGCCGACGGCGTGCGCGTGACGGCGGAGGCGACGCCGCACCACTTCACGCTCACCGACGAGGCGCTCGAGCGCTACGACCCCAACGCCAAGGTCAACCCGCCGCTGCGGACGGAGGCCGACCGGCGCGCGCTGATCGCGGGGCTCGCCGACGGCACGATCGACGCCATCGCGACCGACCACGCGCCGCACGCGCGGGAGGAGAAGGACCAGGAGCTCGAGTTCGCGCCGCCGGGCATGGTCGGGCTCGAGACCGCGCTGCCGCTGGCGCTGTCGGAGCTCGTGGAGCCGGGACACGTGTCGCTGCTCGACGTGATCGACCGCATGTCGCGCGCGCCGGCCCGCATCCTCGGGCTCGACGGTCACGGGCGCCTGGCGCCGGGGGCGCCGGCGAACGTGGTCGTGTTCGACTCCGACGCCGCCTACGACGTCGACCCCGACGCGTTCCGGTCGCGCGGCCGCAACACGCCGTTCGGGGGCCGGCGCGTGCGAGGACGCGTGCGGCACACGCTGCTGCGCGGCCGGCCCACCGTGCGCGCCGGGCGCGTCGCCGGCGAGGTGCTGGTGTGAGCGGGCCGGCGCTGCTCGCGCTCGAGGACGGCGTCGTGCTGGAGGGGCGCGCGCTCGGCGCGCCGGGCACGGTGACCGGCGAGGTGTGCTTCAACACCGGCATGACGGGCTACGAGGAGATCCTGACGGACCCGAGCTACCACGGTCAGATCGTCGCCCTCACGGCGCCACACGTCGGCAACACCGGCATCAACGGCGACGACGCGCAGGCGGCGCGGCCGTGGGTCGCGGGGCTCGCCGTGCGCGACGCGGCGCGCGAGCCGTCGTCGTGGCGCGCCCGCGGCACGCTCGACGACTTCCTGTCGCGCCACGGCGTGCCGGGCATCTCCGAGCTCGACACGCGCCGGCTCACGCGCCACGTACGCACGCGCGGCGCGATGAGGGCCGCGCTGTCGTCCGAGGTCCTCGATCCGTCGGAGCTCGTCGACGTCGCGCGCGCGGCCCCCTCGCTCGTGGGGCGCGACCTCGTCCGCGAGGTGACGACCGCGCGGCCCTACGGGCACGGTCGCGACGACGCCGTCCGCCGTCCGTTCGGACCGCCGGTGCGCCTCGGCGTGCCGGCGCTGCGCGTCGCCGCGTTCGACTTCGGCGTCAAGCGCGCCCTGCTCGACTCGCTCGCGGCCGAGGGCTTCGACGTCACGGTCGTCCCCGCGTCGACGCCGGCCGCGGCGATCCTCGGCGGCGGCTACGACGGCGTGTTCCTGTCGAACGGCCCCGGCGATCCCGAGCCGGTGACGTACGCGGTCGACACGATCGCGGCGCTGCTCGGGCGCGTGCCGGTGTTCGGCGTGTGCCTCGGCCACCAGCTGCTCGCGCTCGCGCTCGGCGCCCGCACGTTCAAGCTGCCGTTCGGCCACCGCGGCTCGAACCACCCGGTGCGGCGCGTCGGCGAGGCGCGCGTCGAGATCACCGCGCAGAACCACGGCTTCGCGGTCGACGAGGCGTCGCTCGGCCCGACGGCGGCGCGCCTCACGCACGTGAACCTCAACGACGGGACGGTCGAGGGCGTCGAGGTCCCCGGCGTCGCGTTCTCGGTGCAGTTCCATCCCGAGGCGGGGCCCGGCCCCCACGACGCGCGCGGCCTGTTCGCGGAGTTTCGTGACTTCGTCCACCGCTTCGAGCCGGCCGGAGCGCCGCTGGGCGCGGGCGCGTAGAGTGCACGCGACACCGACGCCGAGGAGGGCCCATGGGACGAGGCGACCGCAAGTCGACGCGCTGGAAGAAGGATCGCCAGCGCAAGCGCAAGATGCGCGCGACGCGCAAGGCCGAGGCCAGGGGAGCGCGCCGCCGCTGAGTCCGCGCGGGGGGCCGCGTGACCCCCGCCCACGACGACGGGGGAGCCGCTGATGCCGCGCCGCACCGACCTGCGGAAGGTCCTCGTGCTCGGCTCCGGCCCGATCGTCATCGGGCAGGCGTGCGAGTTCGACTACTCGGGCGTGCAAGCGTGCAAGGTGCTGCGCGCGGAGGGCTACGAGGTCGTGCTCGTCAACTCCAACCCCGCGACGATCATGACCGACCCCAGCTTCGCCGACGCCACTTACGTCGAGCCGATCACTCCGGACTACGTGCTCAAGGTGATCCGGCGCGAACGGCCCGACGCGTGCCTGCCGACCCTCGGCGGGCAGACCGCGCTCAACGCCGCGATGGAGCTGCACTCGTCCGGTGCGCTCGAGGCGCACGGCGTCGAGCTCATCGGCGCGGGCGCCGAGTCGATCCGGCGCGCCGAGGACCGCCGCATCTTCAAGGACACGATGGTCGCGGCCGGGCTCGACGTCCCGCGCTCGTCGTTCGCGTACTCGGTCGACGAGGCGCTCGCGGCCGCGGCGACGCTCGGCTACCCGGTCGTCGTGCGCCCGAGCTACGTGCTCGGCGGCGGCGGCTCCGGCGTCGTGACGACTCCCGACGAGCTCGCCGCGGTCGCCGCCGAGGGCATCCGCGCCTCGGCGATCGGCGAGGTCCTCGTCGAGGAGTCGGTCGAGGGCTGGAAGGAGTTCGAGCTCGAGCTGATGCGCGACCGCGCCGACAACGTCGTGGTCGTCTGCTCCATCGAGAACGTCGACCCGATGGGCGTGCACACGGGCGACTCGATCACCGTGGCGCCGGCGATGACGCTGACCGACGCGGAGCTGCAGGCGATGCGCGACGACGGCGTGCGCGTGATGCGCGCGATCGGAGTGGAGACGGGCGGCTCGAACGTCCAGTTCGCCGTCGACCCGGCGACGGGACGCAGGGTCGTCATCGAGATGAACCCGCGCGTGTCGCGCTCGAGCGCGCTCGCGTCGAAGGCGACGGGCTTCCCGATCGCCAAGATCGCGGCGAAGCTGGCGGTGGGCTACACGCTCGACGAGATCCCCAACGACATCACGCGCGAGACGCCGGCGTCGTTCGAGCCGGCGATCGACTACGTCGTCGTGAAGATCCCACGCTGGTCGTTCGAGAAGTTCGCCGGCGCCGACCCGCGGCTCGGGACCAAGATGAAGTCGGTCGGCGAGGTCATGGCGATCGGGCGCACGTTCCCCGAGGCGCTGCAGAAGGGCTTCCGCGCGCTCGAGCGCGACCTCGACGGGCTCGCCGGCGCGTGCCCCGACGTCGCCGAGGCGGATCTGCGCGCCGCCCTGGCGACGCCGACCGAGCACCGCCTCGGCCTGCTGGAGCGCGCACTGTACGGGGGCATGGACCCCGCGGAGGCCGCCGCGGCGTCGCGCGTCGATCCGTGGTTCGTCGGCCAGATCGCGCGCCTCGCCGGCGCGCGCCGGATGCTGGAGTCGTTCGACGGCGTCGACGCGCTCGACGTCGCGACGCTGAAGTGGGCGAAGCGGCTCGGCTTCTCCGACGCGCAGCTGGCGCGCTTCGTCGGCGCGACCGAGCGCGTCGTGCGCGCGCGACGCGCCGCGCTCGGCGTCGTGCCGACGTACAAGACCGTCGACACGTGCGCGGCCGAGTTCGCCGCGCGCACGCCGTACCACTACTCGACGTACGAGGACGAGGACGAGGTGTCCGAGTCGGGCGCGCCCAAGGTGCTGATCCTCGGCTCCGGGCCCAACCGCATCGGACAGGGCATCGAGTTCGACTACTGCTGCGTGCACGCGGCGTACGCGCTGCGCGCGCGCGGCTACGAGACGATCATGCTCAACTGCAACCCGGAGACCGTGTCGACCGACTACGACACGTCTGACCGCCTCTACTTCGAGCCGCTCGCGTTCGAGGACGTCATGAACGTGATCGAGCGCGAGCGGCCCGCCGGCGTCGTCGTGCAGCTCGGCGGGCAGACGCCGCTGAAGCTCGCGCGCGCGCTCGAGAGCGCCGGCGCGCCGGTGTGGGGCACGCCGCCCGACGCGATCGACCGGGCCGAGGACAGGGAGCGCTTCGGGGCGCTGCTCGTCGACCTCGGCCTCGCGCAGCCGCCGAACGGGATCGCGCGATCAGTCCCCGCCGCGCGCGCGATCGCGTCGTCGATCGGCTACCCGGTGCTCGTGCGCCCGAGCTACGTCCTCGGGGGCCGCGCGATGGAGATCGTGTACGAGGAGTCGACGCTCGAGCGCTACGTGCGCGACGCGGCCGAGGTGTCGCCCGAGCATCCCGTGCTCGTCGACCGCTTCCTCGAGGGCGCGATCGAGGTCGACTGCGACGCGGTGTTCGACGGGCGCGAGCTGTTCGTCGGCGGCGTGCTCGAGCACATCGAGGAGGCGGGCATCCACTCGGGCGACTCCGCCTGCGCGCTGCCGCCGTTCACTCTCGGGGCCGCGCAGGTCGCCGCGGTCGTCGAGCGCACCGGCGCGATCGCGCGCGCCCTCGGCGTGCGCGGGCTCGTCAACGTCCAGTTCGCGCTGCGCGACGAGGAGACGTTCGTGCTCGAGGCCAACCCGCGCGCGTCGCGCACCGTCCCGTTCGTGTCGAAGGCGACGGGCGTGCCGCTCGCCAAGGTCGCGGCGCTCGTCATGGCCGGCGCGACGCTGGCGGAGCTGCGCGCCGACGGCATGCTGCCGGACGGCACCGTGGGGCACGAGGGCATCGAGCACGTCGCGGTCAAGGAGGCGGTGATGCCGTTCGCGCGCTTCCCCGGGGTCGACGCGGTCCTCGGCCCCGAGATGCGCTCGACCGGCGAGGTCATGGGCATCGACCGCGACTTCGGCCTCGCGTTCGCCAAGGCCGAGGCGGCCGCGGGCGTGCGGCTGCCGACCAAGGGGACCGTGTTCGTGTCGGTCGCCGACCGCGACAAGCGCGCCGTGATCTTCCCGGCCAAGCGCCTCGCGGACCTCGGCTTCCACGTCGTCGCCACGCGCGGCACGGCCCACGTGCTGCGCCGCGCCGGGGTCGACGCCGAGGTCGTGACGAAGCTGTCGGAGGCGGGCGGCGGCGCGAGCATCGTCGATCGCATCGAGCGCGGCGACGTCGACCTCGTGTTCAACACCCCGTTCGGGCGCGGCGCGCGCACCGACGGCTACTCGATCCGGACCGCCGCGGTCGCCGCCGGGGTGCCGTCGATCACGACGATGGCCGGCATGGCCGCCGCGGTGCACGCCATCGAGGCACTAATCTCCGGCGAGGTGGGCGTTCGCCCGCTGCAGGACTACGTGGGCGTCCGGGCGTCCGGGCGCGCCGGAGGAGGACGCGCATGATCCACCTCGCGGCCGGCGAGGTGCTCTCGCACAAGAAGTACGGGGAGAAGTACCACTCGCTGACGGTCGTGTCGCCCGACGTCGGCGAGGCGGTGCGTCCGGGGCAGTTCGTCAACGTCAAGTGCGGCGGCGACCGGGCCTTCATCCTGCGCCGTCCGTTCTCCGTCTACCGCGTGCACAAGCAGGGCGGGTGGGCGTCGACGATCGAGTTCGTCTTCGACGTGCGGGGGCCGGGCACCGACTACCTGGCGCGGCTGCGCGCGCACGCCACCGTCGACCTGCTCGGCCCCCTCGGGCGCGGCTTCGCGCTCCCGCGCACGCGCGCGCACTGCCTGCTCGTCGGCGGCGGCATCGGGGCGGCGCCGTTGTTCTTCCTCGCCGACGAGCTGCGCAACGAGGGCCATCGCGTCGACGTCGTGCTCGGCGCGCGCAGCGCGGGGCTGCTGCTCAACGCGATCGAGGCGCGCCGGCTCGCGTCGGTGTGCCGCGTCACGACCGAGGACGGCTCGACGGGCGAGCGCGGACGCGTCACCGACGTCCTCGCCGAGACGATGCAGCGCTGCGAGACCGAGGTCGTCTACGCGTGCGGCCCGCACCCGATGCTCGCCGCCGTGTCGCGCGTGTGCATGAACGCCGAGGTGCCGGTGCAGGTCGCGGTCGAGGAGCTGATGGGCTGCGGCTACGGCGTCTGCATGACGTGCGTGATGCCGCTGCGGCGTCCGCAGAAGCGCAACGACGACGGCGACGACGAGGTCCTGTACGCGCGCACGTGCACCGACGGGCCCGTCTTCAACGGCGCGGCGGTGGTGTGGAACGGCGCCGCGGACGCGGAGGCGGTCGCGCCCGACCAGGCGGAGCTGTCGCCGGCCGGCGTGCCGGTGCGGTCCGGCGCGCTGCACGACCATCCGTCCGAGCTCGCCCCGCCGGGCAACTGATGGCGGCGCGCGACGAGATGCGCCACGACCGTCCCGCGGTGACGCCGGGGCTGCTCCACACGCGCCTCGGCGCGGTCGAGCTGTCGAGCCCCGTGCTGGCCGCGTCGGGGACGTTCGGGGCCGGGCGCGAGGCGGCCGAGCTCGTCGACCTGTCGGCGATTGGGGGCGTCGTCGTCAAGTCGATGACGCTCGTGCCGTGGAAGGGCAAGCCGACGCCGCGCATGTGCGAGACGCCTTCGGGGATGCTCAACGCGATCGGGATCCAGAACAAGGGCGTCGACCACTTCGTCGCCGAGGACCTCCCGTGGCTCGTGAAGCGAAAGGCGACCGTCGTCGCGTCGATAGCCGGCAACACGGTCGAGGAGTTCGTGAAGGTCGCCGACAAGCTCCGGACCGGGGGTCGCGGAGTAGCCGCAGTCGAGGTCAACATCTCCTGCCCGAACCTCGAGGACCGCAACAACATGTTCGCCCACTCGCCGGACGCGACGGCGGCCGTCGTCTCGGGGGTCAAGGGAGCGCTCAAGCGGCTGCCGGTCTTCCCGAAGCTCTCGCCGAACGTCACGTCCTTGCCGGCCATCGCGGAGGCCGCTCTCGATGCGGGCGCCGACGGGCTGTCGCTGGTCAACACGGTCTTCGGGATGGCAATCGACGTCGAGACCCGCCGGCCGAAGCTCGCAGGCGTGGTCGGGGGCCTCTCGGGCCCCGCGATCCGCCCGATCGCCGTGCGCGCGATCCACGAGGTCCACCGCGCGTGGCCGCACGTCCCGATCATCGGCCAGGGGGGGGTCACGACCGCGAGCGACGCGCTCGAGATGATCCTCGCGGGGGCCAGCGCCGTGGCCGTCGGGACCGGCAACTTCGTCAACCCGCTCGCAGCGGTCGAAGTCGCCCGCGGGATCGGCGAATACATGTCGCGCCACGGCGTCGCCACGGTCGCGGAGCTCGTCGGGGCGGTCAAGCTCGAGGGATGAGAGGCCGGATCGAGACCTCGAACCCGATCTGCGTCGCGCTCGACTTCGACGACCCGGGACAAGTGCGGGCCATGGCCGCACTGCTGTCCGACCACGTCGGCGTCTTCAAGATCGGCCTGACCGCGTACGCGTCCGGCGGGCCCGCGCTGGTGCACGAGCTCGCGTCCCGACACCCGGTCTTCCTCGACCTCAAGTTCCACGACATCCCCGCGCAGGTCGGCGGTGCGGTGCGCGCGGTCGCCGCGACGGGCGCGCTGTACACGACGGTCCACGCTTCGGGCGGGCCCGCGATGGTCGCGGCCGCGGTGGATGCCGCGGGCCATGCGGTCACGGTCCTCGCGGTCACGGTTCTCACGAGCCTCGACGACGGCGCGCTCGACGCGATCGGCATGGGCGGCCCTGCCTCCGACGCCGTGC
>DASZZZ010000031.1:0-6631 GCA_036260375.1 Actinomycetota bacterium
CGACGATGTGAAAGGAGGCAACCGGCGCCGGAGCGGCCCACGAGACCGGAAGCAGCGACACGGCCGTGGCGAGCGCGACGAAGACGACCAGGGCGCGGGCAGAGCGCGCAAAACGGGACATCAAACCGGTCTCTCCTTGTCGCCGAGCGTCGGGGAGAACTTCGCCCCCGGTCGGGCACGATCCTGCCACGCCCGCCCTCGGGGCCGGCCCGCGCGCCGCCTACGGAGGGGTGATCTCGGCGAAACCCGTATAGGGCCTCAGCGCCGCCGGGATGTCCACGCCCCCGTCGGCCCGCTGGTGGTTTTCGAGAAGGGCCACGATGGTGCGGCCGACCGCACAGGCCGTTCCGTTGAGCATGTGAACGAGCCGGGCGGCCCCCGAACCTTTGAAACGAACCCCCAGACGGCGCGCCTGGTAGTCGGTCGCGTTGGTGGCGCTCGTCACCTCCATGTACCGCTGCGCCCCCGGCAACCAAGCCTCGTGATCGACCTTCTTGGCCGCCGACGAGCCCAGGTCACCGGCGCACATGACGAGCACCCGGTAGGGAATCTCGAGCAGCTGCAGCAACTTCTCCTGGTTGGCGCGCAGCGTCTGGTATTCGTCCCACGAGTCGTCCGGGTGCGCGTACGAGAACTGCTCGACCTTGTCGAACTGGTGCACGCGCACGAGACCCTTCGTGTCCCTGCCGTACGTCCCGGCCTCGCGCCGGAAGCACGTCGAGAAGCCCGCGTAGCGAACGGGCAGCCGCGCCGCGTCGAGGATCTCCTCGGAGTGCATCGCCGCGAGCGCGACCTCCGACGTCCCGGTGAGGAACAGCTCGTCGCGCGGGTCGACGTAGAACTCGTGCTCCTCGGCGGGCAGGAAGCCGGTGCCGTACATCGCGTGGCGCCGCACCAGCACCGGCGGGACGACCGGCGTGAAGCCGCGCTCGAGCAGGAAGTCGATCGTGAAGCGCACGAGCGCGAGCTCGAGCACGACGCCGGCCCCCGTCAGGTAGACGAAGCGGCTGCCCGACGTCTTGGCGCCGCGCTCCGAGTCGAAGATGCCGAGGCGCTCGCCGAGCGCGACGTGGTCGAGCGGCTCGAAGTCGCGCTCGGCGCGCTCGCCGACCTCGCGCTCGACGACGTTGTCGTCCTCGCTCGCGCCGTCGGGCACGCTGTCGTGCGGGAGGTTCGGCAGGCGCGCCGCGGCGTCCGACAGCTCGCTCGACAGGACGTCGAGCTCGGGCTCCAGACGCTGGAGCTCCTCGGACAACGCACGCGCACGCTCGATCGCGCCGGCGCGCTCGTCGGGGGCCGCGCGTCCGATCGCCTTCGACGCGCGGTTCTGCTCGGCGCGCAGGCGCTCGACGTCCGCCAGCAGGGCGCGATGGCGCTCGTCGAGCTCGACGACGCGCTCGAGGCCGTCGACGCCCCCGCGCCGCTCGTACGCGCGCCGCACCGCGGCGGAATCGTCTCTCAGGAGACGAAGGTCGATCATGCCGCGACCGTCAGCGCGAGACCGCCGCCCGCTCGCCCCGTCCGAGGCTCGCCATCGCTCCGGCGATCGCCTCTCGCTCCTCGTCGGACAGGTTGTGGTCGCTGTTCATGCCCTTGACGGGCTTCGCGTACGTGCGCGTCTCGGTGCGGCCGTTGATCGACGTGATGACGATGCCGTCGCCGTGGTCGTCGAGCAGCGCGGCGGAGAACGACAGCTGACCACCCATGTCCTCGAACGCGTCGTAGCGCACGAGGTGGAACTTCGACAGCGCGAGACGGATGCTGCGCTCGTTGAGGTCCTGTGCCGCGAGCGTCTCGTCGACGGCGCGATGCATGCCGTCGAGCCGCTGCTTCCAGCCCCCGAGCGTGCTCACGATGTCGCCGTCGGCGCCCTCGCCGCGCACGAGCGCGTACTGACGCCGCAGCCGGCGCAGGCGCAGCGCGAGCCACGCCACGAGCAGCAGGCAGAGAAGCGCGACCCCGGCCACGACGGCAAGGCCCAGGGACAGTTGATCCATGGAGAGCTCGGGCACGGTCGGTCATCCTACACTGACGCCATGCGCGCCAACGAGGTCGAGGAGCTGCTCGAGGGCATGCGCGCAGGCGACGTCTCGATCGACGACGCGCTGCGCGCGCTGCGGCGGCTGCCGGTCGAGGACCTCGGCTTCGCCCGCCTCGACACCCACCGCGAGCTGCGCCAGGGGCTCCCCGAGGCGGTCTACGCCGAGGGCAAGACGCCGGAGCAGACGGTCGCGATCGCGGCCCGGCTCCTCGACGCGACGTCGGCCCCCGTGCTCGTCACGCGCACGCCGCCCGCCACCGCCGACGCGCTGCGGGAGCGCTTCCCCGACGCCGCATGGCACGAGACCGCGCGCCTCGTCGTGCTGCGCGGCGACGCGGGGCGGTTCGCGCGCTGCGGCCCGGTCGCGGTCGTCGCCGCGGGGACGTCGGACCTGCCGGTCGCCGAGGAGGCGGCGTGCACCGCGGGCGCGCTGGGGGCCGAGGTCGACCGCATCGCCGACGTCGGCGTCGCGGGGCTGCACCGCCTGCTCGCCGTCGAGGACCGGCTTCACGACGCCGCCGTCGTGATCGTCGTCGCGGGCATGGAGGGCGCGCTCGCCAGCGCGGTCGGGGGCATCACCGCGGCCCCCGTCGTCGCGGTCCCGACGAGCGTCGGCTACGGCGCGTCGTTCGGTGGCCTGGCGGCCCTGCTCGCGATGCTCAACTCGTGCGCCGCGGGCATCACCGTGACCAACGTCGACAACGGCTTCGGCGCCGGCGTCGCCGCGGTCCGCCTCCTCGCCAAGATGCACCGGTGACGATCCTCTACTTCGACTGCTTCTCCGGCGCGGCCGGCGACATGATCCTGGGCGCGCTGCTCGACGCGGGCGTGCCGCTCGACGTCGTCCGGCGCGCGGTCGACGGCCTCGGCGTCGACGGATGGCAGCTGGACGCGACGACCGTGCGCAAGGGGCCGCTCCGCGCCACGAAGGCCGTGGTCACCGTGCGCGACGCGCGCGACACGAGCGGCCGCACCTACCGCGAGCTCGCCGACACCGTCGCGAGCGCGCGGCTCGACGACGCGGTGCGGGCGCGCGCGCTTGACGTCTTCCGCGTCCTGGCCGAAGCCGAGGCGCGCGTGCACGGCGTCGCGCTCGGCGACGTCCACCTGCACGAGGCCGGCGCGCTCGACGCGCTCGTCGACGTCGTCGGCGCGTCGGCTGCGCTCGCGCACCTCGCCCCCGCGCGCGTCGTCGTGTCGCCGGTCGCGACCGGCACGGGGACGATCGAGACCGAGCACGGCCCCCTCCCGCTGCCGGCGCCCGCGGCCGCGGAGATCCTCACCGGCGCGGTCCTCTACGGGCGCGGCGAGCGGGAGCTCGTGACGCCGACGGGGGCCGCGATCCTCGCGAGCGCGGCCGACGAGTTCGGGCCGCTGCCGCGCATGCGCGTGCGCGCGATCGGCTACGGGGCCGGCGACGCGGAGCTGGACCACCCCAACGTCGTGCGCGTGCTCGTGGGCGACGACGACCGCGCGAGCGGCGCCGACGACGCCCACGTCGTCGAGGCGAACCTCGACGACCACCATCCCGAGACGATCCCGGTCGTCATCGACGAGCTGCTCGCGGCGGGCGCGCAGGACGCGTGGGCGACGCCGATCGTGATGAAGAAGGGACGGCCGGCGCTGACGCTGTCCGCGCTCGTCGCGCCCGAGCATGCCGACGACGTCGTCGAGCTGATGTTCCGTCACACGACGACGTTGGGCGTGCGGCGCGTCACGGTCCACAAGGACGCGCTCGAGCGGAGTTTCTTCGACGTCGACGTCTTCGGCCAGCGCGTGCGCGTCAAGGTCGGATGGCTGCGCGGCGACGCGGTGACGCGCTCACCCGAGCACGACGACGTCGTCGCCGCGGCGCGCGCGACCGGACGCACCGTCAAGGACGTCCACGCCGAGGCCGTCCGGCGCGCGCAGGCGCACGACCTACCGCGCGGGAGTAGCTCCTAGCTCTCGAGCTTCGCGTCGACCGAGATGTCGACGTTGCCCTTCAGCGCGTTCGACACCGGGCAACCGTCCTTGGCGGCGTTCGCCTTCTCCTCGAACGTCGCCGCGTCGATGCCGGGCACGCGCCCGCGCACCTCGAGCTTCATGGTCGTGATGCGCATGCCGGCGTCGGTCTTGTCGAACGTCGAGGTCGCCGAGACGTCGAGCTGCTCCGGCGGCGAGCCCGCCTGGGCGAGCATGTTCGACAGCGCCATCGAGAAGCAAGCGGCGTGGGCGCCGGCGATGAGCTCCTCGGGGCTCGTCTTGCCGTCTGAGCGCTCGGTGCGTGCCGCCCACGTGACGCCCTGGTCCGTCATCACTCCGCTCGACACGAGGCTGACGCTGCCGCCGCCCTCGAACAGGCTCCCGTTCCACGTCACCTCGGCGCGACGCTCTGCCGCCATGGCCCCCTCCTCTGTCGGGCGCGCGCCGCGGCGCGCGCCGTGGTTCGTAGCCGAAGAGCCCAACATATCGCCGGGCCGGACGGGGCCGGCGCGCGCGCCGCTACGAGCCGGCGGCGCGCCTCAGGTGCTCCACGACGCCGGCCTCGACCTCGTCGCCGTCGCTCCAGCGCTCCTCGAGGTTCTCGGTGCCGACGTACGCGAGCAGCGCGCTGCGCAGGGCGTCGTCGTAGCCGCGGCCGTCGCCGGGATCGTGTCCGAGCGCGCGCAGCGCGGCCCGCAGCTCACGTGCGAGGTCGTCGTCGACCGGCACGAAGCGGAGGTCGCCGGGCCTCGGGAAGATCACCCGGTGGAGGTCCACGAGGCGCGCGAGCTCCGGGATCGGCGCGGCGTGGTCGTCGACGCGCAGGTCGAGCGCGACGTCGTGGCCGCCGCCGTACGAGCCGCCGGCGCGCACGACGAGCAGCGCGGCCGACTGGCGCCCGCGCGCGTCGCCGCCCGCCGCGTCCCCGGCGTCGAGCGCGGCCAGCAAGCGCGTCGCGAGGTCGCCGGCGGTCGCCTCGAACGCGTCGCACATGCGGTCGACGACCTCCGGGCCGGTGAGGATGTTGCCCTGACAGCAGTAGCCGTCGCCGGTCCGCCCTCCGGCCCACGACAGGCACTCGGCCCCCGTGTAGGTCGCGGCGCGGCCGGACGCGTCGACGACGCCGAGCTGACGGTGGTCGCGCCCGTCGTCGACGCGGGTCAACGTGTCGACGACGGCGCCGGCCGGCGCGCCGCCCCTGAGCAGCTCGAGGCCGCGCGGCCCGTACGAGACGTTGGCCAGCGCTTGTGTCGCGACCGCGCCGGCTCCGGCCGACGCCCACGGGACGACCGCCCCGACGGCGAGGAACTTCGACGCGACCGCCACCCCCCACTCCGGGCGCGGCTCGGCCCGCGGGTCCCACGCGACGATCGAGAACGTCACCGCACGCGGCTCAGATGTGCGCGGCCTTGTGCAGCTTCTCGTCCTTCTCGACCGGGTACCAGCACGCCGCGACGTGGTTCGGCGCGACCTCGCCGAGCGGCGGCAGCTCGTCGCGGCAGTTGCGCGGCACGGTGTCGTCGCTCGGCACCGTCGCGTCGGCCGGTCCTCCGCCGTTGCCGGAGCGCGCCGCCGCGTCGAGGCCCTCGGTCGCGACCGTCGCCTTGATCGCGACGGGGTCGTTGGCGCCCGCGATCGAACGCGCCTTGGGACAGCGCGGGTGGAACGGACACCCCGACGGCGGGTCGACCGGCGACGGCACGTCGCCCTCGAGCACGATGCGCTTGGTCACCGACGACGCGCCGTGACCGCCCTTCGGGACCGCCGACAGCAGCGCCGCGGTGTAGGGGTGCTTGGGGTCCTCGTAGAGGTCGTCGGCGCGCGCGATCTCGACGACGCGCCCGAGGTACATCACCGCGATGCGGTCGGAGATGTGACGAACGACGCCGAGGTCGTGCGAGATGAACAGGTACGTCAGCTTGAACTCGTCCTGGAGGTCCTCGAGCAGGTTGAGGATCTGCGCCTGGATCGAGACGTCGAGCGCGGACACGGGCTCGTCGCACACGATGAGCTTGGGACGCAGCGCGAGGGCGCGCGCGACGCCGATGCGCTGGCGCTGGCCGCCGGAGAACTCGTGCGGGTAGCGGTTGTAGTGCTCCGGGTTGAGCCCGACGCGGTCCATCAGCTCCTGGACCGTGCGCTTCCTGCTGTCCTCGCCGTGCTTGATGCCGTGGATCGCGAACGGCTCGGAGATGATCGTTCCGACCGTCTTGCGGGGGTTCAGCGACGAGTACGGGTCCTGGAAGATCATCTGCATCTCGCGCCGCAGGGGCTTGACCTGCTTGGGCTTGAGGTCGGCTATCTCGCGACCCTCGAAGAGGATCGAGCCGGAGGTCGGCTCCATCAGCCGCAGCAGCAGCCGCGCGGTGGTCGACTTCCCGCAGCCGGACTCGCCCACCAGGCCGTACGTCTGCCCGCGCGGGATGGCGAGGTCGACCCCGTCGACCGCCTTGACGTGGCCGACGACCTTGTCGAAAATCACGCCGCGGGTGATCGGGAAGTGCTTGACGAGGTCGCGGACCTCGATCAGCGGCTCGCCCGCCGCAGCCGGGGTCGAGGCGGGGACGGTGCTGGCGTCGGTCATCGCGGCGCGTCTCCCATCGGCACCGCGGCGCGGGCCTCGGC
>DASZZZ010000032.1:0-12627 GCA_036260375.1 Actinomycetota bacterium
CGCGCGCGCTGCTCGCGCGCGCGACCGCGCGCTAGTCTCGGCGCCCGATGAGCTGTTTCACGACCGGAGGCACCGAGAACCGCATGCGGTGGGACCGGCGCGCGCGCGGCTTCGTCGAGGCGTGGTGGGCGACGGTCAACCACGGCGCCACCGGCGCGGGCGTGTGGCTCCGGTACGCGCTCACCGCGCCCCTGGCGCGCGCCGGGGAGCCGTACTGCGAGCTGTGGGGCTTGGTGTTCGACCCCGGCGACAAGCTGTCGTTCGCCGCGGTCGACCGTCACCCGATCGACCGCCTCGGCGGCGCGAACGGGCGCGTCGACGGCGCGCTCGTGCGCATCGGCGACGCGTGGTTGTCGGAGAGCCACCTGGAGGGAGCGGTGTCGTCGCACGGCCGGTCGCTGTCGTGGTCGCTCGACCTGGAGCCGGCGCCGCGCTGCTTCCACCACGTCCCGGCCGCCCTGCGCGCGCGGGCCGAGCGAAGCGCGTCGGTGGTGTGCTCGCCGAACCTGGCCGTGCCGTTCACCGGGACGGTGGCCGTCGACGGCGAGGAGCTGTCGTTCTCGGGCGAACCCGGCTCGCAGTCGCACCGCTGGGGCCGTCGTCACCCGCCGTCGTGGGCGTGGGCGCACTGCGCGCGCTTCGACAACGACGACGACGCGGTGTTCGAGGGGCTCGCGGCGCGCCCCCGCCTCGGCCCCGTCCCCGCGCCCACCACGACGCTGCTCTACCTGCGCCTCGACGGCGAGGACCTCTGCTTCGCCGACCTGCGCGGCGCGCTGCGCGCGCGCGGGCGCGTCAGCGCACGACGGGAAGCTCGACGAACGGGTCTCGCCGGCCGAACTCGAGCGCCGCACCGCGCAACGACGTCAGGCTCCGGTGGTGGCGCCACGAGCCGCCGCCGCGCCGGTACACCTCGACGCCGAGGTCGGCGATCTCGGAGTTGGCGCAGAAGCGCTCCGAGCCGTCGGGGTCGCGGTACGCGACCTGCACGAGCCGGGTCGGCGCGGCGCGCGCGGCCCCCGCGATCTTCCACTCGTCGGTGCGCGCCGAGAACGCCCACGTCGGCATCTCGTAGCGGCCTCGAGCCCGCAGGGCGCCGCGCACGTCGTTGAAGCAGACGTCCTCGCCGTCGAGGCGCAGGTACAACAGCGTGGTCGTCGGCGCCGCGACGGGGCCGACGCAGGCGCGCGCCGCGACGCCCTCGAACACCGCGTCGGCGCCGTCGTCGAAGCGGGCGCAGTGCGCCCACGCCCACGACGCCGGGTGCCGGCGTCCCCACCGGTGCGACTGCGAGCCGCGCTCGCCCGCGAAGGTGAGCTCGTTCCCGTCGACCGTCACCGTCCCGGTGAACGGGACCGCGAGGTTCGGCGAGCACACGACCGACGCGCTGCGCTCGGCGCGCGCCCTGAGCGGCACGGGGACGTGGTGGAAGCAGCGCGCCGCGGGCTCGACGTCCAGCGACCACGACAGCGAGCGCGCGCCGGACGACACGCGGCCCTCGAGATGCGTCTCCGACAACCACGCGTCGCCGATGCGGACGAGCGCGCCGTCGTCACGCCCGTTGGCGGCGCCGAGCCGGTCGATCGGAAAGCGCTCCACGCCGGCGAACGACAGCGCGACGCCGGGATCGAACACGAACCCCCACACCTCGCAGTACGGGGGGCTCGCGCGCGGCGCGGTGAGCGCGTAGCGCAGCCACACGCCCGCGCCGCTGTCGGCGTGGGTGACGGTCGCCCACCATGCCTCGACGAACCCGCGCGCGCGCCGGTCCCATCGCATGCGGTTCTCCGTGCCGCCGATCGTGAACGAGCTCATCGGGGCGGCACACTAGCGCGCGGTCGCGCGCGCGAGCAGCGCGCGCGCGACGGTGTCCCACGACCAGCGCTCGCGCGCCGCGCGCGCCGCGGCGAGCCCGAGCGCGCGCCGCTCGTCGAAGGGCATCCCGAGGACGCGGTCGAGCGCCGCCGCGATCCCCGCGACGGGCTCCGACGGGTCGTACGTGAGCAATCCGGGACGCCCTATCGCGTCCTCGATCGCAGCCCCCGCCTCGCCGATGCCGGAGTGCGCCGGCACGACGGGGAGCACGCCGCACGCCGCGGCCTCGATCGCGACCATCCCGAACGCCTCCGCGAGCACGGACGGGACGACGAGGGCGTCGAAGTACGGGAGCCGGCGCGACAACGGTCCGTGCTCGAGGCGCCCGGTCCACTCGACCTCGATGCCGGCCCAGCGCGCCGCGTACGCGGCTCCCTGCGACGCGAGCGTGCGCGCGGCGTCGTCCTGCGGCGGGGGCGCGATGCGCGCCGCGACGGCGCGCGCCGCGGCGAGGTCGCCCGTCGCGAGCGCGTCGTGCAATGCGTGCAGCTCGGGCTCGAGGCTGCCGAATCCGACGATCACCGCGCGCAGCGGGTCGACGGTCGTCAGCCCGAGCGCGACGAGGAAGTCGTGCACGCCCTTCGACGGGATGAACTTGCCGACGAACGCGGCGACGGGGGCGTCGCCGGCGTCCCTCTCCGCGGGCCGGAACAGCTCGACGTCGCATCCCGGGTTCACGACCGACGCGCGCTGCTCGACGCACGGCACGAGCGAGGCGACGGCGCGGATCATGTACTCGCTGCCGCCCGTCACCGCGCGCGCCGCGCACAACCCGTCGGTCGCGTAGCGGCGATAGCGCTCCTGCGGGCGCACCGCGTACTCGAGCGCGCTGCCGTGGAGCTTCGCGGTGTAGGCGTGTCCGGTCGCCTCGCACGCGCGCCGCGCGACGTACGGCCCCATGACCTCGTGGCCGGTCACGATCGTGTCGGGACGAAACCGCTCGATCGCGTCGGCCAGCGCGGCGACGTTCGCGTCGGTGTACGCGCGCAGCTCGTCGTCGGACAGGTCGACGAAGCGCTTCGCGACGAAGCCCTCGTATTCGTCGAGGACGTAGACGGGGAGCACCTCGCCGATCGCGGGACGGAGGAGCTCGACGCGGCCCGCGGCCCCCGCCGCGCCCGTGGCGCGCAACGACGGCGCGCGTCCCGGTGCCAAGTCGCCGTGCGCGTCCACGAACCCGAGCGGCTCGGGAGCGCGCTCCTGGCACAGCAGCAGGACGTCGTGTCCCTGTCCGCGCCACGCGCGCGCGACGTTCGCCGTCAGCACGTTCGACCCCGATCCGGTCAGAAGGTAGCCGTGCCACAGCAGGATCCTCATCGGCTGGGAGCCTACGGGGGCCGCGCGGGCGCCCGCGTGCGCGACGGCCGGCCCTATGCTCGGCCGATGGTCGACCGGACGCTGCGCGCCGCGCTGCGCAACTACACGACCCTGTTCCTCGTCGCCGCCGCGCTCACCGTCCCGCTCCACGTCGCGCACGCGTTCGTGTACCGCGACGTCCTCGAGGTCGCCGACCTCCACGGAGACATCGAGGAGTTCCCCGCGGCGCGCCAGGTCCGCAGCGTCGGACGCGACCACCTCGACAACGAGCGCCGGGCGTTCTGGGCCGTCAACGCGCTGGAGCTGCTGCTCGTGCCGCTGCTCGCCGGCGCGGCGCGGCGTGTGTTCGAGCGCGAGCGCGACGGCCGCCTGCCCGGGGTCCTCGACGCGCTGGCGCGCGCCCCGGCGCGGCTGCGCGGCCCCCGTGGGACGCGTCCGTCGTGGGCCGCGGTCGCGGCGGGGGCCGCGGTCGCGCTCGTCACCGGGGTGCTCGTCGAGCGGATCCTGCTCGTCGTCGCCGAGCCGGTGCCCGACGTCGCCGCGTTCGCGGGCTTCGGGCTCGCGTGGGGCGTCGCGCGCGCCGCGGCGGCCCCCTTCGTGCTCGCCCCGCTCGCCCTCGGCGCGGGCGCGACGACCGCCCCGACCTCAACTCCGGGGGCCGGCGCGCCGAGACAGTGAGGGACCACCGATAGCTGCGCGACCAAGAGGGGCCGTCACCGAGTGAATCGACACGAGACGAGCGCCGGCCACGCCGCGCCCGGCGGGAAGGCGTTCGCGACCGTCGCGCACGAGCACCGCACCCAGCTCGACGCGCTGCGCGAGGCGACGCGCCAGCGGCGCCTCGTGAAGGTCGCGTTCGGGCTCGCCGTCGTCCTCGCCTACTGCCTCAAGCGGGCGCTCGAGCTCGACCCCATCACGCCCGGGCTCCCGACGCTCGGCCCCGACGCGTGGATCTACGCGGCGCCGATCATCATCGTCATCGCGGTGATCCTGACGATGGCGATGCCGCTGGCGAGCGGGAGGTCGCCCCACGTCCGCTTCTCGCCGGACCAGATCCCGCTGACGTTCGGAGACGTGCGCGGCATCGACGTCGCGCTCGAGGAAGTGACGCGTACCCTCCAGATATTCCTGACCTACCAGACGTTCCGCGACGAGCTCGGCGGCAACCCGCGCCGCGGCATCCTGTTCGAGGGCCGGCCGGGCACGGGCAAGACGCACCTCGCGAAGGCGATGGCGGCCGAGGCCGGCGTGCCGTTCTTCTTCGCGTCGGCCCCGTCGTTCGAGAGCATGTTCTTCGGCATGAGCGCGTACAAGATCCGCTCGTTCTTCAAGGCGCTGCGCAAGGCGGCGCGCAAGGAGGGTGGCGCGATCGGCTTCATCGAGGAGATCGACGCCATCGGGGGCGCGCGCAGCGGCGTCGCGCCGTCGGCCTTCGCCGGCATGACGTCGGATCGCATGGTGTCGCAGGGCGGTAACGGCGGCTTCGTCAACGAGCTGCTCGTGCAGCTCCAGTCGTTCGACACGCCCCCGTTCGGGACGCGCGTGCGCAACCGGCTCGTGGACGGCGTCAACCTCATGCTCCCGTCCGGACGACAGCTGCGGCGCAAGCCGGCCCCCTACAGCAACGTGCTGATCATCGGCGCGACGAACCGCGCCGACACGCTCGACCCGGCGTTGCTGCGCCCCGGACGCTTCGACCGGACGCTCTACTTCGACCTGCCGTCGCGCGCCGGACGACGCGATTTGCTCGACTACTTCCTCGCCCGGCGCGCGCACGCGCACGACCTCGACCGCGAGGACCTGCGCGAGGAGTTCGCGTCGATGACGCTCGGCTACACGCCGGCGATGATCGAGCACGTCCTCGACGAGGCGCTCGTGTGGGCGATGCGCGACGGGCGGCGCGAGCTCAACTGGCGCGACGTCCAGCGGGCGCGCCTGTCGGAGGAGATCGGCCTCGCGGCCCCCGTCGCGTACACCGAGCGCGAGCGCGCCCTGATCGCGACGCACGAGGGCGGCCACGCGGTCGCCGCGTACCTGTGCGCGAGCCAGCGCAAGCTCGAGGTCCTGTCGATCATCAAGCGCCGGCAGGCGCTGGGCCTACTCGCGCACTCCGACACCGAGGAGCGCTTCACGCGCAGCCGCTCGGAGCTCGAGGCGACGCTGAAGATCGCTCTCGCCGGCATGGCGGCGGAGGAGCTCTTCTTCGGCGAGTCCGGCACGGGCCCGTCGTCGGACCTGACCGCGGCCACGACGCTCGCGGCGCAGATGGTCGGCGCGTTCGGAATGGGACAGTCGCTCGTGTCCTACGACGCGGTCGAGACCGGCTCGCACGGCTCGCCGAACCTCGTCGCCAAGGTGCTCAGCAACGACGACACACGCCGCGAGGTCGACGAGATCCTCACCCGCCACAAGGACCGCGTCGCCTACCTGCTGGAACAGAACCGCGACCTCGTCGAGTCGCTGCGCGACGCGCTGCTCGAGCACGAGGAGCTGCTCGGCGACGAGATCCTCGCGGTGATCGAGCAGGCCAAGCAGCGCCGCAGCCCGCGCCCGTAGCGGCGCGGCCTCAGCCGACGCCGTCGAAGAGGTCGTCCTCCGGCAGCTCGACCGGGACCGTCGCGGTCACGAGCGTGTAGTCCTCCCACGGATAGACCTTGCGCTGGAGGTCGTCCGGGATCGCGAACCAGAAGCTGTCGGGGTCGATCTGCGTCGCATGCGCCAACAACGCCTTCGAGCGCAGCTCGATGTAGTCCGAGACGTCGACCTGCGTCGTGATCTCCGGCTCTTCGAACCCCATCTGCTCCCAGTGCTCCAGCCAGCCGGCGAACGGGCTCTCTATGCCCTCGTCGGTGGCGGCGTCGTGCAGCGCCTGCATCCGGCGCCTGGTGAACGTCGCGAAGTGGTACAGCTTCGACGGTTGCCACGGCTCGCCCGGCCACTTCTCGACGTCGCCCGCCTCCTCGAAGGCGCGCCGTCCGAGCTCGTGCACGCGCACGTGATCGGGATGCTCGTAACCGCGCGACTCGTCGTACGACAGCACGACCTGCGGTCGCTCGGCGCGGATGATGTCGACGAGCCGCCCGACGACGACGTCCGGATCGGCGTTGCAGAACGCGTCCGGGTGCGAGTTCCCGTCGGAGCCCGGCATCCCGGAGTCGCGGTAGCCGAGGTGGTGGATGCGCTCGACGCCGAGGATCTCGCACGCCGTCTCGAGCTCGGCGGTCCGCAGCTCGGCCATGCGCTCCTTGACGCCGGGCTTGTCCATCCTCGGGTTGAGGATGTCGCCCTCCTCGCCGCGCGTCGCGCACACGAGCACGACGCGCACGCCCTCCGCGGCGTAGCGCGCCATCGTCCCCGACCCCTTCGACGACTCGTCGTCGGGGTGGGCGTGGATCGCGAGGAGACAGCGGCGTCGGTCGGTCATGCCGCTAGGCTAGCGTGATGACGGAGGCCGGCGCGCGCGACATCTTCGAACGCACGCGCCTCGGCGCCGCCGCGTTCCTCGTCGTGTCCGGGCTCGCAGCCGTCGCTGGCTCGATGCTCGACTGGGTCACGATCGAGGCGCTCCCGATCGTGCCCGAGGGCAGCGACGCGGCGCGCGAGGTCGCGGAGCGCGGAACGCCGTTCACCGGCATCGAGGCCGACTGGGGCTGGACGTCGCTCGTTGCGGGCCTCGTCGTGCTCTCGTGCGGCGCGCTGCTCGCATGGCGCGAGCGCTCGCGCTACGCGCTGCTCGCGATGCTCGCGTCGATCGTCGTCGGAGCGGTCGGGATCGCCGCCTACCGCGCCATCGGAGACGAGAGCTCGTCGCTCATGCGCGAGATGGCGCGCATCGGCGAGCTGTCGCCCGGCATCGGCGTCGTCCTGGTCGCGCTCGGCGGCATCGTCGGGATGCTCGCCGCGGTCGCGGGGATCGTCGCGACCCCCGCCGCGCGCGAGCCCGCCGGCTAGGTCCTCAGAAGCGCGCGCGATGCGCCGCGACCGCGTCGACGTAGCGGCGCTGGACGCGGTCGAGCCCGGCGCCGACGTTGCCGGGCCCGGACACGTACGCGGCGAGCGCAGCCTCCTCGCTCGGCATCGTGTCGAGAAGGTGGCGGAGGTACGCGACGCCGAGGTGCACGTTGCCGTCGGCGGCGCGTACGTCGAGCCCGTCATGCCCCAGCGAGCGGTTGACGAAGCGGGCCGTGTCCGGCATCACCTGCATGACGCCGATCGCGCCGACCGGCGAGACGACGTGCTGCTGCCACCCGCTCTCCTGCCACGCGACCGCCTTGACGAGGGCCGGGTCGACCCCGTGCGTCGCCGCGTGGTGCTCCAGCAGCGCCTCGACCGAGCCCGCGGGAACGGGGGCCGGCGCGGGGGCCGCGGGCGCGGCGACGGGTGCGCTCGCGGACACGCGCAGCGTCGTGCCGGCGACGACGAGGTCGGGGTCCGCGATGCCGTTGGCGCGTGCGAGCGCGACGACCGAGGTGCCGTAGCGGGCCGCGATGCCCGACAGCGTCTCGCCGCGCGCGACCGTGTGCGTCGCCGCCGCGGTCGCGGCGCCCGGGCCGGGCACCGTCAGCGTCGTCCCCGCGACGACGACGTCGGGGTCCGCGATGCCGTTGGCGCGTGCGAGCGCGACGACCGAGGTGCCGTAGCGGGCCGCGATGCCCGACAGCGTCTCGCCGCGCGCCACCGTGTGCGTCGCCGCGTGCGCGTGCGCGCCGGTCAGCCACACCGACGCGGTCGCGCCGACGACGACGGCGCCACGCCCACGCGGCCGGCGGCGCAAGTGGCGTCCGCGGTACCTGAGAAGCCTCATGGTCCGATCCTCTCGTCGCAAGTCGCTATTGCTCTATAGAGCACTCTTCGCTACTGGAGTCACAGAACCTTCCAAAAATGCTCAGAAGCGTCAAGCAGAGCGAGCAGAAGAGACGGCGTCGCGGCGGGCGCGTCCTAGAGACGGTCGACCGTGTAGCCGCCCTCGGTCAGACGCTCCTCCAGCTCCCGGATGTGGTCGGGGCCCTTGGTCTCGACCTGCAGCGTCACCTCGACGTCGCCGACGTGGACGTGCGCGCCCTCGCGCCGATGATCGACCCCGACGACGTTCGCGCCGGCTTCCGCCACGAGCCCGAGAAGGCGGTGGAGCTCGCCGGGCCGGTCCGCGACGCGCGTGTGGAACGCGCAGAACCGTCCCGACGCGCTGAGCCCGAAGCGGATCACGCGCAGCAGCAGGAGCGGGTCGATGTTGCCGCCCGACAACAGGACGACGACCGGCGACCGGAGCGCGTCCGAATTCTCGAGCGCGCCCGCGACCCCCGCCGCCCCCGACGCCTCGAGCACGAGCTTCATGCGCTCGAGGCTGAAGACGAGCGCGCGCGCGATGGAGTCGTCGCTGACCGTCACGACCTCGTCGACGAGCGCGCTGACGTGCGCGAACGTGAGCTCGCCGGGCGTGTTCGCGGCGATGCCGTCGGCGATCGTCGACATGCGCTCGAGCGTCACCGGAGCGCCGGCCTCGAGCGAGGGTGGGTACGCGGCGGCGCCCTCGGCCTGGACCCCGATGATGCGCACGTCGGGCCTCAGCGCGCGCGTCGCGGCGGAGATCCCGGAGATGAGCCCGCCGCCGCCGACCGGCACGACCAGCGTCGCGACCTCCGGCAGCTGCTCGACGATCTCGCGTCCGATCGTGCCCTGCCCCGCGATGATGTGCGGGTGGTCGTACGGGTGGACGAACACCTTGCCGTTGCTGCGCGCGAAGTCGGTCGCAGCCGCGAACGCGGCGCCGAAGTCCTTGCCGGTCAACACGACCTCGGCGCCGTAGCGCCGCGTCGCCTCGACCTTGGGCAACGCCGCGGCGGCCGGCATGAAGACGGTCGACGAGGTCTCCGACAGAGTCGCCGCGAGGGCGACGCCCTGCGCGTGGTTGCCGGCGGACGCCGCGACGACGCCGGCGGCGCGCTCGTCGTCGTCGAGCCGTGAGATCCGGTTGAACGCGCCGCGGATCTTGAAGGAGCCGGTCCGCTGCAGGTTCTCGCACTTGACGAAGACCTCGCAGCCGCATCTGTCCGACAGCGCGCGGGAGCGGTCGAGCGGGGTGCGGACGGCGACTCCGTCGAGGCGTCTGCGGGCGTCGTCGACGTCGTCGAGCCCAACCAGAGCGGTCGTGGCCATGGGCGCCATCGTGCCACGCGCCGGGCGTCGACGCGCGACGATTGCCTCATGACGACGGTGTGGACGCCGCAGTCGTGGCGCGGCCTCCCGGCGGTCCAACAGCCGGAGTGGCCCGATCGCGCCGAGCTCGACGAGGTCGTGACGGAGCTTCGCCGGATGCCGCCACTCGTGTTCGCCGGCGAGGCGCGGGCCCTCAAGACGGCGCTCGCGAAGGTCGGACGCGGCGACGCGTTCCTGCTGCAGGCCGGCGACTGCGCCGAGTCGTTCGACGACTTCTCGGCCGACGCGATCCGCGACAAGCTGAAAGTCATCCTGCAGATGGCGGTCGTGCTGACCTACGGGGCGGGCCTGCCGGTCGTCAAGGTCGGACGCATCGCGGGGCAGTTCGCGAAGCCGCGCACGTCGGCGTCCGAGTCCGTCGACGACGTCACGCTGCCGGCGTTTCGCGGCCATGCGATCAACGACGCCGCGTTCGACCCGGTCGCGCGCCGTCCGGAGCCGCGCCGTCTCGTCCGCGTCTACCACCAGAGCGCGGCGACACTCAACCTGCTGCGCGCGCTCGCAAAGGGCGGCTTCGCGGACCTCGCCCAGATCCACACGTGGAACCAGGAGTTCGTCGCGCAGAGCCGCCAGGGACGGCGCTACGAGACCATCGCGATGCAGATCGACCGCTCACTGCGCTTCATGCAGGCGTGCGGCGTCGATCTCGCGACCGACTTCGTGCTGCACGAGGTCGACTTCTTCACGTCGCACGAGGCGCTGCTGCTCGAGTACGAGGAGGCGCTGACGCGGCGCGACAGCCTCACGGGCGAGTTCTACGACTGCAGCGCGCATCTGCTGTGGGTCGGCGACCGCACGCGCGCGGTCGACGGCGCGCACGTCGAGTTCCTCTCCGGCGTCCACAACCCGGTGGCGTGCAAGCTCGGGCCGAGCGCGACGCCCGACGACGCGCTCGAGCTCTGCAAACGTCTCAACCCCGACAACGAGCCCGGACGTCTGACGTTCGTCGCCCGCCTCGGGCGTGACGCGGTCGAGGAGCTCCTGCCCCCCCTGGTGCGCGCGCTGCGCGACGACGGACGCAACGTCGTGTGGGCGTGTGACCCGATGCACGCCAACACGTTCGTCTCCGGGGGTTTCAAGACGCGCCGCGTCGACGACGTCCTCGCCGAGATCAAGGGCTTCTTCGCGGTGCACGCGCGTGAGGGCACGGTCCCCGGCGGCGTGCACCTCGAGCTGACGCACGAGGACGTCACCGAGTGTCTCGGCGGCGCCGAGGCGATCGACGTCGAGCGCCTCAACGTCCGCTACCAGGCGCTGTGCGACCCGCGCCTCAACGCCCGCCAGTCGCTCGACGTCGCGTTCGAGCTCGCGGAGATGCTCCAGGGCTGAGCGACGCCGCCCTCGGGGGCGGTGGCGCGGCTCAGGCCCTTGCCAAGCGCGCTCCCTCTGCGGCACAGTCGAAGCCCGGACGACAAGGAGGGCTCCATGGGTGTAGCCGGGTGGATCGTCGTGGGGATCGTCGTCGCGCTCGTGCTGCTGACGATCCTCGTCTACAACCGCCTCGTCCGGCTCCGGAACCGCGTCGAGGCGGCGTGGTCGCAGATCGACGTCCAGCTCCGGCGCCGCTACGATCTCGTCCCGAACCTCGTCGAGACGGTCAAGGGCTACGCGTCGCACGAGCGGGAAACGTTCGAGGCCGTGACCCAGGCGCGCCAGCAGGCGGTGGACGCGCGCGGCGTGGAGGACCAGGCGCGCGCGGAGAACATGCTCACCCAGACGCTGCGCCAGCTGCTCGCGGTCGCCGAGGACTACCCCGACCTGCGCGCGAACGAGAACTTCCTCGCCCTCCAGGAGGAGCTCACCGCGACCGAGGGGCGCATCGCGTTCGCGCGGCAGTTCTACAACGAGCAGATCCTCGCGTACGACAACGCGCGGGAAACCTTCCCGACCAATCTCATCGCAGGCGCGTTCAACTTCGGCGACAAGGAATACTTCGAGATCGAAGAGGCCTCGCGCGAGCCGGTGCGGGTGGACTTCGGTCAGGGTGGCGGTACGACGCCGGCGCCGCCGTCGGCACCCACGGGAGCACAGCCTCCCACCGCGTGACGCGCCGCTTCGAGCCGGGGCTCTAGATGTACGACCGCGTCGCGTCGAACGTCCGCAAGACGTGGGCGCTCATCTTCCTGTTCGTCGCGCTCGTCGTGGGCGTCGGCTGGCTGTTCACTTTCTTCTATCCGGGGTGGGGGTACATCCCGGTCGTGATCGCGGTCGGGATCGCACTCGCGATGACGTGGGGCAGCTACTTCGCGTCCGATTCGATCGCGCTGTCGATGAGTCGCGCGAAGCCTGCCGATCCCGCGCGCGACAGGCAGCTGATCAACATCGTCGAGAGCCTGTCGTTGGCCGCCGGGATCCCGCCGCCCAGGGTGTACACGATCGATGACTCCGCACCGAACGCGTTCGCGACGGGACGCAACCCGGAGCACGCTGCGGTCGCCGTCACCCGCGGGTTGATGGCGAAGATGTCGAGAGACGAGCTCGAAGGCGTGGTCGCGCACGAACTCGCGCACGTGAAGAACAGGGACACGCTCGTGATGACGATCGCAGTGACCCTCGTCGGTGTCGTCGTGCTCCTCGCCGACTGGCTCCTGCGTGCTCTGTGGTGGGGCGGTGGCGGCAGAGACCGCGACCGGGGCGGCCTCGGGCTCCCGATCGCGGTCATCGGACTCGTGCTGCTGATCGTGGCCCCCTTGTTCGCCCAACTATTGCAGTTCGCCATCTCGCGCCGTCGCGAGTTCCTGGCCGATGCGGACGGCGTGCTCCTGACGCGTTATCCACCCGGACTCATCAACGCGCTGACGAAGTTGAAGGACGACCAGACGGTCGTGCGCACCGCGAGTCGCGCGACCGCGCATCTCTGGATCGAAGCTCCGATCGCGCGCAGCGCCGAGGAAGGCGCGCGGAAACAAGGCGCGTGGCTGAATCGCATGTTCAACACGCACCCCCCGCTCGACGAACGCATCGCAGCGCTCCGATCGAGCCTCTCGGGCAGCACACCGGGCTAGGCCCTGGCCGCCTCCGGCTGGGGAGCATCCGCCTCCGAGATGACGTTCGCTCGCGCCGGCAGGTGGCGTTCCAAGCGCCCCGAGTAGACCGCGCCGACGCCACAAGCGATCAGGAGTGTCGCGAAGAGCGCGACACCCTGTCCGGCCCCCAGGTAGACGCCGGCGACGGCGGGGCCGGCCACGCTGCCGAACGACCATGCCAGGGAATGGAGGC
>DASZZZ010000033.1:0-38775 GCA_036260375.1 Actinomycetota bacterium
CGTACGGCCGGCGTGGTGATCCGGAGGAGGAGGCTCGGGTAGACGCCGACGGCGAGAATCAGGACGAGCAGGGGCGCCCATGACAGCCACTCCTCCGCGAGCACGTCCTTGAACGTGTGGCCCTCCCACTCGTCCTTCGGCCGGCCGAGGTTGACACGCTGGAGCAGCCAGAGGAAGTAGCCGGCCGTCAGCAGAGTGCCGATCACGCCGAGCGTGAGTAGCACGCGGAACAGCGTCGTCCAGTCGGCGAGGGCGCGGGCCGGGTTGTACGCGCCGAGCAGCGACAGGAACTCACCCCAGAAACCGGCGAGCCCCGGCAGGCCGAGGGAAGCGATGGACGAATAGGCCAGGATCCCGCCCAGCCAGGGGGTCATGATCGCAAGCCCGCCGAGGCGCGAGATCTCCCGTGTGTGGAATCGCTCGTGCACCGATCCGGCGACGAAGAAGAGCATGCCGGTGATCAGCCCGTGGACGATCATGGCGACGATCGCGCCGTTGATTCCGCGGTCCGTGAGCGTCGCGATGCCGAGCATCACGAATCCCATGTGTCCCACCGAGGAGAACGCGATGAGGCGCTTCATATCGGTCTGGGCAAGACAGGCCAGGGACGCGTAGATGATCGCGATCGCCGCGAGCACCCCTATCCACGGGGCCCACAAGCGAACGGTCTCGGGAAGGATCGGCAGCGAGATCCTGACGAAGGCGTAGGTCCCCATCTTCAGAAGGATCGCGGCAAGGATCACCGAACCGACGGTAGGGGCCTCCGTGTGCGCGTCGGGAAGCCAGGTATGGAACGGCCACATCGGAACCTTGATCGCGAACCCGAGGAACAGCCCGGCGAAGACGAGGTGGCCGAACAGCGGTGACCACGCGCCTGCCTGGCCGAGCTCGGCGAGCCTCACCATGTCGAAGGTGTGCACGACGCCGGCGCCGGGCTGGGTGTCGGATCGCAAGTACAACGCGATGAATCCCAGCAGCATGAAGATCGACCCGAACAGCGTGTAGAGGAAGAACTTGATCGCCGAGTATTCGCGCCGCGGCCCGCCCCAGACCGCTATCAGGAAGTACATCGGGACGAGCACGAGCTCCCAGAAGATGAAGAACAGCAGCAGGTCGAGAGCGATGAACGACCCGGTCATGCCGGTCTCGAGCAGGAGGATGAGGCCGAAGAACGCCTTCGCCTTGCCCGGCTCGGGGATGTGCCACCAGCAGTAGACGACGCAGAGGAACGACACGAGCAGCGACAGCTCGAAGAGCGGCAGCGATATGCCGTCGAGCCCGATGTGGTAGCGCGCGTCGATCTGTGGGATCCACTGCGCGTCGACGTCGAGCTGGAACGATCCCGCGCGGCCGTAGTCGAACCTGAACGCGACGAGGATGCCCACGACGAGGGCGAGCCCCGCGAACGCCGTCGCGACGATTCGGATCAGCCGCTCGTTCGCGGCCGGGACGAATAGCAGCACGATCGTGCCCACGACGGGGAGGAACGTCGCGAGCGTCAGTCCCCAGTCGTCAAGCCACTCCATTCAGCCGATGCCCCCTTCTAGAAGATCGCGAACACCGCGACGAACAGCGCGATGGCGGCGAACAGCACGGCCGCGTACCGCTGCACGTTCCCGGACTGGACGTAGCGCAGGAAGCCACCGGTCATCCCGGTCAGCCCCGCGGCGCCGTTGACGACCCGGTCGACGGCGCCCTGGTCGACCTTGTCGTACGTCGTGCGCGCCGCCGCGAGCGTGCCGGTCGCCGAGCCGTTGACCGCGCCGTCGAGGACGCGCTGGTTCGACCAGTAGGTCGCCCGTGCCAGCGGGTACTGCACCGGGCGCACGACCCCGCGCAGGTAGAGGTCGTCGAGGTAGTACTTGTTCCCGACGAACCGGTACGCCCACGCGAACGGCCCCGCGAGGACGTCGACGCGCCAGCGGTTGCGCGCGAACAGCTGGACGCCGAGCCAGATCGCGGCGCCCGCGATGAGCAGCGACGCCACCGGGAGCACGACGTTGTAGACGGTCGAGAAGCCGTGGTGCTCCTCGCCCGGCACGAAGATCCAGTCGGAGAACGGCCCGATCACGGGGAAGCCGAGGAAGCCGACGGTCATCGTCGCGATCGCGAGCACCCACAGCGGCGTCACCATCGACCCGGGGCTCTCGTGCGGGTGCGCGTGGCCGCGGTACTCGCCCCAGAACGTCTTGACGCACGCGCGCGTCATGTAGAGCGCGGTGAGGAACGCCGTGACGATCGCGACGACGAACACGAGCCACGCGACGACCTGCTCTCCCTCGCTGCCGGCGCGCAGGGCGCCGCCGATGATCTCGTCCTTCGAGAAGAAGCCCGCGAGCGGGAAGATGCCGGCGAGACCGAGGGACCCGACGATGAACGTACGGAACGTGTGCGGCATGTAACGCCGCAGCCCGCCCATGTCGCTCATGTCGTTCGAGTGCACCGCGTGGATCACGGAACCGGCCCCGAGGAACAGCAGCGCCTTGAAGAACGCGTGCGTGAAGAGGTGGAACACGGCGGCCGTGTACGCGCCGACGCCGAGCGCCGCCATCATGTAGGCGAGCTGGGAGATCGTCGAGTACGCGAGCACCTTCTTGATGTCGTCCTGGACGAGCGCCAGCACGGCTGCGATGAGCATCGTGACCGCGGCGACGACGGCGATGACGTCGAGGGCCGCGCCGGCGTGCTCGAACACGACGAACATGCGCGCCACGAGATAGATCCCCGCGACGACCATCGTGGCGGCGTGGATCAGCGCCGATACGGGCGTCGGGCCGGCCATCGCGTCCGGGAGCCACACGTGGAGCGGGAACTGGGCCGACTTGCCGACCGCGCCGCAGAACAGCAGCAGGCACGCGATCGTGAGCCCGGTGCCGCCGAGGTCGCCCTCCTCGGCGAGGTGGTTCAGCTCGACGATGTCGAACGTCCCGCCGAGCACGAAGATGGCGAAGATCCCGAACAGGAAGCCGACGTCGCCGACGCGCGTCGTGATGAACGCCTTGATCGCCGCCGACGAGTTCTCCTTCTCCTCCCAGTAGTGGCCGATGAGGAAGTACGAGCACACGCCGACGCCCTCCCAGCCGACGAACAGCTGCACGAGGTTGTCGGCGATGACCATGAACAGCATCGAGGCGGTGAAGAGCGACAGGGCTGCGTAGAACCACGTGTAGCGCGCGTCGTCGTGCATGTAGCCGGTCGAGTAGACGTGCACGAGCAACGACACGGTCGTCACGACGACGAACATGACGGCGGTGAGGAAGTCGTAGTTCATCCCGAACGTCAGCTCGAAGCTCTCGCCGCCGCCGAACTCGAACCACGTCCAGTGCTTGGCGATCGGGGCGGCCCCCGCGGCGAGCTCGACGAAGCCGATCAACGACAGGACGAGCGCGACGCCCATGGCCGCGATGCCGGCGCTGTGCCCGTGACCCGGAAGCCGCTTGCCGAAGAACAGGATCACGACGAACGACAGGGCGGGCAGCAGTGGCACGAGCCACATGAGACCCGTGAAGACGCCGTCGTGCAGCGTGCCGCCCTCCGCGGCGAGCAGGAGATCCGTCATGTCCTCACCACTTCATCAGCGACATCTCGTCGACGTCGACGGTGCTGCGGTTGCGGAAGATCAGGATCACGATCGCCAGCCCCACGCCCACCTCGGCCGCCGCCACCGCGATCACGAACAGCGCGAACACCTGCCCCGACACGGCGGCGGCCTCTTGCAGCGTCGCGGAGAACGCGACCAGGTTGATGTTCACCGCGTTCAGCATCAGCTCGATCGACAGCAGCACCAGCACCGCGTTCTGCCGCGCGAGCACTCCGTAGACGCCGATCGAGAACAGGAGCGCGGAGAGGACGAGGAAGTACGCGAGCGGCATCTCAGCACACCCCTCCGGCGCCGGCGCGCGTCATGTCTCCCGCCTCGCGATCACCACCGCGCCGACGAGGGCGGCCAGCAGCAGGATCGACACGACTTCGAACGGCAGCACGTATGCGGAGAAGATGACGTCGCCGACGCTCTCGGTGCGCGTGCCCTCGGTCACGGCGAGGTCGACGGTGCGGCCCTCGAACGCGTCGATCATGATCCAGCTCGACACGCCGAAGATCGCGCCCGCGCACACCGCCGCCAGCAGGCGCTGGTCGTTGTCGAAGGTCCCACGGCCGATCGGCGCACGCGTCAGCATGAGCCCGAACAGCATGAGCACGACGATCGCGCCGACGTAGACGAGGACCTGCACCCACGCGACGAACTCGGCGAGCAGCAGCACGTAGAGCGCGGCGGCGCCCATCAGCGTGACGACGAGGTAGAGCGCGGCGTGCACGACGTTGCGCACGGTGACGACCCGCAGGGCCGCGACGCCCATCACCACGGCGAGGACCCAGAAGACGACCTCCTGCCACGTCTCGGCCATCAGCCGCCCGGCCCCCGGGTCCCCTTGGCGGCCCGCACGCGCGCCGCCTTGGCGCGCGCGACCGCCACCGCGTCGCTCGACCCCTTGGCTCGCTCCTCGGCGAGCACGCGCTCGTACGTCGCGTCGGGGCTCTCGGACTCGCCGCCGTCCGCGGGCGCGGATGGCGCCGCGGCCGCGGGGCCGGACTCGGCGGCGTCCGCCGGCGCGACCGGGCCCTGCTCGGGCTCCGGCTCCTCGGCCCGCGGCGCGCCCGCCTGGACCGGCTCGCGCGGGGCGCCCTGCGTCGGCGCGCTCGGGACCGGCGAATCGACCTCGACGGGCGTCGGCGCCCGCGGGATGCCGCGCTCGGCCTTGACGCGCGCGACCTTGGCGCGCGCCTCGGCGACCTGCGGCGACGACCCCTTCTCGAGCTGCTCCGCCAGCACGGTGCGGTAGACCTCGTCGGGGTCCTCCGTGCGTTCGAGCACGACCGGGCGCGGCGGCTCGATCGGGACCTCGACCTGGGGCACCTGCACGTCGGGCGCCGGCGCGGAGCCGGCCGCGGGGGCGGCGTCGCGCTCCGGCGCCGCGGGAGCTCCGGCCGCCTGCGCGGCGCCGTCCTTCGGGGGCTCGCGGTCGGCGCGCTCGTCGGCGGGTGCGCCGTCGCCGGACGGGGCGCGGTCGGTGTCCGTCGCGGACGCCTCGGGCTCGCCGCGCTCCGTCGCCGGCGACCCTTGCTCGGGGACGGTCTTGGCGCCGGGCTCCATCTGCGTCGCCTTCGCCTCGGCCTCGAGCCCGGGAGCGGGCTCGGGCGTGGCGCGCTCCGGCGCCGTCTCGGACGCCTGCTGGTCCGCCGGCAGCGACTCGACCGGGCGGGCCGCCTCGGTCGCGAACGTGCCCTCCTTCGGGGCTCCCGCCGCCTGCTGCGGACGGGCCTCCGCCGCCGACGACGTCGTCGTCGCGGGCCGGGCGCCGGTCGCCTCGACCGTGGCCGCACCCTGGGCGCGCGCCGCGGGGGCGCTCGGCATCCCCGGCATCTCGGCGCCGAGCTCGAGCTCGGGCGGCGGCAGCACCGTCGACATCCAGTCCGACAGCCGTTCCTTCTCGTGCGTCAGCTGGCGGATGTCGTACTCGGAGTACTCGAACTCACGGCTCCAGAACAGCGCGTCGTAGGGGCACACCTCGACGCAGATGCCACAGTACATGCACAGCGCGTAGTCGATCGCGAAGCGGTCGAGGACGTTGCGCTTGCGCGGCCGGCCACCGGCGCGCTTGGGCGGGAGCGTCTCCTTGTGCGAGTCGATGTAGATGCACCAGTCGGGGCACTCGCGGGCGCACAGCATGCAGACGGTGCAGTTCTCCTCCTTGAGCGCGATGACGCCGCGCGAGCGCGCCGGGAGGTCCTGCTTCTCGTCGGGATACTGGATGACGGTGTTGCGCTTGAACAAGTGCTTGAGCGTCACGCCCATGCCCTTGAGGAGCCCGAGCCCGAAGCCCGGCCGGCGCGCCGCGGCGAGACGAGCGTCGTGCTCGTCCGCGTGCGGCTCGATGCGTCGTTCGTCTACCGCCACGTCGACCTCTCGTTCACACGTACAGGACCCACGCGCCGGTCCCGAGGATAAGAGCAAGCCCGACCGGGATGAGGAACTTCCACGCGAACTTCTGCAGCTGGTCCTCGCGCACGCGCGGGAACGTCGGCCGGATCCACAGGAACACGAAGATCATCAGCATCGTCTTCGCGAGGAACCACACGACGCCGGGCACGACCTCGAGCGGCTCCCACGGGACGACGGGCTTGTAGCCGCCGAGGAACAGCGTCGCGGCGATGCCGCCGAACGCGACCATGTGGCCCATCTCGGCGAACATGTGCGTGAAGATGTAGCGCATCCCGCTGTACTCGGTGAACGGGCCGGTGATGATCTCCGACTCGGCCACCGGCATGTCAAACGGCACGCGCGTCATCTCGGCGACCGCTCCGATCGTGAACAGCAGGAACGCCACCTGTCCGATTCCGATCGGCCACAGCGCGAACGGCCAGTCCTGCGCCTCGACGATCCCGACGAGCGAGAGCGTCCCCGCGAGCATCGCGACCGACGCCGCCGCGAGCACGATCGGAAGCTCGTACGCGATCAGCTGCGCCGCGGAGCGCAGGGCGCCGATCAGCGCGTACTTGTTCGCGCTCGACCATCCCGCCATGAGGATGCCGATCGTCGACAGCGAGGAGATCGCGAGCAGGTAGAAGATGCCGACGTCGAGGTCCTCGACCACGAGGGCGCGGTCCATCGGGATGACGAGGTAGACGAGCACGATCGGCACGAAGATCGCCGCGGGCGCGAGCGCGAACACGCGGCGGTCGGCGGCGGTCGGGATGATGTCCTCCTTGTAGAGGAACTTGAGCCCGTCGGCGAGCGTCGTGGCCCACCCGTGGAAGCCGCCCGGGTACATCGGCCCGAGACGGTGCTGCAGGTGCGCCATGACCTTGTGCTCGGCGTAGCCGCCGGCGAGCGCGCCGACCGGGATGATCGTCAGGATCACGAGGATCTTGACGAGCAGGATCTGCCAGTCGGTGAGGTCGATGTCCGGCATCAGCGGTCGATGTCCCCCAGGACGAAGAAGAACGATCCGAGGATCGCGATCATGTCGGACACGAACGTGTCCTTGAGCACGTACGGCACCGCGGACACGTTGGAGTACGACGGCGTCCTGATCTTGAGCCGGTACGGCCGGCGGTCGCCGTCGGACACGAGGTACATCCCGAGCTCGCCGAGCGAGTTCTCGGTGCGCACGTAGACCTCGCCCTTGGGGGCCTGGATGACGCGCGGCACCTTGCCCATGATCGGCCCCGACGGGATGCCCTCGATCGCCTGCTCGACGATGCGCGCCGACTGGTACGTCTCGTGCACCAGGACCCAGAAGCGGTCGAAGCAGTCGCCGTTCGGGGCGGTCGAGACGTCGAAGTCGAAGTCCTCGTAGACGAGGTACGGCTCGTCCTTGCGGACGTCCATGTCGATGTCGGAGCCGCGCGCGATGGGGCCGGAGACGCCGTAGGAGTACGCGACCTCCTTGGGGAGGATCCCGACGCCGATCGTGCGCTGCTTGAAGATCTCGTTGCCGAGCAACAGGTTCTCGTAGTCCGGCAGGCGCTCGATCGTCTGCCGGACGCCCTTCAGCGCCTGTGCGTAGAAGCCGCGCGGCACGTCCTCCTTGAGACCGCCGGGACGGAAGAAGCCGAAGTGCATGCGGCCGCCCGTCGCCATCTCGAGCGCCATCTGGATGTCCTCGCGCTCGCGAAACGCGTAGAACGTCGGCGTGATCGCGCCGAGCTCCGCGCCGAAGCTGGCGAAGAACATCAGGTGATTGAGGATGCGGTTCATCTCGCACATGATCACGCGCAGGTACTGCGCGCGCGGGGGCACCTCGAGCTCCATGAGCTTCTCGACCGCGAGCGCGAGCGGGAGCTCGTTGTTGATCCCCGACAGCCAGTCCATGCGCGACACGAGGTTCGTGATCTGACGGTAGTCGCGCGTCTCGACGAGCTTCTCGTAGCCGCGGTGCATGTAGCCGATGATCGGCTCGGCGTCGACGAGCTTCTCGCCGTCGATCGTCGCGAGCAGCCGGAAGACGCCGTGCGTCGCCGGATGCTGCGGCCCGACGTTGAGGATCATCTCCTCGGTCTCGAACGCGGCCCCCGACGACCGGCGCGCCGTCTCGGCGACGTCGCGCACGCCCTCGCCTATCGCCATCAGCCTCGACCTCCCGCGGCCGCCTCCTCCGGGTCCTTCGCCCCGGGCCAGTCCTTGACCATGCGGCTCGGCAGCCGGAACGACTTGCGCAGCGGCGTCCCCTCGAAGTCCTCCGGCAGGTAGAGGTTGACGAGCTTCGGGTGGCCCTCGAAGTAGATGCCGAACATCTCGTGCGTCTCGCGCTCGTGCCACAGCGCGCCGGCGAACAGGTGGGTGACGCTCGGGCACACGGGGCGCTCGAGGTCGACGGGCACGTGGACGTCGACGTGGAAGACGTGCTCCGGCGAGTAGAGGTGGACGAGCACCTCGAGGCCGCCGGGGTCGTCGGCGAACTCGGTGCGATCGATCGCCGACAGGAACGTGAAGAACTCGCAGCGCAACGACGGATCGGACTGCAGCCGCTCCATCACCGCGAGGTAGCGCGACGGCTCCACCACGACGGCGACGTGATCGAAGTTCAGGCGCACGTCACGGACGTCGTCGCCGAGCGCGTCGCGCACGCGCGCGAGCGCGTCGTCGGGGGACAGCGGGTGCCGGTGGTGGGACAACGCGCTCAGATACCTCCCGCGAGGCCCGGCTCGGGGATGTGCGGGATCACCTCGTCGTGGCCGCGCCACTTCGTCGACGGGTCCTCGTTGGCGATCTTCTCCTGGAGCCGCAGGATGCCCTGGAGCAGCGCCTCGGGCCGCGGCGGACACCCCGGCACGTAGACGTCGACCGGGATGATCTGGTCGACGCCCTTGGTGACCGCGTACGAGTCCCAGTACGGGCCGCCGCAGTTGGCGCACGAGCCCATCGAGATCACGTACTTCGGCTCGGGCATCTGGTCGTAGACGCGCTTGATCGGCGCCGCCATCTTGTCGGTCACGGTGCCGGCGACGACGAGCAGGTCGGCCTGGCGCGGCGACGCCGGGAACGGGATGACGCCGAAGCGGATGACGTCGAACTTGCTCGCGATCGTGGCCCCCATCTCGATGCCGCAGCACGCGAGACCGAACTGCATCATCCACAGCGAGTACTTGCGACTCCAGTTGAGCAGCCACGCCGCCGGCTTCGGCAGCTTGACCTTCTCGATCACAGCCATTCCAAGACCTTCTTTCGGACCGCGTAGAGCAGGGCGAGGGCGAGGATGCCGATGAAGATGACCATCTCGACGAACGCCTGTGTACCGAGGCGCTCGAACACGATGGCCCACGGGAACAGGAACACCGCCTCGACGTCGAAGACGACGAACAGCAGGGCGAAGATGTAGTAGCGGACGTTGGTGTGCTGCCAGCCGTAGCCGATCGGGTCGATGCCCGACTCGTAGGTCGTGTACTTCTCCGCGGTCGGGACGTCGGGGCGCACCAGGCGGGCGAGCTGCAGCGTGCCGCCCACGAGGACCGCGCCCACCAGCGCGAAGATCCCGATCGTCACGTACTGGCCGAAGTAGCCCTCAGGCACGTGCGTGCACTCCCGTTCGCGTCGAGCCGTCGTCTCGGTTTCCAGGACCCCAGGGCCGGGACCCGGACGGGCCGCCCGGGCGGTCTCCCGAGCGCCGCCCGCGCGCACGCCAGTCGACCTCGAAAGCCCTGGTTACCCGGCAGAAACTATCATGCAGGGCGACGAATCCGGGCCTTCGTACCCTCGTGAAGACAGATGCCCGGACCACTGCGAGCAGACCACGGAGGACCGCCCGACGTGACGACGAGCCGACGGACCGCGACGGCAGCCGTGCTCGCCGCGCTCGCGGTCGCAGCGGGGACGACCGGGGCCGCGGCGGGGCCGGTGCGCGACCTGCGCCACGAGCTCAAGGGCGTCAAGCACGCGCTCGTCGGGCTCGAGCACGACGCCGACGCGCTCGAGGAGCGCATGCGCGCGGCACGCGCTCGCCGGAGCGAGGCGCACGCCCGGCTCGTCGCGACGCAGACGCTGCTCCGGCTCGCGCTCGACGGCGACGGGGGCCTGCCGCTCCTGTCCCACCTCGTCACGATCGTGCGCCACCGCGCCCGCGTCGACGAGCTCGACGCCCATGTCGCGGCGCTGCGGCGCGACCTCGGCCGTCTCGACGCGCGCCGCGACGCGCTCGTCGACGAGCTCCAGGCGCTCGTCCGGCGCATCCGCGACGTCAAGCTCGAGTCGGAGCGCGCTCCGGACATGCCGTTCCTCGTCACCTACAGCGCCGACTGGGAGGCCGTCTCCATGTGCGAGTCGAGCGGCCGCTGGCACATCGACTCCACCTACGACGGCGGCCTCCAGTTCCACCCCAACACGTGGCTCGGCTTCGGCGGCGGCGAGTTCGCACGCTACGCGTGGCAGGCGACGAAGTGGCAGCAGATCGCGATCGCGGAGCGCGTCCTCGTCGTCCAGGGCCCCCAGGCGTGGCCCAACTGCTTCCGCGCGCTCCCGTTCCACTTCTGAACGCCGCGCCGTCGGTCGTCGCGGCCGCGGGGGCCGGAGGAGAGCGCGCGTTCGACCCGTCGCGCGCTAGCTGCCGGCGAAGAGGGTGGCGCGCTCGGCGACGTCGATGAGCGGCCCCCACACGAGCCCGAAGAACAGCGTCGCCAGCGCCGCGAGCGCGACGACGCCAGACGCGAGGCGCCCGACCGGCACCCGAGCGTCCTCGCCCTCGCGCTCCTGCATGTACATGACCACCATCACGCGCAGGTAGAAGAACGCCGCGATCGCGCTCGCGACCGCGCCGACGACCACGACCCACGAATAGCCCGCGTCGACCGCGGCCCCGAATACGAGGAGCTTGCCGACGAACCCGGCCGTGACGGGGACGCCGGCGAGCGACAGCAGGAACAGGGTGAGCGCGGCGGTGAGCGCGGGATGGTCGTAGAACAGGCCCCTGTAGTCGGCGAGGCGCACGCGCCGCTCGTCGCGGCCCCCGAGCACCGCGACGACGGCGAACGCGCCGAGCACCGTCACGCCGTAGGTGGCGAGGTAGAACAGCGCGCCCGAGACGCCGTCGTCGTTGGCCGCGATGACGCCGGTGAACACGAAGCCCGCGTGCGCGATCGACGAGTACGCGAGCATGCGCTTGAGGTCCTCCTGCACGACGGCGAGCACGCTGCCCACGATCATCGTGAGGACCGCGAGCCCGATCACGAGCGGACGCCAGTCCCACCGCAGCGAGAACAGCGTGACGTCGAGCAGGCGCAGCAATGCGGCGAACGCGGCGATCTTGGAGCCCGCCGCCATGAACCCCGTGACCGGCGACGGCGCGCCCTGGTACGCGTCGGGGGTCCACATGTGGAACGGAACCGCGGCGACCTTGAAGCCGAGCCCGACGACGAGCAGCCCCACCGCGATCACGAGCAGCGTCGCGTCGGCCGCCGGCGTCGTCTGCGTGAACTCGAGGATGCCCGGTGCGCCGCCCGGCGTCGGGTCGCCGTAGAGCGCCGTCGACCCGACCGCGCCGTAGGCGACCGCGATGCCGAGCAGGAAGAACGCCGACGAGAACGACCCGAGCAGGAAGTACTTCATCGCGCTCTCGTGGCTCGCGAGCGACGCGCGCCGGAACCCCACGAGCACGTACAGCGCGATGGAGAACGTCTCCAGCGCGAGGAAGATCACGATGAGGTCGGCGGCTCCCGCCATCAGCATCATGCCGGCGAGCGACAGCAGCACCAGTCCGTAGAACTCGGCGTCCTCAAGCGCGTCGCGCACGAGGTAGTCGCGCGCGAGCCACACCGTCAGCAATCCGAAGGCAGCGAGCACGACCTTGACGAAGTTGGCGAAGTTGTCGGCCGCGACCATCTCTCCGAGCTGGAGCTGGTTGAGGTCCCACGCGTCGACCGCGAGGTACGCGGAGGCGGCGAGCCCGAGGGTCGCGAGCGTCGGGAGGTACCAGCGGTTGCGGCGAGGGCCGGCGAACGCGTCGACGAGCAGCACGACGAACGCGGTCACGACGAGCGCGATCTCCGGCGCGATGCCGGCGAGCCGCACGGTCGGGGCGCTGAACTCACCCATCGGCGGCGGCCCCCTCGCCGAGCCCCGGCAGGCGGACCTCGCCCGCGACCGTCCCGTCGCGCAGCTGCTCCACGACGCGCTCGGCGGACGGCTCGATGCGGTCGAGGAACGGCTTCGGGTACACGCCGATCGCCACGATCAGGACGACGAGCGGCGCCAGCATCGCGACCTCACGCGCGCCGAGGTCGGGCAGCGTGCGGTTGACGTCGAGCGCGACGCTGCCGTGGAACACGCGCCGGTACGCCCACGGCAGGTAGACGGCGGCGAGCACGATGCCGAACGCCGCGGGCACGACCCACCAGCGGTAGCGCTCGAAGGTCCCGAGCAGCACGAGGAACTCGCCCACGAACCCGTTGAGCCCGGGCAGCCCGAGCGACGACAGCGCGACGAGCAGGAACACGCCCGAGAGGACCGGCACGCTGCGCGCGAGGCCGCCGAAGTCGGCGATCACGCGCGTGTGGCGGCGGTCGTAGAGCGCGCCGACGAGCATGAACAGCGCCCCGGTCGAGAGGCCGTGGTTGACCATCTGGAGGATGCCGCCGCTCATGCCCTCGATCGAGCCGACGAATATGCCCAGCACGATGAACCCGAGGTGCGCGACCGACGAGTACGCGACGAGCCGCTTGAGGTCGGACTGCATCGCGGCGACGATGGCGCCGTAGACGATCCCCGCGATGGCGAGTCCCATGAGCACGGGCCCGAGCTCGCGCGCCGCGTCGGGGAACAGCGGGATGGCGAAGCGGATGAAGCCGTACGCCCCCATCTTCAGCAGCACGCCGGCGAGCATGACGGAGCCGGCGGTGGGCGCCTCGGTGTGCGCGTCGGGAAGCCACGTGTGGAGCGGCACGAGCGGCACCTTGACGGCGAACGACGCGAAGAACGCGAGGAACAGCAGACGCTGCGCGGCGAGGTCGAGCGGCGTTCCGAGCAGCGCGCGGTAGTCGAACGTCGGCGTGTCGGCCGCGAAGTACAGGAACAGGATCGCCACGAGCATGAGCAGCGAGCCGAACAGCGTGAACAGGAAGAACTTCATCGCCGCGTAGAGCCGGCGGCCGTAGCCCCACATCCCGATGAGGAAGTACATCGGGACGAGCGTCGCTTCCCAGAACAGGTAGAAGAGGAACATGTCGAGCGACGAGAACACGCCGATCATGCCGGTCTCGAGCGCGAGCAGGAATACGAAGTAGGGCTTGACGCGGCGCGTGACGGGCCACGACGCGAGCACGCCCAGCGGCATGAGGAACGTCGTCAGCATCACGAGCCAGAGGCTGACGCCGTCGACCCCGGTCGTGTACCCGACGCCCCACTCCGGGATCCACTCGAGGTCGGAGCCGAGCTGGAAGCCCGCCTCGCCGGTCTCGAACTGCGCGAGGACGCCGAGCGACAGCGCGAACGTGACGAGCGTGACGGCGAGCGCGGCCAATCGCAGCACGCGCTCGGAGCGGACCGGCAGCAGCGCGACGAGAACGGCGCCGGCGAGCGGCGTGAAGACGACGACGTCGAGGAACGGGAAGTCGCTCACGACGCGCCCACCCGCAGCACGAGGATCGACAGCACGACGACGACGCCGAGCAGGAACGTGACGGCGTAGTTGCGCACGTAGCCCGTCTGGATCCGGCGCACCCCCTCGCTCAAGCCCGCGACGAGGCCCGCGGTCCCGTTGACGACGCCGTCGATCACGCGCCGGTCGACGACGTCGGTGCAGAACGCCGCGAACGCCTTGCCGGGACGGACGAGCGCGCGCGTGTAGAGCTCGTCGACGTAGAACTTCCGGCGCACGGCGCCCACCGGCCCGGCGAAGCCCGTGGTCAGACGGTCGCGTCGCGCCCGGCCCGCGTCGGTGGTATAGAGCCAGCGCGCCGCCGCGATCCCGACGACCGCGACGACGGTGGCGAGCGCGCCGAGCGCGAACGCCACCGCGGCCTCGGGCTCGTGGCCCGCGCCGACGACCGGCTCGAGGAAGTGCTCCAGCGTGAGGACGCCCGGCAGGTTGATCACGCCGCCGACGACCGACAGCCCCGCGAGCACGACGAGCGCGATCGCCATCGTCGGCGGCGCGTCGTGCGGGTGCGCGCCCTCCGGCGCGCGCAGACGGCCCTCGAACACACGGAAGAACAGCCGCGACATGTAGAACGCCGTGATCAGCGCGGTCGCCAGGCCGACGGCGTACAGCGCGTAGTCGCCCTCCTCCCACGCCGCCGCCAGAATTGCGTCCTTGGAGAAGAAGCCCGCGAACGGCACGATGCCCGAGATCGCGAGCCACCCGGTCGCGAACGTCCACCCGACGACCGGCATCGCCTTGCGCAGGCCCCCCATCGCGCGCATGTCGGTGGCGCCGTCGAGCGCGTGCATCACGGCTCCCGCGCCGAGGAACATCAGCGCCTTGAAGAACGCGTGCGTCACGAGGTGGAAGATCGCGATCGAGTACGCCCCCACGCCGGCCGCCAGGAACATGTAGCCGAGCTGCGAGATCGTCGAGTACGCGAGGACGCGCTTGATGTCGTACTCGGCGGCCGCCATCAACGCCGCCCACAGCGCGGTCGCGGCGCCGATCCACGCGACGACCGTGAGCGCGTCGCCCGACGCCTCGAACACGGGCGACAGCCGCACGACCATGTAGACCCCCGCGGTCACCATCGTCGCGGCGTGGATCAGCGCGGAGACGGGGGTCGGGCCCTCCATCGCGTCCGGGAGCCACACGTAGAGGGGGATCTGCGCGCTCTTGCCGGTCGCGCCGCCGAACAGAAGCAGCGCCGCGATCGTCGCGATGCCCGACGACATCGCGCCGGCCGCCTCGTTGACGCTGCCGATCGCGAGGCTCCCGACCGTGACCGACAGCAGCAGGATCCCGAGCAGGAACGAGAAGTCGCCGATCCGGTTGACGACGAACGCCTTCTTGGCCGCGTGCGCCGCGGCCGGGCGTTCGAACCAGAACCCGATCAGCAGGTACGAGCACAAGCCGACGCCCTCCCAGCCGACGTACAGCAGCACGAGGTTGTCGGCCAGCACGAGCACCAGCATCGCGGCGACGAACAGGTTCAGGTACGCGAAGTAGCGCGCGTAGCGCTCGTCGCCGTGCATGTAGCCGATGGAGTAGACGTGGATGAGGGCGCCGACGCCGGTGACCACGAGCACCATGACCATCGAGAGCCGGTCGACGAGGAGGTCGGCGCCGACGTCGAAGTCGCCGGCGACGATCCACTCGAACATGCGGACGGTCTCGTGCGCGTCGTGCCCGGCCGCCACGAGCCGGACGAACAACAGGACGCCGAGGAGGAACGCCAGCCCGACGGCGGCCGACGCCACGATCCCGGCGGCGCGGCCGACGCGCCGGCCGAACAGCAGCAGCACGACCGCGCTCGCGAGCGGGAGCGCGACGATCCACGGGGCGATCGTCGCGTCGAACCCGGCCTCGAGCACGGGTGCCGTCATCGCGGTCACCACTTCAGGAGGCTGGCGTCGTCGACGTTCGCGCTGGCGCGCCGGCGGAAGATCGTCACGATGATCGCGAGCCCGACGACGACCTCCGCGGCGGCGACGACGAGCACGAAGAACACCAGCACCTGGCCGTCGATGCGGCCCTGCATGCGGGCGAACGTGACGAACGCGAGGTTGACGCCGTTGAGCATGAGCTCGATGAACATGAAGATCACGATCGCGTTGCGCCGGACGAGGGCGCCGACGACGCCGACCGTGAACAGGAGGCCCGCGAGCGCGAGGAAGTAGAGCGGCGAGACGCTCGTCACGCGGCCGCCTCCTCGTCGCGCCGTGTCGCCGCGGGCGACGTGACCTCCGCCGTCCCGATCCGGCGCGCCAGCGCCATGACGCCCACGATCGCGACGACGAGGAGCACGGAGGTGATCTCGAACGGCAGCAGGTAGCGGCTGAACATGGCGCGCGCGATCACGACCACGTTGCCAGGGTCGCGATTGAGCGACGCGAGCGTCCCCTGGCCCCCGGCCTGCGCGCCGGTCACGAGCTCGGCGCCGGTGTTGGCGACGTACATCACGAGCACCGCGAGCAGCGCGCCGAGCCCCACCGCGAGCGGCCGCTGGCCCCGCAGCGGCTCCACGAGCGCCTCGCGGCGGTCGACGCCGAGCAGCATGACGACGAACAGGAACAGCACCATGATGGCGCCGGCGTAGACGATGACCTGGATCGCGGCGATGAAGAACGCGCCCTGGAGCAGGAACGCGAGCGCGAGCGCGATCTGCGTGGCGACGAGGAACAGCGCGACGTGGACCGCGTTCGGCGCTAACAGCATCGCGATCGACGCGCCGAGCGCGACGACGAAGACGACCCCGAACACCAGCTGGTCGATCGTCACGACGCGCCCCCGGAACGGGACGCCGGACCACCCGTGACCCTGCGCACCTCGCGGCCGTCGGGCGAGACCTCCTTCTTGCTTTTCCAGTGCCGCTCGATGTCCGTGTCGACGATGAGCTGGTCCTTGGTGAAGATGAGGTCCTCGCGCGTCGTGCCGGAGAGCTCGTACTCGGTCGTCATGCGCAGCGCCTCGGTGGGGCACGCCTCGACGCACAGGCCGCAGAAGATGCAGCGCAGGTAGTTGATCTGATAGATCTGCGCGTACCGCTCTCCGGGCGAGAAGCGCGCTCCGGGCTGGTTCTCGGCCCCCACGACGTAGATGGCGTCTGCCGGACACGCGCCCGCGCACAGCTCGCAGCCGATGCACTTCTCGAGCCCGTCGGGGTGGCGGTCGAGGATGTGACGGCCCTTGTAGCGCGGGAACGGGCGGCGCCGCACCTCCGGGTACCCGACGGTCTCCTTGCGCCGGAACACGTTGCGGATCACGGTCTTGAGACCGGTGAGCAGCTCAGGTACGGCCACGGGCGGCCCTCCTCGTCTGCGGCGTCACGATCCCCTTCAGGCGCGGGTCGCCGCGGCCGATCCACAGGAGCACGAGCAGAAACAGCACGGCGAACACCGCGAGGCGCGCGTTGCGCGACACGCCCTCGGTGTTGACCACGGCCGTCACGACGATCCACACGAGCGCGGCCGGGATCAGGCGCTTCCAGCCGAGCCACATCAGCCGGTCGTAGCGCAGGCGCGGCATCGTCGCGCGCAGCCACACGAACAGGTACACGAAGAACGCCGTCTTGAGCACGAACCACAGGATCGGCCACAGCCACGGGAGGAAGCCGAAGCCGGGACCGTCCCAGCCCCCGAAGAACAGCGTCACGGCCATCGCCGAGACGACGACGACGTGGACGTACTCGCCGAGGAAGAACAACGCGAAGCGAATGCCCGAGTACTCGGTGTGGAAGCCGGCGACGAGCTCGGTCTCGGCCTCCGGGAGGTCGAACGGCGCACGGTTGGTCTCGGCGACACCGGCGATGAAGAAGATGGCGAACGCCGGCCACTGCGACCAGACGTACCAGTTCGGGATGAACCGGAACAGCTCGGCGACCTGCTCGAGGACGGGGATCCCGTCGAAGAACGTCACGTTGCGGACGGTCCCCGTCTGCGCCGCGACGATCTCGACGGTCGACAGGCTGTTCGTCGCGAGCACGATCGGCACGAGCGACAGCCCGAGGGCGATCTCGTACGAGATCATCTGCGCGCTCGACCGGATGCCGCCGAGCAGCGGGTACTTCGAGCCCGACGCCCATCCCGCCAGCACGATGCCGTAGACGCCGAGCGACCCCATCGCGAGGAAGTACAGCAGCCCGATGTTGAGATCGGTCACGACGAGCTCGATGCGGCGGCCCGCGATCGTGACCTCGTCGCCGACCGGCACGACGGCGAACGCCAGCAGCGACGGCACCATCGCGGCGATCGGGGCGATCGCGAACGTCCAGCGATCCGCGCCCGTCGGCCGGAAGTCCTCCTTGAAGAACAGCTTGATGCCGTCGGCGAGCGTCTGCAGGAGGCCGAACGGGCCCCATCGGTTGGGACCGACGCGCGCCTGCATGTCGGCGATGACCTTGCGCTCCGCCCACACGACGAGAAGCGTCGTGAACAGCAACGCCGCGAACGCGACGACGGCCTTGATCAACCCCGTGATGACGGCGGGGCCGAGGAAGTCCACGATCGCCCTCATGCGCGCCTCACCGTTACTGCGGGGTCCGCGTCGCCGCTCATGAGCGTGTTGGCGCGCGCGCCGGGCTGGTCGTACGGGACGAACGCGACGCCGGCGGCGACGTCGCCAACGCGCACCTTGACGCGCAGCTCGGTGCCGTTCGCGGCGACGACCGCGTCGTCGCCGTCGGCCACGCCGAGACGCTCGGCGTCACCGGCGTTGAGCTCCACGAACGGGGGCTTGGTGAGCGCCGCGAGCGCGGCGGTCTTCGACACCATCGTCCCGGCGTCGTAGATCATGCGCCCGGTGACGAGCCCGAGGCGGCCGTCGCCGCGGGCGCGCTCGGGCGCGTCGCGGCGCACGGGCTCCGGCGCGTCGCGCGCGTCGGGCGCGGCGGGCACGACGCCCGGGCGCTGCTTCGCCTCGAACGCGCGCAGCTCCCACGACAGCGGCCAGTTCTGGCCCGTCTGGAAGGGGGCGCCGGCGCGAAACCCGCGCGGGTAGTGCCCGCCGGCCCCCGCGAGGATCGCGCGGGTGTGACTGGGGTCGTCCTCGAACGCCGACTCGTACACGGTCTGGGCGGGCGGAAGCTGCTGCGCCAGCGCGACGTGGTCGACGTCCGCGTGCGTCGCGACGCGGGCGCGGATCTCGGCCCACACGTCGTCGAACTCGTCCCAGTCCCACGGCCGTCCGAGCGCGGCGGCGAGCGACGCCAGTGCGCGCCACGGCTCGCGCGCGGCCCCCGGCGGCGCGGTGAGCGGCTCGAGCTTCTGGATGCGGCGCTCGAGGTTCGTGAACGTGCCCTCGCGCTCCGAGTACGCGACCGAGGGCAGCAGGACGTCGGCGAGCTGCGCGCTCTCGGTGGGGAACAGCTCGATGGCAATCAACGCGACCGACTCCAGCGCGCGCCGCGCGAGCGCGGCGTCGGGGAAGTCGGCGATCGGGTCGGCGCCGACCAGCACGAGCGCGTCGAGCTCTCCGGCGGCGGCCGCCTCGAGCATCGCGCGCGTGTCCATGCCGGGTTCCTCGACGCGCTCGTAGCCGGGCGCGAGCGCGGGATGGACGCCCATGTCGATCAAACCCTGCGAGCCCGCGTGCGGCGGGCACGTCAGCAGGCGGCCACCGGCCGCGGCGACGAGGTCGAGGACGGCCGTGAACGCATCGGTCTCGTCGCGCCCCGGCGACGCCGGTCCCCAGCACGCGACGAGCGGAGCGGCGGGACCCGCGTCGCGCAGACGCGCGATCTCGTCGGCCTCGCCGCCGGGCGCGCACCGGATCACGCGCGTCGCGAAGCCGTCGAGCGACATGCGTCGCGGCGACACGACGACGAGCTGCGCGCCGCCGTCGACGACCGCCTTGCGCAGCCGCAGGTAGAGGACGGGCAGCGTCTCCTTGGGGTCGGGGCCGACCCACACGATCGTCTTCGCCGCAGCGACGTCGTTGAGCGTCGCGGTCGACCCCGCGGCGCCCGACACGCGCAGGGCGAGCTCGTACGGCGCGCCGGCGTCCTGGACGCGCCCGTCGACGTTCGGCGTCTCCAGCACGTCGCGCGCGAGCTTCGCGACCGCGTAGGCGTCCTCGGTCGTGACGTGGCCGCCCGCGATCACGCCGGTGCGCTGCGCGTTGCGCAGCAGCTCGGCCGCGTCGGCGAGCGCGTCGGCCCACGACGCGGTCTCGAACGAGCCCGCTGCGCCGCGGCGCAGCGGAGTCGTGATCCGCTCGTCGGAGTCGACGTAGTGGAACGCGTAGCGGCCCTTGTCGCAGATCCAGAAGTCGTTGACGTTCTCGTTGGGGAGGGCCTGGACGCGCACGAGCTTGTCGGCGCGCGCGTCGTTGCCGACGGGACACCCGACCGAGCAGTACGCGCACACGCTCGGCGCGGTCTTGAGGTCCCACGGACGCGACACGAACCGGTAGGTGCGCGACGTGAGCGCGCCGACGGGACAGATCTGCACCGTGTTGCCGGAGAAGTAGCTGTCGAACGGCTCGTCGTTGAACGTCAGGATCTGCGTGCCGGGCCCCCGGTCGACGAGCTGGATGAACGGGTCGCCTGAGATCTCCTGCGAGAAGCGCACGCAGCGCCAGCACAGCACGCAGCGCTCGCGGTCGAGCACGACGAGGTCGGAGATCTCGAGCGCCTTCTCGAACGTGCGCTTCGGCTCGACGTAGCGGCTCGCGCCGGGGCCGTGCCGGTACGTCTGGTCCTGCAGGGGGCACTCGCCGCCGCGGTCGCAGATCGGGCAGTCGAGCGGATGGTTGATGAGCAGGAACTCGAGCATGCCCTCCTGGGCGTCGACCGCGTCGGGGTCGACGGTGCTCGCGACCATCCCCTCGGCGACCGGCGTCGCGCACGCGGGGACGAGCTTGGGCGTGCCCTCGATGCGGACGAGGCACATGCGGCACACCGCGACCGACTTCATGCCCGGGTGGTAGCAGAAGCGCGGCACGAAGATGCCGAGCTCCTCCGCGACGTCGATCAGCACGCGCCCCTTCTCGGCGCGCACCTCGCGGCCGTTGACGGTCAGCGTGACCAGCTCGGGCGACGTCACGACCCCTCCCACCGGTCGACGTCGGCGCCCGACGACGGCTGCGGCGCGACGCCGGCGTCGCCCAGCCCGGGCGACCGCGCGCCGACGAGCGTGCGGTGCTCGCCCTCGAACGGGCACGCGCCGTGCTCGACGTGCGCGGCGAACTCGTCGCGGAACAGCTTGACGTTGGAGCGCAGCGCCCACGACGCGGCGTCGCCGAGGGGGCAGAACGAGCGGCCGTCGATCCCGTCGCAGATGTCGAGCAGCAGGTCGAGGTCCTCCATGCGGCCCTCGCCGTGCTCGATGCGCTCGAGCACCCTGACCCCCCACCACGTCCCCTCGCGGCACGGCGTGCACTTGCCGCACGACTCGTGCGCGAAGAACTCCGTCGTCACGAGCGCGTTGCGCACCATGCACGTCGTCTCGTCCATGAACACGACCGCGCCGGACCCGAGCATCGAGCCGGCCTCCTTGAGCGACTCGAAGTCCATGCGGATGCCGGTGTCGGTGACGAGCGGCGCGCTCGCGCCTCCGGGGATGACCGCCTTGAGCGCCTTTCCGTCCTTCATCCCGCCGGCGAGCTCGAGCAGCTCGCCGAGCGGCATCCCGAGCGGGACCTCGTAGTTGCCCGGGCGCTCGACGTGGCCCGACACAGAGAACACCTTGGTGCCGGGCGACTTCTCCGTGCCCCACTGCCGGAACCAGTCGACGCCGTGCTCGACGATCGACGGCAGGGTCATGAGCGTCTCGGTGTTGTTGATGACGGTCGGCCGGCCGTAGAGGCCCTTGACCGCGGGGAACGGGGGCTTGAGCCGCGGCTGGCCGCGGAATCCCTCGAGCGAGTCCAGCAGCGCGGACTCCTCGCCGCAGATGTAGGCGCCGGCGCCGCGGTGCAGCACGACGTCGAGGTCGAAGTCCGTGCCGAACAAGCCGCGCCCCAGCAGCCCCTCCTCGTACGCGTCCCGGATCGCGCGGTCGAGCCGGCGCGCGCCGAGCGCGAACTCGCCGCGCGCGTACACGAACGCGGTGTTCGCCCCGACCGCGTACGAGCAGATCGCGATCCCCTCGATGAGCCGGTGCGGGTCGCCCTCGGCGAGCTCGCGGTCCTTGAACGTCCCGGGCTCGCCCTCGTCGTGGTTGACGACGACGTAGCGCGGCGTCACGTCCTTGGGGACGAACGACCACTTGACGCCGGTCGGGAACCCCGCGCCGCCGCGCCCCCGGAGGCCCGAGTCCTTGACGAGCTGCGTCACCTCGTCGGGCGTCATCGTGCCGATCGCCTTGCGCGCTGCGTCGTAGGCGCCGTCGTCGAGCGCGCGCCGCAGCGTCCACGAGTCGTCGGGGAACGACCGCAGACGCGTCGTGACGACGCGCGTCTCGCGGGGGCCGTCGCGGCGCGCGTCAGCCACCGTGGGGACTCTCCTCGCCCTCGCCGCGCGGGCGCGCGTCGTCTCCGAGCACCGGCGGGCGCACGCCGGGCGCGAAGTCGCGCGGCGGCGTCTCGCCGCCGACGGTGCGCTCGCGGCCCGGCTCGGACCGCGCGCGACGCAAGCCCGCGGTCGCGATCTCGTAGCTGATCTCCTTGTGCGTCTTGATGCGCTCGCCGGCGACGCTGCGGACGTCGTCGCCGCGCGCGATCCCGTCGACGACGTCGACCGCGCCCTCGGGCGTCATCCGGTAGAAGTCCTCGTAGTTCACCTGCATCGACGGCGCTCCGTCGCACGTCGCGAGGCACTCGGCGGCCTCGAGCGTGAACCTGCCGTCCTCGGTCGTCTCGCCCGGCCCGACGCCGAGACGCTCCTCGAGCGCGGCGACCACCGCGCGCGCGCCGACGTGGGTGCACGTGATGTTGCGACACACCGACACGAGGTACTCGCCCGTCGGGCGCCGCTTGAGCATCGTGTAGAAGCTGCAGCTCGCGAGCACCTCGGCCGGCGTCAGGCCGAGGACGTCGGCGACGTCGCGCATGCCGGCGTCAGTGACGTAGCCCTCGACCGACTGCACCAGGAACAGCAGCGGGAGCGCGGCCGAGCGCGGGTTCGGGTACTTCGCCACGATCGCCTCGGCGGTGGCGCGCAGCTCGCCGGCGAGGACCGGCGCGTCGGAGCGCGCGCCGTCGTCGGTGACGCCGACGCCGTGCACCGACCGGCCGCGCGGACGCACGCGCGGCTCGGTCACCGGTCGACCCCGCCCATGATCGGGTCGACCGACGCGATCGACGCGATCAGATCGGCGACGAGTCCGCCCTCGACCATCGGGGGCAGCGACTGGAGGTTCACGAACGACGGGTCGCGCACGTGACACCGGTACGGCGACGTGCCGCCGTCCGACACGATGTACGCGCCGAGCTCGCCGCGCGGCGACTCGACCGCGGCGTACGACTCGCCCGGAGGCACCGTGTAGCCCTGCGTCATGATCTTGAAGTGGTGGATGACCGCCTCCATCGAGCGGTTGAGCTCGGAGCGGGGCGGCGGCGTCAGCTTGGGGTCCATGTTGCGGAAGTCGCCCGGCGGCATCTTGTCTGCGAGCTGGCGCACGATGTCCACCGACTGGCGCATCTCCTCCATGCGGACGCGATAGCGCGCGTAGACGTCGCCCTCCGCCGCCACGGGCACGTCGAACGTCACGTCGCCGTACGCCTCGTACGGCATGTCGCGCCGCAGGTCCCAGTCGACGCCGGAAGCGCGCGCGATCGGTCCCGTGACGCCGAGCGCGCGCACCTGCTCGGCGCCGATCACGCCCACGCCGCGCGTGCGCTCGAGGAAGATCGGGTTGAGGGACAGCAGGTCCTCGTACTCCTTGATGCGCCCGGGCAGCACGTCGACGATGTTGCCGAGGGCGTCCTCCCAGCCGTCGGGCAGGTCCTCCCACACGCCGCCCGGGACGATGTAGCCGTGGTTCATCCGCAACCCGGTGACCATCTCGTAGAAGTCGAGGATCAGCTCGCGCTCGCGAAAGCCGTAGAACATCGCCGACATCGCGCCCATGTCGAGGCCCTGGGTCCCGAACCACACGAGGTGCGACGAGAGCCTGCACATCTCGGCCATGAGCGTCCTGATGTACTTGGCGCGCGGCGGGACCTCGACGCCGGCGAGCTGCTCGACGGCCATCGAGTAGACCTGCTCGTTGAAGAACGGAGCGAGGTAGTCCATGCGCGTCACGATCGTCACCGCGGCGCGCCAGTTCTGGTCCTCGCACTCCTTCTCCATGCCCGTGTGGAGGTAGCCGATGATCGGCGCGCAGCGCGTGACGCGCTCGCCGTCGAGCTCGAGCAGGAGCCGGAGCACGCCGTGCGTCGACGGGTGCACCGGGCCCATGTTGATGACCATCCGCTCGGACGTCTCGTCGTACTCCTCGACGAACGCTCCGTGGGAGCGCGCCTCGAAGTCGTCGACGATCGAGCTCGGCACGGCCCTCATCGTCGTCCCGTCGCCTCCTCCGGGCCGCGCCCCGCGCCGCCGTAGCGCTCCGACGCGCGCGCCGGCTGCCCGAGCTCGTCGACTTCGTGCCCGGCCTCGACCGGGTTCGGGGACTGCCCGGGCGCGTCGATCTGGAGGAACGGCTGCGGCGCGAACTGGATCGTGATCTTCCCGACGCCGTAGTCCTTGCGCAGCGGATGCCCCTCCCACTCGTCGGGCATCAGGATGCGGCGCAGGTCCGGATGGCCCTCGAAGCGGATGCCGAGCAAGTCGTACGCCTCGCGCTCCATGAACGCGACGGTCGGCCACACGTCGAGCACGGACGGGACCGTGGGCGGCTCGCCGGGGGCCTCGACGTGCACGGTCGCGCGCTGCCTGCGCTCGTGGTGCAACAACTGCACGACGATCTCGAAACGCACGCCGTCGCCCTCGAGCGCGTGCGCGGCGTTGCCCGTGCCGGCCCCCGCGTCGTCGCGCTCGCCCGCGCGCGGCCCCCCGTGCACGCCGCGGTGATAGCCGTGGCGGCCCTCGATCCCGAGGCGGTCGACGCCGGCGAGGTCGGCGAGCCACCAGCCCTCGGCGGCGAGCGCCCGGGCGCGCGCGTCCCACTCGTCGGCGCGGAGCCACTCGACGAACTCGAGGCGGTCGACGACCGTCGTGCCGCCGCCCGCACGCACGGCGCGGGGGTCGTCGGCCCGCGCCGGGTCGCGGCCCCCCGTCGCGGCGCCGTCCTGGGTCACGCGGTCCGCCCCGCGACGTACTCCCCGCGCTTGATGCGCTCGTGGAGGAGCATGATCCCGTCGATCAGCATCTCGGGGCGGGGCGGGCAGCCGGGTACGTAGACGTCGACCGGCACGATCTGGTCGACGCCCTGGACGAGCGCGTAGTTGTTGAACACGCCCGCCGACGACGCACACGCGCCCATCGCGATGACCCACTTGGGCTCCATCATCTGGTCGTAGATCTGGCGCACGACCGGCGCCATCTTCTGTGCCACGCGTCCCGCGACGATCATGAGGTCGGCCTGGCGCGGCGACGCGCGGAACGCCTCCATGCCGAAGCGCGCGAGGTCGTGACGCGGCATCGTCGACGCCATCATCTCGATCGCGCAGCACGCGAGCCCGAACGTCGCCGGCCACAGCGACGACTTGCGCGCCCAGTTCACGAGCTTGTCGAGCTGGGCAGTCACGAAGTTCGCGCCGATGGTGTCGCTCACTCCGCCCACTCGAGACCTCCTCGCTTCCACACGTAGACGTACGCCGCGAGCAGGATCGCGATGAATACGCCCATCTCGATCAGCCCGAACATCGCCAGCTCGTCGTACGCGACCGCCCACGGGTACATGAACGCCGTCTCGATGTCGAAGACGATGAAGAGCATCGCGACGAGATAGAACTTCACCGGGAAACGCTCGCGCTCGTCGCCGCTCTCGGGCACGATCCCGCACTCGTACGGCAGCAGCTTCGCGGGCGTCAACTTGCGCGGCGCGAGCCGCGAGGCCACGAGCATCGACAGGACCGCGAACAACGACGACAACACGATCAGGAACAGGATCGGAAGGTACGCGGGCAGCGTCACGGGTTGACCTCCGCGAGCTTCTTGAGCGCCTTGAACGCGCGCTGCTGCACGCCGTGGGCGCGGGAGTCCTCGAGGTTGGCGAGCATCGTGAGCGCGAAGCTCATGACGGTCTTCGAGCGCATGCCGAGCGACACGAGCCGCTCCATCAGCACGGGGTGGCCGATGAGGCGCACGAAGCGGCGGCCGAGCCGGTAATAGGGGCCGTACGTCTCCTCGAGCTCGCGCGTGTAGCCGTCGAGCGACGGCGACGACCCCGCGCGCAACGCGTCGTCGATGTGCCGCGCCGCGATCCGCCCGGTCTCGTAGCCGTACGCGATGCCCTCGCCGTTGCACGGGTTGACCATGCCTGCGGCGTCGCCCACGAGCACGAAGCCGGGGCCGTGCGCGGGCCACACGCTGCTGCCCATGAACAAACGTCCGGCGCGCGGCCGCGAGCACACCGTCGTCTCGTCGATGGCCCATTCGCGCGGGAGCTGCTCGACGAAGCCGCGCTGGAGGTCGTGGAGGTTGACCGAGCGCCAGCCGCCGTAGGTCGACAACAGGCCGACGCCGGCGTTGACCGTGCCGTCGCCGACCGGGAACACCCAGCCGTAGCCGGGCACCTGGTCCGGTCCCGTGCGGACGTCGAGGTACGCCTCGAACCACCCCGAGTGCTCCATCGGCGAGCGGAAGTACTGGCGGATCGCAAGCCCCATCGGGTAGTCGTCGCGGCGCGCGCGTCCGAGCGCGCGCGTCAGCTTCGTGGCCGACCCCTCGGCGCACACGACCCAGCGCGCGCGCACCTCCTCCACGGCGCCGTCGCGCTTCGCGCGCACGCCCGTCACGACGCCGCGGTCGAACAGCGGCGCCTCGACGTGCGTGTCGTAGAGGACCTTGGCGCCGGCGGCCTCGGCGTTGTCGAGCACCACCTTGTCGAGGTCGCGGCGCGGCTTGACGAGCCCGTACTCGCCCCAGTCGTCGAGGCGCGGGAAGCGAAGCTCGAGCGTGCGCCCGGCGGCGTGCACGCGCAGACCCTCGACGCGCTCCCACGTCCGGAGCTCGTCGCCGAGCCCCATGTCGCGCAGGACGGCGATCGCCCGCGGCGTGAGCCCGTCGCCACACGTCTTCTCGCGCGGGAACGTCTTCTTCTCGCACACGAGCACGGAGCGGCCGCGCGACGCGAGGTAGTGCGCCGCCGCCGACCCGGACGGGCCGCCTCCGACGACCACGACGTCGACCTCAGTCGACACGGGCGAGACCTCCAATCCCGACCCCGGGACGACCGGGGTTGCGGGCGCTTGTGAAAAGTTTCACGAGACGGCTTTCAGTCTAGACCCAAACCGTCCGGTCGCCGCACTGACGCGCGCGCCGCCGGCGCCGCGTCACGCAGACTCGGTGTCGCCGCCCTCGGTGTCGCCGCCGCCCTCGGTGTCGCCGCCGCCCGTGTCGCCGCCGCCGCCCTCGAACACCGCGGTCCCGACCATGCTGTCGGGATGCAGGTCGCAGCGGAAGAAGTACTCGCCCGCGGGCGTCGCGGGGATCTCGTAGTCGATCGTCTGGCCGCCGTCGGCGGTGTCGCCGAACATGATCGCGTCGGACTCGGACGTCTCGTTCTCGCTCGGGTAGATCGACAGGTTGTGTGCCTGCGTGTCGTCGTTGACGAGCGTGAACGTCGTCTCCTGCTCCGCCGGCAGCGTGATCTGGTCGGTGTCGAACTGGACGTTGGCCGCGGTGATCGAGTTGCCGCCGGCCCCGCCCTCGGCGCCGCCCTCGGCCGCGGCGGGCTCGGAGCCGCCGAGGTCGCCGGCCTGGCTCACCAGGACGCCGACGGCGAGCACGACGATGACGAGGTAGACGAGCGGCATCAGCAGCGACGAGCGCGGCGGGCCGCTCTCGGCCGCCGTGACCGCGGGGACGCCGGTCGCGACGAGCTCGTCGATCAGCTTGCGGCGCTGCTCGACAGCGCGCTGGCCCTCGAACTGCGCGTCGGTCGCGGTCGAGTCCTCGGGCCGCAGGCGGTTGCCCGTCGCGGTGCCGTGCCGGACGCCGATCGTGGGCGTCGCCGGCTGCGTCGCCACGGCGGCGGCCGCGGCGGCCGGCTGCTGCGCGGGGGCGGCGGCCGGCTGGGGCGCGGGGGCGGCGGCCGGCTGTGCGGGTGCCTCGGCGGGCTGCGCCGGGGCCTCGGCCGCGGCGGGCTGCGGCGCAGGGGCGGGCTCCGCGGCCTCCGCCGCGGGCGCCTCGGCCGGAGCCGCGTCCTCGGCCGGCGCGGCGTCCTCCTGCGCCGCGGGGGCCTCGGCCTCCGCCTCGGCGGGCGCGGCCTCCTCGGCGGGCGCGGCGCCGTCGCCGCCCTCGAGATGCGGCTGCGCGCCGGGCCACCACTTGGGCTCCTTGGGATGTGGCGAGCCGTGCTCGGCGCGCGCCCGGGCCGCCTTGGCGCGCCCCTCCGCGACCGGAGCGGAGCTCCCCTTCTGCTGCTCCTCCTGGAGGACTTCCTGATAGATCTGTTCCGGGTCCAAGTGTGCTCCCGTGACGTGTCGGGTGGGCGCTGCCACCGAGAATCTACCTGGCCGAGCGCCGCGCGTTCTGCAAACGCGCGCTACGACGCGCGTGCGGTCGCGCTGCGGGCGAGCTCCAGCAACGCGGCGCGCGCGCCGTCGGCGACCGGCGCGTCGTCGAGCGCGGCGCACGCGGCCCCCGTCTGAGCCGCGAGCAGCGCCTCGGTGTCGCGGCGCGCTCCGGAGCGCTCGATCAGCGCGCGGAGCCGGGCGACGTCGTCGTCGCCGAGGTCGTCGCCTGCACCCCAGCGGCGCACGAACCAGTCCCGCTCGCGGCCGTCGAGCAGGGCGACCGTCTTGGCGTAGAGCAGGTGGCGCTTGCCCTCGCGGATGTCGGAGTCGACGGGCTTTCCGACGCTGGAGCGCTCGCCGAACGTGCCGAGCAGGTCGTCGCGCAGCTGGAACGCCTCGCCGAGCGGCTCGCCGAAGCGCCCGAGCGCGGCGCGCGTGGGCGGGGCCGCGCCGGCGAGCGCGGCGCCGATCGCGAGCGGCTCCTCGACCGTATAGCGGCCGGACTTCAACACCGCGATCCAGCGCGCCTCGTCCTCGGACACGTCCGATCGGGCCGCCGCGACGAGGTCGAGGTACTGCCCCGCGATGACCTCCTGGCGCATGCGCGAGTACGCGTCGAACGCGTCGGTGACGCGCCCGGGCGCGAACCCGGCGCCGACGAACAGCGCGTCGGCGAGGACGAGCGCGAGGTCGCCGACGAGCAATGCGACGTTGACGTCGTGCACGACGTGCACGGTGGGCTCGCCGCGGCGCTCGTCGGCCGCGTCCATGACGTCGTCGTGCACGATCGCGAACGTGTGCAGCAGCTCGAGGCTCGACGCGGCGCGCACGATCGCGTCGCCGTGCGGGCGCCCCGCGGCACGGTAGCCCCAGTAGCAGAACGACGGGCGCAGCCGCTTGCCGCCGGCGCGCACGAGGCGGTCGATCTCGTCGAGGAGCACCCCCGCGTCGGGGAGGGCGGCGCGGCGCTCGTCGAGGAACCGCGCCAGCTCGAGGTCGATCGCGGCGCGCAGCGCGTCGAGCGACGGGGAGGACGGGGGCATCGCGCCGCTACCCTAGACCCGTGCGGAAACTTGCAGGCGCCGTCGCGGCGCTCTCCGTCGCGGTCGCCTGCTCCGGTGGCGCGTCGCAGGACGACGCGCCCGGGCCGGTCACCGGCGTCGTGCTGGAGGTGCGCGCGACGAGCCTCACCGACGTGTCGAGCTTCGTCGTCAAGGACGGCTCGCGACGCGTCCTCGTGCGCGTCGACGACGACACCGAGTTCGCGTTCCCGCCGGCGCACCTCGCGGAGCACAAGGCGAGCGGCGAGCCGGTGCGCGTGGAGCTGTCGCGGCGCGACGGACGCCTGTACGCGACGTCGGTCGCGGACGGCTAGCGCGCGCTCGCGGGGAGCCGCTCGAGGTCGGCGCGCAGCTCCGCCGGGGTCACGGAGCCCTCGTACTTCGACACGACGCGGCCGTCGGCCCCCACGACGAACACCCACGGCTCGGTGCGCAGCCCCCACTCGCCCACCGACGGCGCCTGCTCGAGGTTGGACGGGTCGTCGAGGTTCTCGTACACCTCGACGTGCACGAACGTGACGCCGTCGTAGTCGCGCGCGATGCGCTGAACGGTGTCCAGCGTCGGCGCGCACACCGCGCTCTGGCAGAACTTCGGCGTCGCGAACACGACGACGAACGGCGCGCGCGCCCGCAGAGCCTGCGCGATCGACGTTCGGTAGAAGGACGGATCGGGGTCGGAGTCGGTCGAGATCTCCGACAGGTCGTCGACGTCGGCGAGCGTCGGCGTGTCCGACGCGGGGACGCGCTCGCCGACCGCCGGAGTCGACGCGTCGTCGGCGACGCGAAAGCTCGTGCGCACGGTGGAGTCGACGCCGTCGCCGTCGATCGAGACCTCGGCCCCCCACTCGCCGGCGCGCTCGAACGTCGCGGTGCCGACGTACACGCCGCGGCCCGGCGCGGTCTCGACGTAGCGCAGGCGGGCGCTCGACGCGGGCTCGGCCGCGGACTCGGCGAGGTCGAAGAAGCGGACCGCGACCGACATCGACCGCGACCCGATCGGGGCGTCGTTCGAGTCCATGACGCCGAGCTGGAAGCGGTTGCGGCCGACGACGAGCTCGGACGACACGACGACCGGGTACGCCTCGGCGTCGCCGAACGGCTGCCGGAACGACGCGCGGGCGTCGGGCGGCGACGACGAGCGCGCACGCGGCGCGGCCGAGTCGCCTGCGCCGCCGCCGCACGCGGCGATCGCAGCGCACGCGAGCGCGGCGACGACGGCCCCGAACGAACGCATCCGGCCAGGTTAGCCGCGGCCCGTGCGTATCGGGCACGGGTAACATGCGCGGCGATGTCGTTCCGGAAGCTGGCGATCACCTCCGCCGTTGCGACCTTCCTGCTCGTGGCCCTGGGCGGGCTCGTGCGCGCGACGAAGTCGGGCCTCGGGTGCGGCGACGACTGGCCCGCGTGCAACGGCCGTCTCGTGCCCGCGCTCGAGGCGTACACGACCGCGATCGAGTACTCGCACCGCATGGGCGCGGCGGTCGTGAGCCTGTTGCTCGGGTCGCTCGCGCTGTGGGGCGTGCTGCGCCGCCGCCGCTCGCCCCGGCTCGCGCGCGCGTCGGTCGCCGCGTTCGGGCTCGTGCTGCTCCAGGCCGTCATCGGCGCGGTCGTCGTCAAGCTGCACCTCGAGGCCGAGGCGGTCGTCCTGCATCTCGGCGCCGCGCTCGCGCTCGGAGGCCTCTTGATCCACGTCGCCGCGGAGGCGTCCGCCGAGGAGGGCGCGCTCGAGCCCGAGCCCGACGCCGCTCTCGCTCGGCGCGCGTGGTTCGCGGCCGGCTCCGTGCTGTTGCTGCTGCTCGTCGGGTCGTACGTCCGCGGCATCCACGCGGGCGACGCGTTCCCGGACTGGCCGCTGATGTCCGGGCGGATCGTGCCGCCGCTCGGGTCCGAGGTCGCCGCGGCGCACTTCGCGCACCGCGCCCTCGCGCTCGTCGTGGGCGTCGTCGTCGCGGTCGTCGTCGCCGGCGTCGTGCGGCGCAAGCGCGAGCACCCGGTCGCGGCGCGTTGGGCGCACGCGGCCGCCGCGCTCTTCGTCGTCGAGGTCGTGCTCGGCGCGGCCAACGTGTGGACCGGCGTCGACTCGGCCCCCTTCCGCACCGCGCACCTCGTCACCGGCGCGCTCATCTGGGCGTGCCTCGTGCGGGTCGCCGCGGTGTGCCGGCCGGCGCTGCGCGCCGCGGCGCCGCGGCCCGCGCCGGCGCGCGTCGCGCTCGAGGGCGGGCGCTGATGCGGCGCGCCTCGGTGACCAGGACGACGGGGGCCGTGCCGGTCGACGACGCGGTCGCGGCACGCCGCGGCGGCGACGAGCTCGTCCCCGCGCCGCGGCCCGCGCCGGCGCCGCTGTCGGCGCGCGACAAGGTCCTGGCGTACGTCGCCCTGACCAAGCCGCGCATCATCGAGCTCCTGCTCGTGACGACCGTGCCGTCGATGATCGTCGCGGCGCGCGGCCTGCCGCCGCTCGACCTCGTCCTGACGACGCTGCTCGGCGGGGCGCTCTCGGCGGGCGGCGCCAACGCGATCAACTGCTACGTCGACCGCGACATCGACGAGATCATGGCCCGTACGCGCAAGCGCCCGCTGCCGCGCCACGTCGTCGAGCCGCGCAACGCACTGTGGTTCGGGGTGGCGCTCGGAGCCGTCGCGTTCGCGCTGCTGTGGGCCGCCGTCAACCTGCTGTCCGCGGTGCTGACGACGTGCGCGCTGCTGTTCTACGTACTGGTCTACACGCTGCTGCTGAAGCGGACGACGCCGCAGAACATCGTGATCGGCGGGGCGGCCGGCGCCGTGCCCGTGCTCGTCGGGTGGAGCGCGGTCACGGGGACCGTCGAGCTCCCGGCGCTCGCGCTGTTCGCGATCGTCTTCTACTGGACGCCGCCCCACTTCTGGGCGCTGTCTATGCGCTACGAGCGCGAGTACCGCGCCGCGGGCGTCCCGATGATGCCGGTCGTCTACGGCAAGGAGGAGACGGCCAAGCACGTCCTGCTGTACACGCTGTTGCTGTCCGCTATGACGCTCGCGTTCTTCTCGGTCGGGCGCATGGGCCTGCTGTTCCTCGCGAGCGCGGTCGTCCTCGACGCGTCGTTCCTCGTGTGGGCGGTGCGGCTCTACCGCCGTCCCGAGCCGCGCATCGCGTGGGGCATGTTCCGCTTCTCCATCTACTACCTCGCGCTGCTGTTCGGCGCCGCCGCGCTCGACCAGCTCGTGGCCGCGGCCTAGCGAGCGACGTAGAGCTCGAGGAGCCTGCCGCGCTCGTCCGACAGGACGATGCCGTCCCGCCCGGGCTCGAGGTCCGCGTCGTGGAGGACGGTGTAGAAGCGAACGTCTGCGTCGAGGACGCTCGGCGCGTCGACGACCGAGGCGCGCAGGCGCCGCGTCCCGCGCGCGTCGAGCTCCACGCGCTCGACCTCGTCGGTCACGATGCCGTAGCGCGCGACGGTGCCGTCGTGGATCCCCATGCCCTGCGCGACGAGGAACGCTCCGAGCGGGGGTGAGCCGGGGCCTCCGGGGAGCGCGCCGGGGGCCGGGAGCCGCGCGCCGCCGACCTCGCACGGGAGGTCGTAGGTCTTGCCCCCGGCCACGCGCCAATCCCAGCGCAGGCACACCAGGTCGGTCGTCGCCGGGACGCCGGCCGCGAGGTCGCGCTCGATGCGCAGCGTGTACGCGCGCAGCGTCCAGGCCACCGAGCCGCGGCGTCCGTGCGCGACCTCGACCACCGGGCTCGTGCGCCGGGCGTCGTAGTCCTGCGCGCCGGGCACGGTCGGATCGTCGTCGCGCGGCATCCGGTCCGGCGCGGCGGGAGCGCGCTCGAGCGCGCCCATCCTCCACGACGTCCCGACGGCCGCGGCGCCGAGCGCCAGCACGACGAGCGCGACGCCGGCGACCGCCGCCCCGGCCGCACGGCGCCGCCTCGCCGCGCGCAGCGAACGCTCACGGAGCCCCGGCGGAACGGTCACCGGGTCCAGGTTGCGTCGCAGCGACGCCCGCACGTCACTCTCCAGGTCGAACACCGGTCACCTCCACGTGGGCGCGCAGCCGGGCGAGGCCGCGCGCGACGAGCGCCTTGGCGGCGCCGACGGAGCACTCGAGCGTCTCCGCCACCTGCTGCTCCGACAGGTCCTCGTAGTAGTGAAGGAACAGGGCCGCGCGCTGGCGCTCCGGCAGCTGCATCAGCGCGCGCCACAGCGCGTCGCGGCCCTCGACGTCGGGAATGCGGGCGACCGCGGCGGGCCGCGCGCCGTGCTTGAGCAGGTACGCGCGCTCCACGACGCGCCGGCGGCCGTGGCTGCGCGACAGGTTGACGATCGTGCGGCGGAGGTAGGCGCCGAACGTCTCCGGCTGACGAATGTCGCGCCAGCGCCCGATCACGCGCGCGAACGCCTCCTGGACGATGTCCTCGGCCACGGCGCGGTCGCCGGTGAGGAAGTACGCGAGCCGGAGGCCCGCGGCCGCGTGCTGCGAGTAGAGAGCGGCCAGCCGGCTCGCGCGCGCCGGCTGGGCCTCGCTCCCCACCTCCGTCCGCCGCACTTCACGTGCCTCGATCCCCACATCCCTAGGACGCACGACGGCGCCGAAAGGATGCGCGCCGCGTCGGCTGCGCGCCCGATCAATCGCGCGCGCGAACGTCGCGCCGCGCGGCGCGGCGGTCGAGGCGGGCGGCGACGCGCTCGTCGTGGCGCATCCACGCGACCGCGGCCCCCATCAGAGCGCCGACGAGGAGCGGGTCCCCGCCGAGCCACATGACGAGCGCCGCGAGCCGCTGGTCGTCGGCCGGCGACGGCCCCCACGAGCGCGCCAGCGTGTCGTAGTGCCGGTACAGCACGTCCGACGCCGAGTACAACGCGAGCCCGAGGAACGACTGCGCCGGCAGGGCGAGCGCGACGTACGCGACGCGCGCCGCGTGCGGGATCCGGCGCGCGCCGGGGTCGGCGCCGGCCACCGGCCACCAGAACAGCAGCGCCGCGCCGAGGTAGACGGCGTGCTCGAGCGCGTGCAGCGGCGCGCTCTCGAGGGCGCGGTCGTAGAACGACGAGAAGTGCGTCGCCCACAGGACCGCCGGAAGCGCGCTCCACGTCACGACGGGGTGCGACAGGGCGGGGACGCGCGCGGCACGAGCGGCACGCGCGCGGATCCGTGGGCGCGCGGCGCGCAGCCCGAGGGCGACCGGCGCGCCGAGGACCACCAGGGGGGCCGCGACCAGCGTCACGAGGAGGTGCTGGACCATGTGCACCCAGAACAGCGCGTCGGAATAGGTCGCGACCGGGCTCACGAGCGCGACGGCGAGCGCGACGAGACCGCCGGCGAAGCATGCGCGCCGCGCGCGCGGGAACCCCGGCACGCGCGCGGCGGCGCGCGCGTAGCCCCACGCCGCGAGCGCGAGCAGGGCCCACGTCACCGGCTCGAACGGCCACGCCGCGACGACGTCGAGCGCGCTCGGGGCGGGCGGCGCGCGGCCGTGCGCGAGAAGCGCGGCGTCAGCGAGCGCGGGCGCCGTGACGGGACGTCACCTCCCCGGCGCGCGCGCCGGGCGGCCTACTCGAAGGCGACGGTCCCGACCATCGAGTCGGGATGCAGGTCGCACCGGAAGAAGTACTCGCCGGCCGGGATGCTGGGGATGTCGTACTGGCCGGTCTGCCCGCCCTCGACGACGTCGCCCTCGAACAGCGCCTCGTCGGCGCTGTCGTCCTCGTAGATCGACAGGTTGTGCGGCTGCGTGTCCTCGTTCTGCAGCGTGAACGACGTCTCCTGGCCCGCCGGGAGCGACAGCTCGTTCGTGTTGAACTGCAGGTTGGCGGCCGAGATCGCGTTCTGGCCCGCGTCGCCGGCGGCCTCGCCGGAGCCCGCCGCGGCCGTGGTCTCGGCGTGCGCCTCGCCCTCCCCGATGTCGAGCGCGGCGATCGCGATCCCGATCACGACCGGGTACAGCACCACGATGAGCAGCTCGGCCGCCGCGGTCTGCGACAGGCGGCGGCGCGACGCCAGCACGGCGCACGCGCCGAGCACGTTGAGCGCCGTCGCCAGTGCGACGACGGTCGCCGCCTCCTTCGGAATCGACAGCAGCACCATCGACATGCCGACGGCGACCACCGCGATGAGCGCGAGCGCGGCGAGCGGGATCACGACGACGAGCGGGACCCGGAACCTGATCTCGCCCATCATGTCGGAGCGGCTCGTGTGCTGTGTCATCTACTTCCTCATGTCCCAGACTTCGAGCTCGCGCTCGAAGTCCTCCCAGCTGACGGACGCGGGCTCTTGCTTCTCCTCGTTGGAATGCCACCGGAAGAACAACACGGCGATCACGGCCCACAGTAGCAGACCGCCTCCGATCTTCATCAGCAGGCCGGCGATCATCTGGTCGGTCACCGCGTCGAGCCCCCACAGCCCCGCGTCGGCGTACGGCTCGTACAGCGGCTGCGACGCGAACGTGAGGAACGACGCGGGGACCGTCGGCACGATCGACTGCAGGAACAGGTAGAACATCTTTCCCGGCTCCGACAGCGTGGCGAGCTCCGGCAGCGGCGCGAGCACCGGCCACCACATGAGCAGCGACGCGCCGACGATGAGGACGTGCACCGCGAGGTGCCCCGGCTCCGACGACGACTGCAGCTCGACGACGAGTGGCCAGTGGATGAACACGATCATGCCGTTGAACGCGATCAGCGCCGCCGCGGGGCGCGTGAGCAGGCGCGCGACGCGGAAGCGAAGCCCCGTGCCGAGCAGCGTTCGCAGGAGCCACGCCGGCGTCCCGAGCAGCAGCAGCGGCGGCGCCACGAGCATGAACAGCAGGTGCTGCACCATGTGCGCCGAGAACAGGTGGTGCTCGGACAGGTCGTGCATCGGCCAGTCGGCTCCCGCCCACAGGAGCGCGGCGCCCGAGAAGAACGCGATCTTCTGTCCCGTCGTCGCGACCGGCGCACCGGCAGGCACACGCCGGGGGCCGAGGTAGGCGAGCGCCAGCATGTAGCCCACGATCAGCCCGCCGTTGACCAACCACACGTCCGGGTGCGCGTGGAACGTCCACGGAGACGCCGCGCTGGCCGCCGACGCGACGGTCACTTCGCTCCCGTCAGCTCGCGCCCGGCGCGGCTCCGCCGCGCGCGAAGAAGACCCACAGCACGATCCCGAAGACGCTGAGCGCGAGGACGATGCCCGTGACGAACAGGCGCTTGAACACGTTGCTGTCGAAGCGCAGGTGCATGAACCACAGCGCCACGAGCGCGAACTTGACGACGGCGAACGCGATCAGGAACGGAACGAGCAGGTCCGCGAGCGCCTCGACGTAGTAGATCGCGACCTCCGCGAGCGTCACGACGGCGAGGACGACGGCGATGCCGACGTACTGCCGGGGGCCGGGATGTTCGGCCAGCTCCTCCTGCTCGGCCGGCTGGGGCACACCGTGCTGGCTCATCGGCCTCTCCGCTAGTTGGTCGGGATCAGGTACACGACGGTGAAGATGACGATCCACACGACGTCGACGAAGTGCCAGTAGAGCCCGATGAGCTCCACCTTGCGCGGCCCGTCGGGCTCGAGCCTGCCCGCCAGCGACATGCCGATGAGCGACAGCAGCATGAGGATCCCGACGGTCACGTGCGCGCCGTGGAAGCCGGTGAGGACGAAGAAGCTGCTCCCGAAGGTGCTCGTCGACAGGTTGAGGCCCTCCTCGACGAACGTCGTGAACTCGTAGATCTGCCCGCCGATGAAGACCATGCCGAGCATCGCGGTCGCGAGCAGCCACACGCGCATCGCGCGCTGGTCGCCGCGCTGGATCGCCGAGAGCGCGAGCACCATCGTGAGGCTCGACGCGAGCAGCACGAACGAGCTGACCGACGTGTACGGGATGTCGTAGACCTCGTGCGGCGTCGGCGGCGTGAGCACGCGGTTGCGGTACAGCAGGTACGTCGAGATGAGCGACCCGAAGAACAGGCACTCGGACCCGAGGAACGCCCACATGGCCATCTTGGTGTTGTCGAGCCCCGTGGACGTGTGGTGCTCGTGGGCGGCCGCCGGCGCGGCCTCGTGCGCGCTCACTCCGCGGTCCCCGGCTCGAGGACCCATCCGAACAACCCGAACAGCGTGATCAGCGCGCCGGCGACCATCAACACCGGCGTGTAGACGACGCCGTACGCGATGAGCGGGAGGCCGAGCGCCGCCAGCACCGGGAAGTACGAGGGCGACGGGAGGTGGATGCCGTGCCCGTGGCCGTGCTCCGCGTGGTCGTCGCCGTCGGCCCCGCCGGCGTACACGCGCACTGGCTCGCCCTCGGGCGTCGTCGTGTACTTGCGGTACCAGAAGTCGTCGCGCTGGCGGACGACCGGGACCTCCGCGAAGTTGTACTCGGGCGGCGGGGACGGCATCGACCACTCGAGCGTGCGGCCGTCCCACGGGTCGGCCCCCGCCTCCTCGCCGCGGCGCCGGGACACGACCGCGTTCCAGATGAACACCGCCACGGATAGGGCGATGATGAACGCGCCGACCGTCGCCGCGAGGTTCCACACGTTCCATCCCATGCCGTCGGGATACGTGTAGATGCGCCGCGACATGCCCTGGAGCCCGAGGATGTGCATGGGGCCGAACGCGAGGTTGAAACCGATGAACATGAGCCAGAAGTGGAGCTGGCCGAGGCGCTCGGACAGCAGCCGTCCGAAGATCTTCGGCCACCAGTAGTAGAGGCCGCCGAAGAGGCCGAAGATCGCGCCCCCGAACAGCACGTAGTGGAAGTGCGCGACGACGTAGTAGGTGTCGGTCTGCTGCGCGTCGTGCGGGACGATCGAGTGCGTGACGCCGGAGAGCCCGCCGATGACGAACATCGCGACGAACCCGACGGCGAACAGCAGCGGCGTCTTCAGTCGTATGTCGCCGCGCCACAACGTCCCGAGCCAGTTGAAGATCTTCACGCCCGTGGGCACCGCGATGAACATCGTCGACAACGCGAACGCCGAGTTGGCGACCGGACCGAGGCCGACCGCGAACATGTGGTGCGCCCACACGCCCCACCCCATGAAGCCGATCGCGATCCCGGCGAACACGATCGCCGCGTAGCCGAAGATGGGCTTGCGCGCGAACGTCGGCAGGATGTCGGACACGATCCCCATCGCCGGCAGGATCATGATGTAGACCTCGGGATGCCCGAAGAGCCAGAACAGGTGTTGCCACAGCAGCGGATCGCCGCCCGCCGCCGGACTGAAGAAAACCCCTTCGAAGACGCGGTCGAACATGAGCATGAAGAGCGCCACGGCGATGATCGGCATCGCGAACAGCATCAGGAACGATGTCACGAGCGTCATCCACACGAACACCGGCATGCGCATCAACGTCATGCCGGGGGCCCGCATGTTGATGATCGTGACGATGAAGTTGACGGCACCGGCCAGCGAGGCGACACCGAGGATCTGAAGTCCGAGGGAGTAGAAGTCCATCCCGTGGCTCGGCAGTGTCGTGCTCAGCGGTGCGTAACCGAACCAGCCTCCGTCGGGCGCACCGCCGAGGAAGAAGCTCGAGTACGTGAACAACCCGCCGAAGAG
>DASZZZ010000034.1:0-15622 GCA_036260375.1 Actinomycetota bacterium
GCACGCCGTCCTTTCCGTAGGCGCTCGCGGCTCCGACCCTCTCCAGCTGCACGTTGTGGCCGTGGACCCAAGATTCGTAGAGCGCCACCGTTCCTCCTCCCCTGCGAGCACGCGCGAAGCATCCGCCCATGGCGGGACAGAGGCTCGTCGACGCTCGTCCGCCCGATCGTGACGACGTCAGTCTGCCCACCGCGGGGTCTGTCAACCCAGGCGATCGCGGCCGCGCCCGCCGCGGTCGATGAGCGTCCTTCTCCTATGCGGTGCGGGCGCGGGCGCGTGGATCGGGCAGCGGCGTCAGGATGTCCTTCAGCTGGTCGCGCAGGTGCTCGTAGTTCGGCGGCAGCGACAGCGCCTCGCCGAGCGTGTCGAGGTCCTCGTCGGCGGTGAAGCCCGGCCCCAGCGTCGCGATCTCGAACAACACGCCCGACGGCTCGCGGAAGTAGATCGAGCGGAAGTAGAAGCGGTCGATCACCGGCGTCGGCGACGCGCCGGCGTCCAGCACCCGCCGGCGCCACTGCTCGTGGTCCTCCATCGTCGACGCCCACGCGACGTGGTGCACGGTGCCGGCGCCGTTCAACGGCCGCTGCGCGGGCGGCGCGTCGAACCGGTAAGAGCCGCCGCGGCGCTCGCCTCGCGCCGTCCACGACGCGTCGCCGTCGGGCGCGAAGCCAAGCACGCGCTCGAAGAACGCGGCGCTGTCGCCGGGCGAGCGCGCGTACGCACGGACGCCGTCGAACCCGCGCAGCGCGTGCTCCAGGGGGACGTCGGGATGCTTGGCGCGCAGCGGCTCGTCGCCGGAGTCGTCGACGACGAGCTCGAGGTCGAGGCCCTCGGGGTCGGAGAACAGCAGCGCCCGTTCGGAGCGGTCGACCGTCACGCCCTCGCGCCCGAGACGGCGCTCCCAGAAGTCGAGCGCGTCGGGCGACTCGACGCGGAAGACGACGCGGTGGACCATCCCGTCGCCGGCGCGCCCGCGCGGCACGCCCGGGTACTCGAAGAACGTGATGTCGGAGCCCGCGCTGCCGCGCTCGTCGGCGTAGAAGAGGTGGTACACGGTCGGATCGTCCTGGTTCACCGTGCGCTTGACCATGCGCAGGCCCAGCACGCCGGCGTAGAACTCCACGTTCTGAGGAGCGTCGGCCGTGATCGCCGTGACGTGGTGGATGCCCTCGAGCCTCATGTCGCCTCCCGGTTGTCGTCACGCGGCGCGAACCCGGTCCGCGCCGCGGACATTCCCCTTGCCGGCCCGCCGACACGTCCGCGTCGTCCCGCGCACGCGCTTGGCTTACTCAGCTTGGCGGTAGGCTCGGAGGCACCACGACGACGCCAGGACGAGGAAAGGAGAAGGGGATGGCCGAGAAGTACAGCCTGCCCGACCTGCCCTACGCCTACGACGCGCTCGAGCCGCACATCGACGCGCAGACGATGGAGATCCATCACTCCAAGCACCACCAGACGTACGTCGACAAGGCCAACGCGGCGCTCGAGGCGCTCGAGAAGGCGCGCGCCAACGGCGACGCGTCGCTCGTCGCGTACTGGACGCACGTCCACGCGTTCAACCTCGGCGGGCACATCAACCACACGATCTTCTGGCGCAACATGAGCCCGGACGGCGGCGGCGAGCCAAGCGGCGCGCTCGCCGACCAGATCGCGACCGACTTCGGGAGCTTCGACGCGTTCAAGGCCCAGTTCACCGCCAACGCCGTGGCGGTCGAGGGCTCGGGCTGGGGCTGGCTCGCGTGGGACGGCGTGTCCAAGAGCCTCGTCATCCAGCAGGTCGAGAAGCAGATGGACATCCTGACGCCGGGCCTGTTCCCGCTGCTCGGCGTCGACGTGTGGGAGCACGCCTACTACCTCCGGTACCAGAACCGCCGGCCCGACTACGTCGCGGCGTGGTGGAACGTCGTCGACTGGGCCAACGTCGCCGAGCGCCTCGAGCGCGCCCGCGGCTTCTGACGACCGGCGATCGACCGAGGACCGGGCCCACGGGCCCGGTCCTCGCGCGCCCGGCCGGGGCCGGCCCCGCGGCGGCCGTCTGCCCGCGTCGCTCGACGTGCCGAATTTGTCACCAGCCGACAACGCTCGGCATTTCGCTGGCCCTCCGACCCGGGAATAGCCCCCGCCGCCGAGGCGTTTTTGTGTTCGGAGCACAACGGATTGACCCTTCCCGAGGGAAAGGTAATCCCGTACGATTGAGCAGGTTCCGTCGGCAGCTCCACGCCCACGCCGTCGAAGCAAGACCCGCCGCCCGGTTCCGCCACCACGTGGCACCTGTGGTTGCGCGCCGCGGGCGGACGTTCGACGGCGGCGGGCGACCGGGCGCGCACGTGCTCGCCCGGCGACGCGGGGCTGCCGAGGCGCGACGACGACGAGGGTGATGACTTAGATGAGCCAGGCGTCACGGCCGTACGAAGCCCGCGAAGAGGCGGCGCACGAGGATCTCGTACGCCAGTATCTGCGCGAGATCGGCCAGTACCCGTTGCTGACCGACGTGCAGGAGGTCGAGCTCGCCAAGGCGATCGAGGACGGCGAGAAGGCCACCGAGAAGCTCGACGCGGCGAAGCGGCTGACCGACAAGCAGCGCCGCGACCTCGAGTACACCGCCCGCACGGGGCGGGCCGCCAAGCGCCGGTTCATCCAGTCGAACCTCCGGCTCGTCGTGTCGATCGCCAAGAAGTACTCGGCCGCCGGCCTGCCGCTGCTCGACCTCATCCAGGAGGGCAACCTCGGCCTCATGCGGGCGGTGGAGAAGTTCGACTATCAGCGCGGCTTCAAGTTCTCGACGTACGCGACGTGGTGGATCCGCCAGGCGATCACCCGTGCGATCGCCGACAAGGCGCGCACGATCCGCATCCCGGTGCACATGGTCGAGACGCTCTACCGCGTCCGCAAGGTCCAGTCCGAGCTGCTCGAGAAGCTCGGCCGCGAGCCCACCATCGAGGAGATCGCGGAGCAGAGCGACCTCACGCCCGAGAAGGTGCGCGAGGCGTTCCGCGTGCTGCCCGAGCCCGTGTCGCTGCACGAGCCCGTCGGCGACGAGGACGCCGAGCTCGGCGACTTCATCGAGGACGAGGACGTCGAGGGGCCGTTCCAGGCCGCCGCGGTGGCGCTGCGCCAGGAAGACCTGTGGGACATGCTGGGCTCGCTGTCGGACCGCGAGCGCAAGGTGCTCGCGCTCCGCTTCGGCCTCGTGACCGGCGAGCCGCGCACGCTCGAGGAGGTCGGCAAGGAGTTCAACCTCACGCGCGAGCGCATCCGCCAGATCGAGGCGAAGGCGCTGTCGAAGCTGCGCCACCCGTCGACGCCCGGCAAGCTCCGCGACATGGTGACGATCTGACCGCAGCGTCCATGGTCACCACGGTCGTCCTCGCCACCTGCGACATCCACCGGGTTCCCGAGACGGCGCAGGAGATCGCGGATCTCCCGGAGGTCACCGAGGTGTACTCCGTCGCGGGCGACTACGACCTCGTCATCATGGTGCGCGTGCGCGCGCACGAAGACCTCGCGCGCGTCGTGACCGAGGGCATCGCGCGCGTCCCCGGCATCCAGCGGACCCAGACACTCGTCGCGTTCAAGGTCTACTCGCGCCACGACGTCGAGGCGCTGTTCTCGCTCGGGCTCGAGCAAGAGACGGCCTGACGCCGGCGCGATGGACGCGCTCGTCGCGCACTATCACGAGATCGGCCTGAAGGGCCGCAACCGCGACTTCTTCGAGTCCGCCCTCGAGCGCAACCTGCGCCGGGCGCTGCGAGGAACCGGCTACCGGCGCGTCCGCAGGGGCTTCGCGCGCGTCGTCGCCGACTTCGAGCCCGGAGCGCGCCTCGACGACGCGCTCGAGCGCGCCGCGCGCGTGTTCGGCGTCGCGTACGTCGGACTCGGCACGCGCGTCGCCGCCGACATGGACGAGATCACCGCCGCCGCGCTCGACGTCATGAGGCCGGAGCCGTTCGCGAGCTTCGCCGTGCGCGCCCGGCGCACGCACTCGAGCTTCGGCGCGCGCTCGAACGACGTCAACGTCGTCGTCGGGCGCGCGATCCAGGACGCGACCGGCGCGCGCGTCGATCTCGGCAACCCCGACGCGACGTGCCACGTCGAGCTGTTCGGCAACGCCGGCGTCGTGTACCGGCGCAGGATGCGGGGGCCGGGCGGGCTCCCGACGGGCACGTCGGGGCGCATGCTGGCGCTGATGTCCGGGGGCATCGACTCGCCGGTGGCGGCGTGGCGCATGGCGCGACGCGGCGCGGAGGTCGAGCTCGTGCACTTCCACGGCCAGCCGTACACGGACCCCTCGTCGGCGCGCCAGGCGGCCGAGCTCGCCGACGTGCTCGCGCGCTACCAGCTGCGCGTGGTCCTGCACCTCGTGCCCCTGGCCGACGCCCAGCGCGAGATCGTCACGCACGCGCCGTCGCCGCTGCGCGTCGTCCTCTACCGCAGGACGATGCTGCGCATCGCCGCCGCGCTCGCGCACGACCGCGGCCTGCAGGCGCTCGTGACCGGGGACTCGCTCGGCCAGGTCGCGTCGCAGACGATCGAGAACCTCGGCGCGGTCGACGCCGCGGTCCCCGGCGTCCAGGTGCTGCGGCCGCTAGTGGGCATGGACAAGGTCGAGATCGTCGACGCCGCCACCGCTATCGGCACCTACGAGATCTCGACGCGCCGCTACCAGGACTGCTGCGTCCTGTTCGAGCCGCGCTCCCCCGCGACCCGCAGCGACGCACGCCTCGCGGAGCGCGCCGAGGGGGGCATCGACCTCGACGCGCTCGTCGGAAAGGCGCTCGCGGCGACCGAGACCCGCGTGTTCGAGCTCGCCCCCGCGGACGGTTAGAGCCTCGACTTCACGACGCGGGCGACGTTGCGCAGCAGTGCGGAGGCGTGGCGCGCCCTGTCCGCGGCCCCCGGCGCGGCGAGCACCGCCGCGGCCGATCGCAGCAACGCGCGCGCGTCGTCGTCGTACGGGTACCAGTACGGCCGCTTGATCGCCGGCAGCAGGTTGCGCGCGACGGTGACCGGATAGGTCATCTCGCGCAGCCCGTCGCGTCCGTTGAGACGGCCGTAGCCGGACTCCCCCACCCCGCCCCACGGAGCCCACGGCGCGCCCGCGGTCTCGCCGTGCCCGTTCACGGCGATCGTGCCGGCGCGGATGCGCGACGCGATCGCACGCGCGCGCCGCGGGTCGGTCGTCCACACCGACGCGGTGAGGTTGAAGCCCTCCTCGTTCGTGCGGCGCACCGCCTCGTGCTCGTCGCGCACACGCACGATCGGCAGCACCGGGCCGAACGTCTCCTCGCGCAGCACGTCCATGTCCGTCGTGACGCCGGCGAGCACGGTCGGCGGGTAGAACAACGTGCCGTCGTCGCGCGCCGCGTCGGGACCGCCGGCGAGCACGCGCGCGCCCTTCGCGACGGCGTCGTCGACGTGACGCCGCACGGTGTCGAGCTGCGGGCCGAACGTCAACGCGCCGAGGTCCTCGTCGCCCGCCCCCTGACGGAGGCGGCGGAGCTTCGCGAGCAGGCGCGTCGTGAACTCGTCGGCGACGTCCTCCGCGACGAAGACCCGCTCGATCGACGCGCACGTCTGGCCCGCGTTGAAGAACGAGCTCCACAGCAGGCCCGACGTCGCGACGTCGAGGTCGGCGTCGTCGCACACGATCGCGGCGTCGAGGCCCCCGAGCTCGAGCACGACCGGCGTGAGGTGTCGCGCGGCCGCGGCCGCGATCTTGCGACCGGTTGCCGGCGAGCCTATGAACGCGATCTTGTCGCACGGCGCGTCGACGAGCGCGGCGCCGACGTCGCCTGCGCCCTGGACGACCGTCGCCACGCCGGTCGGGAGCACGTCGAGGACGGCGCGCAGACGCTCGCCGACGCCCGGCGTGACCTCCGACGGCTTGAGCACGACGGCGTTGCCGGCGAACAGCGCCGGCGCGGCCGCCATGACCGCGAGAAAGAACGGATAGTTCCACGGCGTGATGCATCCGACGACGCCGTACGGACGCCGCTCGACGCGCGTGCCGACGCCGACGAGCGCGCCGGCGAGCAGCCCGGGGCGCTCGGCGCGCAGCGTGCGGGCGGCGGTCCTCTCGTAGTACAGCAGCGTCATCACGGCGGGCACGACGTCGTGCGCGAGCGCCTCGGCGCGCGGCTTGCCGCACTCGGTCGAGACGGTGTCGACGACGTCGTCGAGCAGCTCGTAGACGCGTCGGCGCACGCCGCGCAGGATGCGGGCGCGTCCCTCCGGCGCGATCGCGGCCCACTCCGGCGCGACCTTGCGCGCGTGCGCGACCGCGTCGGCGACGTCCGTCGGCGCGGTCGCGGGGACCGTGCCGACGACCTCGCCCGTGCGCGGGTCGAAGGAGCGAAGCGGCTTCGGCGCGCGCGAGCGTCGCGGCCGCGACGTGGACGTGCTCATGACGCCTCCCGGGATCGTGGTCGTGACACCGGTCAGGATCGAAGGGCGCGGGCGGCGTGATCCTACGCGCCGCCCTCGGTCCGCGCCCCGCCGGTGAACGGCGGCATCAGCACCACGTCGGCACCGTCGTGGACCGGGGCGTCGAGGCCCGCCTGCGTCCCGTCGACGAGGACCGCGAACACGAGGCGGCGCGGGGCGCCGAGCGCCTCGACGACCGCGCCGACCGTCGCGTCGTCCGCCACGTCGACCTCGGCGCGGTTGTCGTGCGCGGCCGGGGGCAGGTAGTCGCGCATCGCGCCGAAGCACGTGACCGTGACCCTCACGCCGCCGCCTCGGCGCCGGCGCTCGGCCCCGTCGTCGCGGCGCGCACGTGCGCTGCGAGACCGTTCAGACGCGGCCCTCGACGCGGGCGGCGTCGTCGAACACGACGCGCGTGCTGCGCGTCGCGAAGCCGAGCCGGTCGTACATCGTCGTCAACGTCGGCTCCGCGACCGCGGCCGCCTTCGCGGCGCCGCGGGCGAGCAGCCGGCCGAGCTCGGGCTCGTCGTCGCGCAGCTCGGCGTAACGGCGTTGGATCGGCTCGACGAGCGCCACGACCGCGTCGGCGACCTCGCCCTTGAGCTCGCCGTAGCCGCGGCCCTCGTAGCGCGCCTCGACCGCCTCGGGGCTCTCGCCGGTCGCCAGCGCGAGGATCTCGACGAGGTTGGTGACGCCGGGCTTGTCGTCGGCGCGGCGGACGTCGCGTCCGGTGTCGGTGACCGCGGCCTTGAACTTCCGCCTGATGTCGTCGGGCGTGTCGACGAGATAGACCGTCCCCAACGGCGTCCCGTCGGTCGTCGACATCTTGCGCTCCGGCTCCTGCAGGTCCTTGACGCGCGCGCCGACGGTCGGAATCTCGTGGCGCGGCAGCGTGAACGTGGGCCCGTAGCGTGAGTTGAACCGCTCCGCGACGTCGCGCGCGAGCTCGAGGTGCTGACGCTGGTCGTCGCCGACCGGCACAACGTCGGTCTGGTACAGCAGGATGTCGGCCGCCTGCAGGATCGGGTACGTCAGCAACCCCGCCGACACGAACTCGCGCGACTCCGACTTCTCCTTGAACTGCGTCATGCGGCGCAGCTCGCCGAACGCGGTGACCGACGCGAGCAGCCACGCGGCCTCGGGGTGTGCGGGGACGTGGCTCTGCACGAACACGGTCGAGCGATCCGGGTCGACGCCGGTCGCGAACAGCATCGCCGCGAGGTCGAACGTCGCGGCGCGCAGGACCTCGGGATCGTGCTTGCCGGTGATCGAATGGAGGTCGACGATGCAGAAGAACGCCTCGCCGCGCTCCTGCGTCGCGACGTATTGACGAAAGCCCCCGCTGTAGTTGCCGAGGTGCTTGGTGCCGGTCGGCTGGATGCCGGAGAAGATTCGCATTCGCCCTTCCTCGGAGTGCGTGCTCGGCGCCCGACGACGCCCGACCGGCGCGCGCGGCCCGCCCTGAGGGCGACGAGCATAGCGCGGCCCCCGCGGGGGCCGGCTCGGCTACCTCTCCACCGGCACGCCGACGAGGCTCCCGTACTCCGTCCACGAGCCGTCGTAGTTGCGGACGGTGGGGAACCCGAGCAGCTCCTTGAGCACGAACCACGAGTGCGACGAGCGTTCGCCGATGCGGCAGTACGCGACGACGTCGGCGTCCGGCGTGATGCCCGCCCGCGCGTACAGCTCCCGGAGCTCGTCCGCGCTCTTGAACGTGCCGTCGTCGTCGACCGCCTTCGACCACGTCACGTTCGCGGCCCCCGGGATGTGGCCCGGAACCTGCGCCTGCTCCTGCGGCAGGTGCGGCGGCGCGAGCAGCTCGCCCCGGAACTCCTCCGGCGAGCGCACGTCGACCCACGCGCCGTCGCCGGACCGCACGCGCCGCACGACCTCGTCGCGAAAGATGCGCAGCTCCGGCTGCTCGGGACCGAGCTCGAACGTCGCCGGCGCTCGCTCGGGCGTCTGCCGGTCGAGCGGGCGGCTCTCGAGCTCCCACTTCTTGCGCCCGCCGTCGAGCAGCTTGACCTTCTGCACGCCGCGCAGCTTGAAGAGCCAGTACGCGTACGCGGCGAACCAGTTGTTGTTGCCCGAGTACAGGACGATCGTGTGGTCCGACGAGATGCCCTTGGCGCCGAGCAGCTGCGCCAGCTGCGCGGCCGACACGAAATCGCGCCGGGGGAGGTCGTGCAGCTCCCTCGCCCAGTCGATCGCGACGGCGTTGGGGACGTGGCCCTTCTCGTACGCGGTCGTGTCCTCGTCGACCTCGACGATCGCGACGTCGTCGGAGTCGAGGTTGGCCGCGAGCCACTCGGTGTCGACGAGCACGTCCGGCTTGGCGTAGTCACCCATCGTCGCCGCCTCCCGTCTTGGTGTCCTCGATGACGTCGCGTATCCGTCCGAGCTGCGCGTTGGCGTCGCCCAGGATCCGCTCGAGGATGCGCAGCTCGACCTCGAGCTCGTCGAGCCCGGGGCGCCCGCGCCCCCCGCCGACGTCGACGCCGGCCTCCTGGAGCGCGCCGGCCTCCCCCTCCCACGTGAAGTAGACCTTCGCCGGGCGGCCCTTCGTGCGTCGGCGCGTCTCGGTCTGGAGGAAACCGGCCTCCACCATGAGGTCGAGATGGGCGCGCGCGACGTTCGGGTGGATCGAGAACGTGTCGGCGACCTCCTTGACCGTCTTCGGGCCGCTGCGCAGCAGCTGGGACAGGATCGCGGCGCGCGTCGGCAGCGACAGGACCTTGGCCGTGCGCGTCGCGTCCTCGTCTCCGAGCCTCGTCATGGCGACTTGCTACCAGAGATTCAGACGCTTTGCAACGCACAAAACTGGCAAAGCCGCGTCAGAACGTGATCGGCGCGCCTCCGCCGCGCGGGGCGCCGTCGCGGACGGCTCGGTCGCCCAGTGGCTCGTCGAGCGGCACGAGCACCTCCTTGGCCTCGGCGACCTCCACGCACACCTCGTTCTCGGACCCCCGCTCGTGCCCCTCGTACAGCGTCACGGTCACGGCGTCGTCGCCGTAGTCGACGTGGACGTGGTCGAGCACGCTGCACGGCTCGACGCCGCTGTAGAAGCGCACGAGCACGGCGCGCTCGCCGGCGGGACGCGCCCGGCGGAACGCGATCGGATGCACGTCGGCCATCCCGGGCCGGGGCTCGACCCGCCGCCAGCGCCACGGGCCGACGTCGCACGCGGCTCCGGTGCAGTCCGTGGGCGACGAGCCGACCGGGGTGTCGGGACGGGGGCCGGTGCGGTCGTCGCCCGGAGCGCCGGCGATCGAGTCGCCGCCGCCTCCGGACCCGCCCGGCTCGCCGCACGCGGTCGCGACGAGCACCGCCGCGGCGATCGCCGCCGCCACCCGGCCCCCCGTCGTCGAGCGCATCGAGCTCCTCCGATCCGGTCCCCGCGTCGGGGACCTCACCAGCTTGGACGGCGCGGCGCGGCGGCGTTGTTCCCGCTCAGCCGCGCGTCCGGCCGCCCTCCTCGAGCGCCTCGAGCAGGGTGTTCCAGCCCAACAGCGCGCACTTGATCCGGACCGGGTACTTCACGACCCCCTTGAGCGACACGAGGTCGCCGAGCTCGTCCGCGTCGGCCGAGCCCTCGCCGGCCATCATGCGCTTGATCGACTCCGCCAGCGCGGCCGCCTCCTTGACCGTCATGCCGGCGACCTTCTCGGTCATCATCGACGCACTCGCGAGCGAGATCGAGCATCCCTTGCCGTCGAACGTGATGCCCGCGACGTCGTCGCCGTCGAAGCGAAGGAACAGCGCGAGCTCGTCGCCGCAGAGCGGGTTGTTGCGCTCTAGCGCGACGTCGTGCGGGTCGAGCCGCCCCTTGTTGCGGGGCTCACGGTAGTGGTCGAGGATGACCTCCTTGTAGAGGTCGTCGAGACTCACGCGAACCAGCCCTTGGCGCGCTCGAGCGACGCGATCAGCGCGTCGACGTCGTCGCGCGAGTTGTAGAGGTAGAACGACGCGCGCGCGGTCGCGGCGACGCCGAGACGCCGCATGAGCGGCTGCGCGCAGTGGTGTCCGGCGCGGATGCAGATCCCGTCCTGGTCGACGATCGTAGCCATGTCGTGGGGATGGACGCCGTCGACGTTGAACGCGACGACGCCGCCGCGCTCGGAGAGGTCGCGCGGCCCGTACACGGTCGCGCCGGCGTCCTCGAGACGGTCGCGCGCGTAGCGGGTCATCTCGATCTCGTGCGCGCGTATCTCGTCCATGCCGACGTCGTCGAGATAGCGCGCCGCGGCCCCCATCCCGACCGCCTGCGCGACGTTCGGCGTGCCCGCCTCGAACTTGTACGGGATCTGGTTCCACGTCGAGTGATCGGGGAAGACCTCGCGGATCATCTCGCCGCCGCCGTGGAACGGCGGCATCTCCTCGAGCAGGTCCTCGCGCGCGTAGAGGACGCCCGCACCCGTCGGTCCGCACATCTTGTGCGACGAGAACGCGACGAAGTCGGCGTCGAGCTGCGTGACGTCGAGGCGAAGATGCGGCGCGGCCTGCGCCGCGTCGACGACGACGCGCGCGCCGGCGGAGTGCGCCGCGTCGGCCACCGCGCGCACCGGGTTGATGGTGCCGAGCACGTTCGACATCAGCGGCAGGCACACGAGCTTCGTGCGGTCGGTGAGGCAATCGCCGAGCAGGTCGACGCGCAGGCGGCCCTCGTCGTCGATCGGGAGGTGGCGCAGCGTCGCGCCGGCCTCGGCACACAGAAGCTGCCACGGCACCAGGTTCGAGTGGTGCTCCATCTCCGTGACGACGATCTCGTCGCCGGAGCGCACGTTCGCGCGCCCCCACGTGAAGCGGACGAGGTTGATCGCCTCGGTCGTCGAGCGCGTGAACACGACCGAGCGCGGGCTGCGGGCGCCCACGAACGCCGCGAGCGTCTCGCGCGCGCCCTCGTACGCCGCGGTCGCGCGCTCCGCGAGGTCGTAGATGCCGCGGTGCACGTTCGCGTTCTCGGTCTCGTAGAAGCGCACCATGCGCTCGATGACCTGCCGGGGCTTCTGCGACGTGCTGGCCGAGTCGAGGTACACGAGACGCTTGCCGCGCACCTGCGTCTCGAAGATCGGGAAGTCCTTGCGGACTACCTCTACGTCGAGTGCCATTCCGTTCCTTTCGCCCGCCTAGACGCGTGCGGCGTCGGCGTCCTCGTCGTCCGCGACCTCGGGGACGGACATGCCGAGCTCACGGGCGATGCCCGCGTATCCCTCGGCCTCGAGCTGCTCGGCGAGCTCGAATCCGCCCGACTTGACGATACGCCCTCCCATCAGCACGTGGACGGTGCTCGGGCGGATGTAGTTGAGCAGCCTCTGGTAGTGCGTGATCAGCAGGATGCCGACGTCGGGTCCGGCGAGCTTGTTGACGCCCGCCGACACGTGCTTGAGGGCGTCGATGTCGAGGCCGGAGTCGGTCTCGTCCATGATCGCGAGCTCGGGGCGCAACACCGCCATCTGGAGGATCTCGTTGCGCTTCTTCTCGCCGCCGGAGAAGCCCTGGTTCACGTAGCGGTCGACGAGCTCGGTGGGGATCTCGAGGAGGTCGACCTTCTCCTGCAGGTAGAGGCGGAACTGCATCGCGCTCTTCTGGTCGTCGGGATGGATCGCGTTGTACGCGGTGCGCAGGAAGTTGACGACCGACACGCCCGGGACCTCGGTCGGGTACTGGAACGCGAGGAAGATGCCGCGCTGGGCGCGCTCGTCGGGCTCGAGCTCGAGGATGTCCTCGCCCTTGTAGAGCACCTTGCCGGCGGTCACCTCGTAGCCGGGACGGCCGGTGAGCACGTACGCGAGGGTCGACTTGCCGGAGCCGTTGGGGCCCATGATGGCGTGGATGTCGCCCGTGTCGATCGACAGGTCGAGGCCCTTGAGGATCTCGCGGCCCTCGACCTCGACGTGCAGGCCCTCGACGTGAAGCAGCTTGTCGCTCATGACGCGTCTCCTCGGGACTTGGGGGGGCCGACGAGCACGAGACCGCCCTCGACCTTGACCTGGTACGCGGCCACGGGGGTCGTCGCCGGCAGGATGCGGACGTCGCCGGTCTCGACGTTGAAGCGCGACCCGTGCAACGGGCACTCGACCTCGAGCTCGTCGGGGTCGAACTCGCCGTCGCTCAGGTACGCCTCCTCGTGCGTGCAGACGTCGGAGATCGCGTACACGGCGTCGCCGACGCGATACAGCCCGAGCGGCTCCCCGTGCGCGACGACCTGCACGACGTCGCCCTCGGGCAGCTCGTCGAGGCGCGCCACGACCTCGAAGCGGCCCATCAGACCGCCACCTCGAGACGCTGGCCGCCCTCGACCTTCGCTGCGATCGCGGCCGACAGCTCGTCGCGCACGCCGGGCACGCGGATGCGGTCGAGGACCTCTCCGAAGAAGCCGAACACGACGAGCTTCTGCGCCGTGACCCGGTCGATGCCGCGGCTCATCAGATAGAAGAGGTGCTCCTCCTCGACCGGCGACACCGTCGCGCCGTGCGTGCAGCGCACCTCGTTCGCCTCGATCTCGAGCTGCGGGATCGAGCGCGCCACCGCGTCGTCCGACAGCACGAGGTTGCGGTTGGCCTGGTACGCGTCGGTTCCCTGGGCGCCGGGCGCGACCCGGATGAGCCCCGAGTACTCGCTGCGCCCGCGCTCCTTGAGCGCGCCCTTGTAGAGCAGGTCCGAGGTCGCGTTGGCCGCGTCGTGGCTCTGGAGCGTGCGCTGTGCGAAGTGCTGGTCGGCGTCGGCGAAGTAGAGCCCGAGCATCTCGGAGAACGAGCCCTCGCCCTCGAGCACGGACTCGACCTGGGTGCGGGCGAACGCGGAGCCGAGGTTGACGGCGAGGCTGCGGACAGTCGAGTCGCGCCGTCCGGTGAAGCGCTGGGTCTGGAAGTGGTGCGTAGCCCGGCTCCACGTCTGCAGCGACACGTAGTTGACGGTCGCGCCGCGTCCGGCGTCGACCTCGACGACGCTCGCGGCGAGCGACGGACGTGCGCCGCCGGACGCGAAGCGGTCGACCACCGTGACGCGCGCGTGCTCGCCCACGACGATCGTGGTGTGGGGGAACGTGCTGCCGCCGTCGGGCAGGCCGCGCACGAGCTCGATCGGCACGTCGACGTCGACGTCGCGGGGCACGTACACCAGCACGCCGTCGGTCACGAACGCGCCGTGGAGCGCGGTGAACTTGTGCTCGTCGACGGGCACCTCGGTGAAGAAGTGCCGGTGCAGGAGCTCGGCGTGGTCGGCCGCGGCCGTCGGGAGGTCGACCACGACGACGCCCTTCCGGACGAGCTCGTCGGGCAGCGTGGGCACCGAGGGCCGGCCCGGCTCGGGGGCCGCGAACGCGTCGAAGTCGAAGCGCCGGACGTCGACGTAGCGCCACTCGTCGCCCTTCGGGTCGGGCAGGTCGAGCTTCTCGAAGACGTCGAATGCGTGCAGTCGGCGCTCCGCGAGCCAGCCGGGCTCGCCGAGCGCGTCGGCGAGGGCCGCGGCGGAGTCGCGCGTGAACCCGTCGGTCATGGTCGTCGCATCACTCCGTTCGTCGTTGGACGTGCGCGGGAGGTCGTGGTTAGGCTACCCTAACCCGCGATCGGTCCAACGCGCCGGAGGGCGCCTCTATGCCCGCGACGTCGATGTCCGCGCCCGTGGCGCGTCGGGGCGCCGCCGCCGGCGTCGCCGCGGTCGCGGCCGCGGCCCTGTTGTGGGCGATCGGCGCCGCCCTGGCGCGCCGCCTGTTCGACGCGGGCGTGACGCCGCTCGAGCTGACCGAGGCCCGCGCCGCCATCGCGGCGGCCGGACTCGCCCTCGCAGGCGGGGCCCGCCGCGTCCCCCGGCCCCTGTCGCGGCCGCGCCTCGCGGCGTTCGGCATGGCGATCGCGACCGTCACCGCGACGTACTACGAGGCGATCGCGCGCATCCCCGTCGCGGTCGCCATCGTCGTGCAGTACACCGCCCCGGCCCTCGTGGTGCTGTACGCCGCGGTCGCGGCGCGGCGGCGCCCCGACGCGGTCGTCGGCGTCGTCGTCGTGGTCGCGATCGCGGGCGTCGCGCTCGTCGCCGGGCTCCCGGGCGGCGCCGCGGCCGGCGTCGACGGCGCCGGCCTCGCGTTCGCCGGCGCGAGCGCGGTCATGTTCGCGACCTACACGGTGCTGGCGGTCGACGCGGGCCGGGCGTACGGACCGGTGGGCGCGATGTTCCGCGCGTTCGCGATCGCGGCCGCGTTCTGGATCGCAATGCAGACGACGCAGGGTTGGCCGCACGCGCTGTTCGACCCCGCGCTCGTGCCGCGCGTGGTCGCGGTGGCGGTCGCCGGGACGCTGGTTCCGTTCCTGCTGTTCGTGTGGGGCGCGCAGAGGCTCGCGGCGGAGCGGGCGTCGGTCGCCGCGACCCTCGAGCCGGTGTTCGCCGCGCTCGTCGCGTGGCTGTGGCTCGACCAGTCGCTGGCCCCGGCACAGGTCGCGGGCGGGGCGCTGATCGTGGCCGCGGTCGCGGCGCTCCAGGTGCGCGAGTCGCGTCCCGTCGTCGCCTACGAGCCATGACGGCGGCCGAGCACGAGCTCGGTCCACGCCGCTCCGAGGCGCCGGACGCGCGTCACGCGCAGCTCCCCGGCCGCCGTCGTCGCGACGATCGCGCGCCGGCGTGCCACGCCCGCCGCGGCCCACGTCGCGGGCCACGTCGCGTCGCGCCACGTCGTGCGGTGACGGCGCCATGCGGACCGCACGTAGCCGATCTCGGCGCCGCGCACGACGCGTGCGGTCACGAGCGTGGCGTCGCGCTCGCACGACAGCGCGGGTCCGGCGCGGGTCGTCGATCGGGCGCGCGCCGCGACCTCGGCCGCGAACGCGGCCGGGTCGCGCGCCCCCACGAGCCAGATCGTCGCGAGGCCCTCGGGCGTGACCGCTCGTACGAGGACGGTCCCGTGCCGGCGGGCACGGCCGCGGCGCGCCGCGACCCGGCGCCAGCGCGCCGCCTCGGCGCTCGACAGCGCGCGCGCCTCGTGCACGTCGGCGAGCGGCACGACCGCGCCCCCGACGTGCACGAAACGGCGGCCGATCCACCCGCGTCCCGCGCGTACGAATGCGACGCGGCGCGGCGTGTCGGCGCTTGCGGCGCGGCGCGGTCGCCCGCGGGCGCGCGCGACGCGTCGGCGTCCGGTCCCGGACGCCGTCACCGGGCCGCGTCGACCCGGGGGTGCAGCTCGGTCGCGTCGATGCCGCGGACC
>DASZZZ010000035.1:0-32559 GCA_036260375.1 Actinomycetota bacterium
ACACGCCGGTGCCGAACGTCGCGTGCAGCGCGCCCGTGATCGACGGCGCGGACCCGATCGTCGCGTTGACGTACGACGTGCCCTCGTCCTCGATGCGCGCGATCGTCGGCCACGCGCTCGGGTGCTCCTGGAGCGCGTTCCAGCCACCGCCGTCGATCACGATCGTGAAGATGACCTTCGGCGGCGACGCGTCGTCGCCGAGCGCCTCGCGCAGCACCTCGCCGTCGAAGTCGAGCCCGTCCATGCCGAGAATCTCGGCGAACGTCGGTGCGAGGTCGGCGATGTCGACCTCGCGGTAGACCTTCTCGCCGCTCGCGACGCGGCCGGGTCCGTACAGGATCAGCGGGACGCGGGCGGTGTACGCCCACGGGTTCGGATGCGACGTCGTGAGGAACGGACGGTCGCTGCCGAGCGTCGCGAGGTCCCAGCGCCCGATGATGTAGGCGTGCGGGATGGGCACGAGCATCATCTCGCCGGAGCGGCCGGGGACGTGGCCGCGCGCGAGGTGGCGCATGATCGGCGCGCCGATGGCGTCGGCCATCTCGTCGAGGCCGGGGGCCGGGCGCGCGTCGGCGCCGCTCTCGCGCGCGCCGGAGTTCACGACGAACGCCGCGATCGCTGCCAGCAGCAGCGCGACGGCGGCGACCAGGGGCACGCGTTCGCGCACGTCTTCTCCTGTCTCTCACGGATGCGAGCGGGGGGCTCGTCTCGCGGGCCCGGCGCCGCGAGCGCCGCCTCCGGGGCCGCGGCCGCGCCGCAAGCGGGGGCCGAGCCGGGACGCACACTAATACAGGTACGGGCGGTCGGGCTCCGGCACGCGCGCGACCGAGTCGGCGACGAGCACCCAGCGCCCGTCGCGATGCTCGAGCGCGCCCGACACCCGCACCCACGCGTCGACCGGATAGGCGCGCGGCGCGGCCACCGGCACCGAGTACGGGATCGCGTCGGCCGCGCAGCACGACACGTAGAAGCGGCTGAGGGAGAAGCCGTCCTCGGGCGCGCCGTCGGCGCCGCTCACGAACCCGGTGAGCTCGAGCTGGAAGCCGTCGCGGATGCCGACCTGGGCGGCGTAGTCGCTCGACTCGCTCGCGTAGTACACCTCCGCGAACGACACGTCGCCGCCGGGATCGGGCGGCACGAGCGTCGCCGCGGCGACGCCTGCGCCGCTCGACTTGCGCGACGCGGCGAGCGCCCCGAGCTCGGCCCCCGGCGCGACGGCGACCGCGAGCAGCGGTGCGACGAGCGCGACCATGCCGGCGACCTCGCCGAGCGCGATCCGGCCGCGCGCCGCGCGCGTGCGCGCGGTCGCCAGGTGCGCGACGGCCGCGGCGCCCAGCACCGCGGCGCCGAACGGGACGACCCAGTACGTCCGGGGCCCAAGGTAGCGCGCGCTTTCGCCCGACACCCACAGGAACCCGAGGAACGCGGCCCACGACCCGAGCACCGCGCCGCGCGCGACGCGCCGCACGTCGAGCGTCACGACGTCGCCGTCGTCACGTGCGTCACCACCGTCACGACGTCGCCGCCGTCATGACACGATCGCCTCGAACCACAGCGAGCCGGCGAGCACGATCGGGACCGCGACGATCACGAGCCGCGCGACGAAGCGGTCCCGGAACGTAGCGCCGTAGAGCAGCGCGAGCTTGGTGTCGACGACCGGGCCGAACGTCATGAATGCGAGTTGGGCGCCGAGCGGGAACGGCGTGAGCGACACGGCGACGAACGCGTCGGCCTCGGAGCACAGCGACAGCACGAAGGCGATCGCCATGAGCGCGAGCGCGCCGACGACGGGCGTCGTCGCGACGCCCGAGACGACGCTCTGCGGGATGACCGTCTGCATCGCCGCCGCGAGCGCGCTGCCGGCGACGACGAAGCGGCCCATGTGGAAGAAGTCGCCGGCGAGGTGGTCGACGAACGCGCGCGTCCGGCCCCCGTCGCGGTCGTGGCCGCCGTCGTCGCCGCCGGGGCGGGGGCGCAGCAGCTCCGACGCGCCGCGGTTGCCGAGCGCCCACCCCGCAGCGACCGCGAGCAGGAGGCCGATCGCGGCGCGCCCGAGCACCATCTCGAGCGCGAGGCCGCGGCCTCGGTAGGCGATCCACGTCGAGAGCAGGACGACCGGGTTGAGGATGGGGGCCGCGAGCATGAACGCGATCCCGGCCGCGGGGTGCATCCCGCGCGCGATCAGGCGGCGTGCGACCGGAACCGATCCGCACTCGCACACGGGGAACGCGAGCCCGCCGACGGCCGCGCCGGGGAGCTGCAGGGGCAGCGGCAAGCGCGCGACGCGGTCGAACGCGCGCGCCGGCACGAACACCTCGATGGCGGCCGACACGCCGGCGCCGAGCAGCACGAACGGCAGCGCCTCGACGACGATCGACGTGAAGATCAGCACGAACGTCTCGACCCACGCGACGCGCCCCGCGCCCGCGACGCGCCCCGCGACGACGACGCCCGCGACGACCGCGAGCAGGAGCACGGCGGCCCCCGGCTGCGCGGCGCGACGCACGTGCGTCGTCTGGATCGTCGACACGGCGACCACGGTAGCGTGGGGCGATGCCCTCGGAGTCCCGCGCCGGGCGCGTCGCGCTCGGCCGCCGCACGTGGACGCTGCTGCTCGCGGCGGTCCTCGTCGGGGCGCCCGCCGCGGTCCTGCGGGCCGCGTGCGCGGGACGATCGTGCGACCGACCCGCGCAGACCGCCGCGGACGTCCCGTTCTGCTCGCTGCCCGACGCCGTCCGGGCGCGCGTCGCGGCGGGCTTTCGCGACGGCCGCTCGCCCGACGTCGTCGCGGTGACGCGAACGACCGGCGTCGCGACCGGCGCGACCGCGTGGCCCGCGGCGGACGCGGGGGCCGCGCGCGTGCCGCTGGTGTTCCACGGCGCCGGCGTCGACCCGTCGGCGTCGGTCCCGGCCGGCACCGGCCTCGACGACGTCGCACCCACGGTCGCCGCGCTCGTCGGCCTCGAGCGCCCGCATCCCGAGGTCCGGTCCGGCGAGGCCGTGCCGGGCGTCGCGACCGGCGCCCCCGCGCGCCTCGTCGTCGAGATCGTCCTCGAGGGCGTGGACGGAGCCGACGTCGCGGGATGGACCGAGCTCGAGCGCCTCGTCGACGACGGCGCCGGGACGTTCGACGCCGTCGTCCCGTCCGAGCCCCTCGACCCGGCCGCGGCCACGACGACGATCGGCACCGGCGGCGTGCCGCGCGAGCACGGAGTCACGGGCACGCTCGTGCGCGACGACGGGGGCCGCCTCGTGCGCGCGTGGAGCCGGCGCGCGCCGGTGTCGGTGATCGCGGCGCTCGGCGACGATCTCGACGAGCTGCGCGGCGGCCGTCCGCGCGTCGGGCTCGTCGCCGGCGGCCCGGTCGTGCGCGGCCTCGTCGGCCGCGCCTGGTACGTCGACGTCGATCGCGACGACGTCGTCTACGCGCGTTCGACGCGCGCCCGTGTGGACGCGGCCGAGCGCCTCCTGCGGCGCGGCTACGGCGACGACAGCGAGCCCGACCTCCTCGCGGTGGCGCTCGACGGCGCTCCGGCGGCGCTCGACGCCGCGCTCGGCCGCCTCGCCGCGGCCGCGGAGCGCGCCGCGCCGGGCGATGCGGCGGTCGTCGTGACCGCGACGGGCGACGCGGCGCCGGCGCGCGGAGCGCTCGGCGCGCGCGCGGTGGAGCGCGCGGTGGAGCGCTCCGTCGGGGCCCCCGTCGTCGAGGCGGTCGCGGCGGGCGGGCTGTTCGTCGACCAGGACGTCGTCGCCGCCGAGGGCATCGCGGAGGACGCCGTCGTCGACGCCCTCGCGCAGCTGCGACGCGGCGGCGAGCCGGTCGTCGCCGACGCGTTCCCGGCGATCGCGGTGTCGTTCGCGAGGTACTGCTGATGGCCGACGTCGCGGCGCGACTTCCCGCCCACACGAGCGCGTGGCGCCGGCCCGCGCTCGTCGCCGCCGCGCTCGCGGCGTTCGGCGTCGCGCTGTCGCTCGCCGACCCGGGCCGCGTCGCCGGCGTGCAGAACTTCGTGCTCGTGTTCAGCTCGCTGCTCGTCGAGGCGATCCCGTTCGTGCTGCTCGGCGCGGTCGTGTCGGCGGCGATCGAGGTGTTCGTGCCGGCGCGCGCGTTCGAGCGCATCGCGACGCTGCCGCGCGCGCTGCAGCTGCCCGCCGCGGGGCTCGGCGGCCTCGCGTTCCCCGTGTGCGAGTGCGGCTCGGTGCCGGTGGCGCGCCGGCTCGCGGCCAAGGGGCTGTCGCCCGGGGCCGCGGTCACGTTCATGCTCGCCGCGCCCATCCTCAACCCCGTCGTTCTCATCTCCACCGCGGTCGCGTACCGCGGCCGCGACCAGCTGTGGACGATGGTCCTCGGGCGCGCCGGACTCGGCCTGCTCGCCGCGCTCGCGGTCGGCTGGGTCGTCGCCGACCGCTCCGGGTCGGAGCTGCTGCGGACGCGCCCGGGCGACGACCACGACCACGGGCACGAGCACGACGAGTCGCGCCCGCGCGCGTTCTTCTCGCATCTGGCGGGCGACTTCACCTTCATGGGCCGCTACCTCGTGCTCGGCGCCGCGGTCGCCGCGACGCTGCAGACGTTCGTGCCTCAGAGCGTCATCGGCGCGGTCGCGGAGACGCCGATCGTGAGCCTCGTCGCGCTGATGGCGCTCGCGTTCGTGTTGTCGTTGTGCTCGGAGTCCGACGCGTTCGTCGCCGCGTCGTTCGTCCAGTTCGGCCCCGCCGCGCAGCTCGCGTTCCTCGTCTTCGGGCCGATGGTCGACACGAAGCTCGGCTTCCTCTACGCGGGCACGTTCACGCGCGGCTTCCTGCGCACGGTCGTCGTCGTAGTCGGCGCGGTGACGTTGGCGGGAACGCTGTGGCTCGAGGTGCTCGTCGGATGAGCGCACACGCGGCGCGCCGGGCGGACGTCGTCACGCGCGTCTCTCCCGCGCGCGTCCTGTCGACGGGCGCGCTCTCGGCGTGGGCCGCGCTGTTCTGGTTCCTCATCGCGACCGACCGCTCGTCGCTGTACCTGTCGCCGCGCACGGACTGGGTCGTGCCGGTCGGCGCCGCGATCCTGACCATCGCGACCGTGGGCCGCGCGCTGTCGCTGCGCGTCCACGATCCGCAGCCGGTCGCGGCGCGCGACGCATGGGGCGTCGCGCTCGTCGTCGCGCCGGTCGTCGTCGTGCTCGCCCTGCCCCCCGCCGCGCTCGGGTCCTACGCGGCGGCGCGGCGCTCGACGCTCGCGAGCGGCGGGTTCGGGTCGTCGGCCGAGGACATCGCGACGGGAGAGCTGTCGATCGTCGACGTCGCCGGCGCGCTGCGGTCGCGCGACGCGATGCAGGCTCTGGCGACGCGCGCGGGCGAGCGCGCGTCGTTCGTGGGCTTCGTCACGCGCGACAAGGGCCAGCCCGCCGACGAGCTCGTCCTAAACCGCTTCCTCGTGTCGTGCTGCGTCGCCGACGCGCTGAGCGTGCAGGTGCGCGTCGTCGGCGCGCCGCCGGGCGAGTTCGGCGACGACGACTGGGTGCGCGTGACCGGCGCCGTGTACCCGCTCGGGCGCGAGGTCGTCGTGCGGGCCTCGGAGGTTGAGCGAGTAGAGCGCCCGGACCGCCCCTACCTCACCCCGTGACGCGCGCCGCGCGCGGACGAACGCGAGCGCGGCGGCGCCGTCACCGTACGTAGACGGACACGTGGTGGGCGCTGTCCGACGTGAACGGCGCGCGCCTCCAGTCGCCCCAGCGGTGCTCGAGCGTGAGGCCCGCGAGCCGCGCCATGAGGTCGAGCTCCGACGGGTACGCGTAGCGCACGAACACCGGGTAGAGGCGCGCGCCGTGCTCGCCCACGATGACGCGATGGCTCGATACGCGTTGGTGGACGGGATCGTGGCGGCTGACCTCAAGCTCGACTTCGTCGAGCGTGACGCGGTCGACGCCGACGTGCTGGTGCCGGTCGAAGCGCGCCACGTCGGGCACGAACACCTCGAGCACGAAGCGGCCTCCGTCGTCGAGGTGACGCGCGACGCACTCGAAGCACCGGACCTGGTCGTCCTGCGACGTGAGCGCGAAGAACGTGTTGAACACGACGTACACGAGCGCGAAGCGGCGGCCGAGGTCGAAGTCGGCGAAGTCCCCGAGCACCGCGTCGACGTCGCCGCGCTTGGACGCGAGCACGTCGAGCATGGCCTGCGACGCGTCGATGCCGCAGACCTCGACGCCGCGTGCCGCGAGCGGCAGCGCGACGCGCCCCGTCCCGACGCCGAGCTCGAGCGCGGGCCCGCGGCCGGCCAGCGTCTCGAGCGTCGACACCGTCGCGTCGACGTCGAAGAGGCCGCCGTAGAGGCCGTCGTACTCCGACGCGATGCGGTCGCCGTACGTGTGCGACTCGTAGTGCTCCACGGAACGAGCGTGCCACACGTCCGCGAGGGGGCCGCGCGTGCGTGCTACCCTCCGAGCGCCGGCCGCCCCCGGAGAGTCCGGCGCGTCGCCGGCGACGCCCATGGGTCTACGCATCTTCGGAGCGATCGTCGCCGTGCTGCTCGCGGCGTTCGCGCTTCGCCGCTATCGCAAGGGGCAGCTTCGCCGCGGCGAGGCCGTCGTGGTCGCGCTCGTCTCGGTCGCGCTCACGGTCGCGGCCGCGGCCCCCGACCTCCTCGACCCCGTGCTGGGCGCGCTCGGCTTCCAGCCGGGCCAGGAGCGGCGCATCATCGGACTGCTGGTCATCTCGAACGTCTTCACGATGGCGCTGTTGTTCCGCGGCTTCTCGCGCGACGACCAGCTCTCGGACGAGGTCGGCCGCCTCGTCGACTACCTCGCGCTGCAGCGCCTCGAGGACCGCGGGTGGGCGCCCGTCGCGGAGTCGTGCGCGGTCGTGCTGCCGGCGCACAACGAGGCCGATAACCTCCCCGCGGTGCTCACCGAGATGCCCGACGAGATCGAGGGCATGCCGGTGATGCCGATCGTCGTCGCCGACGGCTGCACCGACGCGACCGAGGCGACCGCGCGCGCGCTCGGCGCGACCGTCATACGGCGCGATCTCCGGCGCGGGTCGGGGGCCGCCGTGCGGCTCGGCTACGAGGCGGCGCTGCGCGCCGGCGCGCGCGTCGTCGTGACGATGGATGCCGACGGGCAGCACGACCCGCGCGAGGCGAAGCTCCTCGTGCAGCCGCTGCTCGCGGGCGAGGCCGACATGGTCCAGGGGTCGCGCGTGCTGGGGACGTTCGAGATCGAGTCGCGCCTGCGCAAGCACGGCGTGACCCTGTTCGCCAAGCTCCTCACCGCGCTCGGCCGCACCAAGATCACCGATCCGTCGACCGGCTACCGCGCCGTGACGGCCGACGCGCTGCGCCGGCTCGACCTGCGCCAGGACCAGTTCTACGTGTCGGAGGTCATCCTCGACGCGGCGCGCAAGAAGCTCTCGGTCGTCGAGGTCCCCATCACGCTGCGCCGGCGCGCGTCGGGCGCGACGAAGAAGCCGGCGCCGCTGCGCTACGCGTGGGGCTTCAGCAAGGCGATAGTCCGCACCTGGCTCCGCTGACGCGTGACGCGTCGCGCACGCCGGCGAGATCGTCCGTGCGCGAGTCGAGGGGGCCGCGCGCGGGTACGCGTCCGGCGACGGACGCCGCGCGACGTCGACGACGCGGCACGACGCAGACGGGAGGTACAGCCATGGGACGCGACCGGCTCGCACGCGCCGCGACCGCGGCGCTCGTCGCCCTCGGGGCGCTCGGGCTCGCGGGGTGCGACCAGGAGGACGTCGACGACGTCCAGGAGGGCGTCGACGACACGCAGGAGCGGGTCGAGGAGGGCGCCAAGGACCTCGAGAAAGCGGTCGACGACGCCGACACCGACGGCCAGGACAACTGAGAAACCGCTGGCGCGGTCGCGCGGCGCCCTCGGTCGGAAGCCGGCATGCGTGACCTCCCATACTCGACTCGGCACTCGACTCGGCACCGTCGACTTCACGAGTCTAGACGGGGGTCATCGATCGGGGCAGGGAGCGCGCGACGACGCGTCGCGTGGAAGTCAGATGGCGCCGGCGGTGACGTAGTAGTCCTCGGACTCGTCGTCCCACTCGAGGTCCACCGCGCCGCGCGCCGCGGCCGCCTTGACGAACTGCAGGAAGCCGCCGTAGCCGAAGTCCTTCTCCGAGAATCCGGGGCGGCGCTTGCGCAGCTCGTTCTTGAGCCCCGACAGCGGCGGGCTCCCGGAGCGCTGCTCGAGCTCCGAGACGACGTCGCGCAGCAGCTCGAACGCCGCCTCCTCCCCGCCCCCGTCGGCGGGGAAGTCGACGTTCGGGTCGCCGTCCGCGCTCCCGGCGCGCAGCTCGATCATCCCCATCGTCTCGAGGTGGCGCAGCAGCTCCCCCCACGCGCGGAACCCGTAGTCGCCCTCGGTGAACGTCGGGTCCTTGCGCAGGACGGCACGCTTGAGCATCGACGACAGGATCGGCCCGTCGCTCGATCGCTGCAGGCCGGACAGCGTCTGCGTCACCAGCCGCGACAGCCGCGCGAGGTCCGACAGCGACTCGTCGGAGCCGCCGTCGCGCGAACGCGCGCGCCGCGGCGCGGTTCGCCCCGAGCCCGGGCCGAGCAGGCGCTCGTAGAACAGGAACTCGTCGCACGCGCCGGGCAGCAGCTCCGACGTCGAGCCCTCGACGCCGAGGCCGATGACCCTGCGGTTGAGCTCCCGCAGCTTGGACACGAGCGGCGTGAAATCGGAGTCGCCGGACGCGACGACGAACGTCGTGATGAACTCGCGCTGGAACGCGAGCTCGAGCGCGTCGACGGCGAGCTTGATGTCGGCCGCGTTCTTTCGGACCATGCCGGTGCGCTGTGGGATCTCGATGAGCTCGATGCGCTGCGACACCAGGCCGGCACGGTGCTCGGAGAACAGGTTCCAGTCGGCGTACGCGCGCCGCACCACGACGCGTCCGCGCTCCGAGAGCGCGTCCATGATCACGCCCATGTCGAGCCGGCCCCCGCGATCGCGCGCGCCGAGAGCCAGGTTCTCGAAGTCCATGAACAGCCCTAGGCGCTCCTCGGCGTCGGTCACGCCGTCATCCTCCCTCGCGCGCTCGATGTCGTGCACGCCCTGCCGTGCCGGTCACAGCGGCACCTCCTCGACCCACGGACGCGCGCCCAGGGCGCGCAGAGCGATGCGGCCGTCGGCGAGGTCGAGCACCGCGGTCCCCGCGATCTCGCGGCGCCAGCCCTGGAGCAGACGGTGGGACTCGCCGTCTCCGTCGCCGGCGAAGCGCTCCGCGAGCACCTCCTCGAGGTCGCCGCGCGTCGCGACGAGCTCGGTCGCGATCGACGCTCGTTCGCAGCGCGCGCGCACGAGCGCGTCGGCGAGGCTGGAGACGAGGCGGGCGCGCAGCAGCGCCTCGCGCGGCGGGGACGGCCGCTGCTCGACCGCCGGAGCGTTGCGGCCGCGCTCGACTGCGGCCACGATCTCACCGCCCGATCGCTCGACCTCGGCCGTCGAGATGCCCCGGATGCGCGCGAGGTCGCGCGACGTCGCGGGCGCGCGGCGAGCGATCTCCACCAGCGTCGGGTCCTTCAGCACCCACCCGCGGGGGATGTCGCGGCGCGCCGCGGCCTCCTCGCGCCAGCGCGCCACCTCCCTCAGCACCGCGATCTGGCGCCCCGACAGCGAGCCCCGTCCCCCGACCTTGCGCCACGCGCCGTCGAGATCGAGCTCGTACGACTCCGCGCGGTGCTGCAGCACCATCTCCTCCTCGAGCCACTCCAGGCGTCCGAGCTCGCGCAGCCGGCGCTTGAGCGCGTCCGACACGTCGAGCAGGTAGCGGACGTCGTCGGCGGCGTAGTCGAGCTGGGCGCGCGACAGCGGCCTCCGGCACCAGTCCGAGTACGACTCGCCCTTGGTGATGCGAGCGCCCACGATCTCGGCGACGATGCGGCCGTACGGGAGCGACGCGCCGTGTCCGGCGAACGCCGCGGCCAGCTGGACGTCGAACACGTTGCGCGGCACGACGTCGAGCGTCTCGTGGAACAGCTCGAGGTCCTGGCGCCCGGCGTGGACGACGATCTCCACGTCCTCGGCCCCGAGCAGCTCCCCGAGCGGCGAGAGGTCGGCGCCGTCGAGGGGGTCGAGGAGATAGATCGCCGAGCGCGTCGCCACCTGCACGAGGCACAGGCGGGCGCGGTAGGTGCGCTCACGCATGAACTCGGTGTCGAGCCCGAGCGCGCCGTCGGAGCGCGCCTCGTCGGCGATGCGCTCGAGGTCGCGGCCCGTGGCGATCGTGACCGGTACGGCGGCGCGGCTCCTCAAGCGCCGGGAAGCCCGAGCTCGCGCGCGATGAGGATTCGCATCACCTCGGACGTGCCCTCGCCGATCTCGAGGATCTTCGAGTCGCGGAAGTGGCGGCACACCGGGTATTCCTCCATGTAGCCGTAGCCGCCGTGCACCTGCACCGCGTCACGGGCCACGTCGACGGCCGTCTCGGACGCGAACAGCTTCGCCATCGCAGCTTCCTTCTTGTACGGACGGCCCTTCTCGCGCAGCCACGCGGCGCGGTAGTACGCGTGACGCGCGAGCTCCGTCTTGGTCGCCATGTCGGCGATCATGAACTGCAGCGACTGGAAGCTGCCGATGGGGCGGCCGAACGCGCTGCGCTCGCGCGCGTAGGCGACGCTCTCGTCGACGCATCCCTGTGCCAGACCCACGGCGAGCGCCGCGATCGCGATGCGTCCGTCGTCGAGGATCTTGAGGAAGTTCTTGTAGCCCTCGCCGATGTCGCCGAGCAGGTTCGACTCCGGCACGCGACAGTCGGAGAACGACAGCTCGCGCGTGTCGGAGTGGTGCCAGCCCATCTTGCGGTACGGCTTGCCGACCTCGAAGCCCGGCGTGCCCGACGGGACCACGATCGCCGAGATCTCCTTGCGATCGCCCTGTTGGCCCGTCACGGCGGTGACCGTCACGAACGACGTGATCGGCGTGCCGGCGTTCGTGATGAACGCCTTGGAGCCGTTGATCACCCACTCGCCCCCGTCGCGCCGCGCGGTCGTCTTCGTCGCGCCCGCGTCGGAGCCGCCGCCCGGCTCGGTGAGACCGAAGCCGGCGAGCGCCTCGCCCGCGGCCAACGGCGGCAGCAGGGCGGCGCGCTGCTCGTCGGTGCCGAAGCGGTACACGGGCATGGCGCCCAGGCCGACGGCGGCCTCGAGCGTGATCGCGAGGCTCGAGTCGACGCGGGCGAGCTCCTCGATCGCCAGGCACAGCGTCAGGAAGTCGGCGCCCGAGCCGCCGTACTCCTCGGGGAACGGGAGCCCGAAGAGCCCGAGCTCAGCCATCTGCTTGACGGCCTCCATGGGGAGCTCGCCGTCCTCGTCCCAGCGCTCCGCGTTCGGACGGACGGCGTCGTCGACGAACTCGCGCATGGTCGCGACGAAGGCCTGCTGCTCCTCGCTGAGGTCGAAGTCCATGCCCGAAGAGTAGTGGATGTCGGCGCGGCCCCCGCCCGCGCCATCCCCGACCCGTAGCAAGCTCGGGCTCGGCGCGCTAAACTTGACTCGCAGGTCTAGTTTCGCCCGGTGACACGGCCGGGCGACGGGCCCGGAGGCAGCCGTCACCGGAAGGGGAAGCCGTGGATTTCGCCCTCAGCGAGGAGCACGTCGAGCTCCAGAAGTGGGCGCGGGAATTCGCCGAGAAGGAGATCCGCCCGGTCGCCGCGCACTACGACGAGACCGAGGAGTTCCCCCTGCCGGTCCTCGCCAAGGCCGCCGAGGCCGGCCTCTACTCGCTCGACATCTACTTCCAGGCGTACCAGGACCCGACCGGCCTGACGCTGCCCGTCCTCATGGAGGAGATCATGTGGGGCTGCGCCGGGATCGGCCTGACGATCTTCGGCACCGGCCTGCCGCTCTCCGCGCTGTACGCCAGCGGCTCGCCCGAGCAGCTCGCCGAGTGGGCGCCGCGCATGTTCGGCACGCCGGAGGACCCCAAGGTGGCGGCGTTCGCGGTCACCGAGCCGCAGGCGGGCTCCGACGTCCGCTCGCTGCGAACGCGCGCGCGGCGCGACGGCGACGAGTGGGTCCTCAACGGCACCAAGGTGTTCATCACCAACGGCCGCTACGCCGACGTCTACGTCGTCGTCGCCACCGTCGACCACGAGCTCGGCCACCGCGGGCAGGCGTCGTTCATCGTCACGCGCGACGACCCCGGCATCCGTCCCGGCAAGAAGGAGAAGAAGCTCGGCATCCGCGCGTCGGACACGTCCGAGGTCATCCTCGAGGACTGCCGCATCCCGCTCGACCGCGTGCTCGGGGGCATGGACAAGCTCGAGGACAAGCTCGAGCGCGCGCGGCGCGGGGAATCGACGGGACGGTCGTCGGCGGCGTTGCGGACGTTCGAGATGACGCGGCCGCTCGTCGCCGCGCAGGCGGTCGGGATCGCGCGCGCCGCGCTCGAGTTCGCCGTCGACTACGCCAAGGAGCGCAAGACGTTCGGCGTCCCGATCGGGCAGCACCAGTCGATCCAGAACCACCTCGCCGACATGGCGATGGAGGTCGACGCGGCCCGCTTGCTCGTGCACCGCGCCGCGTGGATGGGCGTCAACGGACAGCCGTTCGCGAAGGCGGAGGGCTCGATGTCGAAGCTCAAGGCGGGCGAGGTCGCGGTCAGGGTCACCGAGCTCGCCGTGCAGATCCTTGGCGGGTACGGCTACGTCAAGGACTTTCCGGTCGAGAAGTGGTACCGCGACGCGAAGATCTACACGATCTTCGAGGGCACGTCCGAGATCCAGCGCATGGTCATCGCGCGCGCGCTGCTGTCGTAGAGCGCTCGGACGCCTTGCGGCGCCGGTACTCGCGCGCCTTGGCGACGTTGCCGCACGCCGACATCGCGCACCAGCGGCGGGAGCGGTTCTTGGAACGGTCGTAGAACACCCACCCGCAGCGGTCGTTGACGCACGCCTTGAGGCGCGTCCACGTCCCGGCCGCGGCGGCCGAGTACGCCGCCGCGAGCACCGCGCCGAGCACCGCGTCGGCGCCGCGGCCCCCCGGCACCAGGCGCGGCTCGGAGCCCTCGAAACGCACCCGCAGGTCGACGCCGGCGGCGACGCCGTCGAGGCGTCGCAGCGGCACGTCGCCGACTGCGTCGCCACCGTGGACGGCTAGCGCGGCGCGCAGCCCGGCGCGCAGCGAGCGCGCCCGCGCCGCGTCGTCTTCGGTGACGAGCGCGTCGACGGGCCCGAGCCCGCGCCGCCGCGCCCACGCGACGAGGAGCTCCGGGGTCGCGAGGTCGTCGGCGTCACGGTCGACGCCGTCGGTGTTGACGAACGCGGCGACGAGATCGAGCCCGCCGGGCGTCCCGTCGTGATCGCTCACGTCTCACCTCGAGTGGGGACGGCGGCGCGCGTGTGCGGGCCGCGGCTACGTCACTATCGTATCTCGTACGCCAGTTACTGATCGTCGCGCATGAGCACCCACCGCTCGTGCCCGTAGACGCCCTCGACGAGGAACTCGCTGCCCGGCGGGGCGAGCAACGGATGGCGGACGACGTAGTCGGCGTCGAAGCGGCCCCGCGCCGCGCGCGCGTCCCAGCGCGCCGCGAGGTCCGCGTAGCGGATGCGGAGGTCGTTGCCGTCGAGGCGGTCGTCGTCGTAGCGCGCGAGCCGCACGCCGGAGAACTCGAACAGCGCGAACGCGAGGCCGTTGGAGCCCTCGACGCGCACGACGTCGTCGGGGCCGAGTCGCGCCGCGGCGCGCCGCACGAACGACCCCGGACCGAGCGCGGGACGCGTGTAGACGAAGCCCTTGCGGTGGTCGCGGATCAGCTCCGCGACGCGCACGGACGCCAGCACCGGCGACGCCGCGCCCGCCGCGAACAGCACGACGGCGCCGACGACCGCGGCCGTCCGCGCGCGCGCCGCGGCCCACGCGAACGCGGCGGCGACGGCGACCCCGGCGAGCGCCGCGGCGAGCAGGTGCGCGGGCGCCCACGTCCGTCCTTGGTGCAGCAGCGTCGCGTTGCCCGCGAGACGCCACCCGAAGCGCGAACGCGCGACGCTGAGCGCGACGAGCACGAGGGCCGCGACCACGAACGCTCCGAGCGTGCGCGCGGTCGGCGCGCGCGACCGCGCGGCGACGACGAGCCCGGCGAGCGCGAGCGGCGCGAGCACGCCCCACGACGCGAGCGCGGTCGGCACCGGCCACTCGACCCCCAGCTTCGGAGTGATGTCGACGAAGCCGCCGAAGCGGAGGTAGTCCGCGACGACCGGGCCCGCCCACGTCGCGAACACGAGCCCCGCGACGCCGAGCGTCCACGGGAGCAACCGCAGCCCGCGCACGCCGGCGCGCGCGCACGCCGCGACGGTCCACGCGACCGCGGCGACGAGCGCGGGGACGCTGACGAGACCGGTGATCCCCGCGGCGACCCCGGCGGCCGCGGCGACGCGGCGGCCGCCGCCCGCGAGCGCGACCACCACGAGAAGAGCGGTCGCGGCGAGCGCGACGACGCCGACCTCGCGCGGCAGCGGCGGGGGCAGCAGTCCGTAGACGGCGTTGGGCGACGCCGCGACGAGGTCGGCGCCGTGGCGCGCCTCGCTCGGGCTCGCGGCGAACTCCGGCCCCCGCGCCGCGAGCCATCCGAACCCGCCGATCAACGACACGGCGGCAGCGGCGGCCCAGCCGGCGTCGGGACGCACGCGGCGCGCCAGGCACGCCGCCGCGAGCGGCAGGCACAGGACGACGAGCACGTGCACGGCCTCCAGCGACGTGATCACGCCGGTGCCCGGGACGAGCCGGACGAGCGTCGCGGCCAGGGCGTGGAACCCCCACGGGTACGCGTTGCGGCCGAGCTCGGGGGCCGGCCCCGTCGGCACCGGCTCGCCGTGCAGCAGCTGCTCGGTCCAGCCCATGTGCCACGGCAGGTCGCCGTCGCGCACGCCCGAGCCGGTCGCGAGGACGGGGCCGACGTACAGCGCGATCAGAACCACGGCGGCCCCCGCGACGCGCGCCCACGGGACCGCGCGCGGCCACGCCCGCGCGCGGACGCCCGCGACGACGAGCGCGGCGCCCGCGAGCGGCACCGGCGCGCGCGAGCCGAACACCGCGCCCCCGCTGACGACGTGGGCGAGCATGAGCCCGACGCAGAACGCGAGGAACCCGGCGAGCGCGGCGAGGGCGCGCTCGGGCAGACCGAAGGCGGCGCGGGCGGGGGCCGGCACGAGGCGGTCCACGGCGCGCTGCGCGACCGTCCATCCGATCGCGGCCGCAATGGCGACTTGGAGCGCGACGCCGGCCGCCGTGAGCGCGCCGTGCAGCGTCACTCGACGACGGCCAGCACGGCCCCCGCCGCGACCGTGTCGCCCGGCGCGACGCGCACCTCGGCGACCGCGCCCGCGGCGGGGGCCGCGAGCGTCGTCTCCATCTTCATGGCCTCGAGCACGACGATGGGATCGCCGGCCGCGACCGTCGCACCGGGCTCAACGAGGACCTTGACGATCGTCCCCTGCATCGGAGCGACGACGTCGCCCGCCGCCGCGCCGCCCCGCACCGCGGCCGTGGCCGAGCCGGCCATCGCCGGATGCCACAGCCGCACGGCGGTCCCGCCGACGAGCAGCACGGCCTCGCCGTCGCCGCTCGCCGCGTCCGGCGCGGCCGCGAGCGCGTCGAGCGCGCCGCCGTCCTCGACCGTGCGCGTCGTGTGCGTGCCGGCCACGAACTCCGGGTGCTCGAGCAGCAGACGGTGCGCGTCGACGGTCGTGGCGACGCCGTCGACTACGAGCTCGTCGAGAGCGCGCAGCATGCGCGTGCGCGCCTCGTCGCGCGTCGCGCCGCGCGTGATCAGCTTGCCGATCAGTGAGTCGTACGCGCCCGGAATCTCGTCGCCCGCGTCGTAGCCCGCGTCGACGCGCACGCCCTGCCCCGCGGGGAGGACGAGCCGCCGGACGACGCCGGGCGACGGAGCGAAGCCGCGCGCCGGGTCCTCGGCGTTGATGCGGCACTCGATCGCGTGCCCGCGCGCGACGAGGTCGTCCTGCGTGAAGCCGAGCGACTCGCCCGACGCGATCCGAAGCTGGCACGCGACGAGGTCGACGCCGAAGACCTCCTCGGTCACGGGATGCTCGACCTGCAGACGCGCGTTGACCTCCAGGAAGTAGAACTCGCCGTCGTCGTCGACGAGCATCTCGACCGTGCCCGCGTTCACGTACCCCGACGCCTTGGCGAGCGCGACCGCCGCGGCGCCCATCTCCGGGGCGCGCTCGGCCCAGCGCGGCGGCGGCGTCTCCTCGACGAGCTTCTGGTGGCGCCGCTGCAGCGAGCAGTCGCGCACGCCGAGCCACAGCGCGTCGCCCGGCGCCGGCGCGAGCACCTGGACCTCGAGGTGCTTGGGGGCCGGCAGGTAGCGCTCGACGTAGACGTCGGCGGAGCCGAAGTACGCCTGCGCCTCGCGGCGCGCGGACTCGAACGCCGGGGCGATCTCGTCCGCCGAGCGGGCGACCTTCAGGCCGCGGCCCCCGCCGCCGCCGGCCGCCTTGACCGCGACGGGGAAACCGTACTCGGCCGCGAACTCCTCGACGACGCGCGCGTCGTCGACGGGGTCGAGGACGCCGGGGACGAACGGGACTCCGGCGGCGGACGCGATGCGGCGGGCCGACACCTTGTCGCCGAGCGCGCGCAGCGCGTCCGCGGGCGGGCCGACCCACGCGAGGCCCGCGTCGGCGACCTTCTCGGCGAACGCCGCGCTCTCCGACAGGAAGCCGTAGCCGGGATGGATCGCCTCGGCCCCCGTCGCACGCGCGGCGGAGACGATCGCGTCGGCGTTCAGGTACGTGTCGGCCGGCGCGACGCCGGGAAGGTGCACGGCCTCGTCGGCGACGCGCACGTGCCGGGCGCGCGCATCGGCGTCCGAGTGCACCGCGACCGACGCGACGCCGAGCTCGCGACACGTGCGCGCGACGCGCACCGCGATCTCGGACCGGTTCGCGACGAGCACCTTCGAGAACACGCCGCTAGCCCGCCTCGCGCACGGGCCCGGCGACGGCCCACCGCGGCCCCGCCTTGAGCAGCTTGCTGGGCAGCTCGCCGGCGACGAGCTCCTGGGCGAGACGCGCCGCGTCGAGCAGCGCGTCGAGGTCGACGCCCGTCTCGATCCCCATGTCCGACAGCATGTGCACGAGGTCCTCGGTGGTGACGTTGCCGGTCGCGCCGGCGGCGAACGGGCTCCCGCCCATGCCCCCGATCGACGAGTCGAAGTAGTCCACACCGAGCTCGAGCGCCGCGACGACGTTGGCGAGCCCGGTGCCGCGCGTGTCGTGGAAGTGCATGTTGAGCACGAGCCCGGGCAGCTCCGCGCGCAGCGCCTCGACGACGTCGCGCACGCGCCGCGGCGTGCCCATCCCGGTCGTGTCGCCGTAGGAAATCGCGCCGATGCCCTCGTCGACCATCCAGCGCGACACCTCGACGACGCGCTCCGGCGCGACGTCGCCCTCGTACGGGCATCCGAACGCGGTCGAGATCGTGCCCTCGACCGGGATGCCCGCGGCGCGCCCGACCGCAACGACGTCGGCGACGTCGGCGATCGAGTCGCGCACCGTCTTGCGCACGTTGTTGAGGTTGTACGAGTCCGTCGCCGCGACGAACACCTGCATCCCGTCGACGCCGCATTCGGCCGCGATCTCGGCGCCCTTGCGGTTGGGGACGAGGGCGGAGTAGAAGACGCCCGGGGTGCGCGTGATGCCCGCCCACACGTCGCGCGCGTCGGCCATCTGCGGGACGGCCTTGGGCGAGACGAACGACACCGCCTCGATCGCCGGCAGCCCGGTCGTCGACAGCGCGTCGATCAGGCGGACCTTGTCGCGCGTCGCGATCTGCGCGCGCTCGCTTTGGATGCCGTCGCGCGGCCCGACCTCGCGGACCCGCACGCGCGGCGGCGTCATCGGTTCTGCCACCGGGGCTCGCGCTTGTCGTTGAACGCGGCGATGCCCTCGGCGCGGTCCTCGGTCGCGACGACGCGCGCCCACGCCTCGTTCTCGAGCTCCAAGCCGTCGTCGATCGACGACCCGAGCGCGGCCTCGATGGCGCGCTTGGCCTCGCGCACCGCGACGGGCGACGACCGGCACACGTCGCGCGCCAGCTCCATCGCCGCGGCGTCGAGCTCGGACCGCGGGACGACGCGTGCTACGAGCCCCATCCCGTGCGCCTCCTCGGCGGAGAAGCGCCGCCCCGTGAAGACGAGCTCCTTGGCGCGCGCCTCGCCGACCTTGCGCGGCAGCAGCTGCGTCCCGCCGCCCGCGGGCAGCAGCCCGACGCGCGCCTCGGGCAGCCCGAGCTGCGTGCCCTCCGCGGCCACGACGACGTCGCACGACAGCGCGAGCTCGAAGCCGCCGCCGAGCGCAAAGCCGAACACCGATGCGATCGTCGGCTGCGGCACGTCGCGCAACGCCGAGAACATGCCGCGCATCTGGCGGCGATTGGAGTGGAAGTCGTCGAGCGTGAACGCCGAGCGCTCCTTGAGGTCGGCGCCGACGCAGAACGCCTTGTCGCCCGCCCCGCGCAGGACCATCACGCGGATGTCCGGCCGCGACCCGACCGCGCGGAACGCGTCGCGAAGGTCGTCGGCGACGGCGCCCGAGATCGCGTTGAGCGCGTCGGGGCGCTCGAGCGTCACGACCCCGACGTCGCCGTCCGTCGCGAGCGACACGAAGCCGCGCGCGCCGATCGTCTGCGTCATACCGGCGGCACCCCGTGCCTGCGGCGCGTGAAGTGGCGGTCCTTGCGCTCGGCGCGGTCGAGCCGGCGCACGATCTCCGCGCGCAGCTCGTCGGGCTCGACGACGGCGTCGACGACGTTCTCCGACGCGAGGTGGACGATGTCGATGTCCTTCTCGTACTCGGATCGGCGCTGCGCGACGAACGCGGCGCGCTGGTCGGGGTCCTCTATCGCCTGGATCTTGTTGAAGAAGACCGCGTTGACCGCGGGCTCCGGGCCCATGACCGCGATGCGGGCGGTCGGCAGCGCGATGGTCGCGTCGGGCTCGAAGCCCGGTCCCGCCATCGCGTAGAGCCCCGCGCCGTACGCCTTGCGCACCACGACGCACAGCTTGGGCACGGTCGCCTCCGACACCGCGGTGATCATCTTGGCGCCGTGACGGATGATGCCCTGGCGCTCGACCGCGGTCCCGATCATGAACCCCGGGACGTCGGCGAGGAACAGCAGCGGGATGTTGAACGCGTCGCACAGCCACACGAAGCGCGCCGCCTTGTCGGCGGAGTCGACGAACAGCACGCCGCCGCGCTCCTGCGGCTGGTTGGCGAGCACGCCGACGACGCGGCCCTCGATCCGCACGAGGCCGGTTATCAGCTCGCGCGCCCACGCCGGCTTGATCTCGAAGAACGAGCCCTCGTCGGCGAGCCCGGCGACGACCGCGTACATGTCGAACGCGCGCGACTCGTCCTCGGGGACGATGCCGGCGAGCGACCCGCGGTACGCGGGCGGACGCGCCTCGACGCGCGCCGGGGCGTCGCGCCAGCTCTGCGGCAAGTACGACAGGTAGCCGCGCGCCGCCTCGATCGCCGCCTTGTCGTCGGGGACCACGAGGTCGCCGCAGCCCGACACCTCGCAGTGCATGCGCGCGCCGCCCATCTCCTCGAGCGTCACGACCTCGCCGATGACCTCCTCGGCCATGCGCGGCGAGCCGAGGTACATCGACGCGTTGCCGTCGACCATGAACACGACGTCGCAGAACGCGGGGATGTACGCGCCGCCCGCGGCCGACGGCCCGAACAGGCAGCACACCTGCGGCACGCTCCCCGACGCCTGCACCTGGTTGTAGAAGATCTTGCCGGCCCCCCGGCGGCCGGGGAAGAGGTCGACCTGGTCGGTGATGCGTGCGCCGGCGGAGTCGACGAGGTAGACGATCGGGTGCTCGTGCCGGCGCGCGAGCTCGATGATCCGGATGATCTTCTCGACCGTGCGCGCGCCCCACGAGCCGGCCTTGACGGTCGGGTCGTTGGCCATCACGGCGACCGGGCGGCCGTCGACCGTGCCGACGCCGGTGACGACGCCGTCGGCCGGGAGGTCGCCGGCGAGCGCGTTGACGAGCAGCCCGTCCTCGACGAAGCCGTCGGCGTCGTCGAGCAGCAGCGCGAGCCGGTCGCGCACGAACAGCTTCCCCTGCTCGGCGAGCCTCGCGTGGTACTTGGGCGCGCCGCCGCGCTTGACGCGCGCCGCGACCGAAGCGACGTCCTCCGTGCGGCCTTCCACCTGCGTCATCTGCCCCCCTGCCGTGTGCGTCGTCGGGGCGAAATCCTAATCGTGCTCCGGCGGCTGTCCGCCGCGGGCGCGCTCGACCTCGCCCGCGTCGACCGCGACGGGACCGTCGTCCGTGGCGATCTCGAGGGCGCCGCTCGGCAGCAGCCGGCGGGCGACGCCGTCGAGCGCCGCCCCGGACGCGAGCCGCACCCGCACGCGGCGTCCGAGCAGCGTCGAGCGCTCCGACGCGCGCGCCACGAGCGCGGCGCGGCCGTCGGCGGCCGCGAGCGACGGCAGGAGGCGCTCGATCTCGTGGAGCAGCGCGGCGAGCAGGACGGGACGCGTCGGCGGGGGGCCGAGCCCGGCGCGCGCCCTCTCGGCCGCGACGCTCGTGGCGCGCGACGCGATCTCCCGGGGCAGGGCGCCGGACGGCCAGTCGACGTTGATCCCGACGCCGGCGACGGCCACGAGGCCGTCGCCTCCCGTGCGCGACTCGACCAGGATCCCGGCGACCTTGCGCCCACCGACGGTGACGTCGTTGGGCCACTCGATCGCGGCGTCGAGCTCCGCGGCCCCCGCGAGCGCGCCGGCGCATGCGACGCCGAGCAGCGTCGTCAGCAGCGCGGCGTCCGGCGGCGGCACGGGCGGGCGAAGCACGAGCGACGCCTGCAGCGCGCGCCCGGGCTCCGACAGCCACGCCCGGCCGCGCCGGCCGCGCCCCGCGCTCTGGTGGTCGGCGACGACGAGGGCGCCGTGCGGAGCGCCGGCGCGCGCCCAGTCGAGCGCGACGTCGTTGGTCGAGCCGACGACGTCGAAGAGGCGCAACGGACGGCCCAGCGAGCCGCGCAGCGCGGTCTCGATCTCCGCCGCGCTCAGATCGGTCGCCATCGCCACCGTAGGATACGGAGCGATGTTCCGGAAGCTGCTCGTCGCCAACCGGGGGGAGATCGCCGTGCGCGTCATGCGGGCGTGCCGCGACCTCGGTGTCGCGTCGGTCGCGGTCTACTCCGACCTCGACGCCGGCGCAGTGCACACGCGCATCGCCGACGAGGCGTACAACGTCGGGCCCGGCCCGGCGTCGGAGTCGTACCTCAACATCCCGAAGATCATCGAGGCCGCGAAGCGCTCGGGGGCCGAGGCCGTGCATCCCGGTTACGGGTTCCTCGCCGAGAACGGCGACTTCGCGCGCGCCGTGGTCGACGCGGGGCTGACGTGGGTCGGGCCCGCGGCCGACGTCATCGACGGGATGGGCGAGAAGACGGCGGCGCGCCGCGCCGCGCTCGACGCGGGCGTCGCGACCGTGCCCGGGACGACGGAGCCGGTGACGGGTCCCGACGAGGTGCGCGCGTTCACCGCGCAGCACGGTCTGCCGATCGCGGTCAAGGCGTCGGCGGGCGGCGGCGGCAAGGGCTTTCGCGTCGTGCGCACCGACGACGAGATCGACGACGCGCTCGCGGGCGCGGCGCGCGAGGCGCAGGCGTACTTCTCGAACGCCGACGTCTACCTCGAGCGCTACCTCGAGCGGCCGCGGCACATCGAGGTCCAGGTGCTGGGGCTGCCGTCGGGGCAGATCCTGTCGTTCCCGGAGCGCGACTGCTCGCTGCAGCGGCGTCACCAGAAGCTCGTCGAGGAGTCGCCGTCACCGGCGCTGGGCGAGGACGTGCGCGCCGCGATCATGGCCGCCGCGGCGCGCGTCTCGGCGCAGGTCGGCTACGTCAACGCGGGGACGTGCGAGTTCCTGCTCGACGCCGACGGCAAGACGTTCTACTTCCTCGAGATGAACACGCGTCTGCAGGTCGAGCATCCCGTCACCGAGCTCGTCACCGGCATCGACCTCGTCGTCGCGCAGCTGCTGGTCGCGGCGGGCGAGGACGTCGGCTTCACGCAGGACGACATCTCGCTTCAGGGCCACGCGATCGAGTGCCGCATCAACGCCGAGAACCCAGGCAAGCGCTTCATGCCGGCCCCCGGACGCATCGACGCGTACCGCGAGCCGGCCGGTCCGGGCGTGCGCGTCGACTCGGGGGTCGAGCCCGGGGCCGACATCCCGCAGGCGTACGACCCGCTCGTCGCGAAGCTCGTCACGTACGGCTCGGACCGCGACCAGGCGCGCCGGCGCATGCTGCGCGCGCTGGACGAGTACGAGATCGGCGGCATCAAGACGACGATCCCGTTCCACTCGCTCATGCTCGCCGACGAGCGCTTCGCGACCGGCGACTACCACACCGGCACGGTCGAGCGCGAGATGGACCTGTCGGCTCTCGTCGAGCCCGAGCCGCCCCAGCCGAAGGCCGGAGAGCCCGAGATCGCGCTGCGCACCTTCGACGTCGAGGTCGACGGCAAGCGGCTCGCCGTGCGCGTGCGCGAGCGGCTCGACACGATCGTGCAGCGCGAGCGGCCCAAGCCTCCGAAGCGCGCCGGCGGCGTGCACGGCGGCGCGGGCGAGGCCCTCCAGGCGCCCATGCAGGGCACGATCGTCAAGGTGCTCGTGAGCCCGGGCCAGGAGGTCTCGGCCGGCGACGCGGTCGCGGTGCTCGAGGCGATGAAGATGGAGAACTCGATCCTCGCCCACGTCGACGGCACGGTCGAGGAGATCAAGGTGTCCGCCGGACAGGCCGTCCAGCCCGGCGCGCCGATCGCCATCATCCGCTGACCGCGAGCGCGTGGAGCTGCGCGACGCGCCGCCGTCCACCGTCGAGATCCGCCCCGCGCGACGCGACGACTACGACGCGATCGCCGAGCTGACCGTCGCGGCGTACTCGGCGCCGCCGCGCCCGGGCGAGGGCCCCGCGCCGGGGCTGCGCGGCCACGTCCGGACCGAGTACGTCCACACGCTGCGCGACGTCGCACGCCGCGCCGCCGACGCGCTAGTGCTCGTCGCGCTCGACGGGGGCCGCGTCGCGGGGGCCGTGACGTACGTCCCCGGCCCCGGCCCCTACGCCGAGTTCGACGAGCCGGACGCGGCCGGCATCCGGATGCTCGCGGTCGACCCCGCCGTGCAGGGCCGCGGCATCGGCCGCGCGCTCGTCGAGGAGTGCATCGCGCGCGCACGCGCCGCCGGCAAGACGCTCGTCGTGCTCCACACGACGACGTGGATGCACGCGGCGCGCCGTCTCTACGAACGCCTCGGGTTCGTCCGCGCGCCCGAGCGCGACCGATGGCCGGCGCCCGACGTCCTGCTGCTCGCCTTCGAGCTCGATCTCGTGCGCTGACTACGCGAGCGCGTCGACCAGGCGCGCGTGCAGCGTCGCGAGCTGCGTCGCGGTCGCCTGCTCCTCGGCGAGGTTCTCGCGCAGCGCCGCGGCCGCCTCGGGGAGCCCGAGCTTGCCGGCGAGCGGGATCAGCGACTCGTACGCCGCGATCTCGTAGTGCTCCACCTTTGCGGCCGCCGCGGCGACGTACGCGTCGAGCACGCGCTCGGTGGGCGAGCGGCCGGCGAACTCGTCGAGCTCCGCGACGAGCCCCTCGATCGCCTCGCACCGCTCGCGCCCCGGCTCGGCGCCGATCGTCGCGAACGCGCGCTCGACGCGCTCGATCTGACGCTGCGTCTGCTCGCGATGCTGCTCGAACGCGCGCGTCAGGTCGGCGTCGGTCGCGCGCGCCGCCATGTCGGACAGCGCGTCGACGAGCCGGTGCTCGGCGTCGTAGACGTCGCGCAGCTGGTGCTCGAAGAGCTCTCTTGCCGTCCCAGCCATCTTCTCCTGCCCCAATCCGCACTTTGCGATACGCCCCGCTTCCAAGTGGCGAGTCGAACAGTTTCGAGCGGAGCGGTACGCGACGAGCGTATCGACATTGCGATCCGCCCGACTACAGCCGGCCCCGTGAAAAAAGGCTTGACCGAGCCCCCTTCTAATGTGCTAAATCAGCACGTGCAGGAGCGGCGGCTACATGAGTGGGGGGAAATCGGGCGTCGAGTCGCTGAGGCGCGCCGGGCCGTCGGGCTGACGCAAGAGGATCTCGCCGAGGCGCTAGGCCTCGATCGGACGGCGGTCTCGAAAGTCGAGAGCGGAAAGCGAGAGATCGACTCGCTGGAGCTCGCCCGCTTGTCTCGCGTGCTGGCACGCCCGATCGATTGGTTTCTATACGAAGATGCTCCCGCACTCGTTAGCTATCGACGTGAGCTAGGCCCGTCCAGCGCCGCAGCTTCAGGTGAGCGACTACTGGACTCCCTCGTCCGAGACGTGGAACTCCTGCTCGAGCTGGGTCTACTGACGGCCACGGAACACTCAGAGCCGTTCGTCCCGGAAAACATAAGTGAGGCGGTGGACGCCGCAGCATCAGCTCGACGTATCGTCGGACAGCCTCAGGGCCCGATCTCGTCATTGGCTGATGTTGCCGAACGGCTCGGCGTCTTTGCTTTCTGTCACGAATTGCCACCCGGCGCTTTCGAGGGGGCCTACGTCAGTCTGCCGCAAGGGGGCGTTGCCTTGGTGGACGGCTCGCTTGAATTCGTTCGACGACGATTCACGCTCGCCCACGAACTCGGGCATCACTTCATGGGTGCCGACTACGCCCTCGACTGGCGTCCGGGTCGGGATGAAGCAGGGCATGAGGCGCTTGTAAATGTCTTCGCCATCAACCTGCTAATCCCCCGGGATGACTTGGCAAGCCGGTGGCGGGATCTTCGCGGTTCGGCGGATGTCCGCGAATTTCTTCTCCGCACCAGCTTTGAATACCGCGTAAGTTGGTCAGCACTCTGCGCGCATGCGCGCAACCTGGAGCTTATCGACGAATCGATGCATCGAGCATTGAGTTCACAGCTGCCCAAGCGCGCCGAGCTGATGGAACGAGGCTTGTACGTACTCGAAGACGTCCCGACTCCGTTGCTATCTCCAGCATTTGTGAGTGGAGTCCTTAAGGGGTACCGACAATTCAAGCTTGCTAGGGAACGTGCGCTCGAGATACTCCGGGGCACTTTAGCGGTCGATGACCTTCCGCAGCTTCCGCAGCTTCCGCTCGAGGCTTTGCGCAGTGAGTTCGATTGATGACATCGTCTTCAACACGTCCCCACTCAGTCATTTCTCACGAGCGGGGCGGTTGGACGTACTGAGAAATCTGACGGAGGGGTGGAAGCGGCACGCTCCCACGGCGGTTCTAGATGAGATACGAGATGGCGTGCCGAAGCATCCAGACCTTCGGACGTGCCTTGAAGCGGACTGGTTGTCTCGGGCGACAATTTCGACACTAGAAGAACTCTCTGTCTTTGCACAGTACGCGCGCGTCTTGGGCACCGGACCTCGTGGAGTCGGCGAAGCAAGCACACTCGCGTGGGCAGAACTTCACGGAGCCATGGCAATCGTTGATGACGAGGCTGCGAAGCGCGTAGCGAAGACCCGCCACGTCGTCGTTCACGGAAGTCTTTGGCTCATTGTTCGAGGACTAAGGAACGGCGAGCTTGAAGACACTGCCGCGTGTGAGCTCGTCGATGCCCTTCGCTCTGCGTCAGCGGTATTTCCTTGCGATGGCAACTCGTTCCTTCGATGGGCTGACGAGAACGCGCTGCTTTGATCGCGTTGTGGCGTCGGTCGCGCGCGCGGCCATGTCGGAGAGGGCGTCAACGAGCCAGTGCTCGGCGTCGTAGACCTCGCGGAGCTGGTGCTCGAAGAGCTCTCTTGCCGTCCCAGCCATCTCGGCCTCCTCGGTGTCAGCGCGGGGGGTCGCCGATGCCCGTGACGCGGATGCCGGCGCGGTCGGTCCCGTAGCGGCGGTTGATGCCGACGAGCAGCGCCGTGATCGGCTCGACGATGCGCGCGGCCTCGAGGGGGCCGGCGTCGACGTAGCGCAGGCCCGCGATCGCCTCGACGAGCGCGCGCACCGCGGGCTTGCCGGCCTTCGCGCCGCACACGAGCACGTCGCCGTCGAGGGCGTGGTCGAGGTCCGCGAGCGCGTGTGCCGACAGCGAGTGGAACGCTGCGCACAGCGCCGTTCCCTTGGGCAGCAGCGACGCGGCGTGCTGCGCCGCAGAGCCCTGCCACACGCCGAGGACGTGCGTCGCCCGGCCCCCGACGCCCGCGGCGAGCGGGACGGTGCAATCGACCACGACCGCGTTCTCGCGCAGCGACTCGGCGACCGACTTGTACAGCGCGGCCTGGCCCGCGAACGGCACGGTCGCGACGACGACGTCCGCGGACGCGGCAGCGTCGGGGTTCTCGGCGCCGTCGACGCGGGCGCCGGGCACGCGCTCGGCGAGCCGCTGCGCCGCGGCCTCGGCGCGGCCCGCGTCGCGCGACCCGACGACGACCTCGATGCCGGCCGCGGCCCAGCGCGCGCCGAGGCCAAAGCCCTCCTCGCCGGTGCCTCCGAGGACCGCGACGCGCTCAACTACCACTATTGATCCATCAATGGCTCGTCTCCCTCCGTCACGGCGATCCTCAAGCCCTTGCGACAAGATTCCAATTGATACCTCCGCACGCACACTTGACGGCCGAGTGAACTCGATTCTGGAGGTTTAGGTTGAGCAGGCTTTGACATTGAGCGCATCGAAACAAGTCGAAGAAGTCTCTCATCGCCTCTACCATGGGGCGAAAATCGGGCACAGAGAACGCCGCCCAGGCGTTGTAGTGGACACTGTCGTTGACTAGCCAACTCTCCATCTGCAGACGCGCGACAGTCTGAGCGACTGTGCTTTCGATTTCTGCCAGGTCGTCAAGCACGTCCGATTGATTCCACGAATTCGCGGCGCGCTTCGCCTCCTTTAGAAGCGATCGGAGTCGTGATACGGCGGCTGGTGCCAAGTCGCCCAACTCCCATTGACCCGTTGTCGAGAATCGGACGGGCGCGCGAAGCCGTTCACATACTTGTTGACAGAATTCTTCGGCACCCCGCCGCAGGGTGGCTGCCGCGCTCGCGACATTACCGACGGAGAGGCTGTGCTCCACCTGCTCTAGGACGTCCCCAGCCGAGAGCGTTCGAGGGCCGCTCTCGACGTTCCAGCCGAACAGCTGAACCATGTTGGCTGAAGTGACCATGCCCTCGGTCCGGAGCTGGCTCGCCCACGTTCGATCGTGTGTAGTAATAATGAACTGACAATCGCCAAACTCCGTCTGGAGGAGCCGCGCGAATTGACGCCTGTGCTCCGAGTCAACAGACATCACGACGTCATCTAACAGGACCATGTTCGAGCTCGCGCCAGCGAGCCGTTCGTAAAGTGTCAAGAATAGGCAAACCCCCATACTGTCTTGATGTCCTTCGCTGTGGAGTGCGTGGGGCGGGTGCGATCCACGTCCGTAGAAGTCCACCTCGAAATTGAGGCCCGCCTCCTTGGGCAGAAGATGGGCGGCAAAGTGGCCTTCATCGGGTCCGTGGAGCTCGCGATACAACTCTGTGAAGCGCTCCTCTATGCTGACGTACAGTTCGTGTAATACGCCTTCTTGTGCCTTGCAGAAGGCAGCATGTAGTTTCGATCCCCGCCTCGCCACGACTTGGCGCTTATCGACAAGATTCTGCGCATCCTCCACAAGGGCAAGAACCTGCTCCACTCTCGTTAGAGCATCCCACGCCTCCTGCTGCGGCGCGACAGCTTTCGCTCCCCCACGCACGTCACTCAGAGCCGCTTCGACGGCCCGAGACGTGTCGTCGTTAACCGGCATGGGAAAGTCGTCGTCTAGGGTAGGACGCGCGATCACAGTCTCGGGGTCTCCGCTCAGTATCGCCAACAAGCCCTTAGCTTGATCTCTCATGTTCGATAGTTCCGCTCGATACTGTGGTAGCGCTCCTGGCATCCGCACGACGATCGTCAACAGTTGGTCGACTGCGGCGGCGATTGTCCGAAGTATCGTGCACGCCCTGTTCCGTGAAGTGTCGAACACACCGACTCTGCTGTGTACCGCAGACGCCTTCGAGAACGCGGTCCTTAGTCGACTATCGAGTACGCCCACAGGCCAACTCTCGTCACAGAGCGGGCACTTTCCGTCATCCTTCAACAGTTCCAAACCCAGCCGCAAGAGTTCTCTGCGTCGGTACTCTCTTAGGAGCACAGGGTCCGACCGAATCTCGCTACATGCCTTTATCGCTCTCGACATGTTGTCTTGAAGCTCGGCTTGCATCGTGGGTGAACAGACATCGCGCAGCGAAGCGGCCAGATCATCAAGCTGCTTCGTTGTCACTGGGACCGTCCTAGTCGTCGACGGTAGAGGTACGTTCTCCTTTATGAGACTGCCCTGGAGCATCGGGATAGCTGCAGCGCCGAGTTCTGCTCGACTTCGATTGACGAACTCCAGGACATTCTCTCGCGTCGCCCTCGTCACGCCGAGAATGGGCGCGAATCGCGCGGCGGCCTGTTGTAGGGCGTCGATCGCCGCGTTGAGCTCACGTTCAGCGCGGTGCTTGATATTCACAAGAGTCTTCCGTGTCGTCTCCATATCGACGAGGTTGAGCAGAATTCGCATTTGCTCGGCTCTCGTCCCAGCGTCCGACGTGACGAAGCGCAAGATCTCGCGTCTGGTTAGGACGTACTGTCCTCTTTTCAAATCCTCTAGATACGCGGAGACCTCCGGCGAGGATGGCGACGTCTCTACGACCCCCGGCGCACTCAAACGGCGTCGTATTTCGACTCTCTCACCGCTTTCAGCAGAAACAACAGCTTCCACGTAGGCATCCTTCGGCGAAGTATCGATGTGAGGACCATGTCGTTTGAGCGTGATACCGGCGGTGCCCTCGCCCATGAGCCGGATCATTCTTCCGGTCAAGAGGAAGTCGAGAGCGTCAATCACGGCGCTTTTCCCCGATCCATTTGGGCCCCATATGACGACGTTGCGTCCCTCCGGACGCAACGTCATGTGCCGGATACCGCGGACGTTATGGATTTCGAGGGTTTGAAGCCTCACGACGCGTTGTGCTGCTGCAAGAGGCGGTGCAGTCTGGTTGCGTGGGAGAAGCGGCGCTCCGCGGCGACATGTTTCAGCGATGAAAGGAGCGCAGGAGGGAAGTCGTCGTCGTCCTCTAGCAACTCAAGCATCCGCGCGAGAGTGACGTCCAGAAGCCCTGTCCTCTTAGTGTGCGCTCCGCGTTCGATGTCGCCGCCCATTGCGCGATTCAAGCGCATCGCCGGGTGCAGTGCCAAGCCACGTAGACACCGATGAAAGTGCCTTCGGTCATCGGCGCTCGGCAGCAACCCGAGCACGACGGCGACAGTCCTGCATCTCTCCGAATGGGCTGCCTCCAACGGCGCTCGACGGCCGTCACAGCGCCTTCGGCTCGTACTCGCCGAAGACGCCGCGCAGCACGTCGGATACCTCGCCGAGCGTCGCGTACGCCGCGAGCGCGTCGCGCATCGGATAGAGCACGTTGTCGCTGCCGCGCGCGGCCTCCTCGAGCGCCTTCAGCGCGGCGTCGACCGCGCCCTGGTCTCGCTCGCGCCGCACGCGCTCGAGCCGGTCGCGCTGACGGCGCGCCAGAGCGGGATCGAGCTCGTAGATCTCGACGGGCTCGTCGTCGTCGGACGAGAACCGGTTGACGCCGACCACGACGCGCTCGCCCGACTCGACCCCCTGGGCTATGCGGTAGGCGGAGTCCTCGATCTCCGCCTTCATCCAACCGGACTCGATCGCCTCGACCGCGCCGCCCATCGCGTCGATGCGGTCGATGTACTCCTGCGCCCGCCGTTCGATCTCGTTGGTAAGGGACTCGACGAACCACGAGCCGCCGAGCGGGTCGACGGTGTCGGTGACGCCGGACTCGTAGCCGATGACCTGCTGCGTCCGCAGCGCGATCGTGGCCGCCTTCTGGCTCGGCAGCGCGAGCGCCTCGTCGAACGAGTTCGTGTGCAGCGACTGCGTCCCGCCGAGCACCGCGGCGAGCGCCTCGAGTGCCGTGCGAACGACGTTGTTCTCCGGCTGCTGCGCGGTCAGCGTCGCGCCGCCCGTTTGCGTGTGGAAGCGGAGCATCATCGACTTCGGGTTCGTGGCGCCGAAGCGCTCTCGCATGATGCGCGCCCACAGCCTGCGGGCGGCCCTGAACTTGGCGACTTCCTCGAAGAAGTTCATGTGGCACGCGAAGAAGAACGACAGCCGGGGACCGAAGTCGTCGACGTCGAGACCGGCTTCGCGCGCCGCCTCGACGTACGCGATGCCATCGGCAAGCGTGAACGCGACCTCCTGCACCGCCGTCGATCCCGCCTCGCGCATGTGGTAGCCGCTGATCGAGATCGTGTTCCAGCGCGGCAGCCGCTCCCGGCAGTACGCGAACAGGTCGGTGATGACGCGCATCGACGGCCGCGGCGGATAGATGTACGTCCCACGCGCCGTGTACTCCTTGAGGATGTCGTTCTGGACCGTGCCGGTGATGCGCTCCGGCGGCACGCCCTGCTTCTCGGCGACGAGCTCGTAGAGCAGCAGCAGGATGGCGGCCGTCGCGTTGATCGTCATCGACGTCGACACCTCGTCGAGCGGGATGCCGTCCAGCAGCGCCTCCATGTCGGCGAGCGAGTCGATGGCGACGCCGACGCGCCCGACCTCGGCGGCGGCCATCGGATGGTCGGAGTCGTAGCCCATCTGCGTCGGCAGGTCGAACGCGACCGACAGTCCCGTCTGGCCCGCGGAGAGGAGGTAGCGGAAGCGCGCGTTGGTCTCCTCGGCGCTGCCGAACCCGGCGTACTGGCGCATCGTCCACAGCCGCCGCCGGTACATCTCGCCGTAGACGCCGCGCGTGAACGGGAAGTCGCCCGGCGCGCCGAGATCGGCTCCGGGATCGAGCGCGACCGACTCGGGCCCGTAGAGGGGCAGCACCTCGATGCCCGAATCCGTGCGCCGTTCTTGGGTCACGGCCACAATGCTAAAGGCTCCGTGGCGAACGCACGCGGGCGTTAGGATTCGTCCGGCATGGCCACCGTCGAGGACGTCTACCGAAAGCACAAGCCCGACGCCTTCTCCGCCGGCACCCGGCCGTCGTCGCGCGAGGTGTGGTGGTGGTTCTTCATGCGCGTGTCGGGCGTCATCCTGCTGTTCCTCGTGCTCATCCACCTGTTCGTGATGCACATCCAGGACGCCGGCGTGGAGCGGGTGAACTTCGAGTTCGTCGCCGAGCGCTGGGCCAACGTCGGGTGGAAGACGTTCGACTGGGTGATGCTCGTGCTCGCGCTCGTCCACGGCGTCAACGGCCTCCGAATCGTCGTCGACGACTACGTCCGCCGGCCCGCGCTGCGGGCGACGGTCAAGGGCACGCTCTACGCCATCACGGGGGTGCTGATGATCATGGGGACGGCCGTCATAGTCACGTTCGACCCGGCGGTCGGCTGACGGTGGCGCAGTATCACGTCTACGACGCGGTGATCGTCGGCGCCGGTGGCGCCGGGCTGCGCGCCGCGCTCGAGGCGAGCCAGCGCGTCAAGACCGCGGTGGTATCGAAGCTTTATCCCACCCGGTCCCACACCGGCGCCGCCCAGGGGGGCATGTGCGCGGCGCTCGCGAACGTCGAAGAGGACTCGTGGGAGTGGCACGCGTTCGACACCGTCAAGGGGTCCGATTTCCTCGCCGACCAGGACGCCGTCGACATCATGTGCCGCGAGGCGGTCGACTCGGTCCTCGAGCTCGAGCGCATGGGCCTGCCGTTCAACCGCACGCCCGACGGCCGCATCGACCAGCGGCGCTTCGGCGGACACACGCGCAACCACGGGGAGGCCCCCGTCAAGCGCGCGTGCTACGCGGCCGACCGGACGGGGCACATGATCCTCCAGACGTTGTACCAACAGTGCAACAAGCAGGGCGTCGAGTTCTTCGACGAGTTCTTCGTCGTCGACCTGCTGCTGGTCGACGGCGCCTGCGCCGGCATCGTCGCGTACGAGATCTCGACCGGCGAGCTCCACGTCTTCCGCGCCAAGTCGGTGCTGTTCGCGACCGGCGGCTTCGGCAAGATGTACAAGATCACGTCGAACGCGCACACGCTCACCGGCGACGGTCCCGGCGTCGTGTACCGGCGCGGCCTCCCGCTCGAGGACATGGAGTTCTTCCAGTTCCACCCGACCGGGCTCTACCGGCTCGGCATCCTGCTCTCCGAGGCGGCGCGCGGCGAGGGCGGGATCCTGCGCAACGCCGACGGCGAGAGGTTCATGGAGCGCTACGCTCCGACGATCAAGGACCTTGCTCCGCGCGACATGGTCTCGCGCGCCGAGTTCTTCGAGATGAAAGAAGGGCGCGGCGCAGGCCCCGACAAGGACTACATCCTGTTGGACCTCACCCATGTCGATCCCGAAGTGGTCGAGAAAAAACTCCCCGACATCACCGAGTTCGCCCGCACCTATCTCGACGTCGATCCGCTCAAGGAACCGGTCCCGATCGTGCCCACCGCGCACTACGCGATGGGCGGCATCCCCACCAACATCAAGGCCGAGGTCCTGCGCGACCACACCGGCGCGACGGTCCCCGGCTTCT
>DASZZZ010000036.1:0-30994 GCA_036260375.1 Actinomycetota bacterium
GGGGAGCTGGGGACGCTCCTCTGGGACGCGTGCCGGAGCCAGGCCCGGCCGCGGCTGGAGGACCTGGCGCAGCGGATCGACCCGGCGGCCACCTGGGAGGAGCTGGTCCTCCCCGAGCGGCAGCGCGCGGTGCGCGCGGCCTCGGCATCACGGCGCTCTTCGCCGGGGAATCGGGGACGGGCAAGACGATGGCGGCCGAGGTGCTCGCCACCGAGCTGCGCCTCGACCTGTACCGGATCGACCTCTCGGCGGTCGTCAGCAAGTACATCGGTGAGACGGAGAAGAACCTGCGCCGGGTGTTCGACGCCGCGGAGGAGGGCGGCGCCGTGCTGCTGTTCGACGAGGCCGACGCGCTCTTCGGCAAGCGCAGCGAGGTCAAGGACAGTCACGACCGCTACGCCAACATCGAGGTCAGCTACCTGCTCCAGCGCATGGAGTCGTATACGGGGCTCGCGATCCTCACCACGAACATGAAGACCGCGCTCGACAAGGCGTTTTTGCGCCGCATCCGCTTCGTCGTGCAGTTCGCGTTTCCCGACGCGGCGCAGCGCGCCGAGATCTGGCGGCGCGTGTTCCCCGGCGCGACGCCGGTGCACGGCGTCGACCCCACGAAGCTCGCGCGCCTCAACGTCGCGGGCGGCAACATCCGTAACATCGCGCTGAACGCCGCGTTCCTCGCGGCCGACGCTGGCGGTCCGGTGACGATGGCGCACCTGTTGCGCGCCGCGCGCGGCGAGTGCACGAAGCTCGACAAGCCGCTCACCGACGCGGAGACCGCGGGATGGACGTGACCCCGCGGCTCGACGTCCACGTCGAGGAGCTCGTGCTCGACGGCGTCGACCCCGCCGCGGCGGCCTCCGTGCGCGTTGCGTTCGAGGCCGCGCTCACGCGCGCGCTGGCCGGCGTCGTGCCGGCCGTCGCCGACGCCCACGTCGACCACGTCGCGGCGGACGTGGACGTCGCTCCGTCGACTCCGGAGGATCTCGGCGCGCGGGCGGGCGAGGCGGTCGCGGAGGCGGTCGCACGATGAGGACGGCGGCTCGTGCGCGCCCGACGGCGCCGTCCCCGCACGTCCCGTCGGCGAGGTTCTCGGCGCCGGCGCGCGCGTCGCGCGCTCCGACCGAGCAGGACGCCGCCCCGGGCGACGAGCGCAAGACCGCGGCCCCCGCCGCGCCGGTCGCCGCGGCTCTGCCGCCTCCCACGCCCCCCGCGACGTCGCCCGGGCCGCCGCCGTCGGGCGGTCCCCCGCCGGCCGCTCCGGCCCCCGGCGCGCCCGGTGACGGCGTCGCGCCCACGGGCGACGCGCCCGGCATGACCCCGGACGCCGGCGCGTCCCACGACGCCGTGGCCGGCGTGCGGCGGGTCCCCGCGACGCCTCCGGGGCTCGTCGTCGACGACGCCGCGCGCGACGTCCCGCCGGGCGCGATGGCGCGCGCCCGCTTCCTCGACGCGCTCGAGTCCTCCGTCCGGAGCGCGATCGACGAGGGTCTGGCCGGGACGGGGCGCGACTCGGACGGCTGTCCCTACCTGGAACGGTGGCTCGCGTACTACCGCGAGCGCAGCGCGTCCCAGCTCGAGCGGGCGGTGCGACGCTACGCGCCGGAGGCGCGCGCCGCGTCGACGTAGCCCGCCGCCGACGCGGTCGCGGCGCGGGTCCGCAGCGGGGCGCGCTCGTGGGCGCTCACGGGCGAGCCGACGGGAGTGCCCGACGAGCTCGCCGGCGCGGCGCGCCGCGCGCTCGAGACCGGCGACCCCGAGGTCGTGCGCGCCGCGCTCGGCCGCGGCGAGCCGCTCGACGGAGGGACCAGGGCGCGCATGGAGACGGCGTTCGGGCACGACTTCGCGCGCGTGCGGGTCCACACGGACTTCGCGGCGGCGCGCGCGACCGCGGGCCTCGACGCGCGCGCGGTCGCGGTCGGGACCGACGTCGCCTTCGCGCCCGGCGAGTACCGGCCCGGATCCCCGGCCGGCGACGCCCTGCTGGCGCACGAGCTCGCGCACGTCGTCCAGCAGGGCGGCGCGACCGGCGCCGACGCCGGCTCGCTCGACGCCGGCGCCGCGGAGCACGACGCGGACGACGCCGCCGCCGGCGCGGTCGCGTCGTTGTGGGGCCGGACGACGCGCGCGGCCGAGCGCGTGCGCGCGGCGATGCCGCGACTTCGCTCGGGTCTCGCGTTGCGCGCGTGCCGCTCGCGGCCGACGGGGACGTGTCACGTGACGTCGGGACCGTCGTACTCGCCGAGCGGTACGATCCCGGTCACGACGACCGGCACCACGAAGCAGGCCGCGACCTTCACGATGTCGGCGACGTTCGCCAACGACCCCGGCGCCGGGCGCGTGCCGGCATGCTGTGAGGTCCGCCAGTTCATCAAGTGGGACACCGCGTTCCATACGCAGGCGGGAGGGCCGCCGCACAGCGGCTTCCCCTCGACCGCGGGGCCGAACGTGTGGCACGAGGACCGCGACTCGGCCGACACGCGCTACGGTCACCGTTCCGGCAGCCACAGCGCGCCGAGCTCGGGCGACGAGTACAGGACCGGAGGCGCTCGCGACCAGGCGAACGGCGACACGTATCACGGGAGCGACGCTCCCAGCGGCTTCGCGAGCGACGTCGGCCAGTACCAGTTCCAGCTCAAGGTGATCGACACGTGCAACGGCTACGCGGAAAAGGCGAGCAGCTCGATCATCACGATCAACTGGTGACGCCGTGACCGAGCTAGGGACGACCGGCGACGGCCCGCTCGCGCTGCGCGTCGAGCTGCACGCGACCGCGCCGCCCGCCGGCGACGTCGTGTTCGACAACCGCGCCGCGAATGCGATCCGGATTTGGCGCCCGGGGAGCAGCTGGGGCGACGAGGCGCTGTCGTTCGAGCTCACGACCGGCGTCTCGCAGCTGAGCGTTCGTCGCCGTCCGCAGCGCTACACGCGCAACGTCGCCACGCCGGTCGAGGTGCCGCCCGGAGGCAGCCACCGCAGGAGCTTCGACCTCGGCGACGGGACGTGGCAGATCGCCGGCGCGGAGGCCGCGCCGTGGCACGCGGCGACTGCGCTCGTCGCCGTGTACGAGGTGCGGCCGTCGCGCGCCGCCTCGGACAACGCGGTGTGGATCGGGCGGGTTCGAAGCGACCCCGTCGTCGTCGGCGGCGGCGGGCCGGGCGAGGGGGCGTAGTCACGGCACGGGCCCGCGCCGTGACCCCGCCCGCGTCGCGCCGGCTGCGCCCGACCGTGGTCGTCGGGGGCCGGGCGCGCGCGTCGTTCCGTCTGTGCGGCTACGCGGGCGTCGCGGTCGCGGTGCCGCTCGCCCTCTCGTTGGTGGCGCGGCGCGGGCTCCCGCTCGGACCGATGGTGCTCGTCGCGGCGGCGGCGTGCGCGACGTTCCTCGCGCTCGCGCTCGCGGTGAAGGTCGTCACGGGCGTCGAGACGCTGACGTACTACCACCACGAGATCGCGGTGTTCGCGGTCGCCGCGGCGCTGCTCGCGGCGGCCGGCGGCCCGATCGCGGCGTATCTCGACGCGACCGCCGCGGGCATCGGCGCGTTCCTCGCGTTCGGCCGCATCGGATGCCTCCTGGCCGGGTGCTGCTTCGGGCGCCCGTGGCGGCGGGGCGTCCGCTACGGCCACGACCACGCCGCCGAGGGCTTCCCGGACGCGCTCGTCGGCGTGCCGCTGTTCCCGCTGCAGGCGGCCGAGGCCGCGGCCGCGGCGGCCATCACGGCCGCCGTGTCCGTCGCCGTGCTGCGCGGCGCGGCCCCCGGCGTCGCGTTCTGCCTCTACGTCGTCGCGTACGACGCGGTGCGGTTCGCGCTCGAGCTCGCGCGCGGCGACGCCGAGCGACGCTACGCGCTCGGGTTCTCGGAGGCGCAGTGGACCGCGTTCGCGCTCAGCGTCGCGGTCGTGATCGCCGGCGCGGCGGGCGTCGTCCCGGCGCGCTGGTGGCACGCGGGCGGCGCGGCCGCGATCGCCGCGGGCGCGCTCGCCGTCGCGGCGACGCGCCGGGCGCGCCGCGGCGTGCACGCGGTCACGAGCGCGCGTCACCTCGCGGACCTCGCACGCGCGCTCGACGCGGCCCGCCGCGCGCGCGGCGTCGAGGCGGTACGAACGGAGGCCGGCGTCGCCGTCTCCGCGGGCCCCGGCGCGGACGGCGCCGCGCGCTACGGCCTGTCGCGCGCCCCCGAGCCGCTCACGGCGCCCGCGGCGCGCGCCCTAGCGCGCGCCATCGTGGCCCTCAGCCATCCCGGCGCCCGCTGGGACGTCGCCGAGGGACGCGGCGGCGTGTTCCACGTCGCGGTGAGCCCCGGTGACGCCCGGGTGACGGAGTCGCGACGGGCGGGTGCGACCTTCTGACGGGCGCGCCGACCGAGACCGGAGGGACCACGGAATGCGAGCGATCGCAGCGTGAGCACGTTTCCCGGCTCGCCGCGCGCGGCGAGGGGCGCGCTCGTCGGCCTCGACCCGTTCAACCCGCTCGCGAGCGTCATCGTGTTCCAGTACAACCCCGACACGATGACGCGCGCGCTCCAGGCGCTGACGCCGAGCGCCGGCGCGGGGGCGCGGCGCGAGTCGCTGCGTCTGCGCGGCGCGCCGCAGGAGACGATCTCGCTGTCGGTCGAGATCGACGCCGCCGACCAGCTCGAGACCGGCGACGGCGTCGCGACCACCATGGGCGTCTACCCGCAGCTGTCCGCGCTCGAGATGCTGCTGTATCCCAAGAGCGCGGTCGTCATCGCCAACACCGTGCTCGCCGCGGCCGGCACGATCGAGGTGATCCCGCCGGAGGCTCCGCTGACGCTGCTGATCTGGGGCATCAAGCGCGTCCTGCCCGTGCGCCTTTCGGGGTTCACGATCACCGAGCAGGCGTACGACGTGAGCCTCAACCCGATCCGAGCCCAGGCCGCGCTCAGCCTGCGCGTGCTGAGCTACAACGATCTGCCGCTGACGCATCCCGGCTACTACCTGTTCCTCGCGCACCAGGTCGTCAAGGAGGTCATGGCGACGGTCGCGGGGATCGGCGCGATCGGGGGCGCGGTGTCGGGCTCGGCGTCGTTCAGCGCGGGGACGTGACGTCGCGGTGAGCGCGCTCGGCGTGCACCTCACGTTGCTCGTCGGTCCGACCGTGGCCGTGCCGGCCCCCGCACCCGTCGTCGACGCCCTGAGAGCGGTCGAGGTGCGGCACTCCGACGAGGGCCGCTCCGGGTTCCAGCTCGTGTTCGACGCGGGCCGCTCCGGCCCCCAGGACGTCGTCGACAGCTCCCTCGTGCTCAACCCCCTGCTGCGCCCGTTCAACCGCGTGGTGCTCGTCGTGACGTTCGGCGTCGTGCCGCGCGTCGTGTCCGACGGCGTCATCACGCACCACCAGCTCACGCCCGGATCGGGGCAGAGCGGCACGGCGTTCACGGTGACCGGCGAGGACGTGAGCGTGATGATGGACCTCGAGGAGCGCTCCGCGGAGCACCCGGCGCAGGACGAGACGATCATCGCCAACGTCCTCATCGCCAAGTACGCGCAGTACGGGATGATCCCGATGGTCCTGCCCCCGACCGTCGTCGACCCGCCGATCCCGATCGAGCGCGTGCCGGTGCAGCAGGCGACCGACTTCGGCTACCTGCAGGAGATGGCGTCCCGCCACGGCTACGTCTTCTACGTGTCGCCCGGGCCTGCCCCGCTCACGAACGTCGCGTACTGGGGGCCGCCGAAGCGGTTCGACGTGCCGCAGCGCGCGCTGTCGGTCGACATGGGATCGAACACCAACGTCGACCGCATCGACTTCGAGAACGACGCGCTCGCGCCGTCGCTCGTCGCGGGCAGCGTGCAGGACCGGACCACGAACCAGGCGATGCCGGTGCAGACGTTCGCGAGCACGCGCGTCGGGCTCGCGAGCCAGCCGGCATGGCTCGTGAACCAGCCGAACGTCCGCACGGTGCAGCTGCGCGAGAGCGGGCTGAACGCGATGCAGGCGTTCGGGCGCGCGCAGGGGATCACGGACGCGTCGGCCGACGTGCTGAAGGCACGCGGCGAGCTCGACTCCGTGCGCTACGGGGACATCCTGCGGGCGCGCTCGATCGTCGGTCTGCGCGGCGCGGGCTACTCGCACGACGGCTTCTACTACGTCAAGGAGGTCACGCACAGGATCGCCGAGGGCGACTACAGGCAGACCTTCACGCTCACGCGCGAGGGCGTGGGCGCGACGAGCCCGGTGGTCGTCCCGTGAAGCCGTTCTACGGGAAGTACCGCGGCAAGGTCGAGAACAACGTCGACCCCATGCTGCTCGGGCGCGTCCAGGTGAGCGTGCCGGCGGTGCTCGGCGACGGGCGCATGAGCTGGGCGATGCCGTGCGCGCCGTACGGGGGCGCCGGCGTCGGTCTGTTCGCGGTCCCGCCGGTGGGGGCGAACGTGTGGGTCGAGTTCGAGGCCGGCGACAGCGACTATCCGATCTACAGCGGCTGCTTCTGGGCGATCGGGGAGGTTCCCGCGCAGCCTGCGCTGCCGCAGGTGAAGGTGTGGAAGACCGATGCGATCACGATCACCGTCAGCGACCTGCCCGGCGCGGGCGGCGTCACGATGGAGGTCAACCCGCCCGCCGTGGCGACGCCTCTCAAGCTGTCGCTCACGTCCGCCGGCATCGAGATCACGAACGGCGGAGCGAGCGTGAAGCTCAGCCCCGTGAGCGTGTCGTTGAACAACGGCGCGCTGGAGGTCATCTGATGCCGGGGTTCGTGCTCCACGCCGGCGCGACCGTGATGTGCGCGCACGGGGGCCAGGCGCAGGCGACCGCGCCCAACCCGCGCGTCATGGTCGGCGGGCAGCCGGTCGTCACGCAGCCGACGCCGCACGTCGTCGCGGGATGCGGTTTCGTGCCCCCGGCCGGCAACGGGCCGTGCGTCACGGCGCAGTGGGTCGTCGGCGCGCTGCGCGTGTTCGCCGGTGGCGCGCCGGTGCTGTTGCAGGACAGCGTCGCGACGTGCGTGCCGACCGGGACGCCGCTGAGCGTCGTCGTCACGCAGTTGCGGGTCAAGGGCTCGTGACGCGCGCGCGAGGGAGGAGGTAGCCCGTGTTCGAGCCGAACAGCCGTTACTACGGCGTCGAGACGGCGACGGTCACGGCGCCCGACGGACGCCTGCTCACCTACGTGCGCCGGCGCCGCCCGCCGGCGTCGGGCGAGCTGCGCGTGCTCACCGAGATCTCCGTCGCCCAGGGCGACCGGCTCGACCTCGTGACCGCGCGCACGCTCGGAGACCCGGAGCAGTTCTGGCGCGTGTGCGACGCGAACGACGCGCTCGATCCCGCCGAGCTCACCGCCGAGGTGGGACGCGTCGTACTGATCCCCCTGCCCGAGGCGTGAGCGACGTGGACGACCGGCGCGAGGGCACGCGATGAACGTCGACTGGCCGTTTCACGTCGACGGCAGCGGGCGCGCCGCGACGACGAGCGACGCCGACCACGTTCGCGACCTCGTCGAGCAGGTCCTGTTCACCGCGCCGGGGGAGCGCGTCAACCGTCCCGCGTTCGGCACCGGCCTCCCGCAGCTCGTGTTCGCGCCGAACAGCCCCGAGCTCGCGACCACGACGCAGTTCCTCGTCCAAGGGGCGCTGCAGCAGTGGCTCGGCGACGTCGTCGTCGTGGAGGCCGTCGACGTCGTCGCCGACGACGCGCTTCTGGAGGTCACCGTGCAGTACAGCGTGCGACGGACGCAGGAGCGGCGCAGCGAGCGCTTCGAACGGACGCTGACGTGAACAACCAGCTCTACTGCCCCGACGAGGCGCGCAAGACCGCCGTGCGCGCGGAGGGCCTCGTCAACGGCATCGACTACCTCGAGGTCCTCGACGACGACGCCCCCGAGGGCAGCCCGCGGCAGCGCACGCTGCTCGTGCACTGCTTCCTCCCCGTCACCGACACCGGTCTCGGGCTTCAGCACGTGCGCATCGAGGGCGGCGTGCGCGTGCGCTCCGTGGGCGTCGAGTGGGCCTACCCGGCGGCCGCGTTCCCGCCGGCCGGCGACGACGACGACCCGCTGTCGCCCGCCGAGCGGGCCTACGTCGACGCGCTCGACGACCGCGCCGAGACCTTCGTCGTGCGCACGAACACGTCGGGCGACCTGTCGACGTACACGCTTCGCCTCGTCGCGTCGGCGACCGAGACCGACGCCCCGCCGCCCGACTTCGACGTCATCTTGTCGAGCGTCCAGTTCTCGTTCAAGGTCGACTGCCCGAGCGAGTTCGACTGCAAGCCCGACGACTCGTGCCCCCCCGAGGCGCGCACCGAGCCGCACGTCGACTACCTCGCCAAGGACTACGCGAGCTTCCGGCGCGTGATGCTCGACCGGCTCGCGGTCGTGATGCCGGGATGGACCGAGCGCAACCCGGCCGACGTCGGCATGACGCTCGTGGAGCTGCTCGCGTACGCCGGCGACCATCTCAGCTACCACCAGGACGCCGTCGCCGCCGAGGCGTACCTCGGCACCGCGCGCCGGCGCGTGTCGGTGCGGCGGCACGCGCGCCTCGTCGACTACTTCGTCCACGACGGGATGAACGCGCGCGCGTGGATCGTCGTCGAGGCCGCGCCGGATGGCGGCGCCGACGGCGGTCTGCTGAAACAGGGGGCACAGCTGCTCGGACGCAAGCCGGGCGCGCCGGGGTTCTCGCCCGCGCTCGAGCCCGACGAGCGCTCGGGCATCGTGTTCGAGACGCTGCATCCGCTCCAGCTCGCCAGCGCGCGCAACGAGATGTGCGTCTACACGTGGCGCGACCCGCGCTGCTGTCTTCCGAGGGGCGCTACGAGCGCTGCGCTCGAGGGCTCGGCGGCGCAGCTCGGGCTGCGGCGCGGCGACGCGTTGCTGTTCGAGGAGGTGCGCGGCGCGAACGGACGGCCCGAGGACGCGGACCCGTCGCATCGCCACGTCGTCCGGCTGTCGGCGGAGCCGCGGGAGGTCGTCGACACGTCGGACGGCACCGTCGTCGTGGAGATCGCGTGGCACGCGGAGGACGCTCTGCCGTTCGCGCTCGACGTCAGGGACGTCGACGACGACGACGGCGTGACGCGGCCCGCGAGCGTCGTGCGCGGCAACGTCGTCCTCGCGGACCACGGAATGACCGTCGGGGAGCGCGTCGCCGGACCGTCGGACGACGAGCCACGCTACCGTCCGACGCTGTCGCGCGCGCGGATGACGCACGAGACGCCCTACGACGACGACACCGCCCGGTCCGAGCCCGCGACGCGCGCCACGACGCGCGACGTGCGCGCGGCGCGTCCGGCGATCTGGCTGCTCGACGACGACGGGCTCACGTGGCGTCCACAGCGCGACCTGCTCGGGAGCGGACGCTTCGCGACGGAGTTCGTGGTCGAGACCGAGGACGACGGGCGCGCGCACCTGCGCTTCGGCGACGGCGAGCTCGGCCGCGCCCCGGCGACGGGGGTCGGCTTCGACGCGACCTACCGCGTCGGGAGCGGCGCGGCGGGCAACGTCGGCGCCGACGCCCTGACGCGCGTCGTCACCGATCTGACCGAGCTCAGCGTCCGCAACCCGCTGCCGGCGACCGGGGGCGCAGACCCGGAGTCGCTCGAGGAGGTCCGGCAGTACGCGCCGCAGGCGTTTCGCACGCAGGAGCGCGCCGTGACCGAGGACGACTACGCCCGCGTCGCGGAGCGTCACCCGGAGGTCCAGCGCGCCGCGGCGACGCGGCGCTGGACCGGGAGCTGGTACACGATGTTCGTCACCGTCGACCGCCTCGGAGGCCGGGCGGTCGACGCCGACTTCGAGGCGCGCATGCGCGCGTGGCTCGAGCGCTTCCGCATGGCGGGCTACGACCTCGAGGTCGACGCCCCGCGCTTCGTGCCGCTCGACGTCGTCCTGACCGTGTGCGTCGCGTCGGGCTACCTCCGCGCCAACGTCGAGGAGGCGCTGCTCGAGACGTTCTCGAACCGCGACCTCCCCGACGGCCGGCGCGGCTTCTTCCACCCCGACAACCTCACGTTCGGTCAGACCGTGTACCTCAGCCGCGTCATCGCGGCGGCGATGGTGGTGCCGGGCGTCGAGTGGATCGACACGAGCGACGTCGCGCCGGCGCGCGCGCCGGCCCGCCGGGCGGGCGCGGCCCCCGCCGAGATGCCGCCCTCGCCGAACCGCTTCCGCCGGTGGGGCGAGGAGTCGCACGACGAGCTCGCCGCAGGCCGCATCGAGCTCGGCCGGCTCGAGGTCGCGCGCCTCGACAACGACCCCAACGCGCCCGAGAACGGGCGCATCGAGTTCGTGATGAAGGGCGGGCTGTGAGCGCCGCGGAGCTCGACCGCTGCGGCTGCTTCGAGCCGTTCGAGCGCGTCGAGCGCGCGCTGTTCAACCGGCCCGGCCTGCCGTCGCTCGCGTACCGTCTCGCGACGCACTCCGAGTTCCTCCGCAGCATGGTCGCCGCGTTGCCGTCCCACGAGGTCGTGCTCGACGACGGCGTCGTGCGCCCGCTGGAGAGGCTCGGAGCGCGCGCGTCCGACGACGCCGCGATCGCGCTCCTCGACGCGTGGGCCCTCGTCGCCGACGTCCTGACCTTCTACCAGGAGCGCATCGCCAACGAGGGTTACCTGCGCACCGCGACCGAGCGCGCATCCGTTCTCGAGCTCGCGCGTGCGATCGGCTACGAGCTCGACCCAGGCGTCGCGGCCGCGACGTACCTCGCATTCACGATCGAGGACGCGCCCGGCGCCCCCGATGCGGCCGACGTGCCGGCGGGCGTCAAGGTGCAGAGCATCCCAGGCCAGGGGCAGCGCCCGCAGACGTTCGAGACGACCGAGGGCATCGACGCGCGCGCCGAGTGGAACGTGCTGCTGCCGCGGCCGACGGAGCCGCAGCGCATCGCGCGCGGCGTGACCGAGTTGCATCTCGACGGCGTCGACACGCAGCTGTCGAAGGGCGACGCGCTGCTGCTCGTCGGCGACCATCGCGACGCGAGCCCCGGCAGCGAGAGATGGGACGTGCGCATCCTGAGCGACGTCGACGTCGATCGCGACGCAGGACGGACGGTCGTGCGCTGGGACACGCCGCTGGGCCACGAGGCGCCGACGATCGACCCGGCCGACAATCCGCGCGCGTACGCGTTCCGCGTGCGCGCGTCGCTGTTCGGGCACAACGCACCCGACTTCCTCGCGATGCCCGACAGCGTCAAGTACGCGTACGCGCCCGAGGCGTTCACCGGCGACCCGCCCACCTTCGACCGGCGCTTCAGACAGTGGCCCGGATTCGAGCTCACGAGCGGCGACGATCCCGAGATCGACCTCGACGCGGTCTATCCGAAGGTCCTGCCGGGGACGTGGATCGCGTTGACGAAGCCCGGCTACACGGAGCTCTACAAGGTCGTGAGGGCGTCGCCGTCGTCGCGCACCGACTTCACGATCACGTCCAAGACGACGAAGCTGCGGCTCGACGCGCGCGAGCACCTCAGCTGGTTCTCGCTGCGCCAGACGCTCGTGTACGCGCAGAGCGAAAAGCTCACGATCGCCGAGACGCCTATCCCCGCCGCGGTCGGGGGCGACCGCATCGAGCTCGACCGCACCGTGAGCGGGTTGCGCCGCGACCACGCGATCGTCGTCGAGGGCCGCGCGCAGGGAGCGGCCCCGGACGACGACGCGATCGCCGAGGCGGCGGTCGTCGCGCGCACGGAGGAGTCGGACGGACGCACGACGCTCGTGCTGGCGCGTCCGCTGACCGCGTCGTTCGAGCGCGCGTCGGTGCGCATCTACGCCAACGTCGCCCCGGCGACGCACGGCGAGACGGTGCACGAGGTCCTCGGGAGCGGCGACGGCGCGCGCCCGCACCAGCGCTTCACGCTGCGCAAGCCCCCGCTCACGCACGTCGCCGCGCCGACCGCCACGGGGTCTCGCAGCGAGCTCGTCGTGCGCGTCGACGGGGTCGAGTGGGAGCAGGTGCCGTCGCTGTTCGGGCTCGCTCCCGACGCTCGCGCCTACACCGTGCGCGTCGGCGACGACGCCGCCGCGACGGTGCTGTTCGGCGACGGGGGCTCGGGCGCGCGGCTCCCGACCGGCAGCGAGAACGTGACCGCGACGTACCGCAGCGGCCTCGGTCCCGAGGGCGCCGTGGACGCGGGCAGCGTGTCGCTGCTGCAGACCCGGCCGCTCGGCGTGCGCAGCGTGACCAATCCCGTGCGCGCGAGCGGCGCCGCGGCCCCCGAGGCGCTCGAGGACGCGCGCGCGAACGCGCCCCTGACCGTACTGACGCTCGACAGGATCGTGTCGCTGCGCGACTACGAGGACTACGCGCGCGCGTTCGCCGGGATCGGCAAGGCACAGGCCGTCGAGCTGTGGGACGGCGAGAAGCGCTTCGTGCACATCACCGTCGCGGCGTCGGACGGCACCGCGGTCGACGCGGGCGGCGCGCTCCACGTCAACCTCCTCGCGGGTGTCGACGCGGCGCGCGACGCGGTCCACCCGGTGCAGGTCGAGTCGTTCCGCCCGCTGTCGTTCGCGCTGCGCGCGCGCGTCCTCGTCGACTCCGCGTACGAGTTCGAGTCCGTGCTCGAGTCGGTGCGCACGCGCGTCGCCGACACGTTCTCCTTCGCCCGCCGCCAGTTCGGACAGCCGGTGACTCGCGCCGAGGTCACGACGTGCGTGCAGGCGACCGAGGGCGTCGTCGCGACGACCGTCGACGAGCTCTACGTCGTGGGGGCGGGGGGGCCGGTGCTGAGCGAGAGGCTCCCGGCGGCGCGCGCCGGGCGGGGCGACGACGGCGTCGTGCGCGCCGCGCAACTCCTGCTCGTCGACACCGCCGGCATCGTGCTCGAGCGGATGCCCCAGTGAGCGCGCACGAGCCGCTGTTCGAGCTCCTCCCGGCGGTCTATCGCGTGCGCGACGCGGCGCACGACCACGTCCTGCGCGCGTTGCTCGAGATCGTCGACGCGGAGCGCGACCGGGTGCGCGACGACATCGAGCGCCTCTACGACAACTGGTTCATCGAGACGTGCGACGACTGGGTCGTCCCGTACGTCGGCGACCTCCTCGGCGTGCGCGGTCTCGCCCCCGTCGCCGGCAGCGGGATCACGCGGCGCGCGATGGTCGCCAACACGCTCGCGTACCGGCGCGGCAAGGGCACGGCCGCGATGCTCGAGCAGCTGGCGCGCGACGTCACCGGGTGGCCGGCGCGCGCGGTCGAGGCGTTCGAGCTCCTCGCGACGACGCAGTACGTCAATCACGTCCGCGCGCACGCGACGCTCCCGGACCTGCGCGACTGGAACCGCATGCAGCTGGTCGACTCGCCGTTCGACCGCACCGGCCACACCGCCGACGTCCGTCACGTCGACGTCGGACGCGGCTTGCACAACGTCCCGAACGTCGCGCTGTTCCTGTGGCGCCTCGGCGCGTACCCGCTCGCCGGCGTACGCGCGACCCCCGCGGGCGAGGGACTGTTCCGCTTCGACCCGCGCGGCGTCGACGCGCCGCTGTTCGTCGACCCCGCGACCGAGGCGGCGCTCGCGCAGCTCGCCGGCGAGCACAACGTCCCCGGCCCCCTGCGCCGCGGCGCGCTCCACGTCGACCTCCAGGACTACGCGCGCGCCCACGGGGGCCGGGCGCCCGAGGACCGCCCCGCCAACTCGCTCCTGTACGGCCCCGACCGCAGCGTGTCCGTCTCCGAGGGGACGGCCGCGGTGCCGCCGTCCGCCGTCGTCGCGGCCGACCTCTCCGCGTGGACGCGTCCGCCCGCCGGGGTCGCGGGCGTCGCGTCGGCGTCGCTGGCGCCGTTCCCGGCGCTGACGTCGGCCTCGCCCTCGCTCGACGTTCAGATGAGCGCGTCGGGGCCGCACGCCGTCGCGCTCGCGGCGGTGCCGGGCGACCTCGACGACGCGCGCGCGCTGCTGGAGGATGCGCTGCGCGCGGCCGCGCCGGAGCAGGCGTTCGCCGGCGCGCGCGTCGCGGTCGCCGGCGACCGTCTCGTGATCCTCCCCGGCGTGCCCGGAGCGCCGATCTCCGTCGCGCCGTCCGCAGCCGACGCGACGACCGCGTCGGAGCTCGGGCTCGACGCGGGCACCGAAGTCTTCGGGGTGCTGTCGCGCGCGCTGACCGAGCCGCGTCCGGCCGACGCGACCGAGCGAGAGATCGCCGTCACGATCGACGGCGACGGGCCGCGCGTCGCGGTGATCGGCGCGCTGCCGGCCGCGCTCGAAGACGTGCGCGCCGCGCTCGAGGACGCGCTCCGAGGCGCGGGCTCGACGCCGGCGTTCCAGGACGCGGTCGTGACCGTCGTCGACGACCGCGTCCTCGTCCTTCCGGGTGTGCTCGGCGCGCGCGTCTCGCTCGCGCCGACCGCCGACGACCCGCGCACGGCCGCCGAGCTCGGGCTCGTCCATCTCGTCGCGATCGACCCCGTCCTCGGGCGGCTCGCGTTCTCGCCGGGCGGAGAGCCGGCCGCCGACGTGCGCGTGCGCTTCGCCTACGCGTTCGGGGCCGACATCGGGGGCGGGTCGTACGAGCGCCGCGACACGCTCGCGCGCGACGCCGACGTCGAGTGGCGCGCGACGGTGTCGCAGAGCGACCCCGGCGCCGGCTTCGCCACCATCGGCGACGCGCTCGCGGCGTGGGCCGACCCAACCGACGGCGCCGGCGCGCCGGCCGCGATCACGATCGCCGACGACGCGACCTACGCGGAGGAGGTCGTCGTCGATTTGCCGCCCGGCGGTGCGCTCACGCTGCAGGCGGCCTCGGGGCGGCGGCCGCTCGTGGCGCCCGCGGGAGCCGGCGCGTCCGCCGCCGTCCGCGTCGTCGGGGGCACGGGCGGCGACGCGTCGCTCACGCTCGACGGCGTGGTCGTCGCCGGCGGGATCGCCGTGGAGGCGGACAGCGTGGGGCGCCTGCGGATCTCACACTGCACGCTCGTGCCCGGGCACCGTCTCGCGCCCGGCGGAGCGTCCCTGGCGCCGCACGCGGCGAGCATCGGCGCGGGTCCGGGCAACGAGCAGCTGTCGGTCGTGATCGAGCGCAGCATCACCGGCCCCCTGGCCCTCCACGAGGACGTCGCGTCGCTGACCGTGCGCGACTCGATCGTCGACGCGCCCGCGCTCGCGCTCGCGTGGGTCACGCTCAGCGGCAACCTGTCGCCGTTCCCGGCCCTGTCGTCGCCGACCCCGGCGATCGCCGTGACGATCGGGGACGAGGGGCCCCATACGGTCGCGCTCGACGGCGCGCCGGCGTCGCTCGCGCAGGCGCGCGACGTCCTGCAGACGGCGCTGCGCACGGCGCACCCGAGCGACGCGTTCACGGGCGCGTCGGTCGCGGTGGCGGCCAACCGTCTCGTCGTCGTCGGCGGCGACGGCGCGCCGGTCGAGGTCGGCCCCGCGCCGGACGACGCGACGACGGCCGCGGAGCTGCGCTTCGACGATCCCGCGGCGCGCCGCGCGCGCGGGCTGCTGGGCGCGCCGCTCGAGCCGTTCACCGCGCCGTCGTCGGCGACGCCCGCGCTCGAGATCGCCGTCGGCGCGGGGCCGCGGCGCGTCGTGGAGCTCGATCCCGCGCCGACGACGCTCGCGCAGGCGCGCGCCCGACTGCAGGCCGCCGTCCGCGCCGCCGGGACCGAGCCCGAGTACGCCGACGCGCTCGTTGCCGCGGTCGCCGGGCGCCTGCTCGTCGTGCCCGGCACCGACGACGCCGACGTCGACGTCCGCTCGACGCGCGCCGACCGCTCGTCGGCGACGGAGCTGGGGCTGTTGCGGACGCGGCCCGCGCTGTCGTGGTCCGACGACGGGACGGAGGCCGGCCCCCGCAGCACGTTCGAGCGCGCGACCGTCCTCGGAGAGGTGTTCGTGCGCGAGCTCGCGCTCGCGTCGGAGGTCGTGTTCGCACGCGCCGTGTACGCGTCGCGCCGCCAGCTCGGCTGCGTGCGGTTCAGCTACGTGCCGCCCGGATCGCGTGCGCCGCGTCGCTACCGGTGCCAGCCGTCGGACGCGACCGACGCGCGCGTGCGGCCGCTGTTCGAGTCGATGTCGTACGGCGAGCCGGGCTACGCGCGCCTGTCGCGCGCGTGCGCGCCCGAGATCGCCGCGGGGGCCTCCGGCGACGGCGAGATGGGCGCGTACAACCTCGTGCAACAGAACCAGAGGATCGGGAACCTGAAGGCAAGCCTGGACGAGTACCTGCGCCTGGGCCTCGAGGCCGGCGTCTTCCTGGCGACGTGAGGGGAGAGGTGCGATGAAAGCAGACTTCAGCCGTGCGACGTTCAGGCGCGAACGGCACTTCAGCAGCGTGCGCGCGCAACAGGGCCGCGTGCAGCTCGACGCCGACCTCAACGAGCAGGCCGACATCACGCAGTACCGCGACGAGACGACCGCGCGCGACGTCGTCGGGCCGTGTGGCGCGCCTATGCACGACGCCGGCTTCGAGATCACGGCGGCGGGCGGCGGGATCTCGGTCGGCCCCGGGCGGATGTACGTCGACGGCATCCTGTGCGAGAGCGAGGACGCGGTGCCGTTCGACGAGCAGCCCGACCTGCCCGGCGCGGCGCTGCCGGACGACGCCGGCCGCTACCTCTTCTATCTCGACGTGTGGCAGCGGCACGTGACCGCGCTCGAGGAACCGGACCTGCGCGAGGTCGCGCTCGGCGGTCCCGACACCGCGACGCGCACGCGCACGGTGTGGCAGGTGCGCGCCGAGGAGGTCGGCGGCACCGCGACGTGCGACGACTTCGCGGGGTGGGCGCCGTCCGACAGCGCGAGCACCGGGCGCCTGCGGGCGCGCGCGACCCCCGCCCCGGAGGTCGACGACGAGTGCCTCGTCCCGCCGGGGGCCGGCTTCCGCCGCCTCGAGAACCAGCTCTACCGGATCGAGGTCCACGACGACAGCGACGCCGACGACGGTCCGACGTTCAAGTGGTCGCGCGACAACGGAAGCGTCGCCGCGACGCTCGAGTCCATCACCGGCATGGACCTCGGCGTGTCCGACCTCGGTCCCGACTCGGCGCGTGGGCTGTCGAGCGCGCGCTGGGTCGAGCTGTCCGACGACGAGCGCGCGCTGCGGGGCGAGACCGGCGTGCTCGTCGAGGTCGCGCCGCAGGCGGGCGCGCTGACGGTGCAGGACTGGGACGGCGACGCGCAGACGTTCGACGACTTCGGCCCGCACCCCGTCGTGCGCCGGTGGGACTCCGACGGCGCCCTCGCGCTCGACGTCGACGGCTGGATCGAGCTGGAGGACGGCGTCGAGGTCCAGTTCGCCGCGGGGGAGTACCGCACCGGCGACTTCTGGCTCGTGCCCGCGCGCAGCCTCACCGGAGCGGTGCAGTGGCCGCGCGACGCGGACGGCCCCGTGTTCGAGACGCGCCACGGCGTCGCTCATCACTTCTGCGCGCTCGCGCTGTTCGACCTCGCGTCCGACGGGACGTGGGCGCCGGCGGGCGACTGCCGCGCCCTGTTCCCGCCGCTCACCGAGCTGCGCAGCCTCTTCTACGTCGGTGGCGACGGGCAGGACGCGCTGCCCGACGTCGACGATCCGACCACCCTGGTGGAGCTCGACGCGCCGCTGCGCGTGGGCGTGTCCAACGGCACCGCCCCCGTCGCCGGCGCGCGCGTGCGGTGGCGCGTCACCGCCGGCAACGGCCGGCTCGCGGGCGCGGACGCCGACGTGGAGGTCGCGACGGACGACGGCGGCGTGTCGGAGTGCGCGTGGGAGGTCGACTCGGCGACCGCGGTGCAGACCGTCGAGGCGACGCTGCTCGACGCCGGCGGCGACGCCGTCCACGTCCCGATCGAGTTCACCGCCACGCTCGACGCGGCGCAGACGGTCGCGTACGACCCCGGGGACTGCGACGGTCTCGCCGGCGCGTTCACGGTCCAGGCCGCCCTCGACCGCGTCGCGCGCACGGCGCGCCTGTACTACGCGGGCGGCGACGGCCAGGAGGCGCGCCCGGGGCAGGCCGTCGCGCCGCTGCGGGTCGTGGTCGCGTCGGACTGCGGGCCGGTCGAGGGCGCGACCGTCGTCTTCAAGGTCACCGCGGGCGGCGGCTCCGTCGGCGGGGGCGGGGCGAGCGCCAACAGGACCACCGGCGCCAACGGCGTCGCGTCGTGCCCGTGGCAGCTCGGCGGCGCGCACCGCCAGGAGGTCGTCGCCACGCTGTCGAACGCCCCCGGGGCGACGATCGGCGCGCCGCAGGCGGTCACGTTCGTCGCCAACGCGAGCGTCGCGACGGAGGTCGCCTTCGACCCGAAGAACTGCGCCGCGGCGGGCGGGGCGACGACGGTCCAGGGCGCGCTCGACGCGTTGTGCAAGTCGATGGCGCGCGAGCGCGGCATCCGGATCGAGGGCATCTTCGTTGCCGGCGAGGAGCTGGTCGTGGACGCCGACCTCGCGGCATCGCAGCTCGCCAAGGCCCAGGGGATCGCGATCCACTGTGACGCCGACGTCCTGCGCGAGTCGGTTCAGGGCAAGCCCGTGGTGATCCTCACCGTCGACATCCCGTGGCCGGGGCGGGCCAAGCCCGGCACCCAGCTCGGGACGTGGCCGCTCGTGCTCGCCGGCGACGTCGACGCCGACGGCTCCGTCATCACGTGGATCCCGACCGCCAGCACGCACCAGTGGCTCGAGTCCGGGGCGCCCGGGGAGTGGACGGAGGCCGGCTTCGACCGCCTGCTCGCACACCTGAGGATCTTGGGCAACTTCGTCGTCGACGTCGACGGCGAGGTCGTGCTCGACGGCGAGCTGTTCGCCGCGAAGGGCGAGCGGGGGGCCGGGTTCCCGACGGGCGACGGCATTCGCGGCGGCGACTTCGAGATGTGGTTCCACCTCGTCCTCCGCTAGGGGGCGAGGACGACGCGGCGATGACGCGCCGGTGACGGCCACCCGTCACCATGGACGATCATGACCACACCGGCGCGTGCCAGGGCGGGAGTGCTCGTGGTGCGTGCGTGGTTGGAGTCCGACGGCGAGCTGAGGGCGCGCATCACCTACTCGACCGACGTCGAGGACGAGGACGTCGTCAAGGCGAGCGCGGCGTCGGAGGACGACGTCGTGCGCGCCGTGCGTACGTGGCTCGACGCGCTCGTCGCGCGCGCCCGCCGCCCCTGACCCCTACGTCGTCGCGGACGCCAGCGTCTGGTCCGCGACGCGGTCCCAGCTCGCGGCGACGGCGTCGGCCATGGCGCGCTCCTCGGCGAGGTTGGTGCGGGCGACCTCCGCCGTCTCGGCGTCGCCGGCGCGCTCGGCGATGCGAATCAGGAGCTCGTACGCGGCGATCTCGAGATGCTCGCTGACGTACGCGTCGCGCGCGTTGCGACCCGGCTTGTCGGGGCGCACCTGGTCGGTCACGCCCTTGGCGATCGAGCCGAGGACCGCGCCGGTCTCCTTGACCTTGTCCGGCGTCGCGCCGAGCGCGCCCAGGCGGCCCTCGAGGCGCCCGCGCTGCGCCCGCGTCTCGGCGACGTGGCGCTCGATCGCGGCGCGCAGCTCGCCGTCCGCGGTCGTCTTTTGCAGCGACTGCAGCATCATGAGCGTGTTCGTCTCCATCGCGTGCGCCTCGCGCACGAATTGAACGAGCTTCTCCTTGACGCCGTGGTCGTGATGGCTCATGGGGCCTCCGATGGTCTCGAAGCGGTGACGAGGGAGAGGGGCGCCGCGATTCGACACCCCGCGTCGACGCCGTACCCGCGCCGGGGCGCGGGCAAACGGGCCGACGGCGTGCGTTGCTATCGTCGGCCGCGTGAGCATCGTCGTCGCGCCCGAGGTCGCCGGCGCGCTGGCGCGCGGCGCGCCGGTCGTCGCGCTCGAGTCCGCGATCGTCACGCACGGCCTTCCGCGTCCCGACAACCTCGCCGTCGCGCGCGACGTCGAGGCGGCCGTGCGCGCCGGCGGCGCGGTCCCAGCGACGATCGCCGTGCTCGACGGCGCCGTGCGCGTCGGGGTCGCCGACGCCGAGCTCGAGTGCCTCGCGCGCGGCGACGAGGCGCGCAAGCTCGGCGCGCGCGACCTCGGTACGGCGGTCGCGTCGGGTGCGACCGGGGGCACGACCGTGTCCGCGACCGCGACGATCGCGGCGCGCGCCGGCGTCGACGTCTTCGCGACCGGCGGGCTCGGCGGCGTCCACGTCGGAGCGCGCGATACGTGGGACGTGTCCGCCGACGTGCTCGCGCTGCGCGACGCGCCCGTGGTCGTCGTGTGCAGCGGCGTGAAGTCCATCCTCGACGTCCCTGCGACGGTCGAGCTGCTCGAGTCGTCGTCCGTGGCGGTGGCTGCCTATCGCAGCGACACGCTGCCCGGGTTCTACGTCGCCGACACCGGCGTCCCGGCGCCGTGGCGCCTCGACGACGCCGGCGCCGTAGCGGCCGCGCACCGCGCCGCGCGCGCGCTCGGCGCGCGCGGCGCGCTCGTGGTCGCCAACCCGCCCGATCCGGCGACCGCGCTCGAGCGCGCCGAGCACGACGCCCTCGTGGCCGAGGCGCTCGACGACGCGCGCGCGCGCGGTGTGTCGGAGCGCGACGTGACGCCGCACCTGCTGTCGTACCTCGCGCGCCACAGCGGGGGCCGGACGCTGACCGCCAACCGCGACCTCGTGGTACGCAACGCACGCCTCGCGGCCGACGTCGCGGTCGCGCTAGCGCGGTGACAGACGCGCCGGCGATCCTCGTCGTCGGCGACCTCGTCGCGGACGTCCGCATCGCGCCGACGGAGCCGCCCGCGCCGGGCGAGGAGGTCGCGGGCGACGTGACCCTGCACGGCGGTGGCTCCGCCGCGAACCAGGCGGCGTGGCTGGCGTCGCTCGGCGCGCGCGTGCGCTTCGCGGGACGCGTCGGCGACGACGCGCTCGGCGCGCTGTTGACCGACGAGCTCGTCGCGGCCGGCGTCGACGCGCGCGTGGCGCGCGACGCGACGCGGCCGACGGGCATCGTAGCGGCCCTCATCGGCGACGGGGGGGAGCGCGCCCTGGTGACGGGACGCGCCGCCAACGTGCGCCTCGCGCCGTCCGACGTGCCGGCCGCGCTGTGGGACGACGCAGCGGTGCTCGTCCTCACCGGCTACTGCTTCACGCATCCCGACGTCGCCGCGACCGGACGCGCGCTCGTGGACGAGGCGCGCCGGCGCGCGCTGCCGTTCGTGGTCGACCCCGCGAGCGCGCGCCTGTTCTCGGTCCACCCCGGGGCGCGCGCGTTCCTCGAGTGGACGTCGGGCGCGGCGTGGTGCCTGCCGAGCGCGGCCGAGGCGCGCGCTCTCACCGGCGCGTCGTCCGCCGAGGACGCGGCCCGCGCGCTGCTGTCCTCGTACGAGGGCGTCGCGGTCACCGACGGCGCGCGCGGCTGTGTCGTCGCGACGCGCGCCGCGTCGCGAGCCGAGCGCGTCGCGGTCCCCGCCGTCGTCGACGCACTCGACACGACCGGCGCCGGCGACGCGTTCGCGGCTGGCTTCGTGCACGCGTGGACGACCGGCGCGGGCCCGCGCGACGCGGCGCGCGCGGGCCACGCCGCCGCCGCGCGCGCCCTGGCGGTTCCGGGCGCCCGGCCCCCGGGCCCGCGCCCGTAGCTTGGTCGGCTGGTGAGCGTATGCTGCCCGGCGACCGAGGTCCCGCGCGCGCGGGGCGGAGCTCGAGGAGTAGGGGGATCGCGTGAGGAACCGAGTAGCCCGGGCCGTCGTGGCCGTGGCGCTCGCCGCGGGGGCCGTCGTGGCCGTCCCGGGCGCGGGCGCGCAGGCGTCGGGGGCAACCGAGACGTACATAGTGCTGTACAGGGCGGAGAACGTGCCGGCCGACGCGCGCGCCACGGTCGAGCGCGCCGGCGGGACGTTCGTCTACGCCTACGACCAGATCGGCGTCGTGATCGCACGTTCGGACAGCGCGACGTTCCGCAGCCAGCTGCTGCGGGACAACCGCGTCGAGGGCGCCGCGGCGACGACGAACTTCGGCGTCCAGGTCGACGGCGGCGCGACGGACGCGGAGGGCCCGCCCCAGGGCGACCTGCCCAACGCGCCGGCCACCGACGCCGACACGTTCTCGCCGTTGCAGTGGGACATGCGTCAGATCCACGCGCCCGAGGCGCACGCGATCACGGGCGGCAGCCCCGCGGTCGTCGTGGGCAACATCGACACGGGCCTCGACAAGGACCATCCGGACCTCGTCCAGAACATCGACTTCTCCAACAGCGCGTCGTGCGAGAGCGGTGCGCCCGACCAGGACCCGGCGGCGTGGGACGACCGGCACGGTCACGGCACGCACACCGGAGGGACGATCGCGGCCGGCTCGAACGGGTTCGGCATCGTCGGCACGGCCCCCAACGTGAAGCTCGCCGGCATCAAGGCGTCGACCGACGAGGGCTTCTTTTTCCCCGAGATGGTCGTGTGCGCGTTCATGTGGGCCGGCACCCGTCACCTCGACGTGACCAACAACAGCTACTTCGCCGACCCGTTCCTGTTCAACTGCCACAACGACCCGGTGCAGCAGGCGATCTGGAAGGCGGAGTCGCGCGCCATTCGCTACGCGCAGACCCAGGGCGTGACGGTCGTCGCGTCGGCCGGCAACAACAGCGACGACCTGTCGCACCCGGCGCTCGACGTCACCAGCCCCGACTTCCCGCCGGGCTCGGAGATCGAGCGCGAGGTGACCAACGCGTGCGTCGTGATCCCGGTCGAGGTGCCGGGGGTCATCGGCGTCAGCGCCAACGGCAACACGCAGCAGAACGACGACAACCCCGACGAGCCGGACTACCTCAAGTCGTTCTACTCGAACTACGGCGTGTCGGCCGTCGAGGTCACGGCCCCGGGCGGTGACTCGATCTTCGGCGTTACGCCGGAGTCGCCGAACGGGCGCGTGCTGTCGACGTGGCCGCACGAGATCTTCTGCCGCCCGGACCGGCGCCTGGAGGACGCGTCGCCGCTGGGACCGTCGGCGTACTGCTACGCGCAGGGCACGTCGATGGCCGGTCCGCACGTCGCGGGCGTCGCGGCGCTGATCGTCAGCGTCTACGGCGACCTCGAGAACCCGCAGAACGGCAAGATGCGGCCGGGCGCGGTGTCGGCGTTCATCACTCAGACGGCCGACCCGCAGCCGTGCCCGACGACGCTGCCGCCGGGCTACGAGGCCTTCACGCAGGTCAGCGGCGAGCCGCAGGAGTGCGATGGCGGTCCGGGCCACAACTCGTGGTACGGCACCGGGCGCGTCGACGCGCTGCGCGCCATCACGCACACGTCGCAGAACTGACGCAACCGGCGTAGAGAAGGGGCCCCGCCGACGTCCGGCGGGGCCCCCTTCGCGTCTCATCGGGCTCTCAGCTTCGTGCGGCACACTGACGGCGTGAAGATCCTCGTCGTCGACGACGAGCCCGCGCTGCGCGACGCGCTCGGCCGCGCCCTGCGGATCGAGGGCTACGACGTCGCGTTCGCGCGCGACGGCGCCGAGGCGCTCGACGCGCTGACGCGCCACACGCCCGACGCGGTCGTCCTCGACGTCCTCATGCCGCACGTCGACGGCCTCGACGCGTGCCGGCGCATGCGCCGCGGCGGCGACCACACGCCGGTGCTCATGCTCACCGCGCGCGACGCCGTGTCGGACCGCGTCGAGGGCCTCGACGCGGGCGCCGACGACTACCTCGTCAAGCCGTTCGCGCTCGAGGAGCTGCTCGCGCGTCTGCGCGCGCTGCTGCGCCGCGCCGCCCCGGGCGCGCCCGCGGTCCTGCGCTTCGCCGACCTCGTCCTCGACACGTCGACCTACGAGGCGCGCCGCGGCGAGCGGGCGATCGAGCTGACGCGCACGGAGCTCCAGCTGCTCGAGGCGTTCATGACCAACCCGCGCCGCGTCCTCACGCGCTCGGTGATATTCGAGCGCGTGTGGGGCTACGACTTCGGGCCGACGTCGAACTCGCTCGAGGTCTACGTCGGCTACCTGCGGCGCAAGACCGAGGCCGGCGGCGAGCCGCGGCTGATCCACACCGTGCGCGGGGTCGGTTACGTGCTGAGGGAGCCGTGACCTTCCGGTCGCGCCTGACGGTCGCGGCCGCGGCGGCGGTCGCGGTCGCGATCGTCCTCGCCGCGGTCGCCATCTACGTCGTCGTACGCAACGAGCTGCTCGGGACCGTCGACGCCGCGCTGCGCGGCAGCGTGCCGCGCGTGGTGAGAGTGGACCCGTTCGGCGCCCGGGTCGTCGAGCCACCGCGCGTGTCGTCGTCGGTCGCGTTCACCGAGCAGATCGTGCTCGCGCAGCTCGTGCGCGCCGACGGCGTGGCCGTCGCGTCCACGCAACGGCTGTCGCTGCCGGTGACCGGGCGCGCGCGCGAGGTCGCGAGCGGGGAATCCGACGCGTACTTCTCCGACGCGACGCTCGACGGCGTCCACGTGCGCGTCTACACCGCGCAGCTGGAGCCGGGCGTCGCGCTGCAAGTCGTGCGTCCGGTCGAGGAGCTCGACGACGTCCTCGCGCGCCTGCGCTGGATCCTGGTCGTCATCGCGGCCTGCGGCGTCGCGCTCGCGGCGGGGCTCGGGTGGGTCGTCGCGCGCGCCGCGCTCGCGCCGGTGCGCCGGCTGACGGAGGCGGCCGAGCACGTCTCGTCGACGGCCGACCTCGCGCGCCGCATCGACGCCTCGGGCTCCGACGAGCTCGCGCGTCTCGCGGGCCGCTTCAACACCATGCTCGCCGCGCTCGAGGGCTCCATGCACGCGCAGCGGCGGCTCGTCGCCGACGCGTCGCACGAGCTCAGGACGCCCATCACCACCGTCCGCACGAACCTCGAGGTGCTCGCGCGCTCCGACGGCCTGTCGGCCGACGAGCGTGCGCGTGTGCTCGACGACGTCGTGGCGCAGCTCGAGGAGCTGTCGGTCCTGGTGTCCGACCTCGTCGAGCTGGCGCGCCACGGCGAGCCGCGTCTCGACGTGGAGGACGTGCGCGTCGACGAGCTCGTCGCGCGCGCGGTCGAGCGCGTCGGGGCGCGTGCGCCCGCGGTCACGTTCGACACGCGCCTCGAGCCGTGGACCGCGCGCGGGGTGCCCGAGCGGCTCGAGCGCGCCGTCGCGAACCTGCTCGACAACGCGGTCAAGTGGAGCCCTCCGGGCGGCGTCGTGGAGGTCGTCACGGCGCCGGGCGAGATCGTCGTGCGCGACCACGGACCCGGCGTCGACGACGCCGACGCGCCGCGCGTGTTCGATCGCTTCTACCGCGCCCCGGGCGCGCGCGGGCTCCCCGGCTCGGGTCTGGGGCTTGCGATCGTGCGCCACGTCGCCGAGTCGCACGGCGGCGGCGCCAGCGTGGAGGCCGCCGAGGGCGGCGGCGCCCGCTTCCGTCTGCGCGTGCCGGCCGCCGGCGCCGACGCACCGTCTCGTTGACGCCCGTCCCGACGTGTGGCAGTGGAAAGAGCCGTCGCGCTTCAAGTGACCGCCCCCGGCGCCGATAGAGAGACGTCGGCCCGGAGGCGGTCGCCGCTCGCGGCGAGGGGCCGGGATCGCTATGAGGCGATCAACGAGGAGCACCACGATGGACCGCACAGCGCGCGCCGGCACCCCCGCGGGGGGTCGACGCGCCCGCGCCCGCCGCCGCGCCTCCGTCGCGCTGGTCGTGCCGGCCCTCGTCGCCGCGGCCGCGACCTTCGGCATCAACGAGCTGCGCGCGAACGCCGACCGGCATCGCCGCGCCCAGGTCTTGCTGGCGCGCGTCGAGACGTACGCGCACCGCCAGAACGTCGCCGAGTCGACGGTCACGGGGTTCGGGCTCGTGGCGCGGCGTGGCCCCAACGCGACCTTCGAGCGAGAGCTCGTCGCGCTGCCGCAGGCGATCGCACAGCTGCGCGACCGGGCCCGGCGTGCACTCGACGAGCTCGACGCGGCCATGGGGGGCGAGGGCGCGCCGGAGAGCGTCGCCGCCGCGTTCGGCCGGTTCCAGGCGACGCTCGAGACGCAGATCCGCCTGCTGCGCGCGGGCGACTTCGACGACGCGTGGATATACGACCGCGAGCGCGTCGACGCGTCGTTCGCGGAGCTCCGCGACGCCGCCGCGACGGCCGACGCCGCGCTCGAGGCGCGCGCCGAGGACGCCGGCCGGCTCGCCGACATGGGCACGTTGGTGCTCGTCGCGCTCGCGCTCCTCTCGATCGTGTTGCTGCGCCGGCGCGCCGAGCGCGAGCGACGCGCGTTCGAGGCCCGGCTGGAGCACCAGGCGTTCCACGATCCGCTCACGAACCTCGCCAACCGGCTTCTACTCAAGGAGCGGGTCGAGCACGCGCTCAAGCGGCTGGCGCGCCGGCGCGATCCGTTCGCGGTCCTGTTCCTCGACCTCGACGGGTTCAAGGCGATCAACGACGGGCTCGGCCACGAGGCAGGCGACGAGCTGCTCGTGGCGGTCGCGCGGCGCCTGCTGGCGTGCACGCGCGCGTCGGACACCGTCGCGCGTCTGGGCGGAGACGAGTTCGCGGTCGTGCTGGAGGACCTCGGGCGCGAGGACAACGCGCTCACGGTCGCCGCCCGCATCCTCGCCGACGTCTACGGACCGTTCGACATCGCGGGACGCAAGGTCACCGTCGGGGTCAGCCTCGGCGTCGCGCTCGCGGACGGCGCTCCGATCACGGCCGACGAGCTCCTCGCCAACGCCGACGTCGCGATGTACGCGGCGAAGGGCGGGGGCAAGGGGCGCTACGAGGTCTACCGGCCCGGGATGCGGACCGCGCTGCTGGAGCGGCTCGACCTCCAGACCGACCTCGAGCGCGCGCTCGCGAACGACGAGCTCGACGTCCACTACCAACCGATCGTGGACATGGCGTCGCGCGCGGTGACCGGCGTCGAGGCATTGCTCCGCTGGAACCATCCGCGCCGCGGCAGCGTCCCGCCGCTCGAGTTCATCGCGCTCGCCGAGCAGACCGGCTTGATCCATCCGATCGGCCAGTGGGTCCTGGAGCGCGCGTGCGAGCAGGGGCGGCGGTGGCAGGCGCTGCGACCGCACGCACCGCTGCGCGTATGCGTCAACTTCTCCGCGCTCCAGTTCCAGCACCCGCGCCTCGCCGACGACGTCGCCGCCGTCCTGGAGCGCACCGGCATGGACGCGTCGCAACTCGTGATCGAGATAACCGAGCAGACGCTGATGGTCGACACCGAGGTCGCGACCGCGCAGTTGACGCGGCTCAAGTCGCTCGGCGTCGGCATCGCGATCGACGACTTCGGCACCGGCTACTCGTCGCTCAACTATCTCCGGCGCTTTCCGATCGACATCCTCAAGATCGACCGCTCGTTCGTGGAGGGCGTCGCCGGGGGGCCGGAGGACTCCGCGTTCACGGAGGCGATCGTGCGACTCGCGCGCACGCTGCGCGTCGAGACGGTCGGCGAGGGCATCGAGCGGCCCGAGCAGTTCGACGAGCTGCGGCGGCTCGACTGCGCGATGGGCCAGGGCTACCTGTTCGCACACCCGGCGCCCGCGCGCGACGTCGAGCGCATGCTGCGCGCCGCGGTCCCGGCGCCCGGAGCGCCCGCCCCGGCCCGTTCGACCGGCGCGCCGCGCCCGGTCGCCGCCGTCCGCGCCTGACGCGCCGCCGCGTTCGACGCGCCGGCCCGCGCCGCCCGATTCGCGCCGTTTGGTCACCGGACGCGCCGGGGTGCTCGTTTTCCGGTCGCGGGCCGGGGGTATGAGCGCGCGCGGCCGGACGAGCCTCGAGGGAGGGTGATTGGACATGGATGGCGCCGTCTGGATCGTCATCGCCGTGATCGTGGTGATCGCCATCGCGATCGCCGTGTACATGGCGATGCGCAAGAAGCGCACGGAGCGGCTCCAGGGCCGGTTCGGGCCCGAGTACGAGCGTGCGTTGAACGAGAAGGGCGATCGCAAGAGCGCGGAGGCGGAGCTCGGAGAGCGCGAGCGCCGGCGCGCCAAGCTCGACGTCCGCGAGCTCGACCCGCGCGAGCGCGAGGAGTTCTCCGCGCGCTGGACGGAGGTCCAGACGCGCTTCGTCGACCAGCCCGGCACGTCGGTCAAGCACGCCGACACGCTGGTGCAGGAGGTCATGCGGGCGCGCGGCTACCCGGTCGACGACTTCGAGCAGCGCGCCGCCGACGTGTCGGTCGACCATCCCCAGGTCGCCGAGAACTACCGCGCCGCGCACGCCATCTCGCTCGCGAACGACCACGAGCGCGCGACGACCGAGGACCTGCGCCAGGCGATGGTCCACTACCGCGCGCTGTTCGACGAGCTGCTCGGCTCGCACGCACATCACTAGGACGCGCCGCGTCGCGCGCCGGCCGCGCCCACGGGCGCACGGCCGGCGCCGCGTCGCGTCCGTGACCCTGGACGCCGCCGCGCGCCGACCGTAGGGTGGCCCCGACGGGCGGACGAACGAGGAGTGACTCATGGGACACGCCGACGAGCCGCGCGGCCTCGCCGCGACCCCGCGCTCGTTCTCGACCGAGGGCCGCTTCGGACGTCTGTTCCGGACGCTGCCGCCGTTCCGTCCGCCCGACCGCCTCCTGATCGAGCTCGGGAGCCCGGGCGGCGCGATGGAGGAGAGCCGCGGTCGCCTCGACAACCCCGACGTCGCGGCGGGCTTCACCTACCTCGGCCAGTTCGTGGACCACGACATCACGTTCGATCCGGTGTCGAGCTTCGACCGGCGCAACGACCCCGACGCGCTCGTCGACTTCCGCACGCCGCGCTTCGACCTCGACTCCGTCTACGGCTCGGGCCCGGCGGTGTCGCCGCATCTCTACGACCGCAACGACCCCGACAAGCTCCTCGTGGGCCGCAACGACGCCGGCGACCTCGACCTCCCGCGCAACCGGCAGCAGACCGCGCTCGTGGGCGATCCGCGCAACGACGAGAACGTGCTCGTGTCGCAGATGCACGTCGCGTTCCTGAAGTTCCACAACGCGCTCGTCGAGGCTCTGCGCGACGACGGCGAGTTCCGCCGGCGCGAGAAGCTGCCGGGCGAGTCGACGTTCGCAACCGCGCAACGGCTCGCGCGGTGGCACTACCAGTGGCTCGTCGTCGACGACTTCCTGCCCGCGATCACAGGCCGCGACGCGGTCGACGCGATCCTGGATCGCTCGACCGAGCCGTGGACGATCGACACCGAGTTCTACGACCCCGTCGACACCGCGTTCATCCCGGTCGAGTTCTCCGTCGCGGCGTATCGCTTCGGCCACAGCATGATCCGTCCCGTGTACGACCTCAACGCGGGGATCACCGACGTGGGCATCTTCGGACGGCGCGACCAGCCCCTGAGCCACCTCGGCGGGAATCGCGAGCTGCCGGCCGGGTGGCAGATCGAGTGGCCGCTGTTCTTCAAGTTCCCGCGCCGCACGCCGCAGGCGAGCCGCAAGATCGACGCACGCATCGCGGCGCCGCTGATGAACCTGCCCGACACCGTCGTGCCGGCCCCCGAGCGCGCCGACCACCCCGAGCGCAAGTCGCTCGCGGTGCGCAACCTGTTGCGCGGCAAGGCGCTCGGGCTGCCGTCGGGCCAGGCGGTCGCGAGCCGCATGGGCGCTACCCCGATCCCGAACGCGGACCTCGGCCTCGACGACGCCGGGTGGGACGAGGGCGCGCCGCTGTGGTTCTACGTCCTCAAGGAGGCCGGGGCCGCCGGCGGCGCGCGCCTCGGCGACGTCGGCGGACGCATCGTGTGCGAGGTCCTGCTCGGCATCCTCGACGTCGACCGCTCGTCGTTCGTGCACCGGACGCCGGCGTGGGAGCCGCGGCCCCCGGTCGCGCGGCGGGCCGGCGGGTTCGGGCTCGTCGACTTCCTGAGGTTCGCCGGCGTCGCGTGACGCCCGTCGAGATCCGTACGCCGCGACGCGCGTCCGACGAGGCCTACGCCGGTGTCGCGTCGCCGTGGCGCCGGCAGCGCGCGCGGTAGCCCGTCGGCGTGACCTGGACGTCGAGCTTGCGCCCGCACTGCGCGCAGAAGCGCGGCGGGTCGAGCGGCCGGCGGCACGAGCCGTCGCACTCGGTCGCGGGGCGCCCGCAGCCCGCGCAGTGCACTAGATGACCTTGGACAGCGCGCCGATCGGCATGCGGAGGTCGGCGAGCATGCGGAGGTCGTCCTCCGCGGAGCGACCGAGCGTCGTGAGGTAGTTGCCGACGATCAGCGCGTTGATGCCCGACGTCATGCCCATCGCCTGCAGCTCGCGCAGCGTCACCTCGCGGCCCCCCGCGTAGCGCAGGATCACCTCGGGCAGCGCGAGCCGGAACAGCGAGATCCAGCGGATCGCCTCGAGCGGCTCGACCAGCGGGCGGCCTCCGAGCGGCGTGCCGGGGCGCGGGTTGAGGAAGTTCAGCGGGACCTCCGCGGGGTGGACGTCGCGCAGCTGCTCGAGCATCTCGACGCGCTGGTCGTCGCTCTCGCCCATGCCGAGCAGCATCCCGCAGCACAGCTCCATCCCGAGCTCGTGCACGAGCAGACACGTCTCGTAGCGCTCCTCCCACGTGTGCGTCGACACGATCGACGGGAAGAACGAGCGCGCGGTCTCGAGGTTGTGGTTGTAGCGGTGGATGCCGCCGTCCGCGAGCCGGCGCGCGTGGTCGCGCGTGAGGATGCCGAGGCTCGCGGCGACGTTGAGCCCCGTCTCGGCGCGCACCGCGGCCGCGGCCTGGAGCACGCGGTCGATCGTGCGGTCGTCGGGGCCGCGCAACGCCATGACGATGCAGAACTCCGACGCGCCCAGGCGCGCGGTGTCGCGCGCCGCGGCGAGGACGTCGTCGAGGTCGAGGAACGGGGTCGGGCGCACGGGCGAGGAGAATCTGCTCGACTGCGAGCAGAAGTGGCAGTCCTCGGGACAGCCGCCGGTCTTGGCCGACAGGATGCCCTCGACCTCGACCGTCGGGCCGCAGCGCGCGAGCCGCACCTCGTGCGCGAGCGCGGCGAGCGACGGCACGTGCTCGGGGGGCACGCCCGCGAGCGCGCGCAGCTCGCGCGCGTCGAGGTCGCGCCGCTCGTCGAGGAGCGCGCCCGCGGCGTCGTCGATCAGCTTGCGTGCGGTCATGCCCCCTCCTGCGGATGCGCCGCGGCGAGGCGGGCCGCGGCGTCGTCGGCGTCGGTGACGATATCGAGCCCGGCGCGGTCGCGCAGCCACGCCCGGT
>DASZZZ010000037.1:0-9932 GCA_036260375.1 Actinomycetota bacterium
CCTCCCGCGCCCGCCGGTGCATACGCCAGGCCCGTCATACACCGCGCCGCGACGCCGGCGAAAGGCCCTTTCGTCGCGTTTGGGCCCACGCGGTTCTACGTTTGCGGCCTGTAGCTCAGGTACACGACGCCGTGATCGAACGCCTCGGACGCCGCGAGCGCGAGCTTCCCGGAGAGCCCCTCGGGGAACAGCCGGGGGCCGGACCCGCGCGTGACCGGGTAGACGAGCAGATGGAGCTCGTCGACGAGACCGTCGGCGAGCATCGCCCGCACCAGGGTCCCGCTCCCGCTCACGTAGAGGTCCCCGACGTCCTCCTTCAAGCTCCGGATCGTGTGGGGGTCGTAGCGGCCGACGACCTTCGTGTTGCGCCACGTCGGATCGGTCAGCGTGGACGAGACCACGTACTTGACGGTGTCGTTGAAGAACGGGGCGCCCGGGTCCTCCTCCACCGTGCGAGTCGACCACGCCGGCTCGAACATCTCGTAGGTTCTGCGCCCGAGCAGGATGCCGCGGCACCGCTTCGTGACGGCGCCCACCACCCTCTCCATCTCGGGAAGGAACTCGTAGTCGAACGTCCACGTCGGCGCGTCGATCACGCCGTCGAGCGTGACGAACTCGTGCACGTGTATCGCTCCCACCGTCACACCTCCTCCTCGAGACGTCGCAGGAAAAGACTCGCCCGGGACGACCGACTCATCGCGCCCGGCGTTCGCGTGCACGTCCGCGCCGGGGGGCGCCTCGGCCGACGACCAGCAACTACCATCGCCGGACGAGCGCGAGTGAACCGCGCCGGCATCCTCACAGATGGAGACGCGATGAGCATGGTCACGGGGAGCGACACGCGGTCGCGTCCGCCGCACGTCGCGGACGGCCACGATCTGATCCGCGTGCACGGCGCGCGTGAGAACAACCTCAAGGGCGTCCGCGTAGAGATCCCGAAGCGCCGGCTGACGGTGTTCACCGGCGTCTCGGGCTCGGGCAAGAGCTCGCTGGTGTTCGGGACGATCGCCGCGGAGTCGCAGCGCCTGATCAACGAGACCTACAGCGCCTTCGTGCAGGGCTTCATGCCGACGCTGGCGCGGCCCGACGTCGACGCGCTCGAAGGGCTGACGACCGCGATCGTCGTCGACCAGGAGCGGATGGGCACCAACCCGCGCTCCACTGTCGGCACCGCCACCGACGCCAACGCGATGCTGCGCATCCTCTTCAGCAGGCTCGGCAAGCCGCACATCGGCTCGCCCAACGCGTATTCGTTCAACGTCCCCTCGGTGAAGGCCAGCGGTGCGATCACGGTCGAGCGCGGCGCGGGCAAGACGAAGACCGAGAGGGCGACCTTCACGCGTCTCGGCGGCATGTGTCCGCGCTGCGAGGGCATGGGCTCCGTCACCGACTTCGACCTGTCGGCGCTCTACGACGACACCCTGTCGCTCAACGACGGCGCGCTCAGGGTCCCCGGCTACACCATGGACGGCTGGTACGGCCGTATCTTCCGCGGCTGCGGCTTCTTCGATCCGGACAAGCCGATCCGCAAGTACACGAAGAGGCAACTGCACGACCTGCTCTACAAGCAGCCGACCAAGATCAAGGTCGACGGCATCAACCTGACGTACGAGGGGCTCATCCCGAAGATCCAGAAGTCGTTCCTGTCCAAGGACGTCGACGCGATGCAGCCACACGTCCGCGCCTTCGTGGAGCGCGCGGTGACGTTCACGACGTGTCCGGAGTGCGACGGCACCCGGCTCGCCAAGGAGGCGCGGTCGTCCAGGATCGAGGGCAAGAACATCGCCGACGTCTGCTCGCTGCAGATCAGCGATCTCGCCGACTGGGTCCGGGGGCTCGACGAGCCGTCGGTCGCCCCGCTGCTCGCCGCGCTGCAACACCTCGTCGACTCGTTCGCGGAGATCGGGCTGGGCTACCTGTCACTCGACCGCCCGACGGGCACGCTGTCGGGAGGCGAGGCGCAGCGCGTCAAGATGATCCGCCACCTCGGCTCGTCGCTCACCGACGTCACCTACGTCTTCGACGAGCCGACCACGGGCCTTCACCCCCATGACGTCCAGCGGATGAACGACCTCCTGCTCCGGCTGCGCGACAAAGGCAACACCGTGCTCGTGGTCGAGCACGAGCCGCAGACGATCGCGATCGCCGATCACGTCGTGGACCTCGGTCCCGGCGCCGGCACGGCCGGCGGCACCGTCTGCTTCGAGGGCACCGTCGACGGGCTGCGGGCGAGCGCGACCGTCACCGGGCGTCATCTCGACGACCGGGCCGGTCTCAAGCAGACGGTGCGGACGCCAACCGGTGCGCTGGAGATCCGCGGCGCGACGACGCATAACCTGCGCGACGTAGACGTCGACCTCCCGCTCGGCGTGCTCGTGGTCGTGACCGGCGTCGCGGGGTCCGGCAAGAGCTCGCTCGTGCACGGGTCGATCCCCGCAGGCGCGGGCGTGGTGTCGATCGACCAGGGGGCGATCCGGGGGTCGCGGCGGAGCAACCCGGCGACGTACACGGGGTTGCTCGACCCCATCCGCAAGGCGTTCGCCAAGGCCAACGGCGTGAAGCCGGCGCTGTTCAGCGCCAACTCGGAGGGCGCCTGCCCCAACTGCAACGGCGCCGGCGTCGTCTACACCGACCTGGCGATGATGGCCGGCGTCGCCGTCACGTGCGAGGAGTGCGAGGGCAAGCGGTTCGAGGCGTCGGTGCTCGACCACCACCTCGCGGGCCGCGACATCAGCGAGGTCCTCGAGATGTCGGTGACCGAGGCCCGGGAGTTCTTCGGCGCCGGGGAGGCGCGCACGCCGGCCGCGCTCGCGGTCCTCGAGCGGCTCGCCGACGTCGGGCTCGGCTACCTCACCCTCGGCCAGCCGCTCACCACGCTGTCCGGCGGCGAGCGGCAACGGCTCAAGCTCGCGACCCGCATGGCGGAGAAGGGCGGCGTCTACGTCCTCGACGAGCCGACCACCGGGCTCCACTTCGCCGACGTCGACCAGCTGCTCACGCTGCTCGACCGGCTCGTCGACTCCGGCAAGTCGGTCATCGTGATCGAGCACCACCAGGCCGTCATGGCGCACGCCGACTGGATCGTCGACCTCGGCCCCGGCGCCGGCCACGACGGGGGCCGGGTGGTCTTCGAGGGCACGCCCGCCGAGCTGGTCGCCGCCCGCTCCACCCTCACCGGCGAGCACCTCGCGGCCTACGTCGGCGCCTGACCCGGGGTTCGGCGTTACGGGTTGGCGGGGTTCGCGCGCGTCGCCTCGCCCTCGCTCACGTCGTCCATCTCGTGAGCCGCTCGCTCGACGCCCTCGACGAGGGCATCGGGCATCTCGCGCTCCGACAGCTCCTGCGCCTCTTGGTCGTCGGGCGCCTTCCTGAGCTTCGGCGGAGGAGCCTTCCACGCGCGGAGGTTCTGTAGCACGTCGCCGTAGAAGTCGGTCACGGCGTCCATCACCGAATCGATGAACGAGCCTTGCCCCGCACTTCGCTTGAGACCGAGGTTCCGGTTCATCGTCACGGTGAACTGACGGATCTCCTTGTTCCCCTCCGGGTACAGGACCTCCGGGTTGGCGCGCGCAGCCTGCAACGATGCCGCGAGCGCATGAGGAGACCACGTCGCCTTGACCCCGACGCTCACATCCTCGGGGGCGTTCTGTAGCTGGCGCAGCAGCCAGGAGACGCGTCCCTTCGACCGTCCCTGTCGCGGCGCATCGATCCGCGTCGAGACGATCACCTGGCGGGATCGCAAATCTGCCACTACTTCGAGCGGACCGGCCGAGTCGGGCACCCGAAGCTCGGCATGGAGTCGACCGGTCGTAGCGAGCGCGTCCCTAAGGGCCGTCTGACGCGCGGTTGGCGTGCGCTCGTCGCGTCCGAGCACCTGGCGTACGTCGCGCCCGAGGTCTTTGGTCAGTTGCAGGCACAGGAAGCGGATCAAGTCGTCCCACCGCGCCGCGACGTCGCCGACCTCGACGTCCGTCTTGCGGAGCGTTCCCTGCCGCGCGCCGTCGCGCACCGTCGTCCAGCTGGGCCCCATGTTGTCGAACGACACGGCGCCGGAACGGGGATCGCTGAGATAGCGAATGAGCTCGCCAAGGATGTACGCCTGATCCGGGTCGCTCACGCCGCGATGCTGCTTCTGGACGACCGCCTCCGTGAGGACGTCGATCCACGACCAATGATGCAGCGCAACCCGCTTCAACTTGCGCCGGTCGATGTCGATCGGATAGTCGCTCGACGATGTGACGTACTGGTTCGATATAGACAGCACGGCGTTGAACTCGAGTTGGCGTGCGAGGTCGAGATACGCCTCTATCTGGGCGGCCTCCAGTTCGTTGGGGCCGGTCTTGGTCTCGACCAGCGCGCCCCACGACTTCTTCCCCCACGAGACCGTGATGACGCCGTCGGGACGGATGGTGCGTCCCTCGGCCTTGAACGGCACCTCTACGAACGTCTCGATTCGGCCGGCGGGGGCGCCGAGTGGCTTCAAGAGCGCGCGCCCGAACTCGGTCACCGCACCGATCACGGCGAGCAGCGCGGAGGCTGCGCGGCGCTCCTGAGCCTCGATCCCCGACGCGGACGAGATCGGTATGAGCCGTGCGACGGGCCACTGTTCGTCCTTCAGCATGGGACCGCCTCCTCCCGTGCCTGCCAACCCTTCCAATCTAGCAAGCGCAGTGGTTGCTCTCGACGACGCGTCGTGGAAGTGGGGCGGCTTGACCGCCGAGTGGCGTCGCCATCTGGCCTACGCCGACGCGGCTCGGGCCTAGAGCTGACGCGCGACGAGCTCGGTCAGGTCCACGAGGCGGTTGCTGTAGCCCCACTCGTTGTCGTACCAGCCCAGCACCTTGACCATGTTGCCGTTCGCCATCGTCGACAGCGAGTCGAACACGCACGAGTGCGGGTTGCCGACGATGTCGGAGCTGACGATCGGGTCCTCGCTGTACTCCATCACCGCCTGCATGCCGGCCGACTGCGACGCCTCGCGGAACCTCTCGTTGACCTCCTCGGCCGTGACGTCGGCCCCCAGCGTGCAGACGAGGTCCGTGATCGAGCCGTCGGGCACCGGCACGCGCAGCGCGATGCCGTCGAGACGGCCCTTGAGCTCGGGCAGCGACAGCGACGCCGCCTTGGCGGCTCCCGTGCTCGTCGGGATTATGTTGATCGCGGCGGCGCGCGCCCGGCGCAGGTCCTTGTGCGGGAGGTCGAGCGTGCGCTGGTCGTTGGTGTACGCGTGGCACGTCGTCATGAAGCCCTTCTCGATGCCCCAGTTGTCTTGCAGCACCTTGGCCATCGGGACGACGCAGTTCGTCGTGCAAGACGCGTTCGAGATCACGTGGTGGTTCGCCGGGTCGTAGTCGTCGTGGTTGACGCCCATCACCAGGGTGACGTCCTCGCCCTTGGCGGGGGCCGAGATGATCACCTTCTTCGCCCCCGCGGAGATGTGCTTGGCGGCGTCGTCGCGCGTGGTGAACAGACCGGTCGACTCGATGACGACGTCCACCCCGAGGTCGCCCCACGGCAGCGCGCCCGGGTCGCGCTCGCTGAGCACCCGAACGTTCGTGCCGTCGACCGAGAAGCCGTCGTCGCTCGCCTTGACGTCGTACGACAGCACGCCGAGGACCGAGTCGTACTTCAGCAGGTGCGCGAGCGTCTTGGTGTCGGTGATGTCGTTGACGGCCACGACCTCGAGGCCGGACCCCTTCGCGCGCAGGGCGCGGAACAGGTTGCGCCCGATGCGTCCGAAGCCGTTGATCCCGATGCGCGTCGTCATGGACGGTGCCTCCCTTGGTCGCCGGGGCATGCGCCCGGCTCGCGTGGCGCGGGCGCGTGCGCCCATCCTAGCGGCGCGGCGCCGAGCGGCCCGCGACGACGCTCAGGCGAGCGAGCGCAGCACGCGCGCGAGGCGCCCTGCGTCGTGCGTGCCGGCGACGCTCGCGACGTCGGCCTCGACGATCTGCACGCCGGAGAACCCGGCGCCGTCGATCGCGACCCCGTCGTCGCGCAACGGCGGCGACTGGACCACGACCGCGTCGACGGCGAACGGCCCCGCGTGCGCGAGCAGCGCCTCGAGATGCTCCCCGGCCCCCAGTCCCTCGGTCTCGCCCTTCTGCATGCGCGTGTTGCACACGTACACGCGTTGCGCCCGGGTCGTCCGCAGCGCGTCGCGCACGCCGGGCACGAGCACCGTGGCGATCAGGCTCGTGAACAGGCTCCCGGGGCCGAGCACGACTTGGTCGGCGGCGCGGATCGCGGCGACGGCCGCGGGGTTGGCCGGCGGATCGGAGGGGTCGAGGTAGACCGCCTGTATCGGCGCGCGCGCCTGCGCGACCGCCACCTGCCCGCGCAGGATCTCGCCCGCCGACCACGCGCGCAGCTCGACGCGCTGCGTCGTCGCCGGGTGCACGCGGCCGGTCGCGCCGAGCAGCCTGCCGGCCTCGACGACCGCGGCGGCGAAGTCGCCGGTCATCTCCGCGAGCGCCGCGATGACGAGGTTGCCGGCGGTGTGGCCGGTGAGCGCGCCGCTGCGGAAGCGGTGCTGGTAGAGGTCGGCGAGTCGTTCGTCGCCGGCGAGCGCGACGAGGCAGTTGCGGATGTCGCCGGGGGCGGGGATGCCGAGCTCTCGCGTCAGCCGTCCCGAGGAGCCGCCGTCGTCGGCGACGGTCACGACGGCGTCGACCTCGCCGGCGTAGAGACGGGCGGCGCGCAGCGTCGTGGCGAGCCCGTGCCCGCCGCCGATTCCGGTGACCCTCACCGCGCGTCGTCCGAACGCTCGACGTCGCGATGGATGACGCGCACGCCCAGCCCTCGTTCGCCGATGAGCGAGCCGACCTCCTCGGCGAGGACGACCGAGCGGTGTCGTCCGCCGGTGCACCCCACCGCGACGGTCAGGTAGTGGCGCTTCTCCGCTTCGTAGCCAGGGAGCAGCACGGCGAGCATGTCCTTCATGCGCGCGAGGAACTCCGACGTCGCGTCGTGGCTCATGACGTAGTGGCGCACGGACTCGTCGAGCCCGCTGAACGGGCGCAGCTCGTCTACCCAGTGCGGGTTCGGCAGGAAGCGGACGTCGAACACGAGGTCGGCGTCGAGCGGGATGCCGTACTTGTAGCCGAACGAGATAACGGTGATCTTGAGGCCCTTGCTCGTGACGCTCTCGTCGAAGTACGCGGCCATCTTCGCGCGCAGCTTGCGCACGCTCGTCTCCGACGTGTCGAGGATGAGGTCGGCGCCGTCGCGCAGCGGGCGCATGAGCTCGCGCTCGCGCTGGATGCCGTCGGCGACGCGGTCCTCGCTGCCGAGCGGATGACGGCGGCGCGACGCGTCATAGCGCCGGACGAGCACGTCGTCGGACGCGTCGAGGAACACGAGGCGGAAGCTCGACAGCTCCCGGCGCAGCTTGTCGAGCGCGCTCTGCGCCTCGTTGAAGAACTGCCCCCCGCGCGCGTCGATGACGAGCGCGATGCGGTCGAGGTCGTTGCCCGGGGCGAGCGCGAGGGACAGCATCTTGGAGATCAGCGTCGGGGGCAGGTTGTCGATGACGAACCAGCCGAAGTCCTCGAGCGCCTTGGCGGCCTCCGACCGGCCCGCGCCCGACATCCCGGTGATGACGGTGACGTCGACGTCGCGCGCCCGGCGCCTGGTCGTCACGACGCCTCCCGTTCCGCGCGCGCCGCGGCGATCGCGCCGGCGCGCGGCGCATCGGGGGCCGGGCGGTGCAGCGCGTCGTGGACCGCCTCCGCGACCGCGCGCGGAACGCCCGGCACCGCGGCGAGCTCGTCGACCGACGCGGCGCGCATCCGCTTGACCGACCCGAACGCGCGCAACAGCTTCTTGCGCCGCACGTCGCCCAGGCCCGGCACGCCGTCGAGCACGGAGCGCGTCATGCTGCGCCCGCGCCGCAGCCGGTGGTACGCCAGCGCGAAGCGGTGTGCCTCGTCGCGTATGTGCTGGAGGAGGTACAGCGCGTCGGCGCCGCGCGGGATGACGATCGGGTCGGGGCGACCTGGTACGAAGACCTCCTCCATGCGCTTGGCGAGCGACACGACGGTCACGCCGTCGACGCCGAGCTCGTCGATGACCTCGGCGGCGCGCCGCAGCTGGCCCTTGCCACCGTCGATCACGACGAGGTTCGGCTGGTACGCGAACCGCCGTGCCCTGCCGTCGGATGCATCGCGCTCCTCGGCGGCGCGGGCGAAACGACGCCGGATGACCTCGCCCATCATCGCGACGTCGTCGGGCCCGGTCGTGTACTTGATCGCGAAGCGCCGGTAGTCGGAGCGTTTGGGAAGGCCGTCCTCGAACACCACCATCGAGCCGACCGCCTCCGTCGGCCCGGTGTTGGAGATGTCGAAGCACTCGATGCGCAGCGGCGCGTCGGGCATGCCGATCGCGTCCTGCAGGTCTCGCAGCTGGCGCGCGCGTGCCGCGAAATCGCTCGACCGCTTGAGCTTGTGGCGCGCGAAGGCCTCGCGCGCGTTGTCGCTCACGGTCGCCAGCAGCTCACGCTTCTCGCCGCGGCGGGGGACGTGCACGCGCACCTTGGTCCCGCGCTGCTCCGACAGCCACTGCTCGACGAGGTCGCGGTTCTCGGGCTCGTCGGACACGAGGACCTGCCGCGGTATCTCCGCGTCCGCGTAGGTGCGCTCGAGGAAGCGCGCCACGAGCGCGGGGGTCGAGAGGTCCTCGACCTTGTCGACGACGAACCCCTTGCGCCCGGTGACCCGGCCCCCGCGCACGAAGAAGACCTGGAACGCAGCCTCGAGCTCGTCCTCCGCGATGCCGACGACGTCCATCTCGTCCTTCTCCGACGACACCAACGCCTGCTTCGAGATCGCCTTGCGGACGTTCTCGAGCTGGTCGCGGAACTTGGCGGCGACCTCGTACTCCTGGCGGCTCGCGGCGGCGCGCATTTCGCGCTCGAGGCGTTCGACGACCGGCTTGGTGTTGCCGTCGAGGAAGTCGCACAGCTCGAGCGCGATGCGGCGATGGTCGTCGGGCGCGACCGCGCCGACGCACGGCCCCGCGCAGCGCTCGATGTCGTACAGCAGGCACGGGCGGTTGCGCCGGCGGCAGCGGTCGAACACGCCCTGCGAGCACGTCCGCATCGGAAACGTCCGCAGCAGGAGGTCGAGCGTGTCGCGGATCGCGTACGCGTGGGCGAACGGCCCGTAGTAGCGCACGCCCTTGCGCTTGCGCCCGCGCATCACGCGCGCCCGCGGGTAGTCCTCGTCGAGCGTGATCGCGAGATACGGATAGCTCTTGTCGTCGCGGTAGCGGACGTTGTAGCGCGGCTGGTGCTGCTTGATGAGGTTGACCTCGAGGTGCAGCGCGCGGATCTCGCTGTCGGTGACGATCCACTCGACCTCGGACGCGGCCTCGACCATCGCGCGCGTCCGGGGGTGGAGGTCGGTCGCGAAGTAGTTCGACAGCCGGCTGCGCAGCGACTTCGCCTTGCCGACGTAGAGCACCCGCCCGCGGGCGTCCTTGAACAGGTACACGCCCGGGCGCGTCGGGATCGAGCCCGTCTCGGGGCGCTCGATGCGGGTGCGCGCGGCCATCGCCCCATTGTGACCCGCCCCCGCCGGACGGCGCGTCTTACGGGGGGTCGCGGGTCACTCGCGATCGAGCGGAAGCCCGCTCCGCGGTGGGCGCGCCTTTCGTCGCGGGCGCGGCCGGGCGACGGGCCGCGGGCCCGCTCGTTCGCGACGTCGTCCCGGCGATCAGCGGCGTCTTCGACGGGGGTCGCGGTCGGCGCCGGAAGCGGCGTCGTCGGAGCCGCACGCGAGGAGATCGGGGCGCCGCGCGCGCGTTACGCGCTCGGCCTCGGCCGCGCGCCAGCGCGCGATCGCGCCATGGTCGCCCGACAGCAACACCTCCGGGACGTGATGGCCGCGGAACTCCGGGGGCCGTGTGTAGTGCGGGTGCTCGAGCAGCCCGCG
>DASZZZ010000038.1:0-39745 GCA_036260375.1 Actinomycetota bacterium
CCTCGGCGCGCTCGTCGCGTACGCGCTCGCGGCGGCGGCGTGGGTCGCGCTCCAGGGACGCGTCGCGCTGCGCGCCGCGGGCGCCGTGCCGCTGCCCGCCGGCGCCGCGCCGCGCCTCGAGAACGTCGCCGCGGGGCTCGCCGCCGACCTCGGGGCGCCCGCGCCGCGCCTGTACCGGGCCCCCGGCGCCGGCGCCAACGCGCTGTCGTGCTGGGCCGGCGGCCCCGCCCTGGTCGTCACCGACGGGCTCCTGGAGCGCTACACCCGCACGGAGATCGAGGCGGTCGTGGCGCACTGTCTCGTGCGCCTGGAGCGCCGCCGCCAGCGCCGGGCCGCGCTCGCCACCGCGCTCGGCCGCGCCGGCCGGGCCGTGGCGCCGGTGACGGGCGGCGAGGACGACGGCCGCGCCGCGGCACTGACGCGCTACCCGCCCGCGCTCGCCGTCGCGATCGCGAAGGCGGAGCCGCGCGGCGGCCGCTTCGCGCCGCTGTGGCTCGTCGGCGACGGCGCCCGCGGCCCGTCGCCCGCGGCGCGCGCGGACGCGCTCGAGGACCTCTGAGCCGGGGGCATTGCCGCAGCGCCACCGCCGCCGCGTGATAACTTCCTGGCGCGTCCGCGAGGGCGCTTTTTCGCGGGCCGCCCCCGACGCACGGACGTCAGTGGGCGGAACCGGCCCCGTGGTCGCGCCGCCTCGGCGCGCGCGGACCAGCGCCGGCGAACGATCGAAGACCACGAGGAGGATCCCGTTGTCGAGGAACGCGAAGATCGGCATCGCGGTCGTCGCGGTGCTCGCGCTCGCCGTCGGCGCGTTCGCGCTCGTCGGGGGCAAGGACGGCGTCATCGACGCGCTTCCCGGCGGCGATCCGCCGACGTGCCCGCTGAGCGGCGTCGAGCCGCGCGACGACGCCGCTCTCGAGCGTCCCGCGGTCGCCGTCAAGGTGGAGAACGCGCCGGTCGCGTACCCGTTGTCGGGGCTCGAGGACGCGGAGGTCGTCTACGAGGAGCTCGTCGAGGGCGGCGTGACGCGCTTCATGGCCATCTACGGCTGCACCGACTCGGGCAAGGTCGGGCCCGTCCGCAGCGCGCGCGCCATCGACCCCGCGATCATGACGCCGGCGACGCGTATCCTCGGCTTCTCCGGCGCGAACAACACCGTGCTCGAGGCGCTCGACGAGGCGGGCATCGTGCAGATCGAGGAGAGCGAGGCGGGCGAGGCGATGCAACGCGTGCCGCGCGAGGGTCTTGCGTCCGAGCACACCCTCTACGCGAACACCGCCAGGCTCCGCCGGATCGGCGCCAAGCGCTTCGACGACGCGCCGCCCGACGACCTCTACGAGTTCGGCGACCTCGACGGCGACGCCAAGCGCGCGCGGTCGGTGACGATCGAGTTCAGTGACGTCACTTCGGTGAGCTACGAGTTCCGCGGCGGCCAGTGGCGCCGCTTCCAGGCCGGCCAGCCGTTCGTCGACGAGTCCGGCAAGCAGATCGCGGTCGACAACGTCGTCGTCGAGGAGCACGTCGTCAACGAGTCCGACATCGTCGACGTCACGGGCACGCCGTCGGTCGAGATCGCCGACGTCACCGGCAGCGGGCGCGCGGTCCTGTTTCGCGACGGGCGCGCCGTCGTCGGGCGGTGGGTGCGCGAGGACGTCGACGGCGCGGTGCGCTTCGAGACGAAGTCCGGCGACGCCATGGTGCTCGCGCCCGGGTCGACGTGGATCCACCTCGTCCCCAACGACGAGGGCGACGTGAAGGGGTCGTTCGCCTATGAGCGCTAGGCGACGCGCCGCCGCCGCCGCGGCCGCGGCGGCCCTGCTGGCGGCGTGCTCGGGCTCGGACGGCTCGGACTCCGCGACCGACGCGGACGTCCCGGGCCGCACGGGGGCCGCGGGCGGCCCGACGACGTGCCCGCTGACCGGCGAGGACGCGCCCGACGGCGTCGACCTGCGCCGCCCCGCGATCGCGGTGAAGGTCGAGAACCCGCCCGAGGCGCGCCCGCAGAGCGGGCTCGAGCGCGCCGACGTCGTCGTCGAGGAGCGGGTGGAGGGCGGCATCACGCGCTTCCTCGTCGTCTTCCACTGCGACGACGCGGGACGCGTCGGTCCGATTCGCAGCGCGCGCTTCGACGACCCGAAGATCGCCAAGCCGTTCACGTCGTTCATCGCGGCGTCGGGGGCCAACGAGGTCGTCGAGCGAGAGATCCGCAAGCGCGACATGACCTACGTCGACGAGAAGCGCGCCAAGGACGGCGAGCTGTTCCGGTGGCCGGCGGGCGCGGACGACGTCCACAGCCTCTACGCGAACGCCACCAAGCTGTTGCAGCGCGCCGAGCGCGCCGGGCTCGAGGCGCCGCGTCACGACGTGCTCGACTTCGGCCCCCCGCCCGACGGCGCCAAGGACGCCCGTCGCGTCACGCTGAACTTCGTCGGCGACAACACGATCGAGTACCGGTGGCAGGACGGCGCATGGCGCCGTTACGAGGCCGGACGGCGCTTCACCACCAAGGGCGGCGGTCAGGTCGCGGTGCCGAACGTGCTCGTGCAGGAGATCCGCGTCGACAACTCCGACACGCTCGTCGACGTGTCCGGGGCCGCGTCGCCGGAGTTCGACCTCGTCGGGCGCGGGCGCGCGCTGCTGTTTCGTGACGGCAAGGTCGTCGCCGGCGAGTGGAGAATCGAGCGCGCGTTCGCGGCCCCCGAGTACACGACCCGCTCCGGCGACGCGATGACGTTCGCGGAGGGCCCGGTGTGGATCGCGCTCGTTCCGTCGCGCGCCGGCGAGGTCAAGGGCAAGATCGCGTACCGCTGACGCACGCGCGCGGGGCGGCTGCGGCCGCGAGGCGGCTGGTAGACTCGCCCCTCGAGCGCGCCACGCCCTCCGCCGGCGCGCCGTCCCCAACAACGAGCGCGTAGGGCTCAGGGCACGGGAAAGGATGACCATGGCCGACAACGACACGACGGCGCGCGCCGGCGACCTCGGACGGACCCCCGGCACCGGCCTCGTCAAGCGCGGCCTCGCCGAGATGCTCAAGGGCGGCGTGATCATGGACGTGACCACCGCCGAGCACGCCCGCATCGCCGAGGACGCGGGCGCGGTCGCGGTCATGGCGCTCGAGCGGGTGCCCGCCGACATCCGCGCCGAGGGCGGCGTCGCCCGCATGGCCGACCCCGAGAAGGTCGCCGAGATCATGGACGCGGTCTCGATCCCGGTCATGGCCAAGTGCCGCATCGGGCACTTCGTCGAGGCGCAGGTGCTGCAGAGCCTCGGCGTCGACTACGTCGACGAGTCCGAGGTGCTGACGCCCGCCGACGAGGCGCACCACGTCGACAAGTGGAGCTTCACGGTCCCGTTCGTGTGCGGCGCGACGAACCTCGGCGAGGCGCTGCGGCGCGTCGGCGAGGGGGCCGCGATGATCCGCAGCAAGGGCGAGGCCGGAACGGGCAACGTCGTCGAGGCGACGCGCCACATGCGCGCGATCACGTCCGAGATGCGGCGGCTCACGACGCTCGGCCCGGAGGAGCTGATGGCCGAGGCCAAGCGCCTCGGCGCGCCGTTCGAGCTCGTGCGCGAGATCGCCGGCACCGGCCGCCTGCCCGTCGTGCTGTTCACCGCGGGCGGCATCGCGACGCCGGCGGACGCCGCGATGATGATGCAGCTCGGCGCCGACGGCGTGTTCGTCGGGTCCGGCATCTTCAAGTCGGGCGACCCCGCGACGCGGGCGCGCGCGATCGTCGAGGCGACGACCTACTTCAACGACCCCGACATCGTCGCCAAGGTCTCGCGCGGCCTCGGCGAGGCGATGGTCGGCATCAACGTCGGCGAGCTGTCCGACTCCGACCGTCTCGCGACGCGCGGGTGGTGACCGCGCCGGCATGAAGGTAGGCGTCCTCGGGCTCCAGGGCGACGTGCGCGAGCACGTGCGCGCCGTGGCTGCCGCGGGCGCGACGCCGGCAGTCGTCAAGCGCGCCGACGAGCTCGCCGACGCAGACGCGCTCGTGCTGCCGGGCGGCGAGTCGACGACGATCGGCAAGCTCCTCGACCGCTTCGGGCTTCTGGAGCCGCTGCGCGCCCGCGCGCGCGCCGGGATGCCGCTGTACGGGACGTGCGCGGGGCTCATCCTGATGGCGCGCGACGTCGTCGGCGAGCACGACGCGCCGCATCGTCTCGGAGTGCTCGACGTCGCCGTGCGCCGCAACGCGTACGGACGCCAGGTCGAGTCGTTCGAGGCCGACCTCGACGTCGCCGGGCGCGACGAGCCCTTCCGCGCCGTGTTCATACGCGCGCCGGCGATAGAGGAGACGGGCGCGGACGTCGAGGTTCTCGCGCGCCACGAGGGACGTCCGGTGCTCGTCCGCCAGGGCCGCCTGCTCGCGTCCAGCTTCCATCCCGAACTGTCGAACGACGCGTCGGTGCACGAGCTGTTCGTGGCGCTGGCGCGCGACGGAGGCTAGATGTCCGGTCACTCGAAGTGGTCGACGATCAAGCGCAAGAAGGGCGCCGCCGACGCGCAGCGCTCGAAGCTGTGGGGCAAGCTGCTGCGCTTCGTCGAGGTCGCGGCGCGCGAGGGCGGCGGCAACGTCGAGGCCAACCCGACGCTCGCCACGGCGGTCGCGAAGGCGAAGGCGAGCTCGGTGCCCAACGACAACATCGAGCGCGCCATCAAGCGCGGCACCGGCGAGCTCGCCGGCGAGTCCTACGTCGAGACGTCGTACGAGGGCTACGGCCCCGGCGGCGTCGCGATCCTCGTGCACTGCCTCACGACGAACCGCAACCGGGCCGCGCAGGACGTCAGGAGCGTGTTCAACGGCAGCGGCGGCAAGCTCGCCGAGCCGGGCGCGGTGTCGTGGATGTTCGAGCCGAAGGGCGTGGTGATCGTGCCGACGAGCTCCGCCGCGGAGGAGGACGTGTTCCTCGCCGCGGCGGACGCGGGGGCGGAGGACGTGCGCCCGTCCGACGAGTCGGTCGAGGTCGTGACGCCCCCCGACGCCCTGCGCGCGGTCGAGGGCTCGCTGCGCGCCGCCGGCATCGAGGTCGAGTCGAGCGAGCTGACGCACGTTCCCAAGACGACCGTCCCGCTCGACGGCGGCGACGCGAAGAAGGTCCTCGCGCTCATCGACCGCCTCGAGGAGCTCGACGACGTCCAGGACGTCTACGCCAACTTCGACATCCCCGACGAGGTCCTCGCGTCGATCGCATGAAGGAGGCTTCGATGGATCCGCGTCTCGCGTCCATCGCGGAGCAGATCGAGAGCACGGGCTGGGCCGCGTCGCTCTGCGACGCGCAGTGGCGCCTCGTGTGGGTGTCGAGCGAGATGACCGTCCTGCTCGGCGAGAGCGATCCCGACAAGCTCGGCATCGGCAAGCACATGGTCGAGTGCCACTGCAGCCCGACGTGGCGCAACGCGGTCACCGAGGAGAGCCAGTACGGGGCGTTCGCGCAGCACGTCGGCTTGATGGTGCCGGGCACGCCGGGCGGCAAGGAGGCCATCGTCGCGATGCTCGAGAGCGGGTTTCGCGACGCGCTGGAGCTCGGCGAGGAGGGTTCGCCCGAGGCGCACGAGACGCTGCTCTCGTTGCTCGACGGCACGGAGGCCGTCGAGCCCCCGCTCGTGTGGACGTACGACTTCGACTTCCTCCAGGGCGACCTGCCCCCGGCGCGCGTCAGCGAGATCGCGGTGCGCGCCTACGACGGCGGCGAGCTGCTCGGGACCGTGTTCCTGTTCGGCCCCGCGCTGCCTGCGAGCGTGCTGAGCCTCGTCGCGCGCGGCGACGCCGACATGTACGCACGCATGAAGAGCCTGGTCCGGCCCGGGCGCCGCCAGGCGGCGATCCTGTTCACCGACCTCCAGGCGTCGGGCCCTCTCGCGCGCCGCCTCCCGAGCGCGGCGTACTTCCGCCTCGTGTGCGCGATCACGACCGCCATCGACGAGGTCGTCATCCGCCACCGCGGCATCGTCGGCAAGCACGCCGGCGACGGCGTGACCGCGTTCTTCCTCGCCGACGACCTCGGCTCGTCGTCGCGCGCCGCGCGCGCCGCGATCGAGGCCGCCCGCGACGTCGCCGTCGCGGCGCGCGACGCGGCCAAGGAGGTCGCGCAGGACACCGGGCTCATCGACCCGGCCGAGTGCTTCGTCAACGTCGGCGCGCACTGGGGCGGCGCGCTCTACATGGGCCAGCTCGTGACCGGGGGCCGGCTCGAGGTCACCGCCCTGGGCGACCGGGTCAACGAGGCGGCGCGCATCCAGCAGTCCGCCGGCGACGGCCAGATCCTCGCGTCCAAGAGCCTCGTCGAGCACCTGTCCGAGGACGACGCCGAGGCCGCCGGCATCGACGTCGACGGCGTCGTCTACGTCCCCGTCGCGGAGCTGCCCGGCGCCGGCCCCAAGGCGATACGCGACGCCGGCAGCATCCCGGTCACGACGCTGTAGCGGCTCGCGGCCTCCGGACCGGCGCAGTCGCGGGAAAGCCGCCGGGCGCGGCGACCCGTCCGCTACGCTGGGCCGGTGCGGGAACACACGTTCGTGCGAGCGCGCCCGTGCGCGTGATCGGCGTCGACCCCGGCCTGACCACGACCGGCTACGCGGTCGTCGAGCGGGTCGCGGGGTCGCTGCGGGCGCTCGACGTCGGCGCGGTCGCGACGGCGGCGGCGGACGCGCGCGCCGCGCGCCTCGCCGCGCTCCACGACGGGCTCGCGGCGGTCGTGACCCGGTGGCGGCCCGCGGCGGCGGCGATCGAGAGCGTCTTCTTCAACGCCAACGTCCGCACCGCGATGGCCACGGGCCAGGCGTCGGGCGTCGCCCTGTTGTGCCTCGCCCACGCCGGCGTCGACGTCGCGCACTACACGCCGACGGAGGTCAAGTCGGCGGTCGTGGGCGTCGGCAGCGCGTCCAAGGACCAGGTCGGCGCCATGGTCGCGGCGCTGCTGCGGCTGGCGGCCCCGCCGCGGCCCCCGGACGCCGCCGACGCGTGCGCGGTCGCCATCTGCCACCTCAACCGCAGCCGTCTCGCCGCCGCGTTGAGGGCGGCGCGGTGATCGGGTTCCTCGACGGCGCGGTGGCGGGCCGCACCGCCGACGGCTGCTTCGTCGACGTCGGCGGCGTCGGCTACCGGCTGACGTGCTCGGCGACGACGCTGCGCGCGCTGCCGGCCGACGGCGCGCGCGCGCGGCTGTGGACCCACGTCCACGTGCGCGAGGACGCGCTCGCGCTGTTCGGGTTCGCGACCGAGGCCGAGCAGCGGGCGTTCGAGGCGCTGATCTCGGTGTCGGGCGTGGGGCCCCGGGTCGCGCTGGCGGTGTGCTCGGCGCTGTCGCCCGACGCGCTGCGGCGCGCGGTCGCGACCGACGACGCAGCCGCGCTCGCCGCGATCCCGGGCATCGGTAAGAAGACCGCGGCTCGCATCGTCCTCGAGCTGCGCGAGCGGCTCGGCGTGCCCGACCTCCACGTCGTCGGCGGCGACGGCGACGGCGACGTCGCGTCGCTCGCGCGCTCGGCGCTGGAGAACCTCGGCTACTCGCCGTCCGAGGTGCGCGCCGCGCTCGCGGGCGTCGAGCTCTCCGACGACCTCCAGAGCGTCGTGCGGTCCGCGCTCGTCGCGCTCGGACGGGGGGCCGGATGACCGCCGGGCCGGCCCCCGACGACCTCACCGCGCGCGTCGCCGATCCCGCCGAGCGCGACGCCGAGCGCTCGCTGCGGCCGCGCACGCTCGACGAGTTCGTCGGCCAGGACGAGGTCAAGGAGCACCTCGCCATCGTGCTCGAGGCGGCGCGGGCGCGCGGCGAGCCCGCCGGCCACCTGCTGCTGTCGGGCCCGCCGGGACTCGGCAAGACGAGCCTCGCGCACGTCGTCGCCGCCGAGATGGGCAGCGCCATCCGCCCGACGTCGGGCCCCGCGCTCGAGCGCGCCGGCGACCTCGCCGCGATCCTGACCAATCTCGACGACGGCGACGTCCTGTTCGTCGACGAGATTCACCGCCTCCCGCGCCCGGTCGAGGAGGTCCTGTACCCGGCGATGGAGGACGGGCAGCTCGACCTCGTCATCGGAAAGGGCCCGAGCGCGCACACGATCCGGCTCGACCTCCCGCGCTTCACGCTCGTGGGCGCCACGACGCGCGCCGGCCTCATCACCGGCCCGCTGCGGAGCCGCTTCGAGCTCGCCGAGCGCCTCGACCACTATCCGGTCGCCGACCTCGAGCGCATCGTCGCCCGCTCCGCCGCGATCCTCGGGATCCGCCTCGACGACGGGGGCGCGTTCGAGATCGCGCGCCGCGCGCGCGGGACGCCGCGCATCGCCAACCGGCTCCTGCGCCGGGTGCGCGACTTCGCCCAGGTGCGCGCCGACGGCGCCATCGACGGCGACGTCGCCCGCGCCGGGCTCGCGCTGTTCCGCGTCGACGAGAAGGGCCTCGACCGCGTCGACGCGGCGATCCTCGACGCGCTCGTGCGCCGCTTCGGCGGGGGACCGGTGGGGCTGTCGACGCTCGCGATCGCGGTCGGCGAGGAGCCGGACACGATCGAGGACGTCTACGAGCCGTACCTCATGCAGCTCGGGTTCGTGCGGCGCACGCCGCGCGGCCGCACCGCGACCGAGGCCGCGTTCGAGCACCTCGGGGTCGCGGCGCCGACCGGGCCGGGCGCGGCGCGCCTGTTCGGGCGCTGACGAGGCCGGCCGCCGCCTCGTCCGGGATCGCGCCGGTGATACGATGGCGCCACGAGCCGCCGGACGCGGCTCTGTTCGCGTGCGGCCCGCGCGGGGGCCCCGTGGAGCGAGCGACGACAAGGACGTGACGCGGTGCAAGACGGTGGAGGGCTCGTCGGATTCCTGCCCCTGTTGTTGATCTTCCTGATCTTCTATCTGGCGATCGTGCGGCCACAGCGCAAGCAGCGCGACCAGCACCGCACCCTGTTGCAGAGCCTGCGGCCCGGCGACGAAGTCATGACGGTGGCGGGCATCTACGGGACGGTGCGCGAGATACGCGACGACGACCTCGTCGTGGAGATCGCGCCGGGGACGACGGTCCGGATGGTGCTCGGCGCGGTCCGGACGCGCGTCGAGGACGACTCGGAGGCTGCGGAGGGCGACGAGCCGCAATGAACGTTCCTGCCGGCGCGGACGAGTCGCGCTCGGGCGAGGGACTCGGACGCAGCGCGAAGGAGACGATGCCGGTCCAGCCGGCGTCGACGCCGGAGCCGGTGCAGGAAGGGTCGCGCGTCACGCTCGACGCGGTGCGCTCCCACGAGGGCGTCCAGACCTTCATCGCCCTGGCCGACCGCTACCTCGGCGAGCTCGGCTTCACCGAGCACGGCTTCCGGCACGCGGGTCTCGTGTCGAACATCGCGTACAACGTGCTGCACCGGCTCGGGCACGACGACCGCATGGCCGAGCTCGGCGCGATCTCCGGCTACCTCCACGACCTCGGCAACTTCGTGTCGCGCACGATGCACTCGCAGACGGGCGCCGCGATCACCTACGACCTGCTGCGCGACATCGGCATGTCGTACGGCGAGATCGGCGTCGTGCTCGCGGCGATCGGCAACCACGAGGAGGAGTTCGGCAATCCGGTCAACCCGGCGGGGGCCGCGCTCATCGTCGCCGACAAGTCCGACGTCCACCGCTCCCGAGTGCGGGTCCAGGACGTGTCGCTGTTCGACATCCACGATCGCGTCAACCACGCCGTCGAGCACTCGTTCCTGCGCGTCGACACCGACGCGCGTACGCTCACGCTGGAGCTGACGATCGACACGGAGCTGGCGGGTGTGATGGAGTACTTCGAGATCTTCCTGTCGCGCATGGTGATGTGCCGGCGCGCCGCGGAGTTCCTCGAGTGTCAGTTCAAGATCGACATCAACGGGACCAAGCTGCTGTGAGCGCGCGGCCCCCTGCGACCACGAGGCGATAGATGTCACCCAAACGCTACAAGGTCTCTCTCGCGCTGGTGCTGCTCGTCTCGTTCGGCGGGCTCGCCCTCGTCGCCGCGACCGGCATGGCGCCGCGCCTCGGCCTCGACCTCGAGGGCGGCACGAGCGTGATCCTGACCGCCCAGAGCGAGGAGGGCGACGTCGAGCCCGAGGTGCTCCAGGAGACGGTGTCGATCATCCGCCAGCGCATCGACAGCCTCGGCGTCGCCGAGCCCGAGGTGAGCTCGCAGGGCTCGAACAACATCCTCATCCAGCTCCCCGGCGTCGAGGACGAGCGCCGCGCGCTCGAGCTGATCGGCAGCACCGCGCAGCTCACGTTCCGCCAGGTGATAGAGCCGGCCGGCCCCGGCGCCGAGCCGACGCCGACGCCGACCGACGAGGCGGCCGACGCGACCGGCGACGGCGGCAAGGACGGGGGCGGCAAGGAGGAGGGCGGCAAGGACGAGGGCGGCAAGGGCGGCAAGGACGAGGGCGGCGACGCGACGCCGACGCCGAGCCCGAGCCCCACGGACGCCGCCGACGCGCAGGCGACGGAAGCGACCGGTCCCGAGGTCAACGACGAGGAGGTCGTGTACCCGCTCGCCGACGGCGGCGACCTGTACCGGCTCGAGCCGGCGGTCCTCACGGGCGACGCCATCACGCGCGCCGAGGCGGTGACCGACACGCAGACGGGCGGGCAGTGGTCGGTGTCGCTCGAGATGAGCGGCGACGCGGCGGAGACGTGGGCCGAGTTCACGAGCGAGCTCGCGTGCCTGCGCGACGAGGGCGAGCAGATCAAGTCCCAGGTCGCGATCGTGCTCGACGGGCGCATCGAGTCGATCACCGGCATGCGCAGCCCCGCCGAGGCCGGGGGGCAGGGCGGCGTCGAGTGCGGCGTGGGCATCACCGGCGGGCAGTCGCAGATCACGACCGGCGGAAAGCAGGAGGCGCAGGACCTCGCCCTCGTCCTGCGCACGGGCGCCCTGCCACTCACGCTCGAGCAGTCGCAGGTGCAGAAGGTGTCGCCGACGCTCGGGCGCGACTCGCTCCAGGCCGGGCTCCTCGCCGGCATCATCGGGCTCGCGCTCGTGATGGTCTACGTCGTCGTCTACTACCGCGCCCTCGGATTCGTCGTGTGGGCCGGGCTCGCCGTGTTCAGCGCGCTGCTCTACACGATCGTCGCGGTGCTCGGCGAGACCGCGGGACTCTCGCTGAGCCTCGCCGGCGTCGCCGGGTTCATCGTGTCGATCGGCGTCACCGCGGACTCCTACATCGTCGCGTTCGAGCGTCTGAAGGACGAGGTCCGCGCCGGGCGGAGCCTGCGCGCCGCGGTCGAGCGCGGCATGGGGCGCGCCTTCCGCACGATCCTCGTCGCCGACTTCGTCACCGGCTCGGCGGCCGTCATCCTGTTCTTCCTCGCGGTCGGACCGGTCAAGGGCTTCGCGCTCACGCTCGGCCTCGCGACGCTCGTCGACGTCCTCATCGCGTACTTCTTCACGCGCTCGGCGGTGGCGCTGCTCGCGCGCACGCGCCGCTTCTCCGAGAGCCGCTTCATCGGTCTGCGCCACGCGCTCGGGGTGCGCGCATGAGCGGTCGGCTGCGCCGGCTCTTTCGCGGCGAGACGAACATCGACTTCATCGGACGACGCGCGCTGTGGTTCGGCATCTCGGGGCTGTTGCTGCTCGTGAGCGTCGCGGCGATCTTCCTGCGGCCCACCGAGACGCCGTGCCGGTCGCCGCTGCCGCAGGGGCTCAACTGCGGCATCGAGTTCAACGGCGGCCTGTCGCTGACGGCGCCGGTGCCGCGCGACGGGCCGCTCGGCGACGCCGACGACGAGCGCGTGATCGCCGACGTCAGCGACGCGGTCCAGGACGCCGGCGTGCCGGCCGCGCAGGTGCAGGTCGCCGAGCGCGAGGGCGAGCGCGACGTGCTCGTGCAGACGCGCACGGTGTCCAACCCGGAGGCGCGCGACCGCGTGCGCGCCGCGGTGAGCGACGCGGTCGGCGCGTCGCCGGCCGACACGGCGTTCGAGTCGATCAGCGCCAAGTGGGGCGGCGAGATCACGGCCAAGGCGGTGCGCGCGCTCGTCGTGTTCCTGGTCATCATCCTTGCGTTCATCTCGTGGCGCTTCGAGTTCAAGATGGCGCTCTCGGCGATCGCGGCACTGATCCACGACATGACCATCACCGCCGGCGTGTATGCGCTCGTCGGGTTCGAGATCACGCCGTCGACGGTGATCGCGCTGCTGACGATCCTCGGCTACTCGCTGTACGACACGGTCGTGGTGTTCGACAAGCTCGAGGAGAACACCGAGCGCTACGCGGCGACGGGGCGCATGACGTACGACGCGTCCGCGAACCTCGCGCTGAACCAGGTCTTCATGCGCTCGCTCAACACGTCGCTGACGACGCTGCTGCCGATCGCCGCGCTGCTGTTCGTCGGCGCGGGACTCCTCGGCGCGTCGACGCTCGAGGACCTCGCGCTCGCGCTCCTGATCGGCATCCTCGTCGGCGCCTACTCCTCGGTATTCTTCGCGACGCCCTTGCTCGCATCGCTGAAGGAGCGCGAGCCGCGCTACCGCAGCGTGCGCGAGCGGGTGCTGCGCGACGCGGCGCGCGCCGAGCGCCGTCCGGGCGCGGCGGCCGCTCCGGCCCCCGGCGACGGCGCGGCGACGGCCGACGACGACGTCGAGCGGGTGGGGGCGGCGGCGCCGGCGACGGCTCCGGCGCCCTCGACGCGCCCGTCGGCGCGCCCGCGCGCCGGTGACAAGAAGGCGAGACGCCGGAAACGCCGCTGAGGGGGGAGGACGATGGAGGCACAGCTGAACCACGAGTGGCTCAAGGAGCGGATCCGTGACATCCCCGACTTCCCGAAGGAGGGGGTCGTGTTCAAGGACATCACGCCGCTGCTGGCCGACAAGAAGGCGTTCACGTACACGATCGACGCGATCGCGCACCACTTCGACCGCGACCAGATCGACAAGGTGCTCGGCATCGAGGCGCGTGGGTTCATGGTCGCGGCCCCGCTCGCGTACCGTTTCACCGCCGGCCTGATCCCCGTCCGCAAGAAGGGCAAGCTCCCGTGGGAGGTCGAGGCGCAGGAGTACGAGCTCGAGTACGGGACCGACCACCTCGAGATCCATCGCGACGCGATCGCGCCGGGTGAGCGCATCCTCGTCGTCGACGACGTCCTCGCCACCGGCGGAACCGCGCTCGCGACCGCGCAGCTCACGGAGCGCTGCGGGGGCAAGGTCGCGGGCGTCTGCACGATCATGGAGCTGACGTTCCTCGGGGGCCGGGACAAGCTCTCGGGCTACGACTTCTTCAGCCTGTTGTCGTACTGACGGCGCGCGCGACGGCGACGAGAGCGGTCGCGAAAAGAGGACAAACCGTCCTACCCCCTATGTTTCGGGGCGGCGGCTTCCCTAGGCTCCGGGGCGTGGAGACCGCAAACGCCGGGGGCCGGCGCTCGCTCAAGTACATACGCCTCGCGGCGTTCCTGGCGGGTCAGACGCACGCGGTGGAGCGGCTCGAGATGTCGCTGCGCGAGATCGAGGACATCGTCGGCGACCGCCTTCCGGACGGCGCGCGCTTCCCGTCGTGGTGGCGCAACGACGGTCGCCGGATGCACGCGCGCGCGTGGCTGACGGCGGGCTGGCTCGTCGACCGCATGGTGGCGGCCGAGGAGCGCGTCGTGTTCGTGCGCACGCACGCCTGATCCGCGGCCCGAGCGCGCTGGGCTCGCGCGGCATCGCGCCCTACAATGAGACGTGGCCTCCAGCGAGCACTCGGCCGGCGCCGCCCCCCGGGGCGCGTCGCGTGGCGTCAAGGCGGTGCTCAAGAAGGTTCGCCCGGCGCGCCAGGCGCCCGACCCGAACCTCGACGCGCTCGTCCGGGCGGTGCGGACCCGCCGGCCCAAGGCCGACCTGAGGCTCGTCGAGCGCGCCTACGACATCGCCGAACGCGCCCACGCGGGCCAGCAGCGGAAGTCGGGCGACCCGTTCATCTCGCATCCCCTCGGCGTCGCGCAGGTCGTCGCGGAGCTCGGCCTCGACGAGACGACCGTCGCCGCGGCGCTGCTGCACGACGCGGTCGAGGACACGGAGCTGGCGCTCACAGACGTCGAGGAGGCCATGGGCTACGACGTCGCGGCGCTCATCGACGGCGTCACCAAGCTCGACCGCATCAGGTTCCGCTCCGCCGAGCAGAGCCGGGCCGAGAACCTGCGCAAGATGATCGTCGCGACGGCGCGCGACGTCAGGGTGCTGCTGATCAAGATCGCGGATCGCCTGCACAACATGCGCACGCTCGCGCCGCTCGCATCCGACAAGCGCGCCCTGATCGCGCGCGAGACGCTGGAGATCTACGCCCCGCTCGCGCATCGCCTCGGCATGTACGCGATCAAGTGGGAGCTCGAGGACCTCGCGTTCGCGGAGCTCCATCCCAAGCGCTTCGAGGAGATCGAGACGCTCGTCCAGCAACGCCAGCCGGAACGCGAACGCGCCATCGACGACGTGTGCGCGCAGATAACGAACAAGCTGCGCGACGTGAAGATCAAGGCCGACGTGTCCGGCCGTCCCAAGCACCTCTACTCGATCTACGAGAAGATCGTCCTGCGAGGCAAGGAGTTCGACGAGATCTTCGACCTCGTCGGCATACGCGTCGTCGTCGACACGGTGCGCGACTGCTACGCGGCCCTCGGGGCTCTCCACACGCTATTCACGCCCATCCCCGGGCGCTTCAAGGACTACATCGCGATGCCGAAGTTCAACATGTACCAATCGCTCCACACGACGGTCATCGGGGCCGGCGGGCGTCCGCTCGAGATCCAGATACGCACGCACGAGATGCACCGCGCCGCGGAGTTCGGCATCGCGGCGCACTGGCTCTACAAGGAGCAGCGGCGCGGCAAGGTCTCCGAGGAGGAGATCGCGTGGCTCCAGCGGATGATGGACTGGCAGCGCGAGTCGGCCGACCCCAAGGAGTTCCTCGAGTCCCTCAAGATCGACCTGTACTCCGACGAGATCTTCGTCTTCACTCCCAAGGGCGACGTCGTCGCGCTGCCACGCGGCGCCACGCCGCTCGACTTCGCGTACTCGATCCACACCGAGGTCGGCCACAAGACGGTCGGCGGGCGCATCAACGGACGCCTCGTCCCGCTGAGCCACGAGCTGTCGTCGGGCGACACCGTCGAGATCATCACGGCGCGCGGGCCGGCGTCGCCGTCGCGCGACTGGCTCCAGATCGTCAGGACGCCGCGGGCGCGCAACAAGATCCGTCAGTGGTTCGCGCGCGAGCGGCGCGAGGACGCGCTCGCACAGGGTCGCGACGCGCTCGTGCAGTCGATGCGCAAGCAGGGGCTCCCCGTCGACAAGATCTCCAAGGGCGAGCTGCTGCGGCGCGTCGCAGAGGAGCTCAAGTACCCGGACCTCGACTCGATGCACGTCGCGATCGGCGAGGGACGCCTGTCGCCGCAGTCGGTCACGACGCGGGTGATCCGGATCTTCGAGCCCGAGGACGACACGGCCGACGACGGGTTCGTCGAGACGGCGCGCCCGCGCAAGGCGCGCGGGCCGCGCGGCCGGGGCGTCATCGTCGAGGGCTTCGACGACCTCCTGGTGCGCCTCGCGCGCTGCTGCACGCCCGTCCCGGGCGACCCGATCGTCGGGTTCCTCACGCGCGGGCGGGGCGTCTCGGTCCACCGCCACGACTGCCCCAACGCGAAGGCCCTCGAAGGGACCGAGGAGGGCCGCATGATCAACGTCTGGTGGGACACGCGCCAGCGCGGGACGTTCGTGGCCGGCATCCAGATCGAGGCCCTCGACCGCACGAAGCTGCTGCGCGACGTGTCGACCGCGATCTCCGAGGTCGGCGTCAACATCCTCCAGTCGACGACGCGCTCGGGCAAGGACGGCATCGCGACGCTGACGTTCTCGTTCGAGCTCGCCGACCCGGGCCACCTCGAACACGTCATCCAGGCCGTCCGCCGCGTGGACTCGGTGTTCGACGCGTACCGTATCGTTCCGTCCTCGGCGAGGACGTAGCAAGGGAGGGACGGACATCCACCGCATCACCCGCCGGCGGGCCGGCGCGGTCGTCGCCGTGCTGGCGCTCGTGGCCGGCGCGTGCACCAGCGAGGCGGGGGACCGGCCCCCGTCCGCCGCCGCCGCGGCCGAGTCCCTCTTCGACGCGTGGAGCCGCGGGGACGCCGAGGCGATGCTCCGCACGTTCGCGCGCGACGTCCGCGACGACTGGACGGTGGCGGAGCTGGACGAAGAGCTCGATACGCTGCGCGACTCGGACGCGGTCGAGTCGTACGACGTGCGCCGCGCCGGCCCGGTCGACGGTCCCGACTCGGTCGAGCCGGGGGCTCTCGCCACGGTCCCCTACGAGGTCGTCGTCGACCTCGCCGAAGTCGACGACGCGGCGACGCTCGAGGGCGGTGTCGTGATGGTCTTCGACGGCCGCGCCGACGCGTGGCGGGTGCAGTGGCGCGACGACGTGTTGTGGCCCGGCGTGACCGGCGAGCCCGCCGGCGTGCGCGCCGAGCACCGCTTCCCCCCGCGCGCGCCGATCCTCGACCGGCGCGGGCGAAAGCTCGCGCGCGGCACGGGATTGCGCCGGTCGTACCCGTACGGCGCGCTCGCCGGCAGCACCATCGGCCACGTCGCCCCCGCGACCCGCGCCCGGGCCGCCGAGCTCGGCTCCCCCTACCGCCGCGGCAACCTCGTCGGCGCCTCGGGTCTCGAGGCGGGTCTCGAGCGGCGTCTCGCGGGGACGCCGGGGACCGTCGTCGCGGTCGTCGACGAGCGCGGCCGGAGGCTCGAGGTCCTGGGGCGCACCTCGCCGCGCGCCGCGAAGCCGGTGCGCACGACGCTCGACGTCGACGTCCAGCGCGCGGCCGAGGCGGCGTACGGCGGCACGACCGGCGGCGCGGTCGTCGTGGCCCCCGAGACCGGCGACCTGCTCGCGGTCGTGTCGTCGGCGCAGATCGACCCCAACGACTACGTCGGCGTCGCCGGCGTGCAGCCGTTCAACCGCGCGACCTCGGGGCTGTACCCGCCGGGCTCGTCCATGAAGGTCGTCACGGCCGCGGCGGCGCTCGACACCGGCGTCGTCACGCCGTCGACGCGTTTGCGCGGACCGAAGGAGTACCGCGGCGTGCGCAACTTCGAGTCGGGGTCGTATCCGTCGCTCGACTTCGCCACCGCGGTGCGCTTCAGCGTCAACACCGCGTTCGCGCGCGTGGCGCAGCGCGTCGGGCCCGAGCGCCTGACGCGCTACGCCGACGCGTTCGGCTTCAACCGCCCGCCGGACCTGCCGCTCGACGCGGCGCGGTCGTCGTTCCCGTTCCCGGAGGACGAGAGCGACCTGATGTGGGGCTCGATCGGCCAGGCGCAGGTGCTCGCCACCCCCCTTCAGATGGCGTCGGTCGTCGCGACGATCGCGAACGACGGCGTGCGCGTCGAGCCGCGCGTCGTGCTCGACGACGAGCCGGCGCGCCGCCGTGCGGTGACCGTCAGGACGGCGCGCACGCTCGCCAAGCTCATGGAGGGCGTCGTGACCGGCGGCACGGGCCAGGCGGCGCGGCTCGCCGGCGTGCGCGTGGCGGGCAAGACCGGCACGGCGGAGGTCTCGATCGACGGCAAGATCAAGAACCATGCGTGGTTCGTGTGCTTCGCGCCGGTCGGCGACGCGAAGGTCGCGGTCGCGGTCGTGTCGGAGCTCGGCGGCATCGGGGGTCAGGTCGCCGCGCCGCTCGCGCGCGACGTCCTCGCCGGCGTCCTGCCGCACGTGAAGTGAGGGCCGTCGTCCAGCGGTCGGGGGCCGCGCGCGTCGAGGTCGACGGGCGCGTCGTGGGCGCGATCGACTCCGGGCTCGTGGTGCTGCTCGGCGTCACGCACGACGACGCCGACGCCGACGCGCGCTGGATGGCGGCGAAGGTCGCCGAGCTGCGAGTGTTCGCCGACGACGACGGGAAGATGAACCGCTCGCTGCTGGAGACGCGAGGCGGTGCTCTCGTCGTGTCGCAGTTCACGCTCTACGGCGACGCGCGCAAGGGTCGCCGTCCGTCGTTCGTGCGCGCCGCGCAGGGCGACGACGCGCGCGCCCTCTACGAGCGCGTCGTCGGCGAGCTCGCAGCGCGCGGCGTCGAGGTCGCGACGGGGGAGTTCGGCGCCATGATGGACGTCACGCTCGTCAACCGGGGGCCGGTGACGATCCTGCTCGACTCGCGCAAGGAGTTCTGACGTGGGCGACGCGTTCGCGCGCTGGGCCGGCGAGAGCTTCTGCTACGTCACGACGACGGGACGCAGGACCGGCCGGCCGCACACGATCGAGATCTGGTTCGCCTACCGGGACGGCGCGCTGTATCTCCTCGCCGGCGGCGGCGAGAGGTCGGACTGGGTCCGCAATCTCGCGCGGATGCCCAACGCCCGCGTACGCATAGGCGACGACGACGTCGCGGTGCGCGGGCGGGTCGTCACCGACGCGGCGGAGGAGCGCGCCGCGCGCGAGCTGCTGGCGGCGAAGTACCAGGGGTGGCGTCCGGGCGCTCCCATGAGCGAGTGGGCCCGCACCGCGCTGCCCGTCGCGCTCGATCCGGTCAGTCCTTGAGGACGCGGCGGGCCGCGTCGACGATCGCGTCGGGCGTCAGCCCGTACTGCGCGAGCAGCTCGTCGGGTTTGCCCGACGTCGCGTACGTGTCGCCGAGGTCGACGAACGACATGCGCGCGGGGCGCCGCTCCGCGACGACCATCGCGACGATCGCTCCGAGGCCCCCGTACGCGAGGTGCTCCTCGGCGACGACGATGCCGCGCGTCTGCTCCGCCGCGGCCTCGATCTCGTCGGCGTCGACCGGCTTGACCGTGTGCATGTCGACGACGCGCGCGGAGATGCCGTCGCGTGCGAGGCCCTCGGCGGCGTCGAGCGCCATCGCGACCATGATGCCGTTTGCGACGATCGTGACGTCGTCGCCGTCGCGCAGCCGGTTGGCGCGTCCGGGGTGGAAGTCGGCGCCGTCCGCGTAGACGACCGGGACGTTGGCGCGCCCGCAGCGCAGGAACGTGGGGCCGTCGCGGCCGAGCATCGCCGTCGTCGCCGCCGCCGCGCTCGGGCCGTCTGCGGGGACGACAACGGTGAAGCCCGGCAGCGCGCACGCGAGCGAGACGTCCTCGATCGCCATCTGCGACGGCCCGTCCTCGCCGATCGAGATCCCGGCGTGGCTGCCGACGAGCTTGACGTCGAGGTTCGGAAACGCGATGCCCATCCGGATCTGGTCGAACGCGTTCGACAGCAGGAACGTCGAGAACGACGCCGCGACGGGGGTCTTGCCCGACGCCGCCAAGCCGGCGGCGATCCCGACGAGGTTCGACTCCGCGATGCCGACGTTGAAGAAGCGCTCCGGGTACTTGGCGGCGAATTTGTTCGTGTACGTGGAGTTGTTGACGTCGCCGTCGACGACGACGATGCGCTCGTCCGCGCCGGCGTCGGCGAGGGCGTCGCCGAACGCCTCGCGCGTCGACGGGCCGAGCGGCAGATCGACGCGCGTTATCCCGAACGTCGTCATGACGGTGCTCCTATCTCCTCGAGCGCGCGCTCTTCCTCGTCGGGCGGCACCGGCTTGCCGTGCCACTTGCCCGGCGTCGCCTCGAGCAGCGACACGCCCTTGCCCTTGACCGTGCGGGCGACGATCGCCTGCGGCTTGCCCTCTACGCCCGCGGCCCACGAGTACGCCTCGGCGACGTCGTCGAGCGAGTGGCCGTCGATCTCGCGCACGGCGAAGCCGAATGCCTCGAGCTTGGCGCCGAGCGGCTCGAGGGGTTGGACGTCGGCGACCGCGCCGGTCTGCTGGAAGCCGTTGTGGTCGACGATCCACGTGAGGTTGTCGAGCGCGTGGTTGCCGGCGAACATCGCCGCCTCCCACACCTGTCCCTCGCCCAGCTCGCCGTCGCCGGTCATGACGTAGACGCGCACGTCGCGTCCGTCGAGGCGCGCCGCGAGCGCGTGCCCGACGCCCATGGACAGGCCCTGGCCGAGCGATCCGGTGGACGCCTCGACCCCCGGGAGGCGGCGCATGTTGGGGTGGCCCTCCAGCGCCGAGCCGAGCCGGCGCAGCGACGCGAGCTCCTCGACCGGGAAGAAGCCGGCCTCCGCGAGCACCGCGTAGAGGCCGGGTGCGCCGTGTCCCTTGGACAGCACGAAGCGGTCGCGGTCCGGGTCGCCGGGGGCGGCCGGGTCGTAGCGCAGGACGCCGCCGAAGTAGAGGACGGTGAGCAGCTCGACCATCGACAGCGACGTCGACGGGTGTCCCGAGCCCGCCGCGGTCGTCGACGTCACGATGTGCCTGCGAAGACGGCGGGCGATGTCGTCCCATCGCTCGCGCGGCTCGGTGCGCGCGTCCGGCATCGGTCCTCCCGGGGTCGATCGCATTCGTCGGCCGTCCCGGCCGCTATGAGAACACACCCGCGCGGCCCCGGTTGCAGCGCCGGACGGGCCGCGGGAGGATGGCCGTGCCCGGTCGTGGGGGGCGGTCTGGGGAGCGACGTCGGACGTGCAAAAGCCGGGCCCCACCACGGAGCGGAGGTTATAGATACGCCATGAGGACCAACGCGGCCACCCGCCCCCGCAGCGCCCGTCACGCCCGTCCGCCGGCGACCGGCAGGGCGATCCTGCGGCCCACTCCGGCGACGTTCGGCGCCGCCGACGCGCGCCCGCGCTGGAGCCGCTCGCAGCCGTCCGTCCTGCTGCGCCTCGAGGGCGCCGCCGTCGCCGCGCTCGCCGCGTTCCTGTACGCCCGGTCGGGGGAGCCGTGGCTGCTGTTCGCCGCCCTGTTCCTCGCGCCGGACGTCGCGATGCTCGGCTATCTCGGGGGCGACCGCTTCGGCGCCCGCCTCTACAACCTCGCGCACACGTTCGTCGGCCCCCTCGCGCTCGGCGCGTACGGCGTGTGGGACGACGCGCCCCTGTCGCTCGCGCTCGCGGTCCCGGTCGCGCTCGTGTGGTGCGCGCACATCGGCGTCGACCGGCTGTTCGGATGGGGGCTCAAGTATCCCGACGGCTTTCGCGACAACCACCTGCGGCGCGTCTAGGCCCGGGGCCGGGGTACCGGCCGCACTTAGGATGACCCGATGCACGACACGATCGACGCGCGCGAACGGGGGACCGGAAGATGATGCGAACGCACCGCTGCGGCGACCTTCGCCGCGACCACGCGGGGCAGACCGTGACCCTGTGTGGATGGGTGCACACGCGCCGCGACCACGGGGGCGTGACGTTCGCCGACCTGCGCGACACCGCGGGCCTCGTGCAGGTCGTGTTCTCGCCCGGCGTGTCGCCCGACGCGCACGCGGTCGCGCAGTCGCTGCGCAGCGAGTACTGCGTCAAGGTCACCGGTGAGGTGCGCGCGCGGCGCGAGGGAACGCTCAACCCGCGTCTCGCGACCGGCGAGGTCGAGGTCGCGGCGGCCGCGGTCGAGATCCTGTCGGAGGCCGAGACGCCGCCGTTCCAGATCGACGACTTCCGCGACGTCGACGAGGCCCTGCGGCTCAAGTACCGCTACCTCGACCTCCGCCGCGAGCACATGCAGGACAAGCTCAAGCTGCGTCACGCGATCGTCGCCGCGATCCGGCGCTTCTTCGACGCCGAGGGGTTCATCGAGATCGAGACGCCGATGATGACGCGCTCGACCCCCGAGGGCGCGCGCGACTACCTCGTGCCGTCGCGTGTGCATCCGGGGACGTTCTACGCGCTCCCGCAGTCGCCGCAGCTCTTCAAGCAGCTGTTCATGGTCGCCGGCCTCGACCGCTACTACCAGATCGTCAAGTGCTTCCGCGACGAGGACCTGCGCGCCGACCGCCAGCCCGAGTTCACGCAGCTGGACCTCGAGATGTCGTTCGTCGACGTCGAGGACGTCCTCGACGTCACCGAGCGCATGTTCAAGCAGGTGTGGCGCGACGTCCTCGGCGTCGAGCTCCCCGACTTCGCGCGCCTCACGTACGAGGAGTCGATGCGCCGCTTCGGCACCGACAAGCCCGACCTGCGCTTCGGCATGGAGCTCGCCGACCTCGCGCCGTCGTTCGCGTCGACCGAGGTGCGCGTGTTCCGCAGCGCGCTCGACGCGGGCGGCGCGGTGCGCGCGCTGACCGTGCCCGGGCGCGGCGGCGCGGGACGCAAGGAGCTCGACGCGCTCGTCGACGAGGCGAAGTCGCTCGGGGCCGGCGGGCTCGTGTGGGCCGCCGTGACCGCCGAGGGCCTGCGCTCTCCGCTCGACAAGTTCTTCACGGACGACGAGCGCACCGCGCTCGTCAAGGCGACCGGCGCGAGCGAGGGCGACCTCGTGCTCGTCGTCGCGGACGCGCGCCCCGCAGTCGTCGCCAAGGTGCTCGGCGCGCTGCGGCCGCGCCTCGCCGAGCGTTACGGAATGATCCCGCAGGTCGCCCGCTCCGACCCCGACGCGTGGCGCTTCGCGTGGATCACGGAGTTCCCGTGGTTCGAATGGGACGACGACGCCAAGCGATGGGAGTTCATCCACCACCCGTTCACCGGCATCGTCGAGGACACGCTCGAGTACGTGGACACCGACCCCGGCAGGGTCGTGTCGAAGTCGTACGACATCACGCTCAACGGGTGGGAGCTCGCGTCGGGCAGCATCCGTATCCACGACCGCGCGACGCAGGAGCGCGTGTTCGCGGCGCTCGGCATCACGCCGGAGCAGGCGCGCGAGAAGTTCAGCTTCCTGCTCGACGCGTTCCGCTACGGCCCACCGCCGCACGGCGGCATCGCGCCCGGCATCGACCGCATCGTGGCGCTCGCGGCGGGCGAGACCAACATCCGCGAGGTGATCGCGTTCCCCAAGACGCAGAGCGCGTTCGACCCGCTCACCGGCGCTCCGGCGCGCGTCGACGACGAGCAGCTGAGGACCCTGCACCTGCGCTCCACGGCGCCGCCGCCCGCGGGCTGACGCACGGCTCAGGTGCGCGGCGGGAGCTTCACGAGGCGCGTCCGGAGCACCGTCCACGCCAGCGCGATGAGCAGCGCCGCGCCGACGAGCGGCTCGGCGGACCACGACGAGCCGTCGTCGTCGCGCCGGTCGGTCGCTCCGTCGCCGGGCGCGTCGGCGGCGCCGGGCGGGGCGACGCCCGCCGGACGCAGGCGCTCGACGCGCTCCGAGTACCGGCGCGTCGCCGTGCAGACGTTGTCGCGGTACGGGGCCGACGCGTCGTACGGCACGAACAGGTACGTCGTGCCCTCGACGTAGCTGCGGTCGACCGAGCTGACGACGTTCGGCGACGTCTCGCCGCCGACGACCTCGACCGTCGGCGGGACGTTGCGCCCCTTCCACACCTCGGTAACTCGCACGGTCGCGGCGCGGCCCCCCGCGGTCGTCGCGGTGACCTCGCCGACGAACACGACGTCGGCGCGCGCGAGCGCGACGGGCAGCGGGGGCAGCGCGGCGCACGACGCGCCGGCCGGTCCCGCCGGCGCCACCGCGGCGGCGACGGCGAGCAGCAGCGCGACGACTCTGGACGACACGACGGCCTCCTCGCTCGAGCTCCTCCGCAGGTACGACGTTCAGGCGGCCCCGGAGGTTCCCATCTCGCGCGCCGCGACGCTTCCGGCGCGCCAGCCACCACGCCGTTCCCGCCAGCACGCTCGCACCGGCCGCGACGGCGACGGCGAGCGGCACCTGCGACCCGTCGGCGACGGCGTGCGACCATGGGGGCCGTGGACCTGTTCGACGCGTCGCTCGAGGCGCGCTTCGACGACTACGCGCCGCTCGCGGCCCGGATGCGCCCGCGTACGCTCGACGAGATCGCCGGCCAGCGTCACCTGCTCGCGCCGGGACGGGCGCTGCGCGCGCTCGTCGAGTCGGGCGAGGTGTCGTCGGTGATCCTGTGGGGGCCCGCGGGGACCGGCAAGACGACGCTCGCGCACGTGATCGCCGGCGCGACCGAGGCGCACTTCGAGGCGATGTCGGCGGTCACCGCAGGCGTCGCCGACGTCCGCAAGGCGATCGCCGCGGCGCGCGACCGGCTCGCGCAGCAGGGACGCCGCACGGTGCTGTTTCTCGACGAGATCCACCGCTTCAACAAGGCACAGCAGGACGCGCTGCTGCCGGCGGTCGAGAGCGGATGGATAGCGCTCGTCGGCGCGACGACGGAGAACCCGTCGTTCGAGGTCAACTCGCCGCTGATGTCGCGTAGCCTGTTGTTCCGGCTCGAGTCGCTGGACGACGACGACGTCGCCGCGATCCTGCGGCGCGCGCTCGCCGACGACGAACGCGGTCTCGGCGGCCTCGGGGTGGCGATCGACGACGACGCGCTCGAGCACGTCGCCCACGGCGCCGGCGGAGACGCGCGCGCGGCGCTCAACGTCCTCGAGGCGGCCGCGCTGATCGCGGGACCCGGCGGCACGATCGACCTCGACGCCGCGGCCGAGGCGCTGCAACGACGCGCGCTCCCGTACGACAAGGCGGGGGACTGGCACTACGACGTCGTCTCGGCGTTCATCAAGTCGATGCGCGGCTCGGACGCCGACGCGGCGGTGTACTGGCTCGCGCGCATGCTCGACGCGGGCGAGGACCCGCGCTTCGTCGCGCGGCGCATGGTGGTGTTCGCGTCGGAGGACGTCGGCAACGCGGACCCGACCGCGCTGCAGGTCGCGGTCGCGGCGCACCACGCGCTGGAGCTCGTCGGCCTGCCCGAGGCGCGCATCAACCTCGCGCAGGCGGTGACGTACCTCGCGCTCGCGCCGAAGTCGAACGCGTCCTACGTCGCGATAGGGCGCGCGGAGGAGCACGTGCGGTCCGGCGGCCCGCTGCCCGTGCCCGCGCACCTGCGCGACCCGAGCGCGCGCGCGTCGCGCGCGACGGGCGCCGGTTCGGGCTACCGCTACCCTCACGACCACGGCGGCTGGGTCGCGCAGCGCTACCTGCCCGACGAGCTCGCCGGGGCGCGCCTGTACGAGCCGGTGCGGGGGGTCGAGCGCGCCCTTGCGCGAACGCTCGACGAGGTGAGGAGAATGCGCTCCGAGCAACAGGAATAGCTGCGGCGGCGTGGTATCAACGCGTGTCCCGGCCGGGGGTCCCGGCGTGCACGGAAGGAGCGCAGCATGCGAATCAAGCTCGTCGCACTGGCGGCCGCGGCGATCCTCGCGGTGGTCGCCCCCGGCGCCAACGCGATCACCTACGGCAAGCCGGACGGCACCCTCCACCCGAACGTCGGGTCGATCGTCGCCGACTACCGCGGGGACGGAGTCCTGCGCCAGTACTGCAGCGGGACGCTGATCTCCGCGACGGTGTTCCTGACCGCGTCGCACTGCACCGTCGGCCTCGACGACATCGACTGGGCCGTGACGTTCGACACCGACCTCACGCCACCGAACGAGCTCCACACCGGGACCGCGCACACGAACCCGAACTACGGCGGCGGGTTCAGCGACAACGGTGACATCGCGGTGATCGTGTTCGACGACGCCGTGACCGGGATCGACCCGGCCCGGCTGCCGCAGGCGCGCCTGCTGTCGGAGATGCGCGCCGACGGCACGCTGCAGACGTCGAAGTTCACGAACGTCGGCTACGGCGCCGGCGAGCGCTCGACCGGGGGCGGCCCGCCGGAGTTCGAGGACGAGCCGTTCCGCCAGTACTCGTTCTCGTCGTTCAACGCGCTGAACAAGGCGTGGCTGCGGCTGTCGCAGAACCCGGCGACCGGCGACGCCGGTACGTGCTACGGCGACTCCGGGGGCCCGCAGTTCCTCGGCGGCAAGAACAGCAACCTGCTCGCGTCGATCACCGTCACGGGCGACGTCCCGTGCCGCGCGACCAACGTGACGTACCGCCTCGACACGCGCTCGGCGCGCGCCTTCCTCGCCGACTTCGTGCCGGTGCCGTAACCGGCCCCGCTCTCGACGTCCACGGAGGCCCCCGCGGGGGCCTCCGTCGCGTCCGCCCGCCGCGTCCGCGGCGCGTTGTAGGGTCGTGGCCATGCTCAAGCTGCTGTTCTGGGTCGCCGCCGGCGCCGCCGCCGCGCTCCAAATCGACCGCTGGTGGAGCGGGCGCCGTCGCCGCGTGTCGCCCGGCGGCCTCACGACGACCGCGCTCGACATCGTCAACCGGCGCCTCGAGCGGCGCGCCCGGGAGGACCGCGCGCCCGGCGCGCGCTGAGCGCGACCGGCTACGCTGCGCCGATGGACAGCCGCACCATCCGAGACCGCTTCGTCGCGTTCTTCGAACGGCGCGACCACCGGCTCGTCGCGTCGTCGTCGCTCGTGCCCAACGACCCGACGCTGCTGCTGACGAACGCAGGGATGAACCAGTTCAAGCCGTACTTCCTCGGCGAGCAGAGCGCGCCGTTCGCGCGCGCCACGAGCGTCCAGAAGTGCTTCCGCACGACCGACATCGACGAGGTCGGCCGCACCGCGCGCCACCTCACGTTCTTCGAGATGCTCGGCAACTTCAGCTTCGGCGACTACTACAAGGAAAAGGCGTGCCCGTGGGCGTGGGAGCTCGTCACCGAGGTCTGGGGCTTCGACCCCGAGCTCCTGTGGGTGACGGTGTACGAGACCGACGACGAGGCGGCCGAGGTGTGGGCCGACGGGGTCGGGGTGCGCCCCGAGCGCATCCTGCGACGCGGCAAGAAGGACAACTTCTGGTCGATGGGCGTGGCCGGGCCGTGCGGCCCGTGCTCCGAGATCTTCGTCGACCTCGGCGACGCGTACGGCGACGCGTCGGAGCGCGGTCCCGACGGCAACGAGGACCGCTACCTCGAGATATGGAACCTCGTGTTCATGCAGGACGAGTGCGACGCGGCGATCGAGCCGATCGCGCCGCTGCCGCGTCGCAACATCGACACGGGGGCCGGGCTCGAGCGGGTCGCGCTCGCGCTGCAGGGGGCCGCGTCGGTGTACGAGACCGACACGCTCGGCGCGATGGTCGCCGCCGCCGAAGATCTCACCGGCGTTCGCTACGGCTCCGGCGGCCGTTCCGACATGGGGCTGCGCGTGCTCGCGGACCACGGCCGCGCGCTCACGTTCCTCATCGCCGACGGCGTGCTGCCGTCGAACGAGGAGCGCGGCTACGTCCTGCGGCGCGTGATGCGGCGCGCGGTGCGTCACGCGCGCCTGCTCGGACGCGACGACCCGGTGCTGCCCGCGCTGGTGGAGGCGACCGTGTCGTTGATGGGCGACGCGTACCCGGAGCTGCGCGCGCGCCGGGCGTTCGTCGTCGAGGTCGCGGCGCGCGAGGAGGAGCGCTTCTCCGCGACGCTGCGTCAGGGCCTCGCGCTGCTCGAGCGCGAGCTCGAGGGCGCGCGGTCGTCCGGCGGCGCGACGCTCGGAGGCGACGTCGCGTTCCGTCTGCACGACACGTTCGGGTTCCCCGTCGACCTCACCACCGAGATCGCCGGCGAGGCCGGCGTGACGGTCGAGACCGACGCCTTCGAGCGCCTGATGTCGGCGCAGCGCGAGCGGGCGCGCGCCGCGCGCGCGAGCGGGTCGGACGCGCGCGCGGACGCGCTCGAGCGGCTCGCCGCCGCGCCCGCGGTCGACGCCCTCGGCGCGACCGAGTTCGTCGGCTACGAGCATCTCGGCGCCGAAGGCTCGGTCGTGGCCATGCTGGGCGACGGGCCGGGCGACGTCGCGTCCGAGGGGGCGGAGCTGTGGATCGTGCTCGACCGCACGCCGTTCTACGCCGAAGGCGGCGGCCAGGTCGCCGACCGCGGGACGATCGCGGCGCCGTCGGGGCGCGCCGACGTCCTCGACGTGCGCCGCGTCGCTCACGGCGTGAGCGCGCACAGGGTCGCCGTGCGCGCGGGGGAGATCGCGCTCGGCGACGCGGTCCGGGCGACGGTCGACGGGCGCTGGCGGCGCGGCGCCGAGCGGGCCCACACCGCGACGCACATCCTGCACTGGGCTCTGCGCGACCGTCTCGGCGAGCACGCGCGCCAGGCCGGCTCGCTCGTCGAGCCGGGACGGCTGCGGTTCGACTTCAGCCACTACGAGCCGCTCGGCGACGAGCGCGCCGCGGAGATCGGTGACGCGATCCAGTCCCTCGTCCTGCACGACGACGGCGTGCGCGCGTACGAGACGAGCTACGACTTCGCGCGCTCGATCGGCGCCATGGCGATCTTCGGCGAGAAGTACGGCGACTTCGTGCGGGTCGTCGAGGTCGGCGACTACTCCAAGGAGCTGTGCGGCGGGACGCACGTCGCGCACACGAGCGCGATCGGCGTCGTCGTGTTGACGGCGGAAGGTTCCGTGGGCGCCAACGTGCGGCGCGTCGAGGCGCTCGTCGGCGACGACGGGCTCGCGTACCTGCGCCGGCGCATCGGCGTCCTGGAACGCAGCGCCGAGGTGCTCAAGGTGCCGCCGGACGACGTCGCGGAGCGCGTCGAGCGCCTCGTGGCGCAGCACAAGGACATGGAGCGCCGGCTCGCGGAGGTCGAGCGTCGCGCCGCCGACGACGAGGCGCGCGCGCTCGCGGAGTCGGCCGTCGACGTCGACGGGACGCGCCTCGTCGTCGCGCGCCGCGACGTCGGCGTCGACGCGCTGCGATCTCTGGCGCAGACGCTCAAGGGCCGGCTCGGCTCGGCCGTCGTAGTGCTCGGGTCCGCGGGCAGCGGGCGCGCGAATCTCGTCGGCGCGGTGACCAAGGACGTCGCCGCGCGCGGCGTCTCGGCGCGCGACGTACTCGCGCCGGGCGCGTCGGTGCTCGGCGGCGGGGCCGGCGGCAAGCCCGAGCTCGCCGTGTCGGGCGGCCCGCAGGCCGACCGTCTCGACGAGGCGATGGAGGTCGCGGCCCGCACCGCGCGCGAGCTGCTGGAGCGATGACGCGCGCGCCGCGGGGCCCGCTGCTCGGAGTCGACTTCGGCGCCCGGCGAGTCGGGATCGCGGTGGCGGACCCGGAGACGCGCATCGCGCGGCCGCTCGAGGTCGTCGACGCCGCCGACGCGCCGCGCGCGGTCGCGGAGCTCGCGCGCGCACACGCGGCCGAGGCCGTCGTCGTTGGGCGGCCCGTGGGGCTGTCGGGGCGAGCCGGCCCCGCGGTCGACGCGCAGGCCGGCTTCGTCGACGAGCTGCGCGCGCTGGCGCCGTGTCCCGTGGTCGAGTACGACGAGCGTCTCACGACCGTCGTCGCCGAGCGCGCCCTGCGCGCCGCCGGCGGGCGCAGGGCGGCGCGCGCCGCGATCCGCGACGCGGTCGCCGCGCAGGTGATGCTCCAGGGCTACGTCGACTCGATGCGGGCGCGCGCCGGGGGGGACCCGTGACGCTGACGGCGCGCGGGCGCGCCGTCGTGCGGCTCGGCGTCGTCCTCGCGGTCCTCGGCGCGCTCGCGCTCGCCGGCTACCTGTACCTGCGCTCGATAGGCCTCTACGGCACGAGCCGTCCCGGCGCGCCGGTCACCGTCGTCATCCCGCGCGGGGCGAGCGTCGAGGACATCGGCCGCCTCCTCGAGGCCAGGGGCGTCGTGCCGTCCGCGCTGGGATGGCGCATCACGACCTACGTCGAGGACGGGGCCGAGGAGATCCAGGCGGGCACGTACCGGCTGCGGCGCGGCCTGATGCCGCGCGACGCGCTCGCGGCGCTGCTGGAGCAGGCCCCGTCGGGCGACGTCCGCTACGTCGACGTGACGTTCCCGGAGGGGGCATGGCTGACCGAGTTCGCCGCCATCCTCGCCCGCGACACCGGCATCGCCAAGCGCGATTTCATGCAGGTCGTGACGGGCGGCAGGCTGCGGTCCCGCTACCAGCCCGACGGCGTCGACACGCTCGAGGGCCTGCTGTTTCCGTCGACGTACCAGATCGGCGACGACGAGGACGCGCGCGCGGTCGCGCGGCGGCTCGTCGACGAGTTCGAGGAGCGCATGGGGGAGCTCGACCTCTCGGAGGCCCGGCGCCTCGGCCTCGACCCCTACGAGGTCGTGATCGTGGCGTCGATGATCGAGCTCGAGGCGCGCGTCCCGTCGGAGCGCCCGAAGGTCGCCCGCGTCATCTACAACCGCCTCGACCAGGACATCCCTCTCGGCATCGACGCGACGATCGTGTACGCCCTCGGCCGGCGCGGCGCGACGCTGACGGAGTCGGACCTCGAGATGGACTCGCCCTACAACACGCGCGAGGTGACCGGCCTGCCCCCGACGCCCATCGGCGCGCCGGGCGCGTCGGCACTCGAGGCCGCCGCGCACCCCGCCGACGGTGCGTGGCTGTACTACGTGCTCGCGGACTGCGAGGGCCACCACTCGTTCTCCGTCGACTACGACGACTTCCTCGCCGACAAGGCCGAGTACCAGTCACTCGAATGTTGACGCCGCGGCCGGGTCCGTCGTTCGCCGGCGTCCTCGGCTGGCCGCTCGCGCACACGCTGTCGCCGACGATCCACAACGCCGCGTTCCGCCGCGCCGCGATCGACTGCGTGTACCTCGCATGGCCGGTTCCGCCCGACGACCTCGGCGCTGCGGTCGCGGGCCTGAGTGCGCTCGGGGCGCTCGGCGCCAACGTGACGATGCCGCACAAGGAGCGCGTCGGGGCGCACCTCGACGCGCTGTCGCCGGACGCGGCCGCGGTCGGAGCCGTCAACACGATCGCGTTCACGGCCGACGGCGCGATCGGCCACAACACCGACGTCGACGGGTTCCGCGCCGTGCTCGCGGCCGATGCCGGCGCCGACGCGCGCGGGCGGCGGGCGATCGTGCTCGGCGCCGGCGGCGCGGCGCGCGCGGTCGTCAAGGCGCTCGCCGACGCCGGCGCGGCCGAGGTCGCGGTCGCGGCGCGCGACCCCGGTCGCGCGCTCGCGGTGGCGCGCGTCGCGGGGGCCGCGGGGCGTGCGCTCGAGTGGAGCGCCGCGTCCACGGCCGCGTCCGGGGCCGACCTCGTCGTCAACGCGACGCCGCTCGGCGGCGACGGCACCGACCCCGCGCCCGGCGCCGCGTTCCGGCCCGGTCAGGTCGTCGTCGACCTCGTCTACGACCCGCCCGCGACGCCGTTGGTGGAGCGGGCGCGCGCCGCCGGAGCGGACGCGTGGGGCGGTCTCGGCATGCTCGTGCACCAGGCGGCCGCCTCGTTCCGGGTGTGGACCGGGCAGGAGCCGTCGGTCGAGGCGATGTCGGCCGCGGCCGTGCACGCGCTCGGCGGCGCCCCGCGCGGGCCCGGGGCCGTCGCGCGGCCCCGCTTCGGAAGCGACGACGCATGACCCGACCGTCCTCAACCCGGGCCCCGGGGATGCCGAAAGACCTGATGCAACGGTCGCGCCCGGGGGCCCGGCGGCGAGGGACGGCCGGTCCGACCGACCACGAGCGGGAGCGCGGCGTTCGCGCCGCACCCGGGGAAGACACAGGAACGACGGGATGCTGAAGGGCACGCTCGACGACTTCACGCTGTCGGACGTCTTCCGGCTGCTCGCCTACTCGAAGAAGACGGGCAAGCTCGACGTCGCGCGCTCCGCGGGGAGCGGCAGCGTCTTCTTCCGCGACGGCTACGTGTACTTCGCGTCGTCGGGCCTCAACCTCGAGCCGCTCGGCCGCCGGCTGTTGCGCTCGGGCGTCCTCAAGGAGCGCCACCTCCGCAAGGCCCTCGACCACCAGGCCACGAGCGGCGAGCGCCTCGGGCGCATCCTCGTCGCGACGGGCGCGATCCGCAGCGAGCACCTCGAGGCCGCCGTGCGCGAGCAGATCGAGGACGCCGCGTTCGAGCTCTTGCGGTGGGAGATCGGCGAGTTCGAGTGGCACGAGGGTGCGACGTTCGACGCCGAGATCGCGATGTCGGTGACGGTCGAGAGCCTCATCATGGAGGCCGCGCGACGGGTCGACGAGCTCGACGTCATCGCGCGCAAGATCCACTCCGTCGACGTCGAGCTCGCGCTCGTGGCGGAGCCGCCCGAGGGCGCGCGGGAGCTCAAGATCCATCCCGACGAGTGGCGCGTGCTCGTGCTCGTCGACGGACGCTCGACCGTGCGGGACATCGTCCGGCGGAGCCCGTTCGACAACTTCATGACCTTGCGCACGCTCTACGGGCTCATCGCGACCGGCTTGGTCGAGGTCCTCTCCGAGCCCCAGCACCGGCCGCGCGACGCGCGTCCCGACGCCCCGCGCGCCGCCGAGCCGCCCGCCCGCGTCGAGGAGGGCCTCGAGCCCGAGCCCGCGGTCCCGGCGGTGACCGCGGCGCGGGCCGACGCCGCGCTCGACGCGTCGCTCGAGGACGAGCTGCGGGTCGCGCTCGAGCCCGACGCGGCCGACGGCGACGACGTCCCGGCGTCCGCGCCGAGCTCCGACGCCGCGCTCGACGCGTCGCTCGAGGACGAGTTGCGCGTCGCGGCCCCCGCGCTCGACGACGCCGCCGACGAGGCTGCGTCCGCGAAGCCGCCGGTCGCCGGCCCCGACGCGCCGCCCGCGGCCCCGGAGCTCGGCGACGGCCCGGCCGAGAGCGCCGAAGAGACCGATGTCGTGGAGCCCGCGGCGGAGCCGGCGTGGGACGCGGCGGACCCCGTGGCGGAGCCGGCGTGGGATGCCGCAGCGACGGCCGCGGGGCCCGCCGAGCCGTCGTGGGGCTCGCCCGAGCCCGCGTGGGGCGGTGCCGCCGCCGACGTCGAGGCGCGTCCCGGCGGTGCGCCGCCGCCCCCGGCGCGCGCCGACGCCGGCGTCGGCGAGGCGACCGACGCGGACGACCCCGCCGACCCCGCCGAGACCGCCGACGCGGACGACCCCGCCGACGCCGACACGTCGTTCGCCGACCTCTTCGACGACGCGCCGCCCGCCCCGCCGGCCCCGCGCGCGATCACGCTGCCGGACGAGGCGCCGTCGCGCGTCGACCGCGCCGACGTCGTGCGCGAGCTCGCGGGGCTCTTCAGCGAGGAGGAGCCGACGCGGTCGCGTCCGTCCCGTCCCGACGCCCCGTCCGAGGGCGACGGCGACGGCGGGGGCCGCGGCGGGCTCATGTCTCGCTTCGGCCGCCGCCCGGGCTAGCCGCGCGCGCATCTCTTCCGCACTCGACGAGCCCGCGCCGGCGCATCCGCAGCGACGGGCATTTCAGTGGCGCCCGGACACGCCGATTAATCGCTAACGGCCGGAGTCCCGGCCCGCTCCGCATCTCCGTCGAAGGGACCGCATGCAACCGACGCCCGGCGCCCGCACGGCAGGACGGCTCGACGAGCTGCTGCTGGCGCGCGGTCTCGTCACCCCGGAGCAGATGGACCAGGCACGCCGCGTCGCGCGCGAGCGCGGGCGCCCGCTCGGCCGCGTCCTCGTCCAGCTCGGGTTCCTGCGCGAGGCGTCGCTGGTCGAGCTGCTCGCGGGCCAGCTCGGCCTCGAGTTCGTCGACCTGACCGATGCCCACGTCGACGCGTCGGCGATCGCGCTCGTGCCCGAGGCGACCGCGCGCCGCCACAACCTCGTTCCGCTCGGCTTCGACGACCGCGGCCGGCTCAAGGTCGCCATGGCCGACCCCGCGAACGTGGTCGCGATCGACGATCTCCGTGCGCTGACGCACAAGGAGGTGCGCGCGCTCGTCGCGACCAAGAGCGACGTCCTCGCCGCGCTGAACCGGCTCTACCGCCTCGAGAGCGCCGCCGAGAGCCTCGTGGACGAGGCCGCGGCGCAGCACGAGGAGGAGCAGAAGACGCTCGAGGCGCTGTCGGAACAGCACGCGTCGGCCGACGACGCGCCGATCATCAAGCTCGTCAACCTGCTCATCACGCAGGCGGTCAACGACCGCGCGTCGGACATCCACATCGAGCCCGACGAGCGGTCGCTGCGCGTGCGCTACCGCATCGACGGCGTGCTGCACGAGGTCATGAACCCGCCGAAGTCGGTCCAGGCCGGCATCACCAGCCGGCTGAAGATCATGGCGGAGATCAACATCGCCGAGCGGCGCATCCCGCAGGACGGCCGCATCGGGCTGGTGGTCCAGGGCAAGCAGATCGACATCCGCGTCGCGACGCTGCCGACGGTCCACGGCGAGAAGATCGTCATGCGCCTGCTCGACAAGTCGAGCGTGCTGCTGCAGCTGTCGGACCTCGGCTTCATGCCCGACAACTTCAAGCGCTTTCGCGAGTCGTACGAGAAGCCGTACGGCGCCATCCTCGTGACCGGCCCGACCGGCTCCGGCAAGTCGACGACGCTGTACGCCACGCTCAACATCCTCAACCGGCCCGAGGTGAACATCATCACGGTCGAGGACCCCGTCGAGTACCGGCTCCAGGGGATCAACCAGGTCCAGACCAACCCGAAGGCGGGCCTCACGTTCGCCGCCGCGCTGCGCTCGATCCTGCGCTCGGACCCGGACATCGTCCTCATCGGCGAGATCCGTGACCGCGAGACGGCGCAGATCGCGGTCGAGGCCGCCCTGACGGGCCACCTCGTGCTGTCGACGCTGCACACCAACGACGCGCCGTCGGCGCTGACCCGGCTCACCGAGATGGGCATCGAGCCGTTCCTGGTCGCATCCGCGCTCGACGGCGTGCTCGCGCAACGCCTCGCCCGACGCCTGTGCGAGCGCTGCAAGGAGGCGTACACGCCGACGCGCGAGGAGCTCGCCGCGGCGCGCTTCGGCCTCCTCGACGCCGAGCCGGTCCCCACGCTGTTCCGCCCGGTCGGGTGCACCGCGTGCGGCCACACGGGCTACCGCGGGCGTCTCGCCCTCCACGAGGTCATGACCGTGACCGAGGACGTCGAGCGCCTGGTCGTCGAGAAGGCGTCGTCGGAGGACATCGGACGGCTGGCGCGCCAGCAGGGCATGACGACGCTGCGCAGCGACGGGATGGACAAGGTGCGCTCCGGCGTGACGTCCGTCGAAGAGGTGCTCCGCGTCGTCGTGTGACGCGCCGGCGCTTTACCGGGCCGCGCGCGCTGCCGATACGGGACACGACAAGGAGGCAGAGGTGAACATGGGAGAAGAGGTCGGCCGGACCCTCGTCGCGCGGGGGCTCGTGACCGAGGAGCAGCTCGAGTCCGCACGCGTGGAGGGCGAGCGCACGGGCGTGCCGCCGTGGCGCGTCCTGTTGCAGCGCAACCTCGTGACGGAGGCCGACGTCGACGCGGCCGTGGCCGCGACGGCGAGCGCCCCGCGGGCGGCGTCGGTGCCGAGCGCGCCCGCGCCGCCGCCCGCCGCACCGCTGCCCCCCCGTCCGTCGCCCGGCGCCAACGGCGCCAACGGCAACGGAACGGCCGGCGACGCGCCGAAGCTCGCGACGCTGCCGCCGGGCGCGCTGGCGCCGCCCCCCGCGCCGCAGCTGTCGCCCCCGCCCGTCGCCGCCGCGCCGCCGCCCGCGTCGCACGCCGCGGCCCCCGTGGCCCCGGCACCCGCTCACGGCGCCCCGGGCCCGGCCCCCGCTCACGGCGTCCCGGGCCCGGGGGCCGAGCCGGCGCCCGAGCCGGAGGAGCGCGACCCGAACCTCGCCGACTTCCTCGAGGCCGTCATCGACGGCAGTGGCTCCGACCTCCATCTGACCGCCGGGCTGCCGCCCATGATCCGCGTGCACGGCGAGTTGCGCCCGATCGAGGGCTTTCGCCGGCTCAAGCCCGTCGACCTCCAGGAGCTGATCTATTCGTTCCTGACCCAGAAGCAGCGCGAGACGTTCGAGGAGAACCTCGAGCTCGACGTGTCGTACTCGCTGCCGGGACGCGCGCGCTTTCGCGTCAACGTGTTCAGGCAGCGCGACGCGCTCGGCTCCGTCATGCGACTGATCCCGTTCGACATCGTGCCGCTCGAGAAGCTCGGCCTGCCGCCGTCCGTGCGGGAGTTCTGCGACCTCAAGCGCGGTCTCGTGCTCGTCACCGGTATCACGGGCTCGGGCAAGTCGACGACGCTCGCCGGCATGATCGACGTGATCAACGCGCGCCGGCGCGAGCACATCATGACGGTCGAGGACCCGATCGAGTTCCTGCACCGGCACAAGAAGTCCGTCGTCAACCAGCGTGAGGTCGGCACCGACACCAAGGGGTTCGCGCACGCCCTCAAGCACGCCCTGCGCCAGGACCCCGACGTCATCCTCGTCGGCGAGCTGCGCGACCTCGAGACGATCTCGACCGCGCTGACCGCGGCGGAGACGGGCCACCTCGTGTTCGCGACGCTGCACACGCAGGACGCGCCGCAGTCGGTCGACCGCATCGTCGACGTGTTCCCGCCGCATCAACAGCAGCAGATCCGCGTGCAGCTCGCCGGCACGATCGCCGGCGTGGTGTCGCAGCAGCTGCTGCGGAAGCGCTCGGGCGGCCGCATCGTCGCGGCCGAGGTCATGGTCGCGACCCCCGCGGTCCGCAACCTGATCCGCGAGGGCAAGACGCACCAGATCTACACGTCGCTGCAGGCCGGGGGCAAGTTCGGCATGCAGGTCATGGACCAGCATCTCGCGGACCTCGTCAGGACCGGCGAGGTCACCTACGAGGGCGCGCTCGAGCATTGCCACCGCGTCGACGAGTTCAACCGGCTCCTCGGGAAGGGATAGCAAATGGCCGAGTCCTACGCGTATCGCGTGCGCACGAGAGAGGGCCGCGTCCTGGAGGGCAAGATGGACGCCGACGGCCAGGCGGCCGTCGCGACCCGCCTCCGGTCGCAGGGCTTCGTGCCGCTGCAGATCGACAAAGAGGCGAAGGTCAACCTCAAGACCGAGCTCCACATCCTCCCGCAGCGTGTGAAGCTCAAGGACCTCGCCATCTTCTCGCGCCAGTTCTCGACGATGATCGGCTCCGGTCTGTCGCTGCTGCGCGCGCTGAACATCCTGTCGCAGCAGACGGAGAACCCGTTGCTCGCGTCGACCGTCGGGCTCGTCCGCGAGGACGTCGAGCGCGGCTCGAGCCTGTCGGGTGCGATGGCCAAGCACCCCAAGGTGTTCAACACCCTCTACGTCTCGATGGTGCGCGCCGGCGAGACCGGCGGCCAGCTCGACGCCGTGCTCACGCGCGTCGCGGAGACGTTCGAGGCGGACTACAGGCTGCGCCAGAAGGTCAAGTCGGCCATGACGTACCCGAGCGTCGTCGCCGGCATCGCCGTGCTGCTGGTCACGATCATGCTGCTGTTCGTCGTGCCGACCTTCGCCGACATGTTCGAGAACCTCGGCGGCGACCTGCCCCTGCCGACTCAGATCCTCGTCACGGTGAGCGAGAACGCGAAGCTGCTCGTGCCTCTGGCGCTGGTGATGGCGGTCGCGGGCGTCGTCGCCTACAAGAAGCTGCGCGCGAAGAACGCCGGGATGCGGCTGCGGTTCGACAAGCTCAAGCTGCGCGTGCCGGTCTTCGGCGCGCTCTTCCGGAAGGTCGCGCTCTCGCGCTTCACGAGAACGCTGGCCCTGCTGCTCAAGGCGGGGGTGCCCGTCCTCCAGGCACTCGACATCGTGGCGGAGACGACCGGCAACGAGGTCCTCGCGCGGGCGTCGCACGAGGTCAAGGAGAGCGTGCGCAGCGGCGAGTCGATGTCGGCCCCGCTCGACCGCCACAAGATCTTCCCCCCGATGGTCGTGCAGATGATCGCGGTGGGTGAGGACACGGGGGCCCTCGACGCGATGCTCGACAAGATCTCCGACTTCTACGACCAGGAGGTCGAGTCGACGACGGAGCAGCTGACGTCGCTGATCGAGCCCGTCATGATCGCCATCCTCGGCGGCGTCGTCGGCGCCATGGTGATCGCGCTCTACATGCCGATGTTCAAGATCTTCGACCTGATCAAGTAGCCCACGACGTCGTCCGTCGCACGCAGCGGCGCTCCGGAGGGGCCACCTTCCGGACGCCGCTGCTGCGCGTCGGGCCTACGTAGAAATGACCAGGCTAGTCCGCGAATCGCCCCTAAAGGGTGCTCGCTGCTTCACCGATACAGAGATTGCAAGCCGGAACCCTTGTAGCGCAGCGAAAGGCAAACCCGCCGGAAGGCGGGGACGCAAAACCACGGGGCCCGAGAGGGCCAGCCGGGTTACCTGCAACGGGGACGGTCCTAAAGGGCGGGCCGTTCACACGCAGGCGATGTGCAGCGGTTCGTCGTCAACGGAGGTCCCTGAGCCCGGCTTGTAGGGACGAGAGAAAGGGGAGGTGCTGGATGTTCCAGCGGCTTCGTGAAGCACGGGAGCGTGAGGGCGGTTTCACCCTCATCGAGCTCCTGGTCGTCATCATCATCATCGCGATCCTTGCTGCGATCGCGATCCCCGTCTTCCTCAAGCAGAGGGAGAAGGGCTGGAAGGCGCAGACCGAGTCTGCGGTCAAGAACGCCGCTACGGCGATGGAGTCGTACGGGACGGAGAACGGCGGCAGCTACGTCAACGCCGTGCCGGACACGAACTACTTCGACAACACCGCCTCGGCGGCGACCAACAAGCTGATCGCCAACGGCCTGAAGATGGCGCCTGAGGTCGAGGTCGCGGTCCTGTCGGCCGACGCCAACGGGTACTGCCTGGCGGCTCGTCACGACAACCTGACGACCGCTCCTCGCTACACGGTGTACTTCAGCAGCGCCAACGGCGCTCCGAGCACGACCTCCTGCGCTCCGTAGACGGCAGGACTCGCACGTCTGAAGAGGGGCCCTTCGGGGCCCCTCTCTTCGTTCCGGGAGCCAACACGCCTGCCGATTCTTGGTGGGGCGCGGTGACGGCGCCTCGTCAAGATTACGTAGACCGATGCCGACAACTACGGGGTGATGTCACTCCTTCTCCTGCCCCGCAGAGGAGGACGGGATCTCGCCCGGGCGGAGAGCGGGTTCACGATCCTCGAGCTCGTCTCCGTGATGGCCCTTCTGTCGGTCGTCCTGACCCTGGGTGCCGCGGGCTTCCGCCACTACTGGCTCCTCCACTCCCTCGAGAGCGCCCAGGGCGACGTCGCGTCCCAGCTCCGCCAGGTCCAGGCTCGCGTCGCGTCCGAGAGCCACCCGTTCATCTACGGGGCGCGGTTCACGCCGGGCGGGTCGACGTGGTCGCTCGTCAAGTACGACCAGGGGGCCGACCGCGTCGGCACGTCGGACGACAGCTGCGGCGGCGACGGTGGGGGAACCCGCACGCTCCCCGGAGTCGAAGTGGTCGGCGGATCGTCCTCCGGCTTCTCTGCGGCCGCAGGGGTCGATCTGTCGAAGTGCGGCGGCGCGTACGCCACCGACGTGTTCGTGATGTTCTACGCGAGGGGCACTGCGACGGGCGGGAAGCTGACGCTGCGGAGCCCCGCGCTCGACCGCACGCGCGAGATCCACGTGTCGTCGCTGACCTCGCGGGTGGAGGAACGATGACCTCACGCCCTTCCGCCTCTCGAGCTTCGGGACAGGGCGGGTTCACGCTCATCGAGACGCTTGCCGCCATGCTGATCTTCTCGCTCGTGACGCTCGGGACGACGCCCTTGCTGCTGTCGTCGATCCGCGGCGCGTCGCTCTCCGGGTCTTTCACGGTCGGCAAGAACCTCACCGCCCAGGCCATGGAGCGCGTGCGCGGCTTTCCGTTCTTCGAGTCCGTGAAGAACCTGACGAACCCGCCGCGACGCGACGTTCTGGACCTGTACTTCCCCGACCGGATCGCGGGGGCGGGAGGAACCGGGTTCTCCGCCGGGAACACCTACGTCACGTCCTGCACGACCGCGTCGAAGCTGCCCACCCCGAGCGGTCCCCAGGCGTGCCCACCGCGCGTGCCGCCCGGTTTCACGGTCCGCTACGAGGCGCAGTTCGTGAACCCGGGCCCGGCGCCGGCCCCGGGGGCGAACCAGACGTTCGTCGTGCAGCCGCCCTCCGCTACCTACGACTGGAGCTCGACCGCGACCGAATCCCCGCCGGCCCGCCTGCTTCTCATCAAGGTGACGACGTCGTGGACGTCCGGCTCGCGCGGGCGGACGTTCTCGCTGTCGAGCCTGGTCGGGGTACGGCACCTGACGGACGAGCAGTTCCGTGCCCACGGCAAGGTCGGCTCCG
>DASZZZ010000039.1:0-6513 GCA_036260375.1 Actinomycetota bacterium
GCGCGCTGGTCGTCGTCGAGCAGGCGCAGGTCGGCGGGCATGTCCGCAGGATATCCCCCGGCACGAGCGCGCACGACGCGAAAGGACCGAGCTTGCACGAGCCGACGCACTCCGCCGGACGCGCCGCATGAGGATCGAGGACCGCGCCGGACAGCCGCTGCCGGAGGCGACCGTCAGCGTCGACGACGGCGAGCTCATCGACCTCCTCCAGGGGCTCGCCGACGTCGTCGAGGGCACGCGCGAGCACCTCCACTTCACGCAGCCCGGCGGCCCCCAGCTCGTCGTGCGGCGCAGCGCCGACGACGACCCGGACCCGCTCGGACGCGGCATGGACTGGTGGTTCGGCCCGCTCGTGCTCGTCGCCGCGGTCCTCGTCGTGATCGGAGCCGCGACGGTCGTGCGGTGGGCCGCCGGCCTGTTGTGACGCGTCGCCGGCGGGCGGCCGCCGCGACGGAGCGGCGCGCGTGAGCGGCGCATCGCCCGGCGAGCCGCGGCGCGCGCGGGCGCGCAGCCGCGACGGCACCGAGCTCGCGGTCGAGGCGTACGGCTCCGGCGACGGCGTCCCGGTGCTGCTCGTCGACGCGGTCGGCGCCGCCCGCGCGGTGTGGCGTCCCGTGCGCGCGCGTCTCGCGCGCCGCCACGTCGTGCTCGCGTGGGACCTGCGCGGGCTGTTCGCGTCGGGCCCGCCGGCGGCCGGCCGCGTCGACCCCGCCGCGCAGGCCGACGACGCGCTCGCGGTGCTCGACCACTTCGGAGTCCACCGTGCCGCGGTCGTGTCGTGGGGCAACGGCGCGCGCGTCGCGCTCGAGCTCGCGTCGGGCCATCCCGGGCGCGTCGACTCGCTCGCGCTCGTGTGCGGCGGCTACGCGCGTCCGATCGTGCGCCTCGTCCGCTACCTCGAGCCCGCGTCGGTGCTGCCAGGCCTCGCCGGGATCGCCAAGCACTTCCCGCGCGCGGTCGGCGCCGCCCTCGGCGCGGCGACCGCGCGTCCGGAGCTCGCGGGGCTCATACGGCAATCGGGCATCGTGGGCGCGACCGCGGACACCGGCACGCTCGTGGAGCTGGTGCGCGGCCTCGCGTCGTGCGACCCGCGCGTGCTGCTCGAGACCTACGAGGCCGTGTCGAGCCACGCGCCGGCGTCGTCGCTCGCGCGCGTCGCGGCGCCGACGCTGCTCGTGGCCGGCGAGCGCGACGCGTTCACGTCGCGCCGCGCCACCGACGACCTCGCGCGCGCGATCCCCGGCGCGCGCGTCGTCGTCTACCCGGGCACGACGCACTACCTGCCGATCGAGGCCCCCGATCGTCTCGCCGACGACCTCCACGACTGGTTCACGACGCGCGGCGACCCCGTCAGACCTTGAGGCGTACCCCGTCAGACCTTGAGGCGTAGCGCGTCGCGCAGGATCGTGAACGTCGCGGGCGTCGTGCCGAGGGTCTCGCCGTCGGCCTCGACCGGCAGCGGGCGCTCGGAGACGATCGACACGCGCACGCGCTTGGCCTCGAGGATGTCGCGGTGCGGCACGTGCTCGCCCTTGTAGATGCGCGGCATGATCGCGATCGACTCGCGCTTGTCGCAGTGCTGGACCTGGACGTCGAGGAGACCGTCGGTCGGCGCAGCCTTCGGCGCGACCTTCATGCCCCCGCCGAAGAACTGGCCGTTCGCGACGACGAGGTTGTTCATCGGACCGCGATAGGTCCTGTCGACGAGGTCGACCTCGACCTCGGCCGCCTTCCAGCGCGCGACCGAGAGCCAGAACGAGACGAAGTAGACGAGGGGGCCGAGCGCGCGCGGGAGCCTCCGCGCGCGCGCCACCACCGCGGCCCCCAGCCCGGCCTCGGCGACGTTGGGGAAGTAGCGCACGTGCGTGGCCCCGTCGCGCCGGAACGTGACCTTGCCGACGTCGATCGCAAACGACTCCGGCCCGTCGAGGTGCACGGCCGCGTGCGCCGGCGACGCGGGGAGCCCGAACGTGCGGATGAAGTCGCACCCCGTCCCGGCCGCCACGACGCCGAGGACCGCGTCGGGAGCGACGGCGCCGTCGTCCTCGAGCATGCCGTTGACGACCTCGTGCACGGTGCCGTCGCCGCCCACCGCCACGAGGAACCGGCACCCGTCGTCGAGCGCGGCGCGCGCGATCTGCGTCGCGTGGCCGGGGGCCTCGGTGTGGCGCACCTCGTGCTCGAGACCGCGCGCATCGAGGTGCGAGCGGAGCTCGGGCAGCGCCTTGCCGACGCGCCCGCCCCCGGCGCGCGCGTTGACGACGAGCGTCATGGGGCCGAACGGCGACGCGCCGGCGGTCAAGCGCGCTCGACGACGGTGGCGATCCCCTGCCCGACGCCGATGCACATCGTCGCGAGGCCGTAGCGCGCGTCGCGGCGCCCGAGCTCGTGCACGAGCGTCGTGAGGATGCGCGCGCCGGAGCACCCGAGCGGGTGGCCGAGCGCGATCGCTCCGCCGTTGACGTTGACGCGCGCCGGATCGAGACCGAGCTCGAGGATGCACGCGATCGACTGCGCCGCGAACGCCTCGTTGACCTCCACGAGGTCGAGGTCGTCGACGGTGAGCCCGGCGCGCGCGAGCACCTTGCGCGTCGCGTACACGGGGCCGATGCCCATGACGCGCGGCTCGACGCCCGCGACCGCGGTCGCGACGACGCGCGCCAGCGGCGTCCACCCGTTGCGCTCGACCGCGCCACCGGACGCGAGGAGGACGGCCGACGCGCCGTCGTTGATCCCGGACGCGTTGCCGGCCGTGACGGTCCCATCCTGTGCGAACGCGGGGCGAAGGCGCCCGAGCGCCTCGAGCGACGTGTCGGGCCGCGGCGGCTCGTCGGCGTCGACGACGATCGGGTCACCCTTGCGGCGCGGCACCTCGACCGCGACGATTTCGTCCTTGAAGCGCCCCTCGTCGCGCGCCGCGACCGCGCGCCGATGACTCTCGAGCGCGAACTCGTCCTGCTCCGCGCGCGTCACGCCGTAGTCGCGCGCGACGTTCTCGGCCGTCTGACCCATCGAGTCGGTTCCGAAGCGCTCGCGCATGCGCGGGTTGACGAAGCGCCAGCCGATGCTCGTGTCGAACACCTCGGCGCGGCGGTCGAAGGCGGTCTCGGCCTTGGCCATCACGAACGGCGCGCGCGTCATCGACTCCGAGCCGCCCGCGATCACGACGTCGCCCTCGCCGGCGACGATCTCGCGGTAGGCGCAGTTGACTGCCTCGAGCCCCGACCCGCACAGCCGGTTGACGGTCGCGCCGGGGACCTCGACCGGGAGCCCGGCGAGCAGCGCGGCCATGCGTGCGACGTTGCGGTTGTCCTCGCCGGCCTGGTTCGCGGCCCCCCACAGGACGTCGGCGACGTCGGCGACCGGCACGGAGTTGCGCCGGACGAGCTCGGCGATGACGCGGGCCGCGAGGTCGTCGGGCCGCACGCTCGCGAGCGCACCGCCGAAGCGCCCCATGGGCGTCCGCACCGCGTCGACGACGAAGACCTCGGTCATGCTCGCGATTGTCCCACGCCCGCTCGCGCTGCGGCGTGCCGTCACAGCTCCACGGAGGAGTACGCGACGACGCCCCGCAGCAGGCCGGTGCTCGCTGCCCTCAGCTCGGCGCGCAGCGAGTCGGTCGGGGCGACGTCCTCGACCTGGCGCAGGAGGTCGAGGAGCTGCTTGGTCGAGCGGACGAAGTCGCCGGGCGCGTCGTCCTCGTCGAGGACGTGCTCGAGCGGCACGCCCGCGGCCCACTTGTACGCGCGCGTCGCGAAGCCGGGGTCGGGGCGGCGCGTGAGCTCGAGCCCGCGCACCTCCTCCTCGGCGGCGATCGTCCGCCACAGCTCCAGCAGCCGCGTCCACGCCGCCCTCGTCGCGGCGGTCGGCATCGTCCCGACGACGCCCGTCTCCGGCCCGCGCGTCTCGTACACGAGAGCCGACATGACGGCCGCGACCTCGGGTCCGTCGAGCCCGTGGAGGAGCTCGTCCTCGACGACCTCGACGACGAGCAGATCGCTCTCGTTGTAGACGCCGGCCAGGAGGTCGCCCTTGCGCGTCGGCGTCCACCGTTCGACGTAGCCGAGCCGCTCGAGGATCTCCAGCACGCGCTCGAAGCGCTTGGCGAGCGTCCCGGTGCGCCGCTTGATGCGGCGGTCGATCCCGGCGAGCTCCTTCTCGAGGCGCGCCGCGCGCGCGGCGTAGTGCAGGTGGCGGCCGACGTCGGGGCAGGCGTGGCACGGATGGCGCTCGATCGCGCGCGCCAGCTCGCGCAGCTCGCTCCGGGCCCGTCCGTCGTCGGCCGGCTGCTCGGCGGGCGGGCGCACCGTCACCGATTCCAGCGCGCGGGCGACGCGCCGGCGGGCGCGCGCGTCGCGCACGTGGAACCCGGGCGGCAGCGGCACGCGCGCGAGCGCGCGCGGGGGCCGGCGGAAGTCGGCGGCCGACAGCCGCACCATCGAGCGCGCCTGTGACAGCGCCAGCACGCGCGGCCTGCGCTCGGGGCCGCGCTGCGCGACCTCCAGCACCGCGTAGCGGCCGCGCCGGTGCCCGCCGTCGACGTCGATGACGTCGCCCGGCCGCAGCGCGACGAGCGCGTCGACGACGTCGGCGACACGTTCGCGCCGCGTGCGCGTGCGCTCCTCGACGCGCTGGCGCCGCGCGACGAGCGCGTGGTACTCGTCGAAGTCGCCGCGCTCGCACCGCATCCGCTCGCGATACGACGCGAGGTACGCCTCGGAGCGGTCGCGCGTGCGCTCGAGGTCGACGACGGCCCGGTCGGCCTGGAACTGTGCGAAAGAGGAGTTGACGAGGTGCTCGGCCTCGGCGCGCTCGTAGCTGCGTACGAGGTTCACGGTCATGTTGTACGACGGCGTGAACGACGAGCGCAGCGGGTACGTGCGCGTCGACGCAAGACGCGAGATCGTGTCGAACGGCGTGAAGCGCTGCAACAGCACGATCGAGTGGCCGAGCTCGTCGATGCCGCGCCGCCCGGCGCGCCCCGCGAGCTGCGTGTACTCGCCCGGCGTCATCAGCTCGTGCTTCTCGCCGGTGAACTTGGTGAGGCTTTCGATGACGACGCTGCGCGCGGGCATGTTGATGCCGAGCGACAGGGTCTCCGTCGCGAACACGACCTTGACGAGGTTGCGCGCGAACAGCTCCTCGACCGTCTCCTTGAACGGCGGGATCATGCCGGCGTGGTGCGCCGCGATGCCGTCCGCAAGCCCCGCGAGCCACTCCGCGTAGCCGAGGACGTCGAGCTCCGCGGGGTCGAGGTCGGCGACGCGCGCGTCCGCGTAGGCGGTGATCGCGGCGCGCTCGTCGGACGTCGTCAGGCGCAGGTGCTCGCGCGTGCACTGGCGCACCGCATCGTCGCACCCGCGGCGCGAGAAGATGAAGTAGATCGCGGGCAGCATGCGCTCGGCGCGCAAGCGTTCGACGACGTCGCTGCGATACGGGATGCGGGGCCGGTTCGCGTACGGCCGGCGGCCGCCGCGCTGCGGGCGGTTGGGGCCGGCGCGTCGGCGCCGGCGGTCGATCTCGATGCCCTGTGGGTTCGGGGCGAGCTCGCCGGACGCGGTGCGCACGAACATCGGCATGAGGTCGTCGGACGCGAAGTACCAGTGGCGCAGCTCGACCGGCCGGCGCTCCTCGATCACGACGTCGACGCGCCCGCGCAGCGCCTGCAGCCACTCGCCGAACTCCTCGGCGTTGCTGACCGTCGCGGACAGGCTGACCAGGCGAACGTGATCAGGAAGGTGGAGGATGACCTCCTCCCACACGGCGCCGCGGAACCGGTCGGCCAGGTAGTGCACCTCGTCCATCACGACGTAGCCGAGCCCCTTCAGGGCGTTCGACCCGGCGTAGAGCATGTTGCGCAGGACCTCGGTCGTCATCACGACGATCGGGGCGTCCCCGTTGACGGAGGTGTCCCCGGTCAGCAGCCCGACCTTGGCCGCCCCGTACCGCGCGGTCAGATCGGCGTGCTTCTGGTTGGACAACGCCTTGATCGGTGTCGTGTAGAAGCACTTCCGGCCCTCAGCGAGCGCGAGGTGCACGGCGAACTCGCCGACCACAGTCTTGCCCGCGCCGGTCGGGGCACAGACGAGCACACCATGCCCGCCTTGCAGCGCCTCGCACGCCTCGAGTTGGAACGGATCGAGCTCGAAGGAGAGCACGGAGGTGAATTCGGCCAGCTGGGGGCTTTGCGACCGGCGCCGGGACGCCTCGTAAGCCTCAGCTGGCGTACGCGAAGGGCGTGCCACTGGGTTAGATTACCTCGCTCCGCTCGGTGGGCTTGCTCGCCAAAGCCGGCTGTGTTGGATTGCCTCGCTCCGCTCGGCGGGCTTGGTCGCCGGAAGCCGGCCATTTCCACCTCGCCCCACGCAACCGGCATCACCCGAGCCCACCATCAGCGCCCAGCCCCTTCACCGCCAGAGGGATGCCGGGCGTGTTGCGGAGCGTAAATGACCGGCGCGAGCAAGCCGGGGTGAGTGTGCTAACTCAAGGTGAGTGACCAAGCTGTGTTGGATT
>DASZZZ010000040.1:0-83534 GCA_036260375.1 Actinomycetota bacterium
CGAGCGTGCCGTCGCCGCCGCGAAGGCCTTCAGCCTCGAGTGGGAGCGGATGGGATGGCGCACCCGCGTTGACCTGATCCGCAAGGCCGCCGACATCCTCGAGGACCGCCTGTTCATCTTGTCCGCGCTGATGGCGTTCGAGGTCGGCAAGACCCGCCTCGAAGCGCTCGGCGACGTCCAGGAGACGGCCGAGCTGATGCGCTGGAACGCCGACGAGGTCGAGAAGCACGAAGGGTTCCGTGTGCCGATGAGCGGGCTGGGCGCGGCGGGCGAGTACTACGACGTGATGCGACCGTACGGCGTCTGGGCGGTGATCAGCCCGTTCAACTTCCCGATGGCGCTGTCCGCGGGGCCGTCGAGCGCGGCGCTCGTGGCCGGCAACTGTGTCGTCTTCAAGCCGGCGCACATGGGCGTGTTCACCGGCCTGAAGCTGTACGAGATCTACATGGCGGCCGGCGTCCCGGTCGGCGTCTTCCATTACCTGAGCGGCCCGGGCTCCGTCGTGGGCGACGAGATCGTGAACCACCCCGACGTCGCCGGCATCACGTTCACCGGCTCGTACGAGGTCGGGATGGGGATCTACAAGAACTTCGCGAAGGACTTCCCGAAGCCGGTCATCTGCGAGATGGGCGGCAAGAACCCGACGATCGTCACCGAGCACGCGGACCTCGACAAGGCGAGCGACGGCGTGATGCGTTCGGCGTTCGGGTTCGGCGGCCAGAAGTGCTCGGCGAACTCGCGCGTCTACGTCCACCGCAGCGTGTACGACGAGTTCCTGCGCCTGCTCAAGGAGAAGACGGAGAAGATCGCGATCGGCAACCCGCTCGAGAAGGAGAACTGGCTCGGGCCGGTGATCGACGAGAACGCCGTCGCGACGTACGAGCGCGCCGTCGACGAGGCGCGCAAGAACGGGACGATCGTCACGGGCGGCGAGCGGATCAGCGAGGGCGAGTACGCGAAGGGCACGTTCGTCCGACCGACCGTCGCCGAGGTTCCGCTCGACTCGTGGGTCTGGAAGGAAGAGCTGTTCGTCCCGTTCGTCTCGGTCGCCCCGTACGACGACCTCGACGAGGCGATCCGCCTGTCGAACGAGACGGAGTACGGCCTCACGGCCGGCTTCTACAGCGAGGACCAGGCCGAGATCCAGCGGTGGCTCGAGTCGATCGAGGCGGGCGTCGTCTACGTGAACCGCCGCGCGGGCGCCACGACCGGCGCGTGGCCGGGCGTCCAGCCGTTCGGCGGGTGGAAGGGCTCGGGCACGTCGGGCAAGGCCGGCGGCGGCCCCTACTACGTCCAGCAGTATCTGCGCGAGCAGTCCCGGACGGTGATCGAGGAGTGAACGCCACCGAGGAGGGGAGCGACCTCGCGAACGCGAAGGCCCCAGAGCTCCTGACGGAGGTCCCGGGGCCGAAGGCGCGCGAGGTGATCGAGCTGGACGGCAAGGTCACGAGCCCGTCGCTGCCGCGCGCCTACCCCTTCGCGCCGGCGCGCGGGGCGGGCTCGGTCGTCGAGGACGTCGACGGCAACCGGTTCCTCGACGTCAACGCGGGCATCGCCGTCACGTCGACCGGCCACGCGCATCCCGAGGTCGTCCAGGCGATCCAGCGGCAGGCCGCCGAGCTGATCCATTACTCCGCGAGCGACTTCTACCTGCCGATCTACTCCGAGGTCTGTGCCGCGCTCGACCGGATCGCGCCGATGTCGAAGCCGACGCGCTCGTTCCTCACGAACTCCGGGACCGAGGCCGTCGAGGCCGCGATGAAGCTCGCGCGCACGTCGACGGGCAGGCAGTACGTGATCGGGATGATCGGCGCGTTCCACGGCCGGTCGTACGGCAGCGTCTCGCTCGGCGCGAGCAAGGCGAAGTACCGCGCGCGGTTCGGCCCGATGCTGCCGGGGATCCACCACACGCACTTCGGAGACTTCGAGCACATCGAGCGGGTGCTGTTCAGGCACCTGGTCGCGCCCGACGAGGTCGCGGCGATCTTCGTCGAGCCGATCCTCGGCGAAGGCGGGTACGTCCTGCCGCCCGACGGCTGGCTGGCGTACCTCCGCGAGCTGTGCGACCGGCACGGCATCTTGCTCGTCGCCGACGAGGTGCAGAGCGGCGCCGGCCGTACCGGCAGGATGTGGGCGATCGAGCACTTCGGCGTCGAGCCGGACATCCTGCTCACCGGCAAGGGCATCGCGAGCGGGACGCCGCTCGGCGCGATGATCGCCCGCGAGGACCTCATGACGTGGGAGGTGGGCGCGCACGGCTCGACGTACGGCGGCAGCCCGATCCCGTGCGCGGCGGCGCTCGCGACGATCGGGCTCCTCGAGGGTGGGCTGATCGACAACGCGCGCGAGGTCGGCGCGGCGCTGATCGACGCCCTGCGCGACGTCCAGACGCGGCACGCCAGCATCCGCGAGGTCCGCGGTCTCGGGATGATGATCGGCGTCGAGCTCGCCGACCACGACGCGATGGTCGCGGTCGAGCAGGCCGCCTTCCGCAGGGGGCTGCTCGTCCTCGGGTGCGGTGAGGACGTGATCCGGATGTCGCCGCCGCTCGTGTTCCGCGCCGACCAGGTGGAGGTGGCGGCCTCGGTGTTCGAGGAGGCCGTCGCCGAGGTCGAGGCCGGCACGGCGTAGGGCGACCGATGGCGTTGCGCGTCGACACCTTGACGATCGACTGCGCCGATCCCCGACGCATCGCGGACTTCTGGTGCGCCGTGCTGGGCTACGAGCTCCGCGAGATCGACGACGACGACGCGCTGATCGGCGACCCGGGCGGCGAGGGCTGGCCGCTGCTGTTCCAGCGCGTCCCCGAGGGCAAGACGGTCAAGAACCGGCTCCACCTCGACCTCCGGTCGGCGACGTCGATGGCCGAGGAGGTCGAGCGCGTGACGGCGCTCGGCGCCACGACGTACCGGTTCGTCGAGGAGCACGGCAGCTTCTGGACCGTGATGCTCGATCCCGAGGGCAACGAGTTCTGCGTGCTCCGGGGCCCGGAGGACGGCTGGACCCCCGATGGCTGAGTCGAAGCTCGCGACGATGCGCGACGCGGTCGCGGAACTCGTCCGGGACGGCGACACGGTCGCGATCGAGGGGTTCACGCACCTGATCTGCTTCGCCGCGGGGCACGAGATCATCCGGCAGGGCCGCCGCGACCTGACCCTCGCACGCCTCACCCCCGACGTGATCTACGACCAGATGATCGGCGCGGGCGTCGCGAGCAAGCTGGTGTTCTCGTGGCTCGGCAACCCCGGCGTCGGCTCGCTGCACGCCGTCCGCCGGCGGATCGAGCACGGCGACCCGGGCACGCTCGAGGTCGAGGAGTACTCGCACTTCGGCATGGTCTGCCGGTACGTCGCCGGCGCGTCGAACCTGCCGTTCTTCCCGATCCGCTCGTACTACGAGAGCGACATCCCGAGCGTGAACCCGAACATCAGGCCGATGACGTCGCCGTACGACGACGCCACGCAGGTGTACGTCGTTCCGCCGCTGCGCCCGGACGTCACGATCGTCCACGCGCAGCGCGCCACGGCGCTCGGCGACACGCAGATCTGGGGCCTGCTCGGAGTGCAGAAGGAGGCGGCGTTCGCCGCCGACCGCGTGATCGTCGTCTGCGAAGAGGTGGTCGACGAATCCGTCGTCCGCGAGGACCCGAACCGGACGGTGATCCCCGGCGTGATCGTCGACGCCGTCGTCGAGCAGCCGTTCGCGTGTCACCCGTCGTTCGCGCAGGGCTACTACGACCGCGACAACCGCTTCTACGTCGAGTGGGACGCGATCGGCCGCGATCCCGAGCGGCTCGACGCGTGGCTCGACGAGTGGGTCTACGGGCTCGGCTCGCACGCGGACTACGTCGCCAAGCTCGGCGACGAGCGCTGGCGTGCGCTGACCCCCGGGCCCGCGCCGTCGGACTCGGTCGACTACGGGACGTACACGTGAGCGACTACTCGCGCGCCGAGATGATGATCGTCGCCAGCGCGCGCCAGCTCGCGGGGGAGCGGGTGTGCTTCGTCGGCATCGGGCCGCCGAACATCGCGTGCAACCTCGCGCGCCTGACGGTCGCCCCCGCCCTCGAGCTCGTCTACGAGGCCGGCGTGTACGGGGCGGTGCCGCAGCGTCTTCCGCTGTCGATCGGCGACCCGACGCTCGTCACCGGCGCCGTGTCGATCACGAGCATGTACGAGATCTTCGCCTACTACCTCCAGCGCGGCCTGATCGACGTCGCGTTCCTCGGCGCGTCGCAGATCGACCGCCGCGGCAACGTCAACACGACCGTGATCGGCGGCTACGACGCTCCGACGGTGCGCCTGCCCGGCTCGGGCGGCGCGTGTGACATCGCCGTCAACGCGCGCAAGGTGTTCGTGATCATGCCGCAGTCGACGCGCTCGTTCGTCGACACGGTCGACTTCGTCACCAGCCCCGGTCACGTTCCGGGGGAGCGGCCGCCCGGGTGGTCCGGAGGGGGGCCGCACGTCGTCGTGACGGGGCTCGGCGTGTACCGTTTCGACGACGACGGCGAGATGTATCTCGCCAGCGTGCATCCCGGCGTCACCGTCGACGACGCGCGCGCCGCGACCGGCTGGGACCTGCGCGTCGCGCCCGACGTCGCCGAGACGCCGCCTCCGAGCGCGGAGGAGCTGTCGCTGATACGCGACCGCCTCGACCCCGAGGGCATCTACACGCGGTAGCCGTGACGTCACACGTGTTGCGCCGCGTGCTGGGACGCGACCTGCCGGTCGTGTCGCACGGGCGCGGCGCGCTGCTGTACGACCGCGACGGCAACGAGTACCTCGATGCCGCCGGGGGCGCGATCGTCGTCAACGTCGGGCACGGCGACGAGTCGGTCGTCGCCGCGATGGCCGCGCAGGCGCGGCGCGTCGCGTTCGCCCACGGGACGCAGTTCACGAGCGACGCGCTCGAAGCCTACGCGTCCGATGTCGCGACGGTGCTGCCGCTCGACGACGCCCACATCTACCCCGTCTCGGGCGGGAGCGAGGCGATCGAGACCGCGCTGAAGATCGCGCGCGCGTTTCACCTCGCGCGCGGCGACGCCGCGCGCCATCGCGTCGTCGCGCGCGCCGGCTCGTACCACGGCAACACGCTCGCCGCGCTCGACGCGTCGGGGCGACCGGCGTTGCGCGCGCCGTACGAGCCGTGGCTCGGGCGGACGCACCACGTCCCCGCCGCGTACGAGTACCGCTGCCCCCTCCCGTCGCATCCCGCCGACTGCGGACGCCGTCACGCGGAGCTCCTCGACGAGACGTTCCGCGCGCTCGGACCGGAGACGGTCGCGTGCTTCGTGGCCGAGCCCGTGGTCGGCGCCGCCCTCGGCGCGGTGACGCCGCCGCCCGGGTACTGGCCCGCGGTCGCCGAGGTGTGCCGCGACCACGGCGTGCTGCTCGTCGCCGACGAGGTCATGACGGGCTTCGGCCGCACCGGCGAGTGGTTCGCATGCGACCACTGGGGCGTGCGTCCCGACGTCCTCGTCGCGGCGAAGGGGGCCGCGTCGGGCTACTGGCCGTTCGGCTTCGCGGCGTGCTCCGGACATGTGTTCCGCGCGCTCGAGCGCGGCGGCTTCACGCACGGGTTCACCTACTCGCACTCGGTGGTGGGAGCCGCGGTCGCGCACGCGGTCCTGCGCCGGCTGCGCGACGACGGCCTCGTGGCCGCGGCGGGCGCCCGGGGCGCGCGGCTGCGGGCGGGCCTGTCCGACGCGCTCGACGGGCACCCGTGGGTCGGCGACGTGCGCGGGACCGGGCTGCTGGTCGCGGTCGAGCTCGTGGTGCGCCCCGCCGACAAGACGCCGTTCCCGCGCTCGGAGCGCGTCACCGAGCGCGTCCTCGCGCGCGCCGCGCGCCGCGGGCTGCTCGTGTACCCGTCGACCGGCGGCGCGGACGGGCGCGACGGCGACGTGCTGCTGTTCGGACCCCCGTTCGTGATCACCGACGAGCAGGTCGACGACGTGTGTGCGCGCACGCGCGCCGCGCTCGACGACGTCGCGGCGGGCGCCGACTAGGATCGGCGTCCGCTCGACCCGGGGAGGGATCGTGACCGACTGCGCCTTCGTCGGCGGACGCGTTCGCACGGCGTCCGGCGACGTCGCCGACTGGCTGCTGACGTCCGACGGTGCGATCGCGGCGACGGGCCGCGGCGACGCGCCCGCCGCGGCGCGTACCGTGGACCTCGACGGCGCGGTCCTCCTGCCCTCGTTCTGCGACGCGCACGTCCACCTCCCGGCGACCGGGCTCTACGCGCGGGGCATGGACTTTCGCGGCGAGCGCCGCGCGGCCGCGATCGTCGACGCGTTCGCGCAACGCGTCGACGCGGGCGACCCGGTTCTCTTCGGGGGCAACTTCGAGGACCCGCTCGACGAGCCGCTGGCCGCGTCGGACCTCGACCGGGCCGTGGGGGAGCGGCCGGCGCTGCTGGCGCGCGCCGACATGCACTCGTGCGTCGCGTCGAGCGCGCTCGTGCGCGCGCTCGACCTCGACGGTCTCGAGGGCGTCGATCGGGACGATGACGGTGCGCCGACCGGCTACCTCAGGGAGCAGGCCGCGGCCGCGGCGTGGAGATGGTTCGACGCCAACCTGCCCGCGGGCGCACAGCGCGACGCGGTCGAGGCCGCGATCGAGCGCGCCTACGCGCGCGGCGTCACCGAGGTGCACGAGATGTTCGTGGCGGAGTGGCGCGGGTGGGGCGGCCTCGACGCGCTGCGCGCGAGCGCCGCGGAAGCCGCGCTCGACGTCCTCGTCTACGTCGCGACCGACGACGTCGAGCGCGTCGCGGCGACCGGCGCGACTCGCATGGGCGGCGACTACTTCCTCGACGGATCGTTCGGCTCGCACACCGCATGGATGTCGGAGCCGTACGCGTCCGCGCCCCCGTCCGGCTCGCCGCCCACCGGGATCTCGTACCGCGACGACGCCGACCTGCTGGAGCTCTTCCGCAGCGCGCAGCGCGCCCGCATGCAGTTCGGCGTCCACGCCATCGGCGACGCCGCGATCGAACAGGCGCTGCGGACGTGGGAACGCGTCGCCGACGAGGCCGGCGTCGACGAAGTGCGCGCTCTCGGACACCGCATCGAGCACTTCGAGTGCGCGAGCGACGACCACATCGCGCGCGCCGCGCGCCTCGGCGTGCGCGCCAGCGTGCAACCCGCGTTCGACCTCTACTGGGGCGGCGACGACGGACTCTACGCGCGCCGCATCGGCGCCGAGCGCGCGCTTCGGATGAACCGCTTTCGCTCGATGGCGTCCGCGGGGCTGTGCGTGGGGGCGGGGTCGGACTCCACCGTCACGCCGCTCGACCCGTTCCTGCAGATGACGGCGCTGCGCGCGCACCACGTCGAGTCCGAGCGCGTCGACGCCGCCGGCGCGCTGACGATGCACACGCTCGGATCGCGCGCGCTGGCGGGCGCGTCGCGCGCGGGAGCGATCGAGCCGGGGCGTCCCGCCGACCTCGTCGCGGTCGACCGCGATCCGTTGTCGACGCCCACCGGCGAGCTCGCCGCGACCGAGGTCACCGGCACGTGGATCGCCGCACGGCGCGTGTGGCCCCCGGAGCGGGCCGAGCACACCTGAGCGAGCTTGCTTCCGGTACGCTTGGCTGCGGCCGACATCCGGCATTTCGGGCATCCGCCCCGCGGAAGGAGTGTGGTGCATGAAGAGAGTCGACGGCATCCGCGCGGTGACCTACGACTGCTGGGGCACGCTGCTCAAGGACCGCGACTGGCACGGCGCGATGGAGCTGCGCAGACGCGCTCTGCAAGACGCGATCGACATCCCGGAGGACGACGCCCGAGCGCTGCTCGACGACGCGTGGGCGCGCCACGACGACGCATGGAAGCAGGTCGAGACGTTCGGTCCGGGACGCATGGCGGCGTACTGCCTCGAGGCCCGCGGGGTATCCGACGACGAGCCGATCGCCGCGCTCACCAAGGCGTTCGAGGAGGCGAGCCTCAGCGCGGGGGTCGAGCCCGTGGAGGGAGCGCGCGACACGCTCGCGCGTCTGCGCGACGCGAACGTACGTCTCGGGCTCGTGTGCGACACGGGCTTCACGCCGGGCCGCGTCGTCCGCCGGCTGCTGGAGGAAGCGGAGCTGCTCGAGTACCTCGAGGTGCTGTGCTTCTCCGACGAGGTCGGCGTTCCCAAGCCCGGCAACGACATCTTCGCCAAGGCGCTGGCGGGACTAGGCGTGCGCCCGCCCGAGGCCGTCCACGTCGGCGACCTGCGCCGCACCGACATCGCCGGCGCGCACGACATCGGCATGCACGCGGCGCGCTTTCGCGGCGTCCACGACGACCGCAGCGACGCAGCCGAGGCCGGGATCGTCCTCGACCGGCACGAGCAGATCCTCGAGGTGCTCGGGCTCGACGAGCTCTAGACGGCGCGGCGAGTGGGTGGAAGCAAGTACCGGCTGCGCATCATCGGGCGCTTTCCCGCGCACCTGACCGGCAACCTCGACCACGTCAGCGCGTCGATCCTCGCGGGCCCCGACTGGGACCACCTCTCGATGTGCGGCACCGTCACGATGACCGAGAGCGAGTGGGACGACCTCGTCGACGCGCTCAGACGGGGGGCGGGAGACGACGTCGACGTCGAGGACGCCGGGGGGCGCCGCTGACGCCTACTCGCCCTCGACGTGCACGACGATCGTGCGCTCGGCGGCGCGCTCCAGCTCCACGAGGAGCAGCCGCTGCCACCGGCCCAGCCGCAGCCCGCGATCGACGACCGGGACCACGATCGACGTCGACCCGAGCAGGGGGGACCGCTGCGGCGACTCCATCCGCAGACGCTCGATCGTCTTGCGCAGGTCGATGAGCAACCCCGACTCCCGCTCGTTGGCGAGGATCGAGCAACCCGGCGACGGCGTGAACACCGTGACCCGGCCGGCGCGGATGCCCGCGGCGGCGACCGCGGCCGCGACGTCGTCGGTGACGTCCACGAAGTCGACGTCGTCGCGCGTGCGAACGACGCACGTCGTGCGATGGGTGCGCGACGACGTCGTGCGCGCCGCGGCGTGGCGTTCCGGTGTCGTCGTCATGGATCCATTGTCACCGCGTCGCCACGGTTACGGCAAACCGCTCTGTCCACACGTTCCTGGGGACAAGTTGTGGACGATTTGGGGACGAACGAGATTGTTTCGCGCTCCACCGACGCATCGCCGTCTTTCCATTGACACCCCCATGCCACGTCTCTAGTGTCACGCACGTCCCAAGCAGCCAGCCGCAAGCGGGAACGCCGGACCCTCCTCGGAGGGACCGGCCGGTGACCCGAAGGCCGCAGCGCTTCGAGCGAGCGGCGGCGGGGGGGCCCCGGTTCGCCGGAGCCGCTCCGCATCGAGGGCGCCGAACCCGGCGGCGTGACGGGCTCAGGCCCGGAGCGCCGGCGGGAACCGGAGCGGACGGCGGGACGGTGGGTGTGACGACGGGCCTCGGCTCGCCGGCGCACCGCACCCGGGCGGCCCTGCCGCTCCGGGGAGCCGTCTCGCCGGGCCACGGGGGAGCGGCCGACGGGCCGTGGCCTCCGGGCGGCGCGCCGGACGCCGCCGGTTCGCCGGCGGCGGCGACGACGCACCCGCACCGGCCGGGGCGTCACGCACGGCTGGTTGCTTGGGACTTTGACATGGACGGACCCGAGTGGCTCGAGGACAACGCTCCAATAACCGGCCGAGGCCGGCTACCGAGCGGCCCCGACGGTCACTCGGGTCTTTCCATTGTGGCATCGTGACGCGCGCGTGGGGTGGCGGTCGCGGACGGCGGGGGATCGACGCGCGCCGTCGTCGCCGATACGCCCGCTGGACGCGTAGGGTTGTGGCACCGCCCGATGCACCGACGGAGGAACGACGAGTGTCAGCACGAGACCCAGAGCTCCGCACGACCGACACAGAGGACGACGACGACCTCGAGGACCTCGAGAGCCCGGTCGACGACGCCGACGAGCCGGTGCTCGAAGACGAGGCCGTCGTGGCCGCGGCTCCGGACGAGGACGACGCCGACGACGACGCGTCGACCAGCCTCGAGGAGCTCCTCGCGCAGCGCGCGTCGGCGCGGCGCGCGGCCGACGACGCCGACGAGGACGACGACCTCCTGTCGTTGGCGACGGAGAAGGACGCCACCGTCGCCGAGCCGCTGCCCATCAAGGTGACCCCGATAAAGGACCGGCGCGAGTTCGTGTGCCGCCGGTGCCACCTCGTCAAGGCGCGCAGCCAGCTCGCGGACGCCGACCGCGTCCTGTGCCGCGACTGCGTCTAGCGAGCCGCTCCGCGCGGCGATGAGCGCGCCCGCCACGCGCACGCGCGCGCCGCGCGTCGCGCGCGCCGGCGCCGCGGGCGTCGTCGCGCTCGCGGGCGTCGCGCTCGCGCTGTCGTATCCCGAAGCCGACCTGACCCCGCTCGCGTGGGTGTCGGTGGCGCCGCTGCTCGTCGTCGCGGGACGGGCGCGCGTCGCGGGCGGCGCCGCGCTCGGCGCGCTGTTCGGCGCCGCGTTCTTCGGCGTGCTGATCGAGTGGATCCACCACGTCGGATGGGTGGCGTGGGCGCTCCTGGTGGCGCTGCAGGCGTCGTTTCTCGCCGCGTTCGGCGCCGCGTGGGCGTTCGTCGCGCCGCGCACGCCGTCGTGGGCGCGTCCGGTGGTCGCGGCGTCGCTGTGGGTCGCCGTCGAGGCGGCGCGCGCGTCGTTTCCCCTCGGCGGCTTCTCGTGGGGCCAGCTGGCGCAGAGCCAGCACGACGCCGCGTGGGTGCTGCGGGCCGCCGCGGTCGGCGGGGGATGGGCGGTGGCGTGGCTCGTGGTCGCGTGCAACGCGCTGCTGTCCGAGGCGTGGGCGAGGCGCCGCGCGGCGCGGCGCGCGCTCGGGCTCGCGGCGCTGGCGGCGCTCGTCGCGGCGGCTCCGGCGGCGCTCCCGCACCCCGCGGCCGGCGGCGCGCGCGTGCGCGTGGCGATCGTGCAGGGCAACGTGCCGCGCGCGTTCGCCGGCCCGCTGTTCGACAAGGAGATGGCGATCACGTCGAGCCACGCGCGCCTCACCGAGACGGTCGCGGGGCGCGACGTCGACCTCGTCGTGTGGCCCGAGAGCGCGGTGGGCCTCGATCCGCAGCGCGTCGCGCCGGCCCGCGCGCGCATCGAGTCCGCGGCGCGCGCCGCGTCGGCGCCGATGATCGTCGGCGCGAACCTCGACGTCGACGACGACCGCTACCGCGTCGTCGCGCTGCACGTGTCGCCCGAGGGACGCGTCGTCGACCGCTACGTCAAGACGCACCTGGTGCCGTTCGGCGAGTACGTCCCCGGACGCGACGCGCTGGCGTGGATACCGATGTTGGACCAGGTGCCGCGCGACGCGGTGCCGGGCGACGACCCGACCCTGTTCCGCATCGCGGGGGGCACGGTCGCCCCCGTGATCTCGTTCGAGGGCGACTTCGGCCCCCTCGTGCGCGACCGCATCGCGCGCGGCGGACGCCTGCTCGTGGTCGCGACCAACACGTCGACGTGGGCCGAGTCGTGGGCGTCCGCGCAGCATGTCGCGTTCTCGCAGGTGCGCGCCGCCGAGAACGGCGTGTGGGTCGCGCACGCCGCGATCAGCGGCATCTCCGCGTTCGTACGGCCCGACGGCTCGGTCGCGTCGTCGACGGGTCTGTGGACCGCCGAATCGCTCGTCCACGACGTCGAGTTCGCGCGCGCGCCGACGTTCTACGCGCGCACGGGGGACTGGTTGCCGGTCGCGTCTCTGGCGGTCGCCGTCGTCGCGTTCGTCGCCGCGGCCCGCGGCCGTGTCCGGCGCAAACGGTAGGGTGAGCGCGATGCGGGTCCCACGTCCGGCGGGACGGGCGCTGGTCGTCGTCCCCACCTACAACGAGGCCGCGAGCGTCGCGGACGTCGCGCGGCGTCTGTTCGAGGCGGCCCCCGGCGTCGAGCTGCTCGTGGTCGACGACGCGTCGCGCGACGGCACCGCCGGCGTCGTTCGATCCCTCGCGGCGGGCCGCGCCGGGGTCCACCTCGTCGAGAGGCCGGGAAAGCAGGGTCTCGGCACCGCCTACGTCGCGGGCTTCCGGTGGGCGATGGCGCGCGGCTACGACGCGGTCGTCGAGATGGACGCGGACGGCAGCCACGACCCGGCGAGCGTGCCGGCGCTGCTCGACGCGCTCCGCGACGCCGACCTCGCGATCGGATCGCGCTACGTGCCCGGAGGCCGCATCCACAACTGGGGACTCCTGCGCAGGCTGCTGTCGCGCGCCGGCAACCTCTACGCGCGCGCGTGGCTCGGCTTCGACGTGAAGGACTCGACGAGCGGCTTCCGCGCGTTTCGCGTCGCGTGGCTGGAGCGCGAGGAGCTCGCGGACGTGCGCTCGGAGGGCTACGCGTTCCAGATCGAGATGACGCGCCGCGTGCACCGCGCCGGCGGGCGCGTCGTCGAGGTGCCCATCACGTTCACCGAGCGCATGCACGGCAAGTCGAAGCTGAGCCGTCGCATCGTGCTGGAGGCGCTCGTGGAGGTGGCGCGGTGGGGGATACGAGACCGTCTGCGCACGACGCGCGAGCGCGCGCTCGGCGAGCCGCGCCCGTGACGCGCGGCGGCCGCGACACGGGAGGGGAGCGGTGCGCGTCCTGGTGATCGGCGACATGGAGGGGGTCGCGGGGATCTGCCGGTGGGAGCAGGTCACCGGCGGCAAGCCGCTCTACGAGGAGTGCCGCAAGCTCTACACCGAGGAGATGAACGCCGCGGTGCGCGGCGCGCGCGCGGGCGGCGCCACCGACGTCGTCGTCATGGACTGCCACGGCGCGGGCGGCGGGTGGTCGTTCAACTCGCTCGTGCCGGAGCTCCTCGACGACGGATGCGAGTGGGTCGTCCAGTCGCGCTGGACCGAGTACACCGAGGTGCTCGAGCAGGGCTGCGACGCGGCGCTGTTCGTCGGCATGCACGCGATGGCGGGGACCGCCGACGGCGTGCTGAGCCACACGGTCAGCGGCACGCAGTGGCACCAGCTCGAGTTCAACGGCGTGCCGGTGGGCGAGACGGCGATCAACGCCGCGCTGTGCGGGACGTGGGGTTGTCCGGTCGTCATGGTGACCGGCGACCGCGCCGTGTGCCGCGAGGCGCGCGCGTTGCTCGGCGACGACGTCGCGACCGTCGAGGTCAAGCAGGGCCTCGGACGCTTCAGCGCGCGCCACGTCGCGCCGGCGCGCGCCCGGGCCGCGATCGAGGACGCCGCGCGCGCCGCGGTGCGCGCCCCGCGCGTCGCGCCGTACGACCCGGGCTCGCCGTGCACGATCGAGGTCGAGCTCGCGAGCCCGGAGCACGCGCAGCCCTACGAGCACCGCCCGGGCGTCGAGCGCCTGTCGGGCCGCAGGATCGCAGCGCGCGCCGACGACTGGCTGACGGCGTGGAACCTCGTCTACGTCGACTAGACGCCGCCGCTCGGGCCCCCCGTCGGCTGCACGCAGAACTCGTTGCCCTCGGGATCGGTCAGCACCGTCCACGTCTCGCCGTAGGCCGACACCTCCGGGGCCCGCACGACGCGCGCGCCGAGGGCGGTGAGGCGGGCCACCTCGGCGTCCATGTCGGCCACGCCGACGTCGAGGTGGACCCGGTTCTTGGCGACCTTCGGCTCCGGCACGCGCTGGAAGTACAGGCGCGGCCGCGCGCCCGACGGGTCGCGCGCCGCGGCCCACGAGCCCGCCAGCTCCGGGCGGCGCGCGACGACGTCGGCGTCGGCCGGCCTCGGCGCCTCGACCTCGTAGCCGAGCGCGGCGGCCCAGAACTCCGCCAGCGACGCGGGGTCGCGGCAGTCGATCGTGACCTGGAGCGTGGACCTCACGGGCCGAGCGTAGCCGCCCGTCGCCCGCCGTCCGAGGCCGGGGAGAATCGCCCATAATCGCGGTTATGTAAAGTTACGCAACGACCCGCCCGACGCTGCCTCGTCGTGCGCCGCCGACCGAGCTCCCCCCGTCCACCGGAGCACCGGCCGTCACGGCGCGCCGAGCGCGGCGAGGACGGCGGCGCGCGCGATGACGCGCGGCGCGTCCGGGAGCGGCCCGTCGGTGCAGACCGCGACGAAGTGGTCGGCGTCGATGCGCCAGCGCGCGAAGCGCCACGGCCCCCCGACGTCGGCCCCGGGCGCCAGCACCGGCCGGCCTCGCTCGAGGGCGTCCGGGTCGAAGCCGAACGAGTCGAGCGGCGTCTGCAGGCCCCGGCCGGTCGCCTTGACGAGCGCCTCCTTGAGCGTCCACAGCTCGAAGAAGCGCTCGTCTCCCCCGGCGGCGAGGTAGCGGCGCTCGGAGGGCGAGAACACGCGCCGGGCGAGGCCCGGGTCGACGGCGCGCACCATCTCGACGTCGACGCCGATGCGCCCGCGCCCGCACGCGCCGCACGCGACCCAGCGTCCCGAGTGCGACGCGTTGACGTCGCCCGGCCACCCGGCGGGCCACGCCAGCGCGGGACGGTCGAGCTCGCCGCGCACGATCTCCACGTCGGCCGCGGCGATCCCCGCGTGGCGCGCCGCCAGGGTGCGCACGAGCAGCGCCGCGAGCAGCGCCCGCATGCGGTCGTCGGCGAAGCGATAGCGCCCGATGCGCGCCCGCTCGGCGGCGGGCAGCGGCGCGACCGCGGAGTCGAACGCGGCTCCCTCGAGCGGCTCCCCGAGCTCGACCACGACGAGCTCGGCTAGTCCGGGAGCAGGGTCCCCGAGGCCTGCCACAGGTACCACGCGGCGATCGTGCGGTAGGGGCGGAAGCGCTCCCCCAGCGCGTCGAGCTCCGTGGGGGCCGGCGGCGCGCCGAGGCCGTACGCGCGCGCGTACCCGCGCCGCACGGCGAGGTCGCCGACGGGCCACACGTCGAGACGTCGCAGCTGGAAGACGAGGAACATCTCGGCGGTCCAGCGCCCGATCCCCCGCACCGCCGAGAGGCGCTCGACGAGCTCGTCGTCGCCGAGACGGTCGAGGTCGTCGAGCGGCACGGTGCCGTCGAGCGACCGGCGCGCGAGGTCGGTCACCGCGGCGGCCTTGGCCCCCGACAGGCCCGCGGCGCGCAGCTCGTCCTCGGTCGCGGCGAGCACCCCCTCGGGCGTCGGACGCCCGCCGAGCAGCGCCACGACGCGCCCGTGGATCGCGCCGGCGGCGTGCCCCGCGAGCTGCTGGAACACGATCGCGCGCAGCAGCGCGCCGAACGCGTCGTCGTGCGGCGGGCGCAGCTCGCACGGACCGGCGAGCTCGATCAGCCGCGCCATGACCTCGTCGCGGCGCGCGAGCTCGGCGGCGCCCGCGGCGAGCGCCTCGGCCTCGGGGGCCGCGCGCGTCATAGGGTCATCGGCCGTGCGACGAGCGCCACTCGCGCACCGCGGCGCGCGTCTGCGGGTCGAGCGTGCCGTCCGCCTGGCGGACGACGAACAGGCCCTCCATGCCGGCGTCGGAGTGGTTCTGGACGTGACAGTGGTACATCCACGCGCCCGGCCCGACGTCCTCGCCGGCGACGATCTGGAACCCGAACGAGTCCCCCGGCCCGACGGTGCGGTTGTCGACCACGACCGCGTCCTCCGCCGGCGTCGCCGGGTGGCCCGTGCGCGTGTCGGCCCAGCGGTGGCCGTGGAGATGGAACGTGTGGAACAGGTCGCCGTGCCCGATGACGACGAACTCGACGCGCTCGCCGAGGTTGGCGCGCGGCATCGGGGTGTGCGGCGCGCGCTCGAGGTTGAACGCGACGCCCGACATCACCAGGACCTTGGGGCGCCGGTCCGGCACGGGGTCGCCGGCGCGGCGCACGATCAACGCGCCGAACAGACCGCGCGCGATGCCCTTGGTCCCGTGCGGCGTGCCCATGCAGTGGTCGTGGTAGTGCCAGTAGCCGGCCGACCCGGGACGGACGGTGCCGTCGGTGCGCGCCGACGGCGCGTGCGTCGACCACACGAACGTGCGCTGGCGCCCGGGCGCGACGCAGCCGTCGTTGAGCGGCGTGCCGTCGCTCGCGACGGTGTAGTCGACGCCGTGCGCGTGCGCGCTCACGCGCTCCGCCGCGCGGTTGACGAGCGTCACCTCGACGCAGTCGCCCTCGGTCAGCTGGATCGTCGGCCCCGGCACCTTGACGTTGTCCGGAGAGCGGCCGTATCCGATGCGTCCGTCGGGGAGCTCGTCGGCGTACAGGGTGATCGACTGGGTCGGCTGCGCGCACGCCTGCGGTCCCTCGGCCCCCGCGGTCGCGCGCCGGTCGTCGGCGGGCAGCGACGCGAGCGCGAGCGCGACGACGCACGCGACCGCGGCGCCCGCAATCGTCCTCGTCATGCGCGCTCCCCTCCTCGTCGTGACGGCCCCTGGTGCGAGCGCCTCAATAGAACCACGCGTTGCGAGTGAAGACGATCGCTCCGAGCGCCGCGAACGGCGCCAGCAAAGCGATCGCGGCCTCGTGCCGGCGCGCGTCGCGCCGGGTCCAGCCCGCCGCCCACACGGCCGCCGGGAAGAACGTCACGAGCATGCGCGGGATGCTGTAGAGCCACGTGCTCGACACGAGCGCCGCCATCGTCGCGCCCATGAACGCGGCGTAGCCCCACTCGCGGCGCGCGAGCGCGACGCCGACCAGCGCGAGCCCGACGACCGCGGCGACCACTTCGATGCGCCACGCGAACATCCAGTTCGTCGGCGTGTCGCTCCCCCACGTCCCGAGCGTGGCGCGGAGCGCGTCGACGGGGTTGGTCGGAGCGCGCAGCCACCCGACGCGCTGGTCGTGGAAGAAGTGGAACGGGCTGCCCTCGACGCGCGCGAGGTACGCGCCGTACGCGACGAGCGGCAGCGCGCCGAGCGCGAGCGCTCCGGCGACGTCGCGCCCGCGCGTCGTGGCGCGCGCCCGCAGCGCCTCCCCCGCGAGGCCGGCGAGCACGAACACGCCGGCGAAGCGCGTCGCGACCGCGATCGCCGCGCACAGCCCCGCGCGCCGCCACCGCCCGGCGCGCGCGTAGTGGAACGCCGGGATCGCGCCCGCGAGGAACAGCGCCTCGCTGTATGGCGCGACGAGAAACACCGCGGTCGGCGCCAGCAGGAGATACAGCGCCGCGCGCGGTCCGGCGTCCCGGCCCTCGTCGCGCTCCGCCAGCCCGACGAGGAACGCGCACGCGACGATCGACGCGCCGAGCGACACGAGCATGCCGGCGGCGATCGGGTCGAGCCCCGTCCACGACAGCGCGCGCACGACCAGAGGGAACAGGGGGAAGAACGCGCTCGCGTGCGGATCGGTGCGTGGGTCGGTGTATCCGTACTCCGCGACCTGGAGGAAGTGGCGCGCGTCCCACCGGTTCCACAGCTCGAGGAAGCCGATGTCGAGCGGGCCGCGCCCGTCGGCGAGGTACCACGCCGCGGCCCACGCGACCGCGCACAGCGCGACGCGCGTGACGACTACGAGCGCGGCGGCGACGCGCCAGGCGCGCGCCCCGGGGTCAGGCCCGGCGGTCCGCGTGGCGGCGGCGGACGCCCGCGCCGCGCCGAGCGCGCCCATCGGTCACTCCGGCGTCCAACGAACCTTGAGGTGGCGCGCCGCGCGCGCCTCGTCGGGACGGCGCACGGGAGTGGTGACCGGCGCGTCGTGCAGCGAGTCGGGGTCCTCCTCGGCCTCGCGCGCGATGCGGACGAGCGCGTCGGCGAGCCCGTCGATCGTCTCCTTCGACTCCGTCTCGGTCGGCTCGACCATCAACGCCTCCTCGACGACGAGCGGGAAGTAGACGGTCGGCGGATGGAAGCCGAGGTCGATGAGCCGCTTCGCGACGTCCATCGCGCGCACGCCGTGACGCTTGAGCGGCTTCGCGGTCGCGACGAACTCGTGCATGCACGTCCCCTCGTACGCGGCCGGGAACGCGTCGGCGACGAGCGTGCGCAGGTAGTTGGCGTTGAGGACGGCGCGCTCGGCGATGCGGCGGAGGCCCTCGGGCCCGTTGGAGCGCAGGTAGGCGTACGCGCGCACGTTGATACCGAAGTTGCCGTGGAACGAGTGGATCCGCCCGATCGAATCGGGACGGTCGTGGTCCCAGCGCCACCGTCCCGCGGCGTCGTCGTGCACGAGCACGGGGGCCGGGAGGAAGCGCTCGAGGTGCTCCGCGACGGCGAGCGGGCCCGATCCCGGCCCCCCTCCCCCGTGCGGCGTGGCGAACGTCTTGTGCAGGTTGAGGTGGACGATGTCGAAGCCCATGTCGCCCGGACGCGCGACGCCGACGATGGAGTTGAAGTTGGCGCCGTCGTAGTACAGCAGGCCGCCGGCGTCGTGCACCGCGCCCGCCATGCGCTCGATGTCGCGCTCGAACAGGCCGAGCGTGTTGGGGTTGGTCAGCATGAGGCCGGCGACGTCGTCGTCGAGCGCGGCCTCGAGCGCGGCGAGGTCGACGAGACCGCGCTCGTCCGAGCGCACCTCCTCGGCGCGGTACCCCGCGAGCGTCACGCTCGCCGGGTTGGTCCCGTGGGCCGAGTCGGGGATGATCACGCGCTTGCGCGCGTCGCCGCGCGCGGCGTGCCACGCGCGCATGATCAACAGCCCCGTGAGCTCTCCCTGCGCGCCGGCCGCGGGCTGGAACGTGAGGCGCGCCATGCCCGTCGCCTCGCACAGCGCCCGCTCGAGCGCGCCGAGCAGCTCCAGCGCGCCCTGGACGAGGTCGTCGTCGGCGGCGGGGTGCAGACGCGCGAACCCGGGCAGGGCGGCCGCGTCCTCGGCGACCTTGGGGTTGTACTTCATCGTGCACGACCCGAGCGGGTACGGCCCGACGTCGATCGCCCAGTTCCGCTGCGCGAGACGCGTGTAGTGACGCACGAGATCGAGCTCCGAGATCTCCGGCAGCCGCGGCGCCCGCGTGCGGCGGAAGCGCTCGGGAACGAGCTCCTCGACCGGCGGCGCGGGCACGGACACGTCGGGCAGCGAGTACGCGTGCCGGCCCGGACGTGAGCGCTCGAACACGAGCGGGAACGCGTCGCCGTCGACGACGCGCGTCCCGGCCGACGCCTCCAGCGGCCGTCCCGGCCGGGCCGAGCCGCCGGGGGCCGTCGCGTCGTGGCGCGGCGCGGTCGCGTCGTCGCTCATCGCTCCGCCAGCACCTTCTCGACCGCCTCGACGAGCGTGGCGACGTCGTCCTCGGTGCGACGCTCGGTGACGGCCACGAGCACGCACCGCTCGAGCTCGGGGTAGTCGCGGCCGAGCGCCGGGCCGACGAGGATGCCGTGCTGCGCCAGCGCGCGCACGAGCTCGTCGCCCGGCACGGGCGTCTCGAGCACGAGCTCCTTGAAGCGCGGCGCGTCGAAGCGCACGCGGCAGCCGGCGACCTCGGCCAGGCACCCCGCCGCGTAGGCGGTGTTGCGCAGGCACAGCTCGCCGAGCCGTGCGAGCCCGTCGGGGCCGAGCCACGACAGGTGCACCGCCGCCGCGATCGCCATGAGCGTCTGGTTGGTGCACACGTTGGACGTCGCGCGCGCCCGGCGGATGTGCTGCTCGCGCGCCTGCAGCGTGAGCACGTAGGCGCGCCGCCCGTCGGCGTCGACCGTCTCCCCCGCGATCCGGCCCGGGACCTGACGGACGTGGCGCGCGCTGGTCGCGAACAGGCCGACCGCGGGCCCGCCGTACGAGAGCGCGTTTCCGAGCGCGATGCCCTCGCCGACCGCGACGTCCGCTCCCAGCGCGCCCGGGGGCTCGAGGATGCCGGTGGCGGTCGGATCCGACACGGCGACGCACAGGGCGCCGGCGTCGTGGGCGACGGCCGCCGCCGCGCCGACGTCCTCGATCGTGCCGAAGTAGCTCGGCGACGCGACGACCACGGCGGCCGCGTCGCGCGCGTCGACGTCCGTCCACCCGACGGTGCCGTCGTCGCGGCACGGGACGACGTCGATGGCGAGGTCTATACCTCGGGTATAGGTTTCGAGAACCGCCCGGTACGCCGGCGGGACGGTGGCCGCCACCACGGCGCGTCCCCGGTCGGTCACGCGCACCGCGAGGTTCACCGCCTCGGCGAGCGCGCTGGCGCCGTCGTACAGCGACGCGTTGGCGACGTCGAGCCCGTAGAGCTCGCACACGAGCGACTGGAACTCGAAGATCGCCTGCAGGACACCCTGCGACAGCTCCGGCTGGTACGGCGTGTACGAGGTCGAGAACTCGGCGCGCGACGCGAGCGCCCGGACCGCCGAGGGGACGTGGTGGTCGTACGCGCCCCCGCCGGCGAAGCACACGAGGTCGGCGGCCGCGGACCGCCGCGCGAGCGCCGCGAGGTGGTCGAGGAGCTCGATCTCGGACAGCGCCGGCGGCACGTCGAGGAGGCGGTCGAGGCGCACGTCGCCGGGGATCGCGTCGAACAACGCCGCGACGTCGGCGGCGCCGACCGTCTCGAGCATGGCCCGGTCGTCCTCGGACGTGTGCGGGACGAAGTCCACGGCGGCCCCCCAGGCTCCTTGTCTACTAGTCGACTCGTCTACGCACGGCCGGAGCGACGGGCCGCGCGCGCTCGGTGAAGGTTACTGCGCCGCGGCGCACTAGCCGCGGCGGACGAACGGGGGCTTGACGACGGTGCCCGGGATGCGGCGCCCGCGGCCCTCGACCTCGACGCTCGCGCCCGGCTCGGGACGGCGTGCGGCGTCGACGAGGGCGAGCGCGATGCCGGTGGCGAGCGTCGGCGAGTAGTTGCCGCTCGTCAGCTCCCCGATCCGCTCGCCGTCGCGCAGCAGCGCGTAGCCCTGGCGCGGCACCCCGCGTCCGGAGCACTCGACGCCGACGAGACGCCGCGCGGGCCCGTCGTCGCGCACGCGCTGCAGCGCGTCGCGCCCGACGAACGGCGTGTCCCACGCGAGCACCCACGACAGGTTCGCCTCGAGCGGGTTGACGTCGCGCGCGAGCTCGTGCCCGTAGAGGGCGTAGCCCATCTCGAGCCGCAGCGTGTCGCGCGCGCCGAGCCCCGCGGGCGTCGCGCCCGACGACATGACGTGCTCGAACACCTGCGGGGCGAGATCGGCCGGCACGTACAGCTCGAAGCCGCGCTCGCCGGTGTAGCCCGTGCGCGCGACGAGGCCGCTCTCGCCGCCGAAGTCCATCTCTGCGAACGCGTGCAGCGCGAGCCCGGTCGCGCCGGCGTCGGGGAACGCGCGCTCGAAGACGTCGAACGACTCGGGGCCCTGCAGGGCGAGGATCGCCCACCGGTCCCACTCGTCGGACGGCGCCGCGCCGGCGGCGCGGATCGACTCCGCGACGGCGCCGACGTTGGCGGCGTTGGGCACGACGAGCCAGCTCGCGTCGCCGAGGCGGTAGACGAACACGTCGTCGACGCATCCGCCGTCGTCCTCGAGCACGAGCGCGTAGGTCGCGCGGCCCGGCTCGAGCGCGGCGATGTCCGCGGTGACGGCGCGCTGCAGCGCGTCCTCGGCCCCCGCGCCGTCGAGGCGCAGCTTGCCGAGGTGCGACACGTCGAAGAGGCCCGCGTGCGTGCGGACCGCGGTGTGCTCGGAAACGACGCCGGTGTACTGCAGCGGCATGTCCCAACCGGCGAAGTCGACGAGCTTGGCGCCGAGGCGCCGGTGGACGTCGAGCAGCGGCGACGCGCGCCGCACGTCGGTCACGACGGCGTCACCCCGCGAGCGCGGACCCGAGCCCGGACGGCAGCGGCGGCTCGCCGGCGCGCTCCCCCGGCGACGGGCGCACGACGTCGACCGCCGCCGGCTCGGCGGCGCCCAGGAGCGATCCCTGCGACGGCTCCTCGAGCCCGTACTTGACGAGCAGGTTGAGGTAGTCGCGCTGGTAGAGGACCTTGCAGCGCACGTCGGGATACAGCGTCATCAGGCGGCGCACCTTGCGGTTCTTCTTCGTGACGAGCTTCTGGTTCAGCGTCGTGATCTCGATGTAGAGGTCGAACGCCGGCAGGTAGAAGTCGGGCGAGAAGCGCTGCGTCGCGTTGCCGTCGCGGTCCCACTCGATCTCGAACGTCGTCGGCTCGTACTCCCACTCGATCTCGTAGAAGTCGAGCAGCTTGGCGAACTGGCGCTCGCTGTTGTGCGCGAACGCGACCGTCTCGTGCGGCAGCGGCGCGTCGGTGCCGGCCGCGGGCGCGGCGTCGCGGGGGTCGCGCGCGTGCGCCCCGATCGTCACCCCTCCTCGGCGCGCGCGCCCGGCGACACGGCGCGGGCCGGCTCGCTCGCCGGGCGGAGCTCGCGCAGCGTCCCGCGCAGGTCCTCGAGGACCCTGTCGACCGCGACGACGGCGCCGAGGACGCCCTGACCCGACCGCAGCAGGTCCATGACCTCCGTGTCCGACGTGCACGCGTAGATGCTGCCGCCCTGCGCGACGATCGTCGCCTTCGCCCAGTCGTCGCCGAGCTTGGCGCGCGCCTGCTTGATCGCCTCGCGCACCTTCTGGAGGCTCACGCCGGCGTCGATCATGTTCTTGACGACCTTCAGACGCAGCAGGTCGGCGAACGAGTACAGGCGCTGGCTGCCGGACCCCTGTGCCTCCGCGACCGACGGCGTCACGAGCCCGGTGCGCGTCCAGTAGTCGAGCTGCCTGTAGGTGATTCCGACGATCTTGCAGGCAACGGGACCACGGTAGCCCTGCTCCATGCCGTCTCCCTTTCGCCGTCGATGCCGTCTCGTCGTGGTGCGGCCGAGAGGCCGCGCCGTACTGACAACCGCGTAGTTACGGGGATGGAAAGCGTAGGACGGCCGCCGCGCGATGTCAACGAACGCGCGCGACCCTCTACCGCAGGTATGGGGTTGGGCGCGCGGCGCGCCGTCTACTGCCCGGCCGCGAAGTCGTCGGGGCTGACCTGGTCGAGGAACTCGCGGAACTTCTGCACCTCCGCCTCCTCGTCGTCCTTGAGCTCGATGCCCGCCTGCTCGAGGACTTCCTCGGCCCCGAAGATCGGCGCGTTGATCCGCACCGCGAGCGCGATCGCGTCGCTCGGACGCGACGACACCTCCTTCGTCTCCCCGTTGGTGTGCATGCGGATGACCGCGTAGAACGTCTGGTCGACGAGCTCGCTGATCACGATGCGCTCGACGCGCACGTCGGTCTCCGACAGGATGTCGCGCAGGAGGTCGTGCGTCATCGGACGCGGCGTCTGGATCCCCTGCAACGCGAACGCGATCGCGGTCGCCTCGACCGCGCCGATCCATATCGGCAGGTAGCGGTCGCCGTCGCTCTCCTTGAGCAGCACGATGGGCTGGTTCGACGGCAGCTCGACTCTCACCCCGACGAGCGACAGCTCGATCATGCGCCGAGGCTAACACCGCGCCGGAGCTACGAGTACGGCGCGTCGGCGCCGTCGCGGCCGCGCCGCGGGGCGAACAACGCGTCGACGAGCAGGCGCGGCTCGTTGGCAAGGCGAGCGACGTCGCGCACCGCGACGATGTCGGGGACGTTGCGGTACCGGCCCTGGAAGTCGAGGCCGTAGCCGACGACGAAGACGTCGGGAACGTCGAAGCCGCGATACTCGAGCTCGACCGGCACGATGCGCCGCACCGACTTGTCGATCAGCGCGACGGCGCGCAACGACGCCGGCGCGCGCTGCGACAGCGCGCGCCGGAGATAGTTCAGCGTCAGGCCGGTGTCGACGATGTCCTCGACCACGACGACGTCGCGGCCGGCGACGTCGTCGTCGAGGTCCTTGACGATGCGCACGACGCCGGACTGCGGACCGCTGTCGGCGTACGACGAGATCGCGATGAAGTCGAACGCCGCGTCGATCGTCAGCGCGCGCGCGAGGTCGGCGAGGAACAGCGCAGAGCCCTTCAGGACACCGACGAAGACGGGGGGCCGCGCCGCGCCCGCGTAGTCGGCGCTGAGACGCGCGCCGAGCTCTGCGACGCGCGCCGCGAGGCGGCCGCGCTCGATCGCCACGTGCGCGGGTGCGGTCGGGTCGTCGGCGGCGTCGGCGCGCCGCAGCCACGTCACGGACCGGCCCACGGAGTCGACAGCGCGCGCACGACGACCGCGAACGCCCCGGCGAGCAGCGCGGGCGCGGCCCCCGCGGCGGCGCGCGCCGCGACCGCGGGGACCCGTCCGAGCGTGCGTCCGCGATACGACACGGACACCGTCCCGACGCGTTCGCCGGCGCGCACCGACGGCGCCGGGCGCGCGGCCTCGAACGCGACGTCGACGGCGGCGGGCGGCGCGAGGCCGCGCACCGCCCGGCCGGCCACGGCCGGCACCGCGCCGGATGGAGCGAGCGGCGCGACCCCGATCGGCTCGCCGCGCCCGACGAGCGCCGTGCGCGCGAGCCGCGCGAAGCCGTAGTCGAGCAGGGCGCGGTCGTCGGCGGCGGCGTCGACCGAGCGGAGCGCGACCGCGATCAGCGTCCGCCCGCGCCGGCGCGCCGCGGCGACGAGGACGTCGCCGGCCCCCAGCGTCCTCCCTGTCTTGACGCCGATGGCTCCCGTATAACTGTCGAGCAGAGCGTTACGGTTCTCGACCACGGTGCCGTCGGCGAGACGGTGCGACTGCGTCCGCACGATCCGAGCCAGCATGGGGTCGTCGAGCAGCGCGCTCGCCACGGCCACGAGGTCGCGCGCGCTCGAGACGTGGCCCGGCGCGTCGAGGCCGTGCGGCGTCACGTAGTGCGTGGCGCGGGCTCCGAGGGCGTCGGCGAGGTCGTTCATGGCGGAGACGAACGCTCGCTCGGTGCCGCCGACGTGCTCGGCGAGCGCCACCGCGGCGTCGTTGGACGACGACAGCAGGAGCGCGTAGAGCAGGTCTCTCACCGTGTACGAGTCGCCGGCGTGCAGATCCAGGCCGCCGCCGCCCGTGGCCGCCGCGTGCGGCGACACGGCGACGCGCTCGCCCGGCGCGGCGGTCTCGACGACGACGAGCGCGGTCGTCATCTTCGTCGTGCTCGCGTTCGGCAGCGCGGCCCGTGCGCGCCGCGCGTAGAGGACGCGCCCGTCGTCGGCGACGACGATGCACGCCTCGCACGAGAGCTCGGGGGCCGGCGGCGCGCCGGCCGACGCCGGTGCGGCGACGGCGAGGCAGGCGACGAGCGACAAGGCGACGAGGCGTCTTGTCGACAAGTAGACGACGCTCCGGAGCGGCCGCGACCGCCGCTCGACGACGAACGCGAGTGTCGACAAATCGACGAGGCGACGTCCGTCAGAGGGCGTCACGGAGGCTCGACCGCAGCGCGCCCTCCCTCAGCTGCTGCGCGAGCCCGACGAGCTCGCGCACCGACTGCGACGCCTCGCGGCGCGCGTCGGGGTCCCGCCGGCGCGCGACCGGGGCGACGATCTGCTCGAAGAAGCTCGCCTCGCGCTCGGCGAACTGGCGGTACATGCGCAGGTGGCGCGGCTCGACGCCGTAGTGGAAGAACCGCCCGGCCGCCTTCGCCACCAGGAGGTCGTTCTCGTCGTAGTGCTCCCCCGCCCCGCGACGGTCGAGCACGCCGAAGTCCTCGAGCCCCCGCAGCTGGGCGTCCGACAGCCCCGCCGCGGTGCGCAGCTCGTCGCGCGTGAGCTGGACGCCGGTCACGTCGACGGGCGCGGGCCGCGGCCCGTCGGACGATCCGGACGACTCGGACGCGCGCCGCGGCCCCTCGTCGGGGTAGACCCCGCCGTTGGCGTCGGCCGCCGCGAGGCGCTCGCGGATGACGCGCAGGGGCAGGAAGTGGTCGCGCTGCAGCGACAGGATGTAGCGCAGCCGGGCGACGTCGCCGTCGTAGAACTTCCGGTAGCCGGCCTGCGTGCGCTCGGGGGCGATCAGCCCCTCCGACTCCAGGAAGCGGATCTTCGACACGCTCACGTCGGGGAAGTCCGCGCGGATGGCGTCGAGGACCTCGCCGATGCTCAGGTAGTCGCGCGACCTCGAGAGGGGCACGTCACTGGCTCCCGGTGAGGAACACGAGCTTGAACTTGCCGATCTGGATCTCGTCGCCGGTGCGGAGCTCGGCCTCCTCGACCCTCTCCCGGTTCACGTAGGTGCCGTTGAGGCTCCCGACGTCGTGGAGCGAGAAGGCGGCGTCGCGCCGCCGGATCTCGGCGTGACGGCGGGACACGGTGATGTCGTCGAGGAAGATGTCGCTGTCGGGATGGCGCCCGACGTGCGTGACGTCGGCGTCCATGAAGTACTTGCTGCCTGCGTTTGGCCCCCGGCGCACGATCATGACGCCCCGGCCGCCCTCGAGCTCGTCGGGCGAGACGTGGACCTCCTCGTCGATGTCGCTCTCGAGCTCGCTCGGCAGGAACGTGACGGTCGTGGTGTCCGACGGCCCCGCGCCCTCCGTCAGCGGGTGGCCGCACGACGCGCAGAAGTTCGCACCGTCTGGGTTCTTGTGGCCGCAGTTCGTGCAGAACATGGAGGTCACCCTATACAGGACGTTTAGGGTTGGTCAAGGCCCTTCTCGTCACGAGCCCTCGACGAGCTTGCGGTACTCGTCGGCGCTCATGAGGTCGCCGGACTCGTCGCCGGACGGCGCGATCGCGACCATCCAGCCGTCGCCGTAGGGATCCTGGTTGATCAGCTCCGGGGTCTGCTCGAGCCGCCCGTTGGTCTCCACGACGGTGCCCGTCACGGGGCTGTAGACGTCGGACACCGACTTCGTCGACTCGACCTCGCCGAGGGGCTCGCCCGCGGTGACCGCGGTGCCCGGCTCGGGGAGCCCGACGAACACGACGTCGCCGAGCTGGTCCTGCGCGTAGTCGGTGATTCCCATCACGACCCGCCCGCCGTCCTCGCGCGCCCACTCGTGCTCGCTCGTGTAGCGGCGATCGTCCGGCACGTCGCCCATTCGGGCTCTCCTTTCCTCGTCCTCCGGGAACAAGTAGACAAGTCAATCAGTGGATTCGGGGACTTCGCCTTCGGCGGCCTCGGCCGCGAGGGCGGCGAAGCGCTCGGCCATCGCGCGCGCGTCCGCCGCGGTCGGGCCCTCGGCCCAGATGCGGCACGACGGCTCGTCGGCGTACGGGATCACCAGCGCCCAGCGGTCGCCCTCGATCGCCTTGACGCCGTCGAGCAGGACGACGGTCCCGCCGGACGCGGCGGCGCCGACGTGGCGCATGACGGCGCCCTTGCGCCCCCACGGCGTCGGGACGTCGCGCACGACGACGTGGGTCTCGGGCAGGTCGTCGATCACCTCCGACAGGGGCCGGCGCGCCGCCGCGATCAGCTCGAGCGTCTTGCAGAACGTCATGAGACCGTCCGACGCCGGCATGAACGACGGGAATATCAGCAGGCCCTCCGAGTTGCCGGCGAACCCGGTCTCGGGGTCCGCGGCGTGCGCCATCAGCGAGGTGATCGCGGTCGGCGTCCACGCCACCTCGGCGCCCGCGGCGCGCGCGAGCCGCTCGGCCACGCTCGACGTCGACACCGGCAGGGCGACGGAGCGGGCGCCACGGGTGGCCTCGTGGCGCACGAACGCCATCAACGCGCGGTCGTCCGCGACGCGCCGGCCGCGGTCGTCGACGAGGTGCGCGACCTCGCCGCCCGGCTCGAGCACTATCCCGAGGTTCGAGCCCGAGTTCACGACGTGGTTGGCGACCTCCGACAGGAGTCGGTCGAGCTCGTCGCGCGTGAGCACGGCGCGGTGCTCGTCGGTGAACGCGTTGACGGCGAGGACGTCGCAGCCGAGACGCCCCAGGATCGACGGGCCGATGAGCGACGCGGGGCCGCACGCGTAGTCCACGACGACCTTGAGCCGCGCTTCGCGCACCGCGGGGACGTCGACCGCGCGCAGCAGGCCGGAGACGTACTGGCCCGGCGCGTGCGGCGGGAACTCGAGCTCCCCGAGGGTCGCCGGACCGGTGCGGCGGTAGTCCTCGCGAAAGAAGACGCGCTCGATCTTGCGCTGCTCGGTCGGGGCGAGGTCGAGCCCGTCGCCGTCGAACAACCGGATCTCGACGGCGCCGGGGTCGATCGGCGACGTCCGCACGCTGATGCCTCCGGCCGCCTGGTGGCTCCGGACCGTGAAGCGCGTCACCGGCATCGGCGTGAGCTCGAGGTCGCGGCACGTCACGCCGGTCGCGTTCAAGCCGGCGATGACGGCTCGCTTGATGGTGCGCGCCGCCCGGCTCGCGTCGCGTCCCGCCACGACCACGCTGCCGCGCTTGAGCGTCGTGCCGTACGCCATGCCGAGGCGCACCGCGGTCACCGGCGTGACGCCGAGGTTGACGAGGCCCGTCACGCCGCGCGACCCGAACAGGCTGCGGGCGGCGCGCCGCTCGTGCACGACGCTCTGGGTGACGATCGCGCCCGCCTCGACCGCGCGCGAAGGATAGACCTTCACTCGAGGCTTCACCAGGGCGCCGGCCCCCACCGTCACGTCGTCGCCGAGCACGGCGCCCTCCTCGAGGGTCGCGCCGCGCTCGAGGACCGCGCCCCGGCTCATCGCTCCCCCGCGCACGTGCGCCGACGACCCGAGATGGCCGCGGTCCATGACGACGCCGTGCGACACGCGCGCGTCCTCGCCCACGATCACGTTGGCCCCGACGACCGCGTAGGGCCCTATCACCGCCCCGGCGCCGATCGTCGAGTTGTCGCCGATCACGGCGGGTCCTTCGACGCGCGCGGTCGTGTCGATGTCGACGTCCTCGCCGACCCACACGCCGGGCCGCAGCTCGAACCCGGGCAGCGGCACGCCGGCGGCCCCCTCGAGCGCGTCGCGCTGGGCCTGGAGGAACGCGTCGGTGTTGCCGACGTCGGTCCAGTAGGCGTCGGTCACGTAGCCGTACAGCGGCAGGCCCTTGTCGAGCATCAGCGGGAACAGCTCGCTCGAGAAGTCGTACGCCTGGTCGGGCGGCACGAGGTCGAGGACCTCCGGCTCGAGGACGTAGATGCCGGTGTTGATGGTGTCGGAAAAAACCTGACCCCACGTCGGCTTCTCGAGGAAGCGCTCGATGCGGCCGCGGTCGTCGGTCATGACGATGCCGAACTCGAGCGGGTCCTTCATCCGCTTGAGGACGAGCGTCGCGGCGGCCTCGCGCTCGCGGTGGAACGCGACGACGTCGTCGAGGTCGAGGTTCGTCAACGCGTCGCCGGAGATGACCAGGAACGTGTCCGACAGGAGCTCGCGCGCGCCGAGGACCGACCCGGCGGTGCCGAGCGGGACCTCCTCGGTGGCGTAGGACAGCGACACGCCGAGGTCGGAGCCGTCGCCGAAGTAGTTGCGGATGACCGACGACAGGAACTGCAGGGTTGCGACGACGTCGGTGACGCCGTGGGCGCGGAGGAGCTCGATCGTGTGCTCCATGAGCGGCCGGTTGACGACCGGCAGCATCGGCTTGGGCATGTTGCTCGTCAACGGCCGCAGGCGCGAGCCCTCGCCGCCGGCCATGATCACCGCCTGCATCCCTGACTGGCTCACGTCCGCGCGTCACCCTCCTTCGGTCGAAGCCTCGCCCAGACGGCGCGAGCGTAGAGCACGGCCGCGGCCCAGTAGAAGACGGCCCCGGCCGACGCGAACGCGAGGCCGATGCCGCGCGCGGGCCGCTCGAGAGGGAACGACGTCGCGCTCCACGCGAGCAGGGTGAGGCCGAGCAGCAGGCATGCGGTCGCCAGCTTCCCCGTGAAGTTGACGGGGATACGGCCGAGGCCGCGCCGGTCGAACAGCGGGAACAGCGACAGCACGAGCACGTCGCGCACGATGACGGCCGCGGCGAGCCACCACGCCAGCACGCCGCGCGCCACGAGGGCGATCGTCAGCGCCAGGATCAGGAGGCGGTCCGAGAGCGGGTCGAGGAGCTTGCCGAGCTCGGAGATCGAGTTCGTGCGGCGGGCGATGTAGCCGTCGAAGAAGTCGGTCCACGCCGCGGCGCCGTAGAGGATCACGGCGGCCTCCTCGCGCCCGGTCACGAACAGCGCGACGAACACGGGCGTCGCCGCGAGACGCACGGCCGACAGCAGGTTGGGCAGCGTCGCGAGGCGGTCGGGTGCGACGACCGCGGGCGCGACCTCGGGGGCCGGGTCCGCGGGCGCGTCGCCCGAGGCGGCCGGCGCGCGGTCGTCCCGGGACGCGCCGGCGCGCGGCGGGCCGTGCTCGTGTGCTTCCACCGGTCGGGACGGCCGGATTCGAACCGGCGACCCCTGGTCCCCCAGACCAGTGCGCTAACCAAGCTGCGCCACGTCCCGAGGCGGTCGATCATACCCGGGGGCCGTCGCGACACCGAGGTCGTCGACTTGTCGACTCGTCGCCTTGTCGTCGACGCGACGAGTCGGCGCGTGCAGCCGCGCCAGGACTTCCGATCGAGCGTGTCGTCGCGACCAGCGATCCGTAGAAGCGCGAGACGTCGATGCGCCGTCGGGAGGCTCTACAGCTACAGTCGAACCTTACTCTCGCGCTCGCACTCGGCCCTCGACGCGCACCGGCGTCCCGGCGAACGGCTCCGCGTCGCGGATGCGCCGCTCGAGATAGCGGACGTACGACGGCTCGAGGCGCTGGGTGGCGAACACGACGATCGTGGGCGGCGCCGCGCTCACCTGCACGGCGTACAGGATGCGCGCGGGACGGCCGCCCGACCTCGGGTGCGGCCGCTCGTCCTGCGCCGCGCGCACGATCCGGTTGAGGACGCCGGTCGCGAGCCGGCGCCGGTGCGACTCGACCGCGTCGGCGAGCGCCGGCACGACGCGGTCGACGCCCCGGCCCGTCGTCGCCACCGTCCGGACCGTCGTGGCCCACGGGAGGAACCGGAGGCGGTCGCGCACCGAGCGGTCGAAGCGGGCGCGGTCCGTTTCCTCCGCCGGCAGGAGGTCCCACTTGTTGAGCGCCACGACGCAGGCGCGCCCCGCCCGGACGATCTCCTCGGCGATCCGCTGGTCGTGGCCCGTGACGCCGTCGGCCGCGTCGACGACGAGCAGCGCGACGTCGACGCGCGCCAGCGTGCGGCGCGACCGCAGGAAGCCGAAGTACTCGATCGGGTCGTCGATCTGGACCTCGCGGCGCATGCCCGCGGTGTCGACGAGGCGCAGGGCGCGGCCGTCGCCGGCGTCGAGGGCCGCGTCGACCGGGTCGCGCGTCGTGCCCGGCGTCGGCGCCACGATCGCGCGCGGCTCGCCGAGGAGCGCGTTCAGCATCGACGACTTACCGACGTTCGGACGGCCGACGATCGCGGCCGACGCCCACGCGCCCGGGTTCGCCCGGCCCTCGTCGGGCAGCAGCGCGACGAGCCGCTCGAGGAAGTCGCCGGAGCCGCGCCCGTGCAGCGCGGAGAGGGGGGCCGGGTCGCCGAGACCGAGCCGGTAGAACGCCGCCGCCGACGGCTCGTCGCGCGGGTCGTCCACCTTGTTGGCCGCGACGAGCACCGGTTTGCCCGAGCGGCGCAGCCGCTGCGCGACGACGTGGTCGTCCTGCGTGGGGCCGGTCGCGGCGTCGACCGCGAGGACGATGACGTCCGCGCTGTCGATCGCGACCGCGGCCTGCTCCGCGACGCGCGCCTCGAGCCCCTCGGCCCCGGGCTCGAGTCCGCCGGTGTCCACGATCTCGAAGCGCCGGCCCGCCCACTCCGCGACGAACCCCCGCCGGTCGCGCGTAACGCCCGGCGTCTGTTCGACGATCGCCTCGCGCCGCCCGAGGACGCGGTTGACGAGCGACGACTTGCCGACGTTGGGCCGTCCCACGACCGCCACGACCGGAAGCGCGCGGCCGTCAGCGCCCATCGAGCGCGCCTCGCACAAGCTCCACGATGCGCCGCGCGACCGCGTCGGCGTCGTCGTCGGACGAGTCGATCACGACCGCGTCCGGAGGGGTCACAAGCGGCGACGTCGCGCGCGACGCGTCGGCGTCGTCGCGCTCCCCGATCGCCGCCTCGACGCGCGCGCGGGTGGCGTCGTCGTCGGGCAAGCCCAGCTGCTCGACGCGCCGGCGCGCGCGCTCGCCGAGGGTCGCGGTGAGGAAGACCTTCACGGCGGCGTCGGGCAGCACGGTCGAGCCGATGTCGCGGCCCTCCATCACGACGTCGTCGTCGCGCGCGAGCGCGCGCTGTCGTTCGACGAGAGCGGCGCGCACGCCCGCGTGCGACGACACGCGCGACGACGCGCGCGTCACCTCCGGCGTCCGGATGAGCGCGGTGACGTCCTCGCCGTCGACCACGACGCGCCCGGCGTCGACGTCGAACCGGACCGTGCGCGCGAGCCGCTCGAGCGCGCCGCCGTCGGCCGGGTCGACGCCGCGGCGCAACGCGACGAACGCCAGCGCGCGGTACATCGCGCCCGTGTCGACGTAGCGCCACCCGAGGGCGCGCGCCACGGCGCGCGCCACGGTGCTCTTGCCGGCGCCCGCGGGCCCGTCGATCGCGACCGCGCTCACGACCGTCCCTGCGCCGCGGCGACGACGTCGAGAAAGCCGGGGAACGACGTCTCGACGCAGTCCCAGCGCGTGACCCGGATGCGCTGTGGCGACGCGACGCCGGCGACCGCGAACGCCATCGCGATGCGGTGGTCGCCCCTCGAGTCGACGACGCCGTCGCCGAGCTCGGCGGGACCGCGCACGACGAGGCCGTCGGGCAGCTCCTCGGCGTCGGCGCCGAGCGCGCGCAGGCCACCGACGAGCGCCGCGATCCGGTCGGACTCCTTGACCCGCAGCTCCGAGGCGCCGTGGAAGCGCGTGACGCCGTCGGCGCGGCTCGCCGCGATCGCCAACGCCGGGATCTCGTCGACGAGCGACGGCACCAGGTCCGGGCCGACGTCGACGCCGCGCAGCTCCGACGCCTCGACAGTCACGTCGCCGACCGGCTCCCCGCCCTCGTCGCCCGAGATCTCGACGTCGACGCGCGCGCCCATGGAGCGCAGCACGTCGAGGGCCGCGGCGCGCGTCGGGTTGAGGCCGACGGCCTCGATCGTGAGGTGGGAGCCGGGCACGATCGCCGCCGCGACCGCGAGGAACATGGCGGCCGACACGTCGCCCGGCACACGGCGGTCGAGGGCCGGCACGGGCTGCGGCCCGTCGAGCGCGACGGTGGTGCCGGCGACGCGGACGTCGACGCCCGCGGCGCGCAGCATGCGCTCGGTGTGGTCCCGGCTGCGACGGGGCTCGGCCACCGACGTCGTGCCCTCGGCGCCGAGCGCCGCCAGCAACAGGGCCGACTTGACCTGGGCGCTGGCGACGTCGAGCTGCACGTCGGCGCCCCGCAGCCGGCCGCCCCTGACGCTCAGCGGCGCGCGGTCGCCGCGGCATCGACCGTCGATCGACGCGCCCATGCGGCGCAGCGGTGCGACCACGCGGAGCATGGGCCGGGCGCGCAGCGACGCGTCGCCGGTGACGACCGTGAGCCCGTCGACGCGGGCGAAGACGCCGAGGCCCATCCGGATCGTGGATCCGGAGTTGCCCGCGTCGACGACGGCGACCGGCTCCTGCAGCCCGCGCCCGCCGCAACCCTCTACCTCCACTACAGCGTCAGAGTCGACGCTCGCGACCGTCGCGCCGACGGCGCGCACGGCCGCGGCGGTCGCGGCGACGTCGGCGCCCGGGTTGACCCCGTCGACGCGGCTGCGGCCGTCGGCGAGGGCGGCGAGCAGCAGCGCCCGATGCGAGATCGACTTGTCGCCCGGGACGCGGACGGTCCCGCGCAGGGGCCGGGCCGCGGTCCGGCGGCTCACCGGGAGCCCCGTGCGGGCGAGGGCGGTGGCAGCGTCGTCGACATGTCTAGTTGTCGACAAGTCATGATGACGCCACGTCGACCGCGGAGCGCTCGACCAGGTGGCCGGCGTCCCGCAACGCCTTGGCGAGCAGGTCGGCGCTCGCGTCGCCGTCGACGACGAGCTCGATCCGCCCCCGGCCGCCCTCCGTCGAGTGGACGATGCGGACGTCCTCGAGGTTGACGCCGAGGCTGGCCGCGACGCCGGCGACGTCGGCCAGGACGCCGGGGCGGTCGGGGACGGGCAATCCGAGCGTGACCGGCTGCCCGCCCCACGCGGGCTTGACGAGGAGCTCGAGACGGGCGCGGCGGGCCGCGGCGAGCCAGCCGCCGAGCTCGTCCCAGCGTCCGCCCGCTACCATGCGATCGACGTCGTCGAGCCGGTCGCGGAACCGGCGCAAAGCCTCGAGCACCGCTGGACGGTTGGCGCGGACGATCCCGACCCACGTGTCGGGATTGCTGGCGGCGATACGCGTGACGTCCCGGAAGCCGGCACCGGCGAGGTGCAGGAGCTCGCCGCGGCCCCCGCCTGCGGCGGCGGCGGCGACCACCGCGCTGGCGGCGAGCTGCGGGACGTGGCTGAGCCGCGCGACGAGCCCGTCGTGCACTTCCGGAGCGACCGCCACGGGCCGCGCCCCGAGCGCCGACACGAGCTGCGCCACGGTCGCGTACGCAGCCGACGACGTCGTCGGCGTCGGCGTCAGGATCCACCATGCGTCGTCGAACAGGCCGGCGTGGGCCGCGTCCATGCCGTGGCGCTCGGAGCCCGCCATGGGGTGACCGCCGACGAACCGTCCGCCGAACGCGCCCTCCCCCGCCGCGACGACGTCGGCCTTGGCGCTGCCGACGTCGGTGACCACGGCGTCGGGCTCGACCGCCGCCGCGACGTCTCGACACGCCGCAGGGATGCGGTCGACCGGCAGCGCGAGGACGACGACGTCGGCGCCGCGCACGGCCGCGGCGGCGGACGACGCCCACTCCGTCACCGCGCCGCGGTCGGTCGCGGCGCGCGCGGCGCCGGCGTCCGGGTCGAAGCCGGCGACGTCGGCGTCGGGCATGGCGTCGCGGAGCCGGAGCGCGACCGAGCCTCCGATGAGCCCCATGCCGATGATCGCGATGCGCATGTCTAAACCTCGTCTATAACGTTCTGGTCACCCGCGCGCGGTCGGCGGGCGACACGCCCACCGCTTGCGCGCCGCTCCGTAGCGTATAGCCAGGCGGCTGCCCCGCCGCCGCCGCCCGGCCGCGCACCCAGGGCCGCAGGCTCCGAACCCGCTCCCGCGCGCCGAGCGCTCCCCGAGGCATCGGTCGCTCGCCGGCGGACGTCGCGGCCCTACGCGTGCCCCCGCGGCCCGGTTGGCCGGCCGGGCCGAGGACGTGTTCTTACGTCCAGGCGGTTCGAGTCGGCCGTCCGAGAAAATCCGACGCCACGTGCTTCGGGTCGAGCCGGTGGGCAGGAACCGGACCGGGCGCGGACGAGTCGGCGCATCATGCTCCCCGGCGAGCTCGTGTCCCGGGGGTCCGCACCCTCCGTCGACTTGTCGACAGGTCGCCGAGACCACTCGTCGCGTGGTCGACATGACGACTCGCCTTTCACCCGTGCGCGCCCACCCCGACGGGCTCCGTAGGCTCCTGTCTACTTGGTGACAAGTCGACGTGTCGTCACAATCCGGCGGCGCGGTAGAGCGCCCGGACCTCGTCGGGCGCGAGCCGGCGGAGGGAGCCCGGCTTGAGGCGCCCGAGTTCCAGCGGGCCGATCGCGGTGCGCGCCAGCCGGACGACAGGATGCCCGACGGCCTCGAACATGCGCCGCACCTGCCGGTTGCGCCCCTCGCGCAGCGTGATCTCCACGAGCGTCGTCGGCCCGAGACGGTCGACGATCGCGACGTCGGCCGGCGCGGTGGGACCGTCGTCGAGCTCGATCCCCCGCGCCAGCCGCACGACGGTGCCGTGTCGCACGGCTCCGCGGACCTCGGCGAGGTACGTCTTCGGCACCTCGAAGCTGGGATGAGTCAGCCGGTGGGTCAGGTCGCCGTCGTTGGTGAGCACGATCGCGCCCTCGGTGTCGACGTCGAGACGCCCGACCGGCCACACCCGCACGGACGGGTCGACGAGATCGACCACGGTCGGGCGGCCGTCGGGATCGTCGGCGGTGCTCACCATCCCGACCGGCTTGTTCGCGAGGTAGTGCACGAGGCCCGGCGCGAGCGGCACGCGTGAACCATCGACCTCTACTACATCCTTATGCGGGTCGACCCGGGCGCCCAGACGGGCGCGGGCGCCGTTGACGCGCACGCGGCCCGCCGCGACGAGCTCCTCGACGTGGCGGCGGGACCCGATGCCCGCGCGCGCCAGGACCTTCTGGATGCGCTCGGGGCCGGGGTCCGGCGCCGGCGCGCGGCCAGACGCCGTCATGCCCCCGGCGACAGGCGCGCCTCCATCTCCTCCACCGCCTCGGCGTCGGGCATGAAGTCGGTCAGCGGCGGCAGCTCGTCGAGCGACTTGAGGCCGAGGCGCTCCATGAACGCGTCGCTGACGGCGAACAGCGCCGGCGCACCGGGCGACGACTCACGGCCGACTTCGCGCACGAGGCCGCGCGTCACGAGCGTCCGCACGACGCCGTCGGAGTCCACGCCGCGGACGTCGGCGATCTGGGCGCGCGACACCGGTCCCCGGTACGCCACGATGGCGAGGACCTCCAGCGCCGCGCCGGTGAGGCGCGCGTGGCTCTGACCCGAGACGAAGCGCTCGAGCCACGGCGTGCAGTCCGGACTCGTGTAGAGGCGCCAGCCGCCGGCCGTCTCGCGCAGGACGAACCCGCGGTCGTCGGCCTCGTACTCGGTCGCCAACGCGCGCAGCGTCGCCTCGACCTCGTCGCGCGGGCACTCGAGGACCTCGCCGATCTCGCCCGCCGGCACGGGCTCGTCGGCCACGAGGAGGATCGCCTCGGCGATCTTGCGATGTGACGAGCTCACCGCGCTCCCCCGTCAACGGACGCGGCGCCGCGGCCGATGCGTGCGTCGTCGGTCGTCATGCGGCTCCCTCCTCGTCGAAGACGTACTCCTCCGCCGCGGCCGCGACGTCGTCGAGGCTCGCGTCGCCGGTCCACGCGGCGGTGATCGCACCGAAGCGGCCGGCCTGCGACAGCTCCACGGCGCCCGCCTTGTAGAGCTCGAGCAGCGCCAGGAAGCGGACCACGACCTCGATGCGATCGCCGGTGCGCCCGCACAGCTCCTCGAACGTCGCCCGGCCGCGCTCCTGCAGCCGGCCCGCGAGCAGCGCGACCGCGTCGCGCACGGACGCGCGGATCGGCGCGATGTGCGACACGTCGAGCGCCGCCTGCGGCCGGGGGGCCAGGGCGCGCGCCGCGGCCGCGGCGAGATCCGCGACCGTCGTGGTCGCGAGGACGTCGGGCACGACCCCGGCGAGGTGCGGCTCGAGCTCGACGACGCGGCCGTGGTACTCCTCGCCGCGTGCCAGCGCAGCGCTCAGCCACGCGCCCGCGTCGCGGTACGTGGCGCACTCGACGAGCCGCGCCAACAGGAGGTCGCGCTCCTCGAGCAACCCGGCGTCGCCCTCGTCGGCGACCCTGCCGGGCAGCAGCCGCGACGACTTGAGCTCTAGCAGCGTCGCGGCGACGACGAGGAACCCCGTCGCCGACTCGAGGTCGAGGCCCTCCATGCGGTCGAGCGCGGCGAGGTACTCCTCCGTGATCGTCGCCAGCGACACCTCGTAGATGTCGACCCTCTGGCGCGTGATCAGGTGGAGGAGGAGGTCGATCGGGCCCTGGAACACGTCGAGCTTGACCTCGTGCGCCACCGTCACCTTTCCGCCGCCGGGCAGCCCGTTCGGGCCGCGCCCCAGCCTATAGCGGGCCAGCGCGCGGCCGGCGTCTTTGGCGCGTCGGGCGCTACGGCGACGGGACCGGGGGTCGACTAACGTTGCAGTGGAGGTGGAATGTTTGCCACGCGGCAGTGTCGTGCCTCCCCTACAATGCCCTCGTGAACACGCCTCTCGATCTGCTGCGCGTCGATCCCATCGCGTTCGTCCTGCTCGCGGTCGCGCTGATCTTCGCCATCTCCCTGCACGAGTACGGCCACGCGCTCGCGGCGGACCTCCAGGGCGACCGCATGCCGCGGGCGTTCGGCCGGCTCACCCCCAACCCCGTGCGCCACCTCGACCCGATCGGGACGCTGTTGATCTTCCTCGTCGGCTTCGGCTGGGGCAAGCCGGTCGAGTTCCGGCCCGAGGCGCTGGCGTCGAAGCGGTTCGGGTCGGCGCTGGTCGCGTTCGCGGGGCCGCTCGTCAACCTCCTGCTCGCGCTCGTCGCGGCGTTCCTCTACGTACCGGCGCGGCGGAACGGCTACCCGAGCGAGGCCGTCGACTTCCTCGGTCTGTTCCTTAAGATCAACGTGTTCCTGGCGGTGTTCAACCTCATCCCGCTGCCGCCGCTCGACGGCTCGCGCCTGCTGACGGTCTTCCTGCCCCCGAACCGGCACTCGTGGGTGTTCTGGCTCGATCGCTACGGCTTCCTCGTCCTCCTCGGGCTCCTGCTCTTCGGGCAGCTCGCGTTCCTGGACCCGCTCACGACCGGTGTCATCGAAGCGATGCTCGGCCTCGCCGGCGCGTGACGACGGCAGCTGTTCGTCGTCAAGTCGACAAGTCCCCACGCCGACATGACGACACGTCGCGGTCGGGCTGTCAGCCCGCACCGCACCGATCTTTCGAGTCCACGAGTCGCCCAGTCTTCTCGACAACTTGTCGACAAAGCGATTCACGCAGCCGCGACGCCAAGCCAGACCCGTCTATCCATCTGCTCGCGCCTCGCGACGCCCGGCGGGATATTGACGGTGATGGTGTCGACTCCGAAGCGAAGGCGCCGCGAGCGCGCGGCCTCGTTTCAGTGGTCCGTCGACTCCGAGGCGGATGCCGCCCGCGAGCGCGTGACTTCACGGTGCCCCGTCGACTCCGAGCCGACGCCGCCCCGAGCGCGTGATCTGACGGTGGTCCCGTCGACCCCGATCCGGACGGAGCTCGCGCGCGCCTGGTCTTGACCGTCGTGCATCCGCTCCCCGACTCGGACGCCGCTCCCGAGCGGCCCGATCTAGCCCTATACGTCAACGATCCGCGTATCTCTATAGGTCAGCTGTAAGGTTACTTCAGCCTCGCAGCCGGCGCAGAAGGATCGAGTCGTCGGCGCGGGCCTCGAAGTCCTCCAGGACGTAGGCGAGTGCGGCCCGCACTATCCGCCCGCGGTCGGCGCCGATGCCGTAGTCCGACCGGAGCGCGAGGCGCGTCCGCTCGAGCGCCGTGAGGTCGTCGCGCGTGCAGTAGAAGGTCACCTTCTCGTCGTGCTTGGGCGCCCGACGCGACGAGGGCTCGGGCGCCGGGGGCGCCGTCGGCTCCGACGCGGCCTCCGGGGCGGGCGCGTCGCGAGGGCCGTGCCGCGCGTCCTCGCGCGGCCGGTCGCTGGTCCTGCGGAAGAGCTCATCTGCCCCCGGCAGACTGGCGCGGCGCGACACGGTCCATCACCTCCCTGGCGAGTCTGCGGTACGCGACCGACCCGGTGGAGGCCGGTGCGTAGTTGAGGATGGGCTCCCCCGCGACGGGGGCCTCGGCGAAGCGAATCGTCTTGCGGACGACGGTCTCGAACAGCTTCGGCCCGAACGCCTCGCGGACGCGCTCGAGCACCTCCCGGCTGTGCACGGTTCGAACGTCGACCATCGTGGCGAGGATCCCGTCGACGTCGAGCCGCGGGTTGAGGCGCTCGCGGACGCGGTCGATCGAATCCATCAGCAGCGCCATGCCGCGCAGGGCGTAGTACTCGCACTCGAGCGGCACGACGACGCCGTCGGCCGCGGTCAGGGCGTTGATCGTGAGCAGGCCGAGCGACGGCTGGCAGTCGATGAGTATGAAGTTGTACTTCACCTTTAGCGGTGCGAGGACGCGCATGAGCGTCTGCTCCCGGGCGACCTCCTGCACGAGCATGAGCTCCGCCGCGGCGAGGTCGATGTTGGACGGCAGGAGGTCGAGCCCCGGCACCGACGTCTTCAGGACGACGCCCTCGACCTCGCACCTCCGGTCGAGCAGGGCGTCGTATACGGACGCGTCGAGCGCCCCGGGCTCGAACCCGAGGCCGATCGAGCAGCCGCCCTGCGGATCGAAGTCCACCAGCAGGACCTTCTGGCCGAGCTCGGCGAGCGCCGCTCCGAGGTTGATGGCAGTCGTCGTCTTGCCGACGCCGCCCTTCTGGTTCGCGAGTGCGATCACGCGCGCCGGGCTGGGGCCTTGCCAGCTGCCGACGTGGTCCGGCGTGCCGGGCGCGCCGTCGCCGGCGCTAGTCAGGGGCGGCGTCGCCAGCGCTCCGGACACGTCCCCCTCGTTCGGCGGCGCGACGTCTTCGGCGGCCGCGGACACCGCGGCGCGCGCGCCGCCGGAGGCGTCTCCCGCCGCGGGCACGGCGGCGCGCGCGGCGTCGGAGGCGTCTCCCTCCGCCGGCGCGGCGCCCGTCGCGCCGCTGCGCTCGTCGTCCATGGTGCCTCCCTCGCTCGACAAGGTCACTTGTCGACATATCGCTTTGTGGGGGCCCCGGACGTTACAACAAGCTCATCAGTAACACAAGCCCCAGCATCGCGCGCGTGGGGCCGCGACGCGCCGTCGGAGCGCGCGCGCCCGCCGATCGAGCGACCGTCAGACCCGGAACGCCTCGCCCGCGAACGACTTGCCCGGCGTCGTCGTCTCCACGCCGAGGAGCTCCGCGACGGTCGCGCCGCAGTCGGCGTACGACTCGCGCACGCCGAGGTCGGCGCCGGCGCGCACCAGCGGCCCGGCACAGAGCACCGGCACCTGCTCGCGGGAATGGTCGGTCGACGGCGTCGTGGGGTCGTTGCCGTGGTCCGCGGTCACGATCAGCGCGTCGTCGGGGCCGAGTGCGTCGACGATCTCGGGCACCCGCCGGTCGAACGCCTCGAGCGCGCCGGCGTAGCCGCGCGGGTCGTTGCGGTGGCCGAACGACTGGTCGAAGTCGACGAGGTTCACGAACGCGAGGCCCCGCTCCATGGCGCGCAGCTCGGCCGCGAGCGCGTCGACGCCGTCCTCGTTGGAGCGCGTCGGGCGCGACGACGTCACGCCGCGGCCCCCGAAGATGTCGGAGATCTTGCCTATCCCGCGCACCTCGAGCCCGGCCGCGGCGACCTCGTCGAGCACCGTGTCGCACGGCGGGACGACGGAGAAGTCGTGGCGGTCGGCCGTGCGCTCGAAGGCGCCGGGCGGGCCGCGGAACGGACGGGCGATGACGCGCCCGACCTCGTGCGGGCCGCGCAGCACGGCGCGAGCGATACGGCACAGCTCGTAGAGCCGCTCCAGCGGCACGACGTCGACGTGCGCCGCGATCTGGAACACGCTGTCGGCCGACGTGTACACGATGGGCTTGCCCGTCGCCACGTGCTCGGCGCCGAGACGCTCGATGATCTCGGTCCCCGACGCGGCGACGTTGCCGAGCGTGCCGACGCCGGCGCGGCGCTCGAACTCGCCGAGCACGTCTGGAGGGAACCCGTCGGGGTAGGTCGGGAACGGCCGGTCGAGGATCACGCCGGCGATCTCCCAGTGCCCGGTGGTCGTGTCCTTGCCGGGCGAGCGCTCGGTCATGCGCCCGAACGCTCCGGCCGGCGACGCGGCCGGCGGCACGCCCTCGACCGCCGCGACGTTGCCGAGGCCGAGCGCGGCGAGGTTCGGCAGCTCGAGGCCGCCGACCGCCTCGGCGACGTGCGGCAGCGTCGCGGAGCCCTCGTCTCCGAACTGGGCGGCGTCCGGCGCGTCGCCGACGCCCACGGAGTCGAGGACGACGAGCGCGACGGCGCGCGCCGTGCGGCCGGTCACGCGCCGACCGCCTGCTTGCACGGCAGGCACAGGCGCGCGGTGGGGCGCGCGTCGAGCCGCTCGTAGGCGATCTCCGCGCCGCACCGCTCGCAGCGTCCGTAGCGACCCTCGTCCATGCGCTCCAGCGCGGCGACGATCTCCCCGCGGTGCTCGAGCAGGCCCTCGACCATCGCCAGGACCTGGGAGCGCTCCGCGGTCGCGTGGCCCGAGTCGGCGAAGCCCTCGTCCACGGCGACCTCCACGCCGTCGCCGTCCTCCGCCGCCCCGTGGTCGGCGAGCTGGCGGCGCACGGCCGCGAGCTCCTCCTCGAGGCGCACGCGCAGCTCCCCGTACTCGCTCGTCTCCATGTCCTCCCGTCCCGACGCGTCCCCGGCGCGGGCTCAGCCGCGCGCCCGCGGATGGGCGGCGGCGTAGACCTCCCGCAGCCGCCGGTCGCTCACAAGCGTATACACCTGCGTCGTGGCCAGGCTCGCATGCCCGAGCAGCTCCTGGACGACCCGGATGTCGGCGCCGGCGTCGAGCATGTGGGTCGCGAAGGAGTGGCGCAGCGTGTGCGGCGACACACGCTCGGCGAGGCCCGCGGCGCGCGCGTGCCCCTTGAGGAGCTTCCAGCAGCCCTGGCGGCTGAGGCGTCCGCCGCGCGCGTTGAGCCACAGCGCGCCGCGCCCGGCCCCCGCGGCGCGCGCGGCCAGCTCGGGGCGCGACCGGGCGAGGTACGACTCGATCGCGGCGCGCGCGGCGCGGCCGAGCGGGACGCGCCGCGCCTTGCTCCCCTTCCCCGCGCGCACGAGCACGGAGCCTTCGTCGAGGTCGACGTCGTCGACGTCGAGCGCGACGAGCTCGGAGATGCGCACGCCGGCTCCGTAGAGCGTCTCGAGGATGGCGCGGTCGCGGCGGCCGAGCACGTCGTCGGCGGGAGCGGCGAGCAACCGCTCGACGTCCTCGACGGAGATCGCCGACGGGATCGGGCGCGGCTTGCGCGGCGTGCCGACGCGCGCGGTCGGGTCGCGCTCGAGGTGGCCCTCGCGCACGAGGAAGCGATAGAGCGCGCGCACCGAGACGAGCATCCGCGCGACCGAGGCCGGGGCGAAGCGCGTGGGGGCCGGCGCGCGGCCCGTGCGGAGGCGGTCGAGGTAGTCGGTGAGGTCGTCGGGCGCGACGTCCGGCGCGTCGATCCCGCGCGCGACGCAGAACGCGCGCCACGTCGCGAGGTCACGCGCGTACGCGGCGACCGTGTTGCTCGACAGGCCGCGCTCGACGCGCGCGTGCGACAGGAACTCGTCGACGAAACGGTCGAGTTGCGGGGTCGGCGACTCCGCGCCGGACGACTCCGGCACGGCGCGCTCAGAGGGCGTCGTCGAGCGCGACCGCGTCGAGCCCGTGGGCGTCGGCAACCGGCCCGTAGGTGACCGCGCCGGCGTGGACGTTCACGCCCTTGGCGAGCGCCGCGTCGGCGCGCACCGCGTCGGCGACGCCGTGCTCCGCGAGCGCGACGACGTACGGCAGCGTCGCGTTCGTGAGCGCGTACGTCGACGTGTGCGGCACCGCGCCGGGCATGTTGCCGACGCAGTAGTGGACGACGTCGTCCACGACGTACGTGGGATCCGAGTGCGTCGTCATGCGCGACGTCTCGAAACAGCCGCCCTGGTCGATCGAGATGTCCACGACGACGGAACCGGGCCGCATCTCGCGGATCACCTCTTCGGTGACGACCTTGGGCGCGAGCGCGCCGGGCACGAGCACGGCGCCGATGACGAGGTCCGCCGACAGGACCGTCTCCTCCACCGACAGGCGGTTCGACGCGAGCGTCAGGATCTTGCCCTGGTGGATGCGGTCGACGTCGCGCAGCTTGTTGATGTTCCTGTCGAGGATGACGACCTCGGCCTCCATGCCCTGCGCGATCCACGCCGCGTTCATCCCGGCCATGCCCGCGCCGATGACGACGACCTTGCCCGGCCGCACGCCGGAGACGCCGCCGAGCAGGACGCCGCGGCCGCCGTGCTCGCGCTCGAGCAGCGTCGCGCCGACCTGCGGCGCCATGCGCCCCGCGACCTCGCTCATCGGCGCGAGCAGCGGCAACGAGCCGTCGGGCAGCTCGACGGTCTCGTACGCGACCGCGGTCGTGCGCGACTCGATCAGCGCGCGCGTCACGGGCTCGCTCGCCGCGAGGTGGAGGTACGTGAACAGCACGAGCCCGTCGCGCAGGCGATGGAACTCCTCCGGAATGGGCTCCTTGACCTTGAGCACCATGTCGGAGTCGGCGAAGACGTCGTCGGCGGTCGCGACGATCTTCGCGCCGGCGCGCTCGAACTCGTCGTCGAAGATGCTCGAGCCGCGCCCCGCGTCGTGCTCGACGAGGACCTCGTGACCGAGGACGACGAGCTCGCGCACGCCGGCCGGCGTGATCGCGACGCGGTACTCGTTGTCCTTGAGCTCGCGCGGTATGCCGACCCTCATGCCGGCCACATCCTAGACGCTCGGCCGATCGCGCGGGCGGCCCCCCGTCCCGGTGTGCTCACCTCGCGGTGACGGCGTCGCGCGAGGCCGCGGCGCGTCGCGCGCTCCGTGCGCACGCAGCCCCCATGAAGTCGCGGAACAGCGGCTGTGGGCGGTCGGGCCGGCTCTTGAACTCCGGATGGAACTGCCCCGCGACGAACCACGGATGGTCGGCGAGCTCGATCATCTCGACGAGCGTCCCGTCGGGCGACTGGCCGGAGCACACGAGCCCCGCGTCCTCGAGACGGCGCCGGAAGCGCGGGTTGACCTCGTAGCGGTGGCGATGGCGCTCGAAGATCAGCTCGGTGCCGTACGCCTGCGCCGCCTTGGTCCCGGGCTGCAGCCGGCACGGGTACGCGCCGAGGCGCATCGTGCCGCCCATCTCACGCAGGTCCTGGCCGGCGAGGATGTCCACGACCGGATACGGCGTCGCGGCGTCGAACTCGGACGAGTTCGCGTTCTCCAGGCCCGCGACGTTGCGCGCGAACTCGATCACCGCGCACTGGAGCCCGAGGCAGATGCCGAGGAACGGCACGTCGTTCTCGCGCGCGTGGCGAACCGCTCCGATCTTCCCCTCGATGCCGCGCACGCCGAAGCCGCCGGGAACCAGGATGCCGTCGACGCCGTCGAGACGGCCCGCGGCGTCGCCGCTCTCGAGGTCGTCGGACGCGATCCACTCGACGTCGACGTCGACGCCGTGCGCGAAGCCGGCGTGCTTGAGGCTCTCGACCACCGACAGGTACGCGTCGGGCAGCTGCACGTACTTGCCGATGAGGCCGATGCGCACCGTGCCCGACGACGAGTCGATGCGCGCGACGAGATGCTTCCACTCCGACAGGTCGGGCTCGGGCAGCCCCGTCAGGCGCAGGTGGTCGACGACGAAGCCGTCGAGGCCCTCCATGTGCAGCACGAGAGGGATCTCGTAGATGTTGCGCGAGTCGATCGCGGACACGATCGCGTCGGTGCGCACGTCGCACAGGAGCGAGATCTTGCGCTTGAGGTCGCGGCTGATGGGACGGTCGGAGCGGCACACGATGGCGTCGGGCTGGATGCCGATGCTGCGGAGCTCGCGCACCGAGTGCTGGGTCGGCTTGGTCTTGAGCTCCTCGGCCGGGCCCATGTACGGCACGAGCGTGACGTGGACGTAGCACGCGTCCTCGCGCCCGAGCTCCATGCGCAGCTGCCGGATCGCCTCGAGGAACGGCAGCGACTCGATGTCGCCGACCGTTCCGCCGATCTCGGTGATGAGCACATCGGCGCCCGAGTCCTCCGCGAGGCGCGTGATGCGCTCCTTGATCGCGTTCGTGATGTGCGGGATCACCTGCACGGTGTCGCCGAGGTAGTCGCCGCGCCGCTCGCGCGCGATCACGTTCTGGTAGATGGCGCCCGTCGTGACGTTGGAGGCTCGCAGCAGGTTCTCGTCGATGAACCGCTCGTAGTGCCCGAGGTCGAGGTCGGTCTCGCCGCCGTCCTCGGTGACGAACACCTCGCCATGCTGGAACGGGTTCATCGTGCCCGGATCGACGTTGATGTAGGGGTCGAGCTTCTGCATCATCACGCGCAGGCCGCGGTTCTTGAGGAGGCGTCCGAGGGACGCCGCGGTGAGGCCCTTGCCGAGGCTCGAGACCACCCCTCCGGTCACGAAAACGTGCTTCGCCACCAAACCTCCTCTCGCACTCCGAAACCCACGCCGAGCTTCGGTCCATCGGTCGGGTGACGGCCCACCGGTGCGGATCCGGACACGACGAGGCCCGGTTCGGTGCTCCTGGGGCGGTCATCACAAGCTATCACGCGCGCGCTCGGCAGGTCCTCATTTCGGAGCGCGACGCGGCGCGATCCGCGGCGGCGGAGCTCACGGCGACGCGCGCCGGCCGGCGCGGTCGAGCGCGTCGAGCCACCGCGTCGACGCGATGACCGCAGAGAACGACCGGCGCTCCGACAGCACGTTGAGGGCCGCGAGCACGGCGAGCGCGACGGCGCGGCCCCCGGCCGGCAGCGACAGGGCGAGGCCGAGCCCCGCGACCGCGCCGAGCGGGTTGGCGCCCGCGTCGCCCAGCATCGCCCGCTCGCGCAGGTCGGGCCACAGGCACACGAGCAGGGCCGCGGCCATGCCGGCGGCCGCGACTGCCCAGCGGTCGTCGCCGACGACGAGCATCGGCGCGGCCAGCACGAGCCACGCCTTGCCGGCGCGACCCGGCGCGCGGTCGAGGAGGTTGACGAGGTTCGCGCCGAGCGCGACGAGGGCCGCGGTCACGAGCGCCGCGCGGCCCGGGGTCGCGATCGCCCCCGCGGCGGCCCCCGCGACCACGCCCGCGGCGATCTTGACGACGCCGCCGGTGACGCGCCCGCGCCGCAGGGCGCCGAGGTGGCCGCGAAAGCCGCGCGCGGGCTCGTCGCCGCGGGCGTCGTCGGCGACGCCGCCGGCGGCCATGACGGCCGCGACGAGCGCGACCGCGGCGGCGACGCGCCCGTCGTCGCCGGCCCACGCCGCGACCGCGGCGCCGGCGAGCGTCCCGGCGACCAGCGGCAACCCGAGCGTCGCGCCGACGCGCCGCCCGGCGACGTTGGTGCGCGCCAGCGCGGCGGGCGGGGGCCGCATCGCGACGCGCACGAGGGCCAACGCGGTCGCGGCCCCCGCGAGCGCGGCGGCGAGCCCGGTCACGCGGGCGCCTCCTCTGGACGCGCGTCGCCGCGCGCCGGCGCGACGGCCGCGGCGCGCGCCTCGTCGGCGAGCTCGAGGCGCGCGAGCAGCGCGGCCGGGACCAGGACCCCGAGACACATCGCGGGGATGACGATGCCGGAGTCGTTGACCGCGCCGCCGAGCACCGCCACGAGCAGCGCGCCGACGAAGCCCGCGCGCAGGGCCGGGAGCCGGCGTCCGAGCTCGTCCCACCGCAGGAGCGCGACGGCCAGCGCGACGACGACCGGAGGCACGAAGAAGGTCCAGAACGTGACGCGGAACACGCCGACGTTCGTGCGCAGCTTGCGCGCGACGGTCTCGACGAAGACCCCCGGCCCCCGGTCGCGCACCGCCTCGAACAGCCGCCCGAGGTGCGTGCGGAACTGCGGCGACCCGGTGACGTCGAGGACGAGGAACACCGCTAGCGCGAGCACGGCGCCCGCGAGCGTCCACGCGACGACGCGCCATCCCGCGCGGCGCCCGGACAGCAGCGCGAACGTCACGCCGAGCGCGGGCACGAGCGCGATGACGCCGCCGACGTCGCTGCCGAGTTGCGGCGCGCCGTCGGCGACGACGACGACCGCGAACAGCGCGCCGGCCGCCACCAGGGGCCGCGCGCCGGCGCCCCAGCGCTGCACGATCGCGGCGCCGGCGACGACCGCCGACGTGCCCAGCACGGCGAACGCGGGGTTGCCGATCCCCGAGAAGCGCGCGCCGAGCACGGGGAGGTTGCCGAACACGGCGTTGAGCTGGAGATCGGTCGGCAGCACGAGATCGATCACGACGACCGCGACGGTCGCGAGCGTCGCCGCGAGCGCGCGGTCGAGCGGTGCGCGCAGCGCCGCCGCGATCCCAGCCGTGAGCGCGGCGTCCGCGGCGATCAGCGCGCCGGCGTAGCCCGCGGTCCCGAGCGCGTGCCCGTCGAGCGCGCCGACGACGTACGAGGCGAGCGGGAACACCAGCACCGCGACCATCGCGGCGCTCGCCACCGACGCGGCGCGGGCCGACGTGCTGCGTCGAACCACGACCGCCACCGCGACGTAGAGGGCGATCTGCGCGACGACGTAGGCGACGATGACCTCGGGCTGTATCCCGTAGGCGAACACCGACTCGCGGTCGAGCGCGATCGCCGCGCCGACGCGGTCGTCGCCGCCGGGGGCCGCGTCGAACGCGCGCCCGATCATCGCCGCGGGACGGTGCGCCTCGTGGTGCGCGACGACGGTCGGGGCGACGTCCTGCAGCGTGACGATGCCAGCGACACGCGTCGACGCCGATCGCAGGACGGTGCCGGCGCCGAAGCCGCGGCCCCACGCGATCGCGACGCCGAGGTGCACGTCGTCGACGCGCCGCGGCGTCGTCGGCGTGACGACCAGCAGCAGGTCGCGCGCGGGGTCGAGCTCCTCGTGGACCGTGCCGACGAGGTCGTCGGCGGCCGCGAGCGCGCGCGCGCGCTCGGCCGCGCTCGCCGCGGGGCCGTCGACCGCTGCGAGCGCGCCGGGCGCGACGATCGTGGTCGCGCACGGCGCGTCGAGCGCGGCCTCCACCGCGGCGCGCTCGCCGCGGCCGTCGCGGGCCGGAGCGATCGAGGCGCCGGCGACGCTCCCGTCCGGCTCCATCGCCGCGAGCGCGACGAAAGCCGGGTCCCGCAGCCGCGCGTCGGCCCGACGCGCGATCCCGATCGCGAACACCGGCGTGTCGAGCGCGCCGGCGAGCGCACCCGGCACCGCGTCGTAGCCCCCGGCGCGGGCGCGGTCGCGCACGTCGTCGACCTCGAGGACGGCCGCGGGCGGCAGCTCGCCCGCCGTCCCTCGCGGTACGCCGGAGCCCTCCGGCGACGGGTCGGGGCCGATCGCGACGAGCGCGCCGTCGATGCGCGCCCCGGCCCCGATCGACGCGAACGCCGACGGGTACCCGGTGCGGGCGCGCGTCGTCCGGACCGACATCGACCCGAGCGCGCCCTCCGAGGCGACCTCGAGGACCTCGGTAGCGCCGGCGGCGCGCACGTCGGCCCACGTCACGCCCGGCAACGTCACCACGACCGCGCGCCCGCACGCGGGCGCGGCGCGCGCCGCCACCAGGCCGGCGAACGGCGCCAGCGCCGCGGCCGCGAGCGCCGCGGCGCCCGCCCTAGCCCGCATCGTGGCCACCCGCGAGCTCGAGACGCGCCATCAGCGCGGCCGGCGCGAGAAACGACAGCACCATCCCGGGGATCCCGATGCCGGAGTCGTTGACCGCGAACCCGAACGCCGCGAGCAACAGCGCCCCGACGAACGCGGCGCGCACGACCGGACGGCGCCGGCCGAGCTCGGTCCAGGCGGCGCGCGGGCGCGCCGCGAGCAGCGCGAACGCGGCGAGCGCCGGCGGGACCAGCAGCGTCCACGTCGACGATCGCAGCAGTCGCACGTTCGACTCCGCCTTGCGCTCGATCGTGTCGCCGAGGACGCCCGCGCCGCGCTCGGAGACGTCCTCGTAGAGCCGCGCGAGGTGGGTGCGCGCCTCGGGCGGGCGCGCGAGGTCGAGCGCCAGGAACGCCGCGAGCGCCGCGACGACGCCGACCAGCGACAGCACCACGACGCGCGCGCTCGGCCGCCGACCCGCCATGAGCACCCACGTGATCGCCAGCGCGGGGACGAACGCGATGACCCCGCCGACGTCGCTGCCGAACTGCGGCATGCCGTCGACCGCGAGCGCGACGACGAACAGGACCGTCACCAGCGCGAGCGTGGCGCGGTCGAGCGGGATGCGTCCGCTGCGCCGCTGCGCGACGAGGCCGGCCACCAGGATCGTCGTCGTGCCGAGCACCGCGAACGCGTGGTTGCCGGCCCCCGAGAAGCGGCCCGCGACGATCGGGCTGTAGCCGAACACCGAGTTGAACTGCAGGTGCGCGCCGGTCACGAGGTCGGCGACGACGATCGCAGCGGTCGGCGCGAGCGCGGCGAGCAGACGCTCGAGCGGCGTGCGCCCGGCGCGCCACGCGAGCCACGTCAGCGCCGCGCACACGAGCGCGATCAGCGCCACGTACGCGAGCCATCCGAACGGGTGCAGCTCCACCATGCCCGTCACGTACGCCGACACCGGCGTCGCGACGACCGCCAGCGCGGCGACCTGCAGGCGGGCGCGAAGGCGCGGCGCGAGCGGACGCGGGCGCCACGCCAACACCCACACCGCGACCGCGTAGAGCGCGATCTGTCCGACGATGAACGCGATCACGAGGACGGGCTTGACGCCGTCGACGAGCGTCGCCTCGCGGTCGAGCGCGAGCGCCGCGGCGAGGGGGTCGCCCCCGTCCGTCACCGCGATCCACGGGCGCCCGTTCATCGCGGGCGGGCGCGCGGCGCCGTGGTGGCGCAGCACGGTCGGCGCGACGTCGGGCAGCGTCACGATGCCCGGGCGCCGCGTCGACGCGGACTCCAGGGCGCTCCCGGCCGGGAACCGGGGGCCGAGCGCGAGCGCGACCCCGAGGTGCGGATTGGGCAGCCAGTCGGGCGACGTCGGAGACACCACGAGAAGCAGGTCGCGCGCGGGGTCGAGCTGCGCGCGGACGTCGCGCAGGAGGTCGTCGGCGGCGAGCAGCGCGGCTCGGCGCGCGCCGGTCAGCGCGGCGTCGCGCACGTCGGCGAGGTGATCGGCGCGCACGAGGTCGCCGGGGTCGACCACGACGGTCGCGCACGGCAGCCGCAGCGCGGCGTCGAGCGCGCGGCCGAACGCGGCGCGGTCGGTGCGGACGCCGTACGGCGCGGCGTCGTCGCGCGCGAGCAGCTCGGGCCCCGTCGCGGCGAGCTCGACCGTTCCCCCGCGGTCGGCCGCGGCGAGGAGCACCCACCGCCCGAGCCGCGCCACGGGCGGCAGGCCGGCGCCGAGGTCGGAGTTCCCGAGCGCGACGACGGGTGTGTCGAGCGCCGACGCGAGCGCGCCGGGGGCCGCGCCGTAGCCCGCGTCGCGGGCGTCGTCGACGACCGCGGAGAAGCCCCCGGCGACGACGTCGCGCTCGAGGGGGCCGCGACCGCCGGCGCCGCCGGCGGCGCCGCCGGTCGTCGGGTCGCCCTCGGCGCGCGCGCCCGCCCCCAGCGTGGCGTAGCCCGCCGCGTACGACGTGCGCACCGCGTTCGTGCGCACCGCGACCGACCCGCTGGCGCCGTCGCTGGCGGCCGCGAGGATCTCGGGCGGCGCGAACTCCTCGACGTCGTACCAGGTCGTGGCCGGCAGCGTGAACACGACGACGCGCGCGCACCCGCCCTGCGACGCGGCGGCCGCGGGGCGCTCGGCCGCCAGCGCGGCCGCCGCCGCGAGCAGGGCCGTGACCGCCACGAGCGCGCTAGCGCGACGCCGCGGCACCCGCGTACACCTCCCGCAGGCGCGCCAGCATGATCGCGGTCGAGAAGCGCTCCGCGAGCCGGCGCCGCGCCGCGGCCGCGTAGCGCACGCGGTCGTCGGGCGACGACAGCACGTCGGCCAGCGCGGACGCGAGCGCGGCGTCGTCGCCGACCGGCACCAGACGCCCGCCGACACGGTCGTCGATCAGCTCCGGCATCCCGCCGCCGTCGGTCGACACGACCGGCGTCCCGAGCAGCATCGCCTCCTGCGCCGCGAGCGCGCACGCCTCCCACACCGACGACAGGCAGAAGACGTCGGCCGCGGCGACGAAGTCGGCGACGTCGTCGCGCCACCCGAGCCACGACACGCGCTCCGCGACGCCGAGCCGCCGTGCGAGTGCCCGTAGCTCGTCCTCCTGGGGGCCGCGGCCGAGGATCGCGAGGTGCACGTCGGGATCGAGGCGGGCGAGCGCGCGCAGCATCACGTGCAGCGCCTTCTGCGGCTCGAGGCGGGCCGCGGTCACGACGAGACGCTGCCCGTCGCCGAGGCCGAGCTCGGCGCGCACGACCCCGGCGGGCCGCGTCGCGGGCGGCGCGTCGCCCACGCCGAGGTAGACGACCTCGACCTTCGACGCGGCCGACGGCACGCGCGCGCGCAGGCGGCGTGCGATGTCCTCCGACGCCGCGACGACGCGGTCGGCGAGCCTCACGGCGAGCGACTCGGCGCGCCCGTACAGCGCCGCGCGCGGACGCCCGACGACGTCCGCGAGCACGACGTTGTGGACGCTCACGACGACCGGCACGCCGCGGCCGCGCGCCGCGAGCGCGGCGTCGATGCCGGCGCGCAAGCCGTGCGCGTGCACGACGTCGTAGCGCCCGTCGACGATCGTCCGCAGGCGCGCGACGGCGGCCCGATGCCCGACGACGGGGCCGTTGGGGACGACCACCGGCGCGACCGGCTTGGGCATCGCGACCGGCAGGTCGGGCGGCCCGGCGACGTCGACCGTCATCCCGTCGCCGTCGAGGGCCGCGGTGATCGCGGCGACGTGGCGCGCGACCCCGCCGGCGGAGCGCCCGAGCACCTGGAGGACGCGCATCGTCATCCCGGCGCGCGGCCGAGCCGGCGACGCAGCGGCGCGGCGAGCGCGACGAGCTTGGAGAGCTCGGGCGAGCCGAGGGCGCGCATCGCCGCGACGTAGACCGCCGCGCCCGCCGCCGCGGTGACGACGAGGTCGGCGAACGCCGCGACGTGCGACTCGTCCGGGACGACGGCGTGCGCGGCGAGCATCGCGCCGAGGGCCGCGAGCGACACGACCGACGAGCGCAGCAACGACGCGCGGTAGAGCGTCGCCCCGCGCGCGCCGGCGCGGCGCGCGAACGCGCGCGCGAGCACGACGGCGCCGGCCGTGAACCCGATCGAGTGTCCGAGCGAGAGGCCGAACACCGACCATTCGTCGTCGAGCGCGAAGAACAGCACAGCCCCCGCCGCGCTCGCCAGCGCGACCGCGACGACGTTGACGAGCGTCGGCGTGCGCGTGTCGCCGAGCGCGTAGAAGGCGCGCGTGTAGACGAGGAACGACGAGTACGCCGGCAGCCCGAGCGCGAAGCCGACCAGGACGCGCGCGACGAGGTCCGCGTCGCCCGCGCTCATCGCGCCGTAGCGCAGCGTGACGCGCGCGAGTGGCTCCGCCGCCGCGACGAGCAACGCCGCAAGCGGCAGCAGGACGAAGCCGAGCATCGCGAGCCCGTCGCGCAGCCGTCCGACGAGCGCGGCGGCGTCGCCCTTGACGGCGTGCTCGGACATCGCCGGGAACAGCGCATTGAACACCGGGATCGCGAACAGAGCATGGGGCAGATAGAAGAACGTGTACGCCCACTGGTACGCGGCGACGCCTCCGTCGACGCGGTTGCCGAGCACGAGCACCACGACGAGACCGGCCTGATAGCCGCCCGCGTAGCCCAACGCCCACACGCCCAGGCGCGCCGCCTTGCGCACCGCGGGGTGCGACGCGTCGAAGCGGAAGCGGAAGCGCCATCCGAGCCGCGCGAGCTGCGGCACGAGGCACACCGTCATGGCGACGACCCCCATCGTCGTCCCGGCCCCCAGCAGCCAGCGCTCGCCGTCGGTGATCGTCGCGAGGCTCGGGTCGCGCCCGGCGCGCATGACGGCGTACGTGCCGTACACCGCGATCACGACGACGTTGTTGAAGATCGGTGCGATCGCGGGCAGCGCGAAGCGGCGGTAGGCGTGCAGCGCTCCGGTCATGATCATCCCGGCGCCGTAGAAGACGACCTGCGGCGCGAACAGGCGCAGGAACGACGCGCCGAGCTCGACCTCGCGGGCGCGCACGTCCGCGTCGGCGACGCCGATCGTGAGCAGGCGCATGATCGGGCCGGCCCCCAGCGCGAGCAGCAGCGAGATCGCGGTGAGGCCGAGGAGCGCCATCGTCGTCAACGCGTTCGCCGCGTCCCAGCCCTCGTCGCGCGCGCCGCGCACGAGGTACTCGACGAACGTCGGCACGAAGATAGACGTCAGCACCCCCGCGGCGACGAGCTCGAACACGACGTTGGGGGCCGTGTTCGCGGTCTGGTACGTGTTCGTCAGGAACGTCCCGCCCATCGCCGCGGCGAGCACGACGACGCGCACGAACCCCGTCACGCGCGACACCGCGGTCGCGATCGTCATGACGGCCGCACCGCGCGCGAGCGAGGCGCTCGAGTCGCGCACCGTGCCGGCCACCGGCGGCGTCAGGCCCCCGGCGTCGCGTCCGGCACGGGGCCCGCGGCGCCGGCGTCGTAGCCGTAGTGCCCCGGCGCGCCGCGGTCCGCCTCGTCGAGGGCGAGGACGACCGCGATGCGCCCGAGCGACGAGTCGGCGTTGTCGACGGTCGCGACGGCCGACGCGACGTCGGGTTCCCGCCGCAGCGCGGCGACGAAGTTCCACGCGCTGTTGCCCGGCTCCGCCGCGACGACCGGGGCGTCGCCCTCGGTCAGGGCGCGCGCGAGGGCGACGACGAAGCTCTCGACGTCGTACGCGGGCTCGTCGTCGCCGCCGCCCACGACGACGAAGTCGCCGCCGACCGGAACCGCGCCCGCGCCGTCGCGCGCGGTGACCTCCGCGAGGTCGGCGTCCTCGAGCGCGCCGAGGAACGCGTCGAAGTCCTCGGGGACGCCGGGCGCGCGCTGCACGGCGACCGACCGCTCGGCGGACGCGCCGGCGCCGAGGGCCTCGGCGAGGTCGAGGGCGAGCGCGTCGCCGTCGTCGGACGACGACCCGAGCAGCTCGGCGAGCTCGGCGCGCACCGCGCCGCCGGCGAGCGCGACGTCGTCGCGCACGACGATCGTGGACGTGACGGTCGCGCCGGCCTGCTCGAGCGACGCGGTGACGTCGGTGACGAAGTCGCCGTCGGTGCTCTGGAACGTCAGCACCACGATGCGCTCGCCGTCGAGCTCGCCGTCGACGATCCACGGCGCGATGTCGTCGTACGACGCGTCGAGCTGGCGCAGCCGGACGTCCTGGTCGGCGAGCTCGCCCTGGAGCCTCTGGTTCGTGGCGCGCACGTCGCTCACCTCGTTGCGCAGGCCCTCGACGAGGCGCTCGCCGAGCAAGCCGGAGCCGATCAGCAGGCCGACGCCCAGCGCGAGGAACACCCCCACGATCGATATGAGGTGGTAGCGGAAGTCGACCATGGGCTCAGGAGAACACGGCTCGCCGCACGTCGAACCACAGCTGCCTCAGGTCGGTCCACCACAGCTCGACCTGCAGCCGCAGCGGCTCCGAGAGCCACACGATGAGCGCCATCGTCGCGACGGCCGCGGCGACGAGCAGCACGAGGTCGCGCCGGCGCACGCCGCCCCGGTACAGGCGGCTCACGCCCTTGGCGTCGACGAGGATCGGCCCGACGCGCAGGCGCGTGAGGAACGTCGACGCCATGCCCTTGCGGCCCTTGTCGAGGAACTCGACGAGGTTGGCGTGCGTGCCCACCGCGACGATGAGCTCGGCGCCGCGCTCGAACGCGAGCAGCATGGCGATGTCCTCCGACGTGCCGGTCGCCTCGAACACGACCGCGGGCAGGTCGAGCGCGCGCACTCGCTCGAGGCCCGGAGCGTCGCCTCCCGGGTACGCGTGCACCACGATCTCGCCTCCGGCGAGCAGCGCCTCGGTCGACACCGAGTCCATGTCGCCGATGATCATGTCGGGCACGAGCCCGAACTCGAGCAGCGCGTCGGCGCCGCCGTCGACCCCGATGGCCACCGGCCTGACCTCGCGCACGTAGGCGCGCAGCGCGCGCAGGTCGTCCTTGTAGTCGTAGCCGCGCACGACGACGAGGACGTGGCGCCCGTGGAAGTCGGTCTTGACGTCGGGCAGCCGCGCCGCCTCGAGCAGGACGTCGCGCTCGTCGCGGATGTAGCCGATCGTGTTCTCGGCGAAGCGCTCGAGCTCGGTCGCGATCGACTGCTTGGCGCGGTCGATCGACCGCTCCGCGTCCTCGAGCGTCACGACGCGCCCGCGCGCGACCTCGACGCGCTCGGAGCCGTCGACCCGATACAGCCGGCCGTCGTCGACCTCCACGCGCGCGCCCTCGGGCACCGACATGACGTCGGGTCCGGCGTCGTCGACGAGCGGCACGCCCGCGGAGCACAACAGGAGGGGGCCGAGGTTCGGGTAGCGGCCGGTCGACGAGCGCCCCGCGTTGACGACCGCGGCGACCTGGCGCTGGATGAGCCCCTCCGCGGAGATGCGGTCCATGTCGTCGTGGTCGATCACCGCGATCTCTCCCGGGGACAGCCGGGGCGTCAGCCGCTTCGTGCGCCGGTCGACGCGCGCGACTCCGGAGACGACGCCCGGGCGCGCCGCGGCGCGCGGCGTGCGGCGCGTCCTTCGGATCACGCGCGCACCGCCTCGCGCGCGGCGAGCTCGAGCAGCTCCTGCGCGTGCTCGCGCGCCCGCGCGCTCTCGGGGAGGCCGGCGAGCATGCGCGACAGCTCGGCGACGCGCTCGGCCCCCTCGACGCGCTCGAACCGAGCCGCGACGCGCTCGCCGTCGCCGGCCTTGACGACGCGCACGTGGTCGTCGGCGTACGCGGCGACCTGGGGCAAGTGCGTGACGACCACGACCTGGGCGCCCGAGCCCGCCGCCAGCCGGCTCAGCAGCCGCCCGACCGTCTGCGCGGCGCGCCCGCCGACCCCGGCGTCGACCTCGTCGAACACCATCGTGCACACCGACCCGGTCGTCGTCAGCAGGCGCAGCGCCAACGCGATGCGCGACAGCTCGCCGCCCGACGCGACCTTCGCGAGCGGAAGCGGCGCGTCGCCCGGGTTCGCCGCGACGCGCAGCTCGACGGTCTCGGCCCCGCCCTCGTACAGCGCGCGCGGCTCGAGCCCGACGTCGACGCGCGCGCCGGCGAGCGCGAGCTCGGCGAGCAGCTCCTCGACCGCGGCCGCGAGACGCGGCGCGGCCGCCGCGCGCGCGGCGGACAGGCGCGCGGCGAGCTCGTCGGCGCGGGCCCGCTCGCGCGCGGCGTCGCGCTCGGACGCGTCGGCGTCGCCGGCCGCCGCCTCCAGCGCCGCGGTGCGCGCCCGGGCGCGCCCGAGGTACGCGACCACCTCGGCCTCGTCGTCGCCGTACTTGCGGCGCAGGCGCGCGAGGGCGGCGAGCCGGGCGCGCGCCTCCTCGAGCGCGTCGGGGTCGGGTGCGACGACCCGCGCGGTCAGCTCGTCGGCGACGTCGGCGACCTCGACCGCGGCCGACTCGAGCCGCTCGGCGAGCGCGTCGAGCGACCCGTCGGTCGCGACGAGGGCCGCGACCTCGTCGCGCGCCCGCGCAATCGACTCGCCCGCACCGCCCTCTCCCTTGAGGGCGGCCGCCGCCTCGTGCAGCCCGCGCGCGAGCGTCTCGGCGTGCTCCAGGCGAGCCGCGGCGCGCGCGATCTCCGCGCTCTCCCCCGGCGCCGGCGCGACCGCCTCGATCTCGCGGATCTCGTGCCGGAGCGCGTCGAGCTCGCGCTCGCGCTCCCGCTCGCCGGCGCGCGCCGCGGCCGCGCGCCGCTCCGCCGCCGCCGCGGCCCGCACGGCCGACGCCAGCTCCGCGGCGAGCTCCTGCACCGCGGGGCCGGCGTACGCGTCGAGCAGCGCGCGCTGGTGCGCGGGATCGGTGAGGCGGCCGTGCTCGTGCTGGCCGGCGATCTCGGCGAGTGCGGCCCCCGCCCGGCCCAGCACGGCGATCGTCGCGAGGCGGCCGTTGACGCGCGCCTTGCCGCGGCCGTCGGCGCCTACGGTGCGCGTCATGACGAGCTCGACGTCGCCCGACGCGGGGTCGTCGACGAGGCCGTGCTCGGCGAGCACGGCGACCGCGGGGTGTCCGGCCGGGACCAGGAAGCGCGCCTCGACGCGAGCCTCGAGCGCCCCCCGCCGCACGAGCGTCTTGTCGGCGCGGCCGCCGAGCAGGAGCGACAGCGCCGCCACGAGCAGGGTCTTGCCGGCGCCGGTCTCGCCCGTGAGCGCGGTGCACGCCCGGGGCAGGGACAGCTCGGCCGCGTCGATGACTCCCAGGCCCTCGACCCTCAGGTCGGTGAGCATCGAATCCATCCTAGAGGGTGGGCGCGACGAATCGGCGGCGCGCCGCGGCGCTCAGCCGGGCAGGCCGAGCTTCACGCGCAGGCGCTCGAGGAAGCCCGGCCCCGACGCGCGCACGAGACGCAGCGGCCGGACGTGGCGGCGGACCGCGATCGACTCGCCCGGCCGGAGGTCGCTGCGGATCGCGCCGTCGAGCGCGAGCGACGCCTGCTCGCCCTCGGCGTCGAGGTGGATCTCGATGGTCTCGTCGGGCGCGAACACGAACGGGCGCGACGAGATCATGTGCGCGCTGACCGGGACGAGGACGAGACAGCGGGCGCGCGGCGACACCAGCGGACCGCCCGCGCTGAGCGCGTACGCGGTCGACCCCGTGGGCGTCGCGACGATGACCCCGTCGGCGTTGAACGCCGCCAGGCGCTCGCCGCCGACGGTCACCGACAGCCGTACGAGGCGCACGCGCTCGGTGCGCTCGACGAGGACCTCGTTGAGCCCGACGTGCGAGCGGCCGCCCACGTCGCACTGCAGCATCATGCGCTCGTCGACCTCGAACGCGCCGTCGAGCACGCGCGCGACCGACTCGCACGCCCCGTCGGCGTCGGTCTCGGTGAGGTAGCCCATGTTGCCGAGGTTGACGCCGAGCAGGAGCGCGTCGGCGCCGTGCGCCACCTGCGCGGCGCGCAGCAGCGTGCCGTCGCCGCCGAGCGACACGACGAGGTCGGGCCCGTCGTCGCCGACCTCGACGCCGCGGCCGTCGAGGAACGCGGTGAGCTCGCCGCGCAGACGGTCCGCGTCGCGCTTGCCCGCGTGGGCCACGATCGCCACGCGCCGCACGGCCGTCACGGAGCGACCTCGGCGACGGCGCGCTCGAGGACGTCCGGGGCGCCACGGGCGCCGCGCCGCAGGTGGAGGAAGAACTCGCGGTTGCCGGCGGGGCCGGGGGGATGCGACGGCACCGCCCCCGCGACGCCGAGCCCGAGCGCGGCGCCCGCCGCGGCGACGCGCTCGAGCGCGCCGCGCCACGCGGCCGGGTCGCGCACCACGCCGCCCTTGCCGACCGCGTCCCGTCCCGCCTCGAACTGCGGCTTGACGAGCACGACGAAGTCGGCGCCGGGGGCCGCGAGCGCGGCCAGGGCCGGCAGCACCGTGGCGAGCGAGATGAACGACAGGTCGGCGGTCACGCCGTCGGGCGCGAACGGAAGGTCGGCGGGGCGCACGAAGCGCGCGTTAACGCGTTCGACGACGGTCACGCGGTCGTCGCCGCGCAGCCTCTGGTGCAGCTCGCCGTAGCCGACGTCGAGCGCGATCACGGCGGCGGCGCCGCCCTGGAGCAGCCGGTCGGTGAACCCGCCCGTCGACGCGCCGGCGTCGAGCCACCGCCGGCCCTCGACGACGACGTCGAGGCGCGCCAGGGCGCCGTCGAGCTTGTCGCCGCCGCGCGACACGAAGCGCGCGGCCGGCCCCGCGAGCACGATCGGGTCGGCGGCGTCGACGAGCGTCGCGACGCGGCCCGCGGGCACGCCGCGCACCAGCACGCGTCCGTCCTCGACGGCGCGCCGGGCCGCGGCGCGCGACGGCGCCAGCCCGCGCCGGACGAGCTCAGCGTCGAGCCTGACCCGGCGGGCCAACGTCGCGCTCGAGCTCGTCCTCGAGCGATTGGTGGAGCTCCTCGAGGGCGCGCAGCCGCTCGTCGTCGGTCGCGCCCTCCGCTCCGGCGAGCCGGCCCGCGGCGTCCCGTTCGATGCGGGCGGCGTCGTCGGGCTCGTGCGAGCGCTCGCCGGGCCGCGCGGCGTCGTCACGGTCGGTCATGGTCGATGTCTACCAGACAGCGGCGCGTGAACGGCCGCAATCGCCGCTACGTCGGCGACGCGTCCGGCGGCACGCCGGCCTGCGGCCGGGCGTCCGGAGACGGCGCCGTGCGCCCCGTCGACTTGCGGGCGGTCGTCTTCTTGCGCGCGGTCGTCTTCTTGCGTGCGGTCGTCTTCTTGGCGGTCTTGGCCGCGGTGTCCGCGGCGGCGCCGGAGCGGCCTGCGGGCGTCTTGGGGCTCGACGACGCGTCGGCCGCGGCGGTCCGGCGCGCCGGCCCCCCGGGCCCGCGTCCCGCCGGCGTCTTTGGGCTCGCGGCCGCGCCGCGCGCCGCGGCGGCCGCCCCCTCGAGACGCGCGACGCGGCGTTCGAGCCGCTGGAGGTCGCGCCGCGACGCGAACCCGACCGCGTCGAGCTGCGTCTCGATCTCGGAGCGCACCAGCTGCAGGAGCTCGCGCCGGTTCGCCTTGCTCAGCTCGACCAGCATCCGCGCCATGCTCGTCGCCTGCTGGCGCCGCTCATCGCCGGTGCGGAAGAAGTCGCGCACGATCTCCTCGGCGCGGTTGCGGGTCAGCTCCGCGATGCCCGATCCGAACAGCGCCATCCTTCGCAGCTCGTCTCTCATGGCCGTCCTCTCGCGACGCGTGGCTAGCGGCGGCCCAAACCTATACTCGCCCGATGCTCGGCCTCATCCCCGTGTCCGACGCAAACCCCACGCGCCGGCGCCCGTACGTGACGCTGTTGCTGATCGCCGTCAACGTCGTCGCGTTCTTCCAGACGCCCGGGCTCGGTCAGACCGCCGCGTCGCAGGAGTACTTCTTCGAGAACGCGCCCGTGCCGTGCCAGCTCGAGGCGTCGTGCGTGTTCGAGGGCCGCCCCGTGCCGACGGAGATCATCCCGCCGCGCGGCATCGGCTCGTTCCTGCTCGCCATCCTCGCGTCGACGTTCCTGCACGCCGGCTTCCTGCACATCATCGGCAACATGCTGTTCCTGTGGGTGTTCGGCAACAACGTCGAGGACTTCCTGGGCCACGGGAAGTTCCTCGGGTTCTACCTGCTCGGTGGGATCGCCGCCGCGTTCGCGCACATCCTCACGCACACCGGCTCGATCGCGCCGATCGTAGGTGCGTCCGGCGCGGTCGCGGCCGTCATGGGCGCGTACTTCGTGCTCTACCCGCGCGCGCGCGTCAACGTGCTCATCATCTTCGCCTTCATCACGATAGTGCAGATGTCGGCGTGGGTGGTGCTGGCGCTGTGGTTCCTCTTGCAGTTCTTCATCGGCCGCTTCGAGCTGCTCGGCGTCGACAACGTCACGTCGGTGGCGTGGCTCGCGCACGTCGGCGGCTTCGTGTTCGGGGTCGTAGCGATCTACCTCCTCGGCGGGCGCCCGCACAAGTACGGATGGACGCCCGAGACGCATTGGGGGCGGCGGTCGACCTGGGGCCGCTCCGGCTGGAGATAGCGCGCCGCCGCCGTCTCGCCGCGGACCTGGCGCGGCGCCAGTCGTAGCTCGCGCGCCGGATCGCGACGCGCAACCGTTGACGAGCGGCGCGCGCCCAACGTACGCTTTCACGCGGCGAAGGACGAAAAGAGGGTGTGGGGATGGCCGCGGTATTCCGCTGGGCGCTGCTGGTCCTGTTCGTCGCGGCGTCGGCGACGAAGCTCCATGATCACGATCGCTTCCTGAGGACGCTCACGTCCATCCCGTGGCTTCCGCCGCGGCGCGCCCGTGTCGCGGCGCGCGCCGTGCCCGTCGTCGAGCTCTTCATCGCGCTCCTCCTCGCCGTGAGCCCGCGCGCCGGTGCCGCGGCCGCGGTCGTGACGCTCGCCGTCTTCACCGGCGTCGTCGTGACGGAGATTGCTTCCGGGCGGCGCTTCGAGTGTCGATGCTTCGGCGGCACCGGCACCAGGGCCGCCGGGACGGCGACCGTCGCCCGCAACGCAGCGTTGATCGCCGCCGCCGCGATGGTGTTGCTCGGCGAACCCTCGTACCCGCTCCCCGCCGCACTCGCGGGCGCCGGCGTGGGTCTGCTCGTCGTGCTCGTCGAGATCGGGACGGACGTGCTCATTCGAGAGGAGCCGGCATGACTGGTTGGTGGCTGGTGTCGTACGTCGTCCTGTGGACGATGACGGCGGCGACCTTGATCGTCCTCCTCGTGGTCCTCCGACAGCTAGGGCTCATCTACCTACGGGCGCGAAGCGCCGCCTTCGATCTGGACGAGGGACCCCTCATCGGCTCCGTCGTGGCCTTCGACGAGGTCGATGACCGCGGCAACGAGTTTTCCTTCCCGAACGCCGATGCCGAGCTGAACGTGCTCGTGTTCGCTTCGCCGCATTGCGCTCTCTGCAAGGAGTCCCTCGGCGGCCTACGCGGGGCTCTCAAGGGCCGGGAAGCATCCGTGGTCGTGGTCAGCGAGGGTGACGCGGAATCGAATGCAGGACTTCGCGCGATCGCACGGGACGCCACGCACTTCGTCACGAGCCTCAAGCGCCAGCGCGCCCTGCGAATCGAGACGATCCCTTACGCACTCGTCACGACGGGGACCGGTGTCGTCGTCGCCAAAGGCATCGTCAACTACGTCGAGGACCTCGAGACGCTGCTCGACGACGCGTTGGAGAAGGCGGGGCCCCGATCGGTTCCCGTCGTCACCGACGCTCCCTGAACCGCGCGTGCGGTCGACACCGTTCGATGACGAGACGGGCCGGACGAACCACAGAGGGGAGGTGAGATGGACAGGATGATCGAAGGGGCTGCGAGCGAGCTCGCGAGCCGCACGTCACGCCGGGGCTTTCTGGGACGCACCGGGCGGGCGCTGTTGGCCGCGGTCGGTGGCGCCGCGCTCACCGCGCTATCCGCATCGCCGGCAACCGCGTGCTCCTGCTCGAGCCCTTGCTACGTCGGGAGCGACTGCGGCTGCAGCCCCCGCCTCCGACGCATCTACGCGTGTCCGTACAAGGGCTGTTCGGATCCCTGGTGCTACTACTCCCGGTGCACGCAGCTCGCGTGCTGAACGCGTCGCCGGGTTGATCGACGGCGGGGCGTCGCGTTCGACCGTCGAGTCGGTCAGCGCACCGTGAACGTCGTGCGCATGCCGAGCGCGAAGTGCGCGTGCGACATCCCGGCGTGCGTGCCGTGGCCATGCGCCTTCTCGACGACGTTGCACACGAGCGCGTAGCGCCCGGGCTCGAGGCGCGCGCCGATCTCCGCGCTCTCGCCCGGCGCGACGTCGTGCGCCGCTCCGGCCGGCTCGAGGCCGCGCGCGTCGAGCGAGCCGTCGGGCCGCGTCGGCAGCTCGAGCAGGTCGTCCTCGGTCGCGTAGACGACGAGCTCGTGCGGCTCGGCCCCCGCGTTGACGACGTGGAACGTCACCGGACCGGCCGCCACGCTCCCCGCCGACGGATCGATCGCGTACTCGCGCAGCTCGACGTGGACGACGCCGGGCGGGTCACCGCCCGCGTCCGGGGACGCACCGCCGTGGTCGTCGTGGCCGCCGCACGCCGCCGCGACGACGGCGAGCGCGGCGAGCGCGACTCGGGCGCGCGCGGGGATCGGTCCCTCTACCGGCACGGGACGCACGCTACGTCAGGTCCGCGAGGCTGTCGACGACGACGTCGGGCGGGGGGTCGAGCGTCGCGGCCGCGGCGGCGGTCGTCACGCCGGAGAGGACGAGCACGGTCGTCCACCCGCGCGCGCGCCCGCCGTCGAGATCGGTCTCGGCGCGGTCGCCGACGACCGCGATCGCGCGCGCGCCGTCGAGCCGGCGCGCGGCCGCGTCCATCATCGGCGGGTGCGGCTTGCCGACGACCTCGGCGCGTGTTCCGGTCGCGACCTCGATCGACGCGAGGATCGCGCCCGCGCCGGGCCACAGGCCACCGGGCACGGGGAACGACGCGTCGTCGTTCGTCGCGATCAGCGACGCGCCCGCGCGCACCGCGTCGCTCGCCCGCCGCAGCGCGGCGTAGTCGAAGCCCGGATCGAGGCCGACGACGACCAGGTCGCTCGACGCCGTCGCGGGGTCGTCGACGACCTCGATCCCCGCCGACGCGAGCGCGGCGCGCACGCCGTCGCCCCCGACGACGATCGCGCGCGCACCGGCGAGGCCGCGCTGCGCGAGGACCTCGCCGACGACGACCGCGGACGTCACGATCTCCTCGGGCCGTGCGCGCACGCCGGCGCGCGCGAGCTTGTCGACGTACTGCTCGACCGTCGCGCGCGAGTTGTTCGTGGCGAAGACGATCCGAACGCCGCGCGACCGCAGGCGCTCGAGCGCCGCGCCCGCGCCGGGAACGGGTTCGTCGCCGCGGTAGACGACGCCGTCGAGGTCGCACACGACGCCGTCGACGCCGCCGGGGAGCGCGCCGCTCATCGCCCGGGCACGGCCCCCGTCGTGCGGAGCAGGCAGAGGTCGGCGCGGCCCCCGGCGAGCGCGGTGTTGGCCTCGTCGACGCTCTCGAGGTGGCCGGCCGTCATCGCCGCGACACCGGCCTCGTTGCGGACGCGGTCGCAGTACGACGTCAGAAAGTACGGGTCGTAGCGGGGCCGCGACGCGGGCGTCGTCCATCCCGCCAGCACCTGCACCAGATCGCACCCGCGTTCGCGCAGCGCGCGCGCGAACGCGACCGCGTCGTCGAGCCCCCAACCGCCGCGCTCCCAGTCCGTCGCCGGCAGCGCGACCGACAACGGGCGCTCGCGCGGCCACGCCGCGCGCACCGCGTCGAACACCTCGAGCGGATAGCGCATGCGCGCGTCGCGGTCGCCGCCGTACTCGTCGTCGCGCCGGTTCGTCAGCGGCGACAGGAAGCTCGCGAGCAGATACCCGTGCGCCATGTGCAGCTGCAGGACGTCCGCCCCCGCGCGCAGCGCCATGGCCGCCGCGGCGGCGAAGTCGTCGCGCACGGAGTCGAGATCGGCGCGGTCCGCGGCGCGCGGCACGGGGCCGCGCGGCCGATACGGCAGCGGGGACGGGGCCACGAGCGGCCATCCCTCGCGGGCCGCCCGGTCGAGCCCGTCGCGCGGCGGGGTCGCGCCGGCGCGCCGCCCCGCGTGGCCGAGCTGCACCGCCACGAGCGCGTCCGAGCGCGCGTGCACGTCGTCGACCAACGCCGCGAACCGCCGCTCGTGGGCGGCGTCGTACATCCCCGCGTCGCCCGGCGTCACGCGCCCCGCGGCGCTCACGGCGACGGCGTCGGTGAGCACCAGCCCGGCCCCCGTGAGCGCGGCGCGCGTCAGCGCGTCCGCGTACGCGTCGTCGACCATTCCGTCGCGCGCGCCGTGGAGCGCCGGGGGCATGGTCGCGATCCGGTTGACGACGAGCGCGCCGGCGAGGCGGAGCGGCGCGAACGCGGGCGGCGCGGCGAGCACGAGCTCGCGCCGACCCGTACCGCGGCGCGCGAACCACGCGTCGACGGTCGCGACGAACGAGCGGTCGCGCACGCGGACCTCGCCGTAGTCGATGCGTCCGCTGCGCGTCAACAGGTGGAACGCGAACTGCTCGGGCTCCATGTGCACGTAGCGCGCGGTCGACTCGAAGTAGCGCTGGCTCTGCAGCGCGGCGTCCTGGAAGCGCTCGATGACGGGACGGCGCTCGGCCTCGTAGTGCGCGAGCGCGGCGTCGACGTCGTCGTGCTCGTCGAGGGCGTTGGCGAGCGCGATCGCGTCCTCCATCGCGAGCTTGGTCCCGGATCCGATCGAGAAGTGCGCGGTGTGGGCCGCGTCGCCCACGAGGACGACGTTGCCGGCGCGCCACGTCCGGTTGCGCAGCGTCGGGAACGATATCCACGCCGACTTGTTCGACATGAGCCCGTGCCCCGCGAGCTCCGGAGCGAACAGCTTCTCGGCGTAGGCGATGCTCTCCTCCTCCGTCGCCTCGTCGAGCCCGGCGCGGCGCCACGTCGACTCGTGGCATTCGACGATGAACGTGCTCGTCGTTCCGTCGTACGGATACGCGTGCGCCTGGAACAGCCCGTGGCGGTCGGCCCGGAACACGAAGTTGAACGCGTCGAGAGGGCGGTTGGTCCCGAACCAGATGTAGCGCGCGCGGCCGTGTTCGACGCGCGGCCCGAACCTGTCGCGGTACGCGTCCCGCACCGTGCTCCGGACGCCGTCGGCTCCGACGACGACGTCGTAGCCGTCGAGCTCGTCGACGCCGGCGAGCTCGCGCTCGAACTCGACGTCGACACCCAGCTCGCGGCAGCGGTCCTGCAGCGCGCCGAGGAGCGCTGTCCGCGCGATGCCGGAGAACGTCATGCCCCCGCACCGCACGGTGTGATCGCCGTAGTGGATGTCGATCGCGTCCCACGTCACGAGCCGGTCGGTGATGTCGACGTAGCTGCGGTAGTCCGCGTCGCGAAACGACGTCAGCGTGCGGTCGGAGAACACCACACCCCAGCCGTAGGTCGCCCCCGCGGGGTTGCGCTCGATCACCGTGACGTCGCGCGCGCCCCCGGCGCGCTTCAGCAACGCCGCCAGGTAGCACCCGGCCGGCCCGCCGCCGACGATCGCGATCCTCACGACGCGTCCGACAGGGCGTCGGCGAGCCGGTCGAGCTGGTCGACGCGCGCGACGGCCGGGAACAGCACGAGCTCGTCGCAGCCCTCGTTGGCGTAGCCGCGCACGAACTGCACGACGGCCTGGGGCGTCGTGAGCGTCTGCTCGACGATCCTCTCGACGAACGGTCCCGTGAACGCGTAGCTGTGGCGCATGTACGCGAGGCCCTCGTCGCGCGCGTCGTCGCCGAGCGCGAAGTAGCCCTGCCCCCACAGCGCGACGTCGCCCGGGCGTCCCGCGTCGGCCCACGCCGTGCGCGCCTTGCGGGCCGCGCGCGCGAACGCGCGCGGCGGGCCGCCGCCGTGGACGTAGCCGTCGGCGTAGCGCGCGACGCGCCCGAACACCACGTCGCTCGTGCCGCCGACGAGGATCTCGGGACGCCCGTCCACGGAATGGGGGCCGATCGCGTCGTCGTCCCACACGTCGCAGATGCGGTCGAGCCGCTCGTCGAGCATGGCGCCGCGTCGCGACGGGTCGAGCCCCGCGGCCGCGTAGTCGTCGGCGCGCGCGCCGACCGCGAGCCCGAGCACGAAGCGGCCCCCGGAGAGCCCGTGGATCGTGGCGGCCTCCTTCGCGAGGACCGCGGCGTTGCGCAGCGGCCCTATCGCGATCATCGTGACGAGCCGGACGCGCTCGGTCGCCGCGGCCGCGGCCGCGAGCGTCGTGAACGGCTCGTAGCAGTCGTAGACGATGCGGTCGAGCACGCCGACGCTCGAGAACGGCCCCGCGTCGGCGCGCCGCGCCCACTCCAGCAGCGTGCCGGGAGACGTCCCCGGCACCGCGTTCGGAAGCCCGACCCCGACTCGCATGCGCCCTCCTGTTCCGCCGTCCACCGGAGGTTACGCCGCGCGCGCGGCCGGCGTCGCCGTAGGCTAGGCCGCCGTGAACGACACGACGGCGCACACGGAGGACCGCGGGCCCGCGGAGATGCTCGTGCAACGGCGCATCGAGTGGCCCGACACCGACGCGTCCGGCCACTACCACAACACCGCCGCGTTTCGCTTCGTCGAGGTCGCCGAGACGGCCCTGTTGGAACGACTCGGCATGCTCGACGACGTCTACGGACGCGTCCCGCGCGCGCACGTCGAGGCCGACTTCCACGCGTTGCTGTGGTTTCGCGACATCGTCGACATCCGGCTGTGGGTCGAGCGCGTCGGGACGACGTCGGTGACGTACGCGTTCGAGATGACGAGCACCGGCCGGCGCTGCGTGACCGGCTCCGCGACCGCGGTGCTGCTCGGCGGCGACCGCAAGCCGGAGCCGTGGCCGGACGCCTACCGGCGTCTGCTGCTCACCTCCGGCCCCCAGACGCCGGAGCTGCTCGTCGAGGGCCGCGCGTGAGCCCGTTCCGCGCGTCGGCGCCGTTCACGGACGAGTGGCGGCACTTCGACTTCGCGGTCTCCGACGGCGTCGCGCGCGTCGTGTTCACGCGGCCCGAGGTCCTCAACGCGCTGACGTTCGACGTCTACGCCGACCTGCGCGACCTCCTCGCCGAGCTGCCGCACCGCGACGACGTGCGCGTGCTGGTGGTAACGGGGACCGGGCGCGGATTCTGCTCCGGCGGCGACGTGCACGCGATCATCGGACGCCTGCTGGAGCTCGGTCCCAAGGAGCTGCTCGAGTTCACGCGCATGACGGGAGCCGTCGTGCAGCGCATGCGAGAGTGCCCGCTGCCGATCGTCGCGGCGGTCAACGGCATCGCCGCGGGGGCCGGCGCGGTGATCGCGCTCGCCGCCGATCTCCGCATCATGGCGCGCTCGGCATCGTTCTCGTTCCTGTTCACCAAGGTCGGTCTCGCGGGCGCCGACATGGGCTCCGCGTACCTGCTGCCGCGCGTCGTCGGGCTCGGGCGCGCGTCGGAGCTGCTGCTGCTCGGCGACCGCGTCGACGCGCAGCGTGCGCGCGAGATCGGGCTTGCGACCGAGGTCGTCGACGACGACGCGCTGGCCGAGGCCGCCGGCGCGCTCGCGCGCCGCCTCGCCGCCGGCCCGCGGCTCGCGTACGGCAGCACGAAGCTGCTGCTCACGCGCGAGCAGGACATGGACCTCGGCAGCGCGCTCGAGCTCGAGGCCGCGACCCAGGCGCTGCTGATGACGAGCGAGGACCACGCGGAGTTCTACGCCGCGTTCAAGGAGGGGCGCTCGCCGCGCTGGACGGGCCGGTGACGGCCGAGCCCGCGACGCCGCACGAGATCGTCAACCCGCCGTCGCTCGCGGAGCCGTCTGGGTTCTCGCACGCGGTCGTCGCGGCCCCCGGGCGCACCGTCTACCTCGGCGGCCAGGCGGGTCACCGCTCCGACGGAACGATCGCGGGGCCCGGCATGGTCGAGCAGCTCGACGCAGCCGCCGCCAACGTCGTCGCCGCGCTCGGCGCCGCCGGCGGGCGCCCCGAGCACCTCGTGTCGCTGCACGTCTACGTGACCGACGCCGCCGAGTACCGCGCCTCGCTGCGCGCGCTCGGCGACGCCTACCGCAGGCACTTCGGCCGCCACTACCCCGCGATCGCGCTGTTCGAGGTCGCCGGGCTGTTCGACCCCGCGGCGAAGGTCGAGCTCGTCGGTGTCGCCGTCGTCCCCGACGAGCGCGCCGGCGCCAGAGGAACCTGAACGGCTCACAGCGCGGGGAGCGCGGCGGCGTCGGCGAGCACGAGGCCGCTGGCGATCCAAAGGTCGCGCGCGTCGAGGTCGACCGTGCGGCGCGTCGACGCCGCGGCCCCCGCGGTGACTACGACCTGCGCGCCTTGGCGGCGACGAGCCGCTCGAGGAACTGCTCGGGCGCCAGCTCGGGTGGCGCGCCCGCGACCTTCGCGCGCAGCCGCGTCGCGAGCTCCTGTCCCACGCGGGTGCGGGCTTCGGGCACGAGCTGCTCGCGGCGCGCGAGGAAGGCGCGCACGGTCGCGAGCTCGTCGCGCGTCACCGCGGCGACGTCCCACCCGTCGTCCGGGTGGGCCGCGGCCTCCGCGGGGCTCCACGCCGGCGTCACCACGTCGGTTCGCTCGCGTATGACGATCGTGCCGGCCGCCATGTCGCCGAGCCGCTGGTTCTTGCGCGACAGCAGGATCGCCACGATCCCGACGACGTACATGCCCGGGAGGCCGTCGACGAGCCGCAGCAGCGTGCGGATCGCGCTCGCCACGAACCCGACCGGCTCGCCGTGCTCGCGCACGACGCGCAGGCCCGTGGCCCGCTTTCCGGGCGTGCGCCCGCGGCCGAGGACCTCGAACGCAACGTCGTAGCAGAACGTCATGACGAAGTACACGACCGCGGAGATCGCGGTGCGGGCCGGGTCGGTATCGTCGGTCGTGGCGAACAAGACCACCCCGAACGCGAAGATGACGGCGAACCGGAGGAGTCCGTCGAGGAGGGCGGCGGCCATGCGGGAGCCGACGCCGGCGAGCATGACTTCCAGCGTCACGTTCTCGGGCGTCTCGATCGTGATGCGGTCGTCGAAGGTCATGGCATGAACCTAGGACGATTCACCGGCGAGCGAAGGCCGGAGTGGGACGAGCTCGAACGCCTCGTCGCGTCGGCGCGCGACCGCCCCGAACGGCTCGGCTACGACGGCGTCCGGCGCCTCGGCGGTCTTTATCGCGCCGCGGCGGCCGACCTGTCGCTCGCCCGTCGTCTGTGGCCCGACGATCCGGTGCGCGCGCGGCTCGAATCGCTCGTCGCGCGCGCCGGCCGGCTCGTCTACCAGTCGCACACGCGCCGCGACTCGGCGCTCCGCTTCCTCACGCGCCGGTACTGGCAGCGCGTCGCGGAGGCGCCGGCGTTCCTGGCGACGTCGGCGGCGCTGCTGCTCGTGCCCATGGTCCTCGGCGGGCTGTGGGGCGCGACCGACACGCCGGCCGCGCTCGGGTTCGTACCGCCCGAGTACGCCCGGATCACCGAAGCGGACCCGGGCGACACGGATCTCGGCCTGTCGCTGTCCGAGCGGGCCGCGTTCTCGAGCGCGATCTTCACCAACAACGTCCGAGTCTCGTTCCTCGCGTTCGCCGGCGGCGTCCTGCTCGGGCTCGGGACCGCCGCGGTGCTCCTGTACAACGGCGTCACGCTGGGCGTCGTCGGCGGGCTCGCGGTCGGGGCCGGCAACGGGCCGCGCCTCGTCGAGCTCGTCAGCCCGCACGGCGTCCTCGAGCTGACGTGCATCGTCGTCGCGGGCGCCGCCGGCCTCCGGATGGGGTGGGCGGTGGTGGAGCCGGGCCGCCTGGCGCGCGGGCGCGCGCTCAAGGCCGCGGCGCGCGACGCCGCGGAGGTCGTGCTCGGCACCGCGCTGTGGCTCGTGCTCGCGGGACTGGTCGAGGGCTTCGTGACTCCGACGGGCGTGGGCCTGTGGCCCGCGGTCGGCACGGGGGTGGCGCTCGCGCTCGTGTACTGGACGCTGCTGTGGCGCCTCGGACGGCGGGCGCGCGGCGCGGGGGCCGGACCGGCGGCTACGCACGGGCGCGCGCCTTCGCCCTGAGGTACGCGCCCACGCACATCGTCGCGAGGGCGTCCGCGCTCGCCTCCACGAGCTCCGCCCCGGCGCGGCGCACCTCGCCGAGCGCGCGCCGGCGGGCGTCGAGCACGTCGCGCGCGACGACGGCCGCGCACTCGGCGAGGCGGTCGCCGGACGCCGCGCGCGCCGCATCCTCGAGGTCGTCGTCGCGCACGCTCGCGACGACGACGTGGTGGCGGCGGGCGAGGATGGGCACCGCCTCCACGAGCCCGCGCGCCGCGGCCTCGTCCACGACGTCGGTGAAGACGACGACGAGAGCCCGCTTGACGCGCTCGGCGGTTCGGAACGCGAGCTCGTAGTCGGTGTCCACCGGATCGGGCTCGACGTCGAACACCGCGTCGACGACCGCGCGCGCGCCTCCGCGGCGCGGCGCGACGTTGCGCGTCACCGACGACGACACCACCAGCGCGCCGCAGCGGTCGCCCAGCGTGTCGGCGACGGCGGCGACCGCGACGACGGCGTCGAGCGCGGCGTCGAGCCGCGTGCGGTCGCCCACGGGCGCCGCCATCAACCGTCCGCCGTCGACGACGCACAGGACCTCGCGATCGCGGTCGACCCGGTACTGGTTGCTCATGGGCCGCCCGGTGCGCACGGTCGCGCGCCAGTTGACGAGGCGGACGTCGTCGTCGGGGACGTAGTCGCGGATCGACTCGAAGTCCGTCCCGAGGCCGAGGGGGCCGCGCGTCCGGCGCGCCGCGTCGCCGAGGCGGCCCTGCCGCACCGCGGTGGCGAGCCGCCGCGCCGCCGGCAGGTCCGGGTACACGAGCACCTCGGCGTCGTCGCCGACGCGGTGGAACCAGCGGCCGAGCCCGAGCGGGCCGTCGACCCGCACGCCGGGCGCCGGCAGCACGTGGCGGCCCCGGCGGCGCGCGACGACGACCGCCTGGAGCGGCGCCGCGCCCTCCGCCGGGGCGACCTCGATGCCCGGCGGCACGGCCTGACCGACGACCACGGCGCGCGCCCGCGGCGCGTCGACCTCTACGGTCATCTCCGCCGGCACGCCGCGCGCGAGCCGCGCGGGCGCGCGCCGCGCGGCGCGCTCGACGCGGCGCGCCGCGAGCGCGTCGGCCGTCGTCGCGCCGAGGACCGCAGCGAACGCGACGGCCGCGACGGCCACCGGGACGACGAGCGCCGCGATCGCCGCGAGCGCGAGCAGCAGCGCGGCGCGCGGCGACGGGCTCATCGCGGCACGGGCACGTCGGCGAGCGCGGCCCCCACCGCCTCGTCGGCGCCGTAGCGCTCGAGCTCCGCCTCCGCGGTGAGCACGAGCCGGTGCCGCAGGACCGGGTACGCCATCCGTTCGACGTCGTCGGGCGTGACGAAGTCGCGCCCCGCCATCCGGGCCGCGGCCTTGGCCGCCGCGAACAGGTGCACCGCGGCGCGCGGGCTTGCCCCGAGCTGCACGCTCGGCAGCGTGCGGGTCCGGCGCACGACCGCGACCGCGTACGCGGCGACGTCGTCGGCGACGGTCGTGGCGTCGAGCTCGGCGCGCGCGGCGGCCACTTCGTCGGCGCTCGCCACCGCGCGCACGTCGTCGAGCGTCGCCGGCGCGACGCCACGCCGCGCGAGCTTCGCCATGCGCATCTCGTCGTCCTCGCCCGGGTAGCCGACGTCGACCTTGAACAGGAACCGGTCGAGCTGCGCCTCGGGCAACGGGTACGTCCCCTCGTACTCGATCGGGTTCTGCGTCGCGACGACGAGGAACGGGTCCGGCAGCGGGTGGGCGACGCCGTCGACCGACACCTGGCGCTCCTGCATCGCCTCGAGCAGCGCGGCCTGCGTCTTGGGCGGCGTGCGGTTGACCTCGTCGGCGAGCAGGACGCTCGTGAAGACGGGACCGGCACGGAACGCCAGCTCGCCGCCGCGCAGCGTCATGGTGCCGGTGAGGTCGGACGGGAGCATGTCCGGGGTGAACTGCACCCGCCGGAACTCGACGTCGAGGGCGCGTGCGAACGCGGTCGCGGTCAGCGTCTTGGCGACGCCTGGGACGCCCTCGAGCAGCACGTGGCCGCCGCACACGACGGCCGCGACGAGAAGCTCGGCGGTGTCGTCCTGGCCCACCACGACCTTGCCGAGCTCGGCCGCGATCCGCGCCCGAAGGTCCCTCATCGTGAGCCGGACTCCTTCGTGCGGGCGAGGGCCCCGGCGAGCGCGTCGACGTACGCGCGGCGGGGCGGCGGACGCGGACGCTCGGGCTCCTCGGGGGGCGTCAGACGGCGCCCGCGCGCCCACAGGAACGTCGCGGCCGCGACCCCGAGACCGGCCACGGCCCACCTCCAGCGCGCCGGCAGCGCCGCCCAGCCGGTTCCCTCGTCGTAGCCATGCACACCCTCGACGAAAGCCACCGTGCGCCCGTCGTCGCCCGCGAGCACGAGCCCGAGGGCGGCGTTGTCGGCGCGCGCCAGGCGGGCGTTGTGCAGCGGCGAGACGTCGGCGAGCGCGACCACGACCCCGTCGCCGACCCGGTCGACGGTCATCAGGGCGCGCGACGGCGTGCCGGCGACGGCGCGGCCCGAGCCGACGTCGGCGAAGCGGCCGCCGTGGCCCGTCACGACCGACGCGGTGCCGCGCGTCGCGGGCTCGTCGGGGTCCGTCGCGACGCGGCCGGGCGTCCCGGGCATCCACACGGGCGCGTCCTCGACGACGCGCTCGAGCCACGCCACCGCGGACCGTCCGCCGGCGACGAGCCGGCCCCCGTCGTCGACGAACCGCCGGAGCGCGTCGGCGACGTCGCGGTCGAGCGCTCCGGGATCGGCGAGGACGGCCGTGTGGGATGGGTCGAAGTCGAAGCGGCCGGCGGCGACGACGGGATGACCGTATTGCTCCAGCAGCTCCGCGTACGCCGCGAGCCCGGGCGGCGACGTCGCGAACGCGGACGACGGTGGCCCGTGCGCACCCTCGAGGACGCCGTCGAGGACGACGAGGACGACGTTGACCGCGACGACCGCGAGCGCGACCTTGTAGACCCAGCGCGGGAGCCCCAGCGGCGCGTCGGAGCGGACGTCGCTCATCGCGCGCGCGCCTCCTCGAGGACCTGCTGCCACTTCGCGCGCGCGGTCTCCGCGTCGGTCGCGCGGGCGCGCCGGCCCCCGTACGCGATCGCGTCGAACGCCGTGGCGAGCTCCTCGAACGCGGGCGAGCGGATCGCCCGCGCCACGCCGTTCGACGTCAGCGACGGCCGCCACTCGATCGCGCGCGTCTCGGCGACGCGCAGCAGCCCGGCGCGAAAGCGCAGCCGCACGGCGGCGTCGAAGTCACCGCGGCGCTCGGCGTCGCGCGCGACGCGCTCGAGCGCGCCGGGGTCGTCGCCCACCGCCGGAGAGCGCCCGTTCCCCGACCCCGCAGCGCGCGCTCGGCGCGACACGAGCGTCCCCGTGGCGAACAACGCGAGCGCGAACCCGACCACGGCGAGGCCGGCGACGAGCACGCCGACACCCCCCGGCACGGCGTCCCCGACGGCCTCGAACGCGTCGCCGATCCGCTCGAGGACGTCGCCGAGAGGCTCGAGACGGTCCCCGATCCAGTCGAAGACGCCGCCGAACGGACGCGGGACGTCGTTCGGTTGGAACCGGTCGTCCGACAGGATCCGCGCGGCGTCGCGGCGGGCGGCGTCGGCGTCGGGCGCCTCGACCGCCAGCGCCGTCACGACGCGCGCGGTGGCTCCGGCGCCTTCCATCCGGGCGACGAAGACGGGGGCGGAGGCGGCGCCGGCGCGCCGCCGGCCGGCGTGCCGACGCGCCGCGTCAGCAGCTCGAGGTCGAGGGCTTCCTTGCGCACGCGCAGGTCGAAGTAGAGGACGGTCGCGACGGCTGCCTGGAACGGCGTGACGAGCACGCCGGTCACGATGGAGGTCGCCGTGCTGAGCGCGACCGCCAAGACGACGGCACCGATCGCAGGCGTCACGAGCTCCACGCCGATCGACAGCACGATCTCGACGACGAACGCGAGGAGGAAGCCAAGCGTCACGACGCCGAACGTCGCCCACCACCGGCCCTGCACGAGCCGGATCGCGCGCCCGAGGGCGCGCGGCGCGCGCAAGTCCTCGGTCAGCATCGCCGGCATCGCGACGGAGTACGAGACCGCGAGCCAGACGCCGGGCGCGATGCAGGCGATCAAACCGATCAGCGTGATCACGCCCTGGAGGAACGCGAGCCACAGCATCCTCCCGAGCCGGCGGCGCCCGAACGCGAGCGATTCCTTCCATCCCGGGGCGCGATCGAGGTAGGCCCCCGCGATCGTCTTGTAGCACGCCCCCGTCGTCAGCGTCGTGGACACCCACTGGAGCAGGAACGCTGCGGTGAACCCGGCGACGAGCGTCCACGGGATGAAGCCGAAGGCGCCGGTCGTGGTGGCGGTCTCGGACGGATCGGGCACCGACGACAGCAGGATCAGCGCCCCGAGGATCTGTACCGGAGCGATCACCACGAACGCGATCTTCAGCAACGTGGCGGCGTTGCGCGTGTAGACCTTGACGGCGACGTCGATGACCTCGCCCACCCGAAGCGGCCGCAGCGCGGGAGCATCCACCGCTCGGGACATTATCAGTGCGGCGGTATCCTGCCGTGGATGAGCGTCGTGACGAAGTACAACGTGACGCTCTCGGGCCGAGCGGACGGCCAGCCGATCGTCTTCTCCCACGGCTTCGGGTGCGATCAGAACATGTGGCGCTTCGTCGCGCCCGCGTTCGAGGACGACTACCGCGTCGTGCGGTTCGACCACGTCGGCCACGGCGGCTCGGACGTCTCCCAGTACTCGCCCGAGAAGTACGCGTCGCTCGACGGCTACGCGCACGACGTCCTCGACCTGTGCCGCGAGCTCGACCTCTCCGATGTCGTGTTCGTCGGGCACTCCGTCAGCGCCATCATCGGCATCCTCGCGGCGATCGAGGAGCCGGAGCGCTTCGCGGCGCTCGTGCTCGTCGGTCCGTCGCCCCGCTACGTCGACGACGACGACTACGTCGGCGGCTTCACGCGCGACGACATCGAGAGCCTGCTCGACTCGCTCGACAGCAACTACCTCGGATGGTCGAGCGCGATGGCGCCGGTCATCATGGGCAATCCCGACCGCCCGGAGCTCGGCGAAGAGCTCACCAACTCCTTCTGCCGTACCGATCCGGAGATCGCCAAGCAGTTCGCGCGCGCGACGTTCTTGTCCGACAACCGCGCCGACCTCCCGAAGGTCCGCGCCCGCACGCTCGTGCTGCAGTGCTCCGACGACGCGATCGCGCCGCGGGCGGTCGGCGAGTACGTCCACCGCAGCATCCCGCAGAGCGAGCTCGTCGTGATGCGCGCGACGGGCCACTGCCCCAACCTCAGTGCGCCGGACGAGACGATCTCCGCGATGAAGTCGTTCCTGGCGGAGGGCTGAGCGAATGACCCAGCGCGGAACGCGCGGCGGCGCCGCGGCGAGCCACTCCTCGCTCGACGACCCCGCGGCGCGCGACGCGACCGTCCCGGCGTCGTACTCGGAGCTGCTCGAGGACAGCGTCGAGGACCTCTACGAGAACGCGCCGTGCGGCTACCTCTCGACGCTGCCGGACGGCACGATCGTCAAGGTCAACGAGACGTTCCTGTCGCTGACCGGGTACGGCCGGGACGAGCTCGTCGGGCGCACGCGCTTCCAGGACCTGCTCACCGCAGGCGGCCGCATCTTCCACGAGACGCACTACGCCCCGCTGCTCCAGATGCAGAAGGCCGTGCGGGAGATCGCGGTCGAGATCGTGTGCGCGGACGGCCGCCGGCTGCCGGCGCTGATCAACTCCGCCGTCAAGGACGACCTCTCGGGCCGTCCCGTGCTCGTCCGCACGACGGTGTTCGACGCGACCGACCGGCGCGCCTACGAGCGCGAGCTGTTGCTCGCGCGCCGGAGGGCCGAGGAGTCCGAGGCGCGCGCGCGCGTCCTCGCCGAGACGCTTCAGGCGAGCCTCATCCCGCCGGCCCTCCCGACGATCCGCGGCGTGGACGTCGGCGCCGCGTACCGGCCCGCCGGCCGCGGCGACGAGGTCGGGGGCGACTTCTACGACGTCTTCGAGGTCGCGCGCGGCGACTCCGCGATCGTGCTCGGCGACGTGTGCGGCAAGGGGGCCGAGGCGGCCGCGGTGACCGCGCTCGCGCGCTACACGGTGCGCGCTGCGGCCCTCCAGGCGCGCACGCCGCGTCTCGTCCTCGCGACCCTCAACGAGGCGCTGCTGCGCGACCGCTCGGATCGCTTCTGCACCGTCGCCTACGCGCGCGTGCGATGCGGCTCGGCGCACACGTGTCGCGTGACGATCTCGTCCGGGGGCCATCCGCTGCCGGTGCTCGTGCCGCACGGCGGCGACCCGCGTCCACTCGGACGCGCGGGCGACCTCCTCGGCGTGCTCGGCGAGCCGGAGCTGCACGACACGAGCGTGTGGCTCGAGCCCGGCGACGTCGTCCTGCTCTACACCGACGGCGTCACCGAGGGACGGGGGGCCGAGGGCTTCTTCGGCGACGCGCGCCTGCACGCGGTGCTCGCCGCGGCGCGCGCCGAGGACGCGACGGCGATCGCGACGCGCGTCGTCGACGCGGTCGTCGAGTTCCAGGGCGGCTCGCCGCGCGACGACATCGCCGTCGTCGCGCTGAAGGTTCCCGGCACACCCGCGGAGAGCTAGGGCCGCGGGCGCCACGCGCCAACGGTCACGCGTCGCGGTACAGCTCGCGCGCGACGATCTCGCGCTGGATCTCCGAGGTGCCCTCGTAGATGCGCGTCGCACGCACGTCGCGGTAGAGGTGCTCGAGGACGTGGCCGCGCTCGAGCCCGCGCGCGCCGTGGATCTGTATCGCCGCGTCGATCACCTCCTGCGCGGCCTCGGTCGCGTACAGCTTCGCCATCGCCGCCTCCTTGGTGACGCGCGCGCCGGAGTCGTACGCCGCCGCCGCCGAGTAGACGAGCAGGCGGGCGGCGCGCGTGCGCGTCGCCATGTCGGCGAGGCGGTGCGACACCGCCTGGAACTCGCGCAGCGGGCGGCCGAAGGCGCGGCGCGACGCGGCGTGCCCGGTCGCGGCTTCGAGCGCGGTCTGGGCCATCCCGACCGCGAACGCGCCGACGCTCGGGCGGAACAGGTCGAGCGTGCGCATCGCGACCGCGAAGCCCTCACCCGGCCGGCCGAGGACGTGGCCCGCGGGCACCCGCACGCCGTCGAGCTCGAGCCGCCCCACGGGATGCTCCGCGACGAGCTCGAGTCGCTCGCCGGTCACGCCGGCGGCATCGCCAGCCACCACGAACGCCGTGACGCCGCGCGCTCCGGGGTCGTCCTCGCTGCGGGCGAAGACCGTGTAGACGTCGGCGTCGGGAGCGTTCGAGATCCACGTCTTCGTCCCGCTGAGGCGGTAGCCGTCGCCGTCGCGCTCGGCGCGCAGGCTCAGCGCGCCCGCGTCGGAGCCGGCGTCGGGCTCGCTCAGCGCGAACGCCGCGACCGCGTCACCGCGCGCCGCGGCGTCGACCCAGTGCGCGACGTCGGCGCCGCCCGCGTCCGCGATCGGGAACGCGCCGAGGCCCTGGAGCGCGAGCGCGGTCTCCGCCTCGGTGCACTCGCACGCGAGGCCCTCGCGCAGGAGGCAGAGGTCGAGCGCGCGGATGCGTCCGCCGGCGTCGTCGCGGCCGAACAGCCGCGCCAGCAGGCCGTGCTCCGCGAGGGCGCGCACCAGCGGACGGTTGACGCGCCGCGGCTCCCCCGCGCGCGCGATCGGGTCGAGCGCGCGGCCCGCGGCGCGCGCTCGATCGAGAAGCTCGCGCTGGCGCGCGTCGAGGTCGAACTGCGCGGCGTCCACGGATCCTCCCGCTCGTCGGCGGACGAACGCCGCAAACGTAACCCCAGGCCCGGACGCGCGCGGCGCGGCGTACTAGGCTCGCGCGTCCGCCGCCACCGACCGGGAGGGCACCGCATGCCGTCCTCGCCGTACTGGAACCCGCGCCACGAGACGATGCCGCGCGCCGAGCTCGAGGCGCTGCAGGTTCGCAAGCTGCGCCGGCTCGTCGCGTGGGCCGACGCCAACGTCCCGTACCACTCCAAGCGCCTGCGGGACGCAGGCGTCACGGCCGAGTCGATCAACTCGCTCGACGACATCAGGCGCATCCCGTTCACGACGCGCGAGGAATGGATGCAGGGTCAGATCGAGGATCCCCCGTACGGGCCGATCCTCGCGGCGCCCCGTGACACGGCCATCCGCTACCACATGACGTCGGGCACGACCGGCCGAACGCCGATCCGCGTGCTCGACTCGATGAAGGACTGGGAGTGGATCGCCGAGATGTGGTGCTACGGCTTCTGGGGCTTCGGCGTCCGCCCGCACGACACGGTCTTCTTCGCGTTCAGCTACGGCACGTTCGTCGGCTTCTGGGGCGCGCACTACGCGTGCGAGAAGATCGGCTGTCTAGTGCTGCCGGGCGGCAACATGACGACCGAGGGCCGCGTCAAACAGATCCTCGACATGGGTGCGACCGTCGTGTGCTCGACGCCGACGTACGCGCTGCGCATGGCGCAGGAGGCGCGCGCGCTGGGCGTCGACCTCGCGAACGGCCCCGTGCAGCGCGTGATCCTGTCGGGCGAGCCGGCGGGCTCCATTCCCGCGACCAAGAAGCTCATCGAGGAACAGTGGGGCGCCAAGGCCGGCGACACGGCGGGCATGACCGAGGTCGGGACGATCGTCATCTTCGAGTGCGACCACCAGCCGGGCGGCACGCACATCATCGAGGACCACTACGTCGAGGAGGTCGTCGACCCCGCGACCGGGGAGCCGGTCCCCTACGGCGAGATGGGCGAGCGCGTCGTGACGTCGTTCGGGCGCGGCTTCATCCCCGTGCTCCGCTACCGCACGCGCGACTTCGTCGTGAAGGTGCCGGGAAGCAACTGCTCGTGTGGGCGCACGTTCGACATCTACGACGGCGGCATTCGCGGCCGCGTCGACGACATGAAGCTCGTGCGCGGCACCAACGTCTACCCGCGCGCGGTGGAGGCGATCGTGCGCGAGTACGACGCGATCGACGAGTTCCAGATCCACCTCTACACCGAGGGCGGGATCCGCGACGAGATCGAGGTCCTCGTCGAGATACCCGACGAGTCGGTCGACGCCGACGCGCTGCTGGGCGAGCTCGGCAAGGCGCTCGCCGAGGCGCACGAGGGACTGCGGTTCGGGGTGCGGCGCGTCGAGAACGAGTCGCTCCCGCGCTTCGAGCTCAAGGCCAAGCGCGTCGTCGACGACCGCACGGTCATCGGCAGCGAGGGCGAGAGGAGGCAGCCATGACGGCGGGAGGCGAGCCGGTGGGCGGGGCCGCGGACCTGAGCGACGCGGACGCCGCGATCCTCGGCTGCTACGACGACCTCAAGGCGGTGCTGGAGCGGCACGGCGACGACCTGCCCCCGTTCGCGCAGCGCAACGCCCTCAAGGCCCTCGCCGCGCTGTGGCAGGTCGCGAACGGCTTCGACCGGGACCCGGGCCAGATCTACGACCTCGGGGCCTGACGCGACCGCCCCAAGCGAGGCGCATACGTTCGAGCGCGGCGCCAGCCCGGGACGAAATGTCTCTCGGGCCGCAACCTCGACAACGGCTCGGGAGTCCGTGGACACGTCGGATGGCATGCGCCCGGCGGGCGCGGACGAAGGAGGGCGACGTGGGGATGCGCAAGCTGGTACCCGTGGTGGCGATCGCGACGGCGTTGTCGGCGTGGCCGGCGACGGCGGGCGAGAGCGTCAAGCCCTCGGTGACGCACGACTGCTTCAGCGTCGCTCGCAGGCCGGCGGACATCGTGTTCGCGTGCGGCGACGCCGGGTTCCGGGCCGAAGACCTGCGCTGGCGCCACTGGGGGCGGGAGCGCGCCGTGGGCCGCGGCAGGTTCCTGTTCAACGACTGCGACCCGGGCTGCGCGGTCGGCAGGCTGCGGGAGCGCCGCGGGCGCATACGACTGCTCGACCCGCAGTGGTGCGAGGACGCCGCCGTGACCGTGTTCTCGGTGGCGCACATCCGCTACGACCGGGCGTGGCAGGGCCGTCGCAGGGTGATCTGGACGCTCGACTGCCCCATGGAGCTCTAGGCGCGGGCCAATCCGCACGGCGCGCCCGAACGTAGGTACGCGGGACGTGCCGCGCCGCGGCACGCGGGCAGATTGCCGCCGGGCGAAGGGAGGCCTCATGGTCAGGAGAGCCGTGGTCGCGATCGGAGCGTCGCTGGTCATGTCGGTGGCGCTGGCGCCGGCGGCGTCGGCGCACCAGGCGGGACCGTGCAACACGAGCCCGGAGCCGGGGCACAGCGAGTTCGCGCAGCATCACATCGTGCCGTTCGCCAAGGAGGGGCAGCTCGGCAACGGCGGACACAAGCCCGGCAGCCACCAGGGCATGAGCCTCTGCAACCCGTCGGAGAACCGCCCGTAGTCTCCGACGCAGCGACACGACGGCCGGCCTCCGCCCGGGCCGGCCGTCGCCGCGTCCGGAGCCGTGTCCGGACGACAGCGCGCCGGTAGCCGCCCTGCCGGCGTGCGGGCCGGCACGCCGTCGTAAGGTCCGGCGATGCATCGACCCGAGACGATCGCGACCGACCTCGCCGGCGTCCGGCGCGCCGCGGTCGCGGCGCAGGGGTTGAGCGGCCCCGCGCCCGAGTCGTCGCCCGACGCGGCGCTGCGCGTCGCGCAGCGGCTGCGGTGCGTCCAGCTCGACCCCATCTCGGTCGTCGCCCCGACGCAGGAGCTCGTGCTCGCGGCGCGCCTCGACGGCTTTCGCGCCGCCCATCTCGACGCGCTCGTGTGGGAGCGCAAGGAGCTGTTCCACTACGTCGCGCACGCGGCGTCGCTCGTGCTGACCGCGGACTATCCGCTGCACCGCCTCCACATGCTCGCCTACGCGCGCGGGGACACGCCGTCGGCGCGTCGCTCACACGAGTGGATGGTCGCCAACGCGCCCCTGCGGAGGCACGTGCTCACGCGCCTTCGCCGCGACGGGCCTCTGCGCGCCCGCGACATCGAGGACCGGTCGCGCCGGGACGTGGGCGCGCTGTCATGGCCCGGCGCGCGCAGCGTCCCGTACATGCTCGAGCATCTGTGGCTGCGCGGAGAGGTCATGGTGGTGGGACGCGAAGCAGGCGCGCGCGTGTGGGATCTCGCCGAACGGTGGTGGCCGCAGTGGACTCCCCGTACGCCGGTCGGCCCGCGCCGCGCCGTCGAGCTCAAGGCGTGCCACGCGCTGCGGGCGCTCGGCGTCGCGACCGCTCGCCACGTCAACGAGCACTTCACGCGCCGGCGCTACCCCGGGCTCGCCGACGCCCTCACGCGCCTCGAGCGGCGCGGCGAGATCGTGCGCGTCGCAGTGCGCGACGCGCCCGCGCGCGAGCCGTGGTTCGTGCACCGCGACGACGTCGGGCTTCTCGACGAGGGACGCGCGCCGCGCACGGTGCTGCTGTCGCCGTTCGACAACCTGCTGTGCGATCGCAGGCGCACGCGCGCGGTGTTCGGGTTCGACTACACGATCGAGATCTACGTCCCGAAGGACAAGCGCCGCTACGGCTACTACGTTCTGCCGGTGCTCCACGGCGACGAGCTCGTCGGCCGCCTCGACTCCGCGGTCGACCGCCGCGCCGAGGTCCTGCAAGTCCATTCCGTGCACGCGGAGGCGGGTGCGCCAGCGAGCGCGGGCGGCGCGATCGGAGGTGCGTTGCGACGGCTCGCGGCGTTCGCCGGTGCGGCTCGGATCGACCTGCCGCGGGTGCTCCCGCGCAGCTGGGCGCGGGCCCTACGGTCGTCGGCGTGACGGCGTAGGGTCGCGCGCGTGCACTGCCCGAGCTGCGGCGACGAGTTCCGGCCCGGCGTCACGACGACCTGCCCCGATTGCGGCGTCGCGCTCGTCGACGGTGAAGTAGCGCCCGCGCCTCGGCACCGCTTCGACCCGCGCGACGTCCCCGAGCTCGTCGAGATCTACTCGACCGGACCACACGAGGCCGAGATCGTGCGCGCCCTCCTAGAGGACGCCGGCATACCGGCGATCACTGCCGGCGAGGGCTACGCGAGCGCGTACCCGGTCACGGTCGGCGCGTTGGGCGAGCGGCGCGTGCTCGTGCGCCGCGACGACGCCGAGCGCGCCGCCGAGGTCATTCGCGACGCGCTCGAAGAGTCCTAGCGAACCCGTCGGATCGAGCCCCGGGCGCCGTCGCGTCCTCGAACCCCCTTGGACGGCCTCAGGACAACGGGTACGCTCCCGGCTCCATCCGCGACGAAAACGGGGGGCACCAGGTGAGACTACGAGTTGGCATCGCCGCGTGCGCGGTTGCGGCGCTGGCCTCGGGCTTGATCGGCTCCGGCACGCGCGCCCACGACGGCGGCGGGGCGCTCGGTTCCGGGACGTCGGCCGACGGCGGCTACTACGGCTCGGGCCACCGCGCCGACGACGGGGGCGGCACGATCGGCTCCGGGACCATGGCGAACGGCATGTTCGGCTCCGGGACGCGCGCTGACGACGGCGGCGGCACGATCGGCTCCGGCACGGTCGCCGACGGCGGCTACTTCGGGTCCGGCCTGCGCGACGGCGGCGACTCGACGCTCGTCGCGTCCGACGAGCGCGGCGGCTGGATCGTCACCTCCGGGGGCTAGCGAACCGGCGTCGCACACCGGGCCGTCCGACCGTCAGCCCGGCGTGCGGTTCGCCTCGATCCAGTCGTCGATCTCCGACCACTCCTGGAACAGCCAGTCGACCTGTTCGTCGCGCGTCCGCGGGACGTCCTCCTCGGGCACGATCCACCACCCCGCCTTCACGACCTGGTCCATCGGCAGCCCCCGCCACAGGTCACGCATCGTGCTGAGGTGCTCGAGCCCGGTGTGGGCGACGAACATGATGTCGACGTCGGGCGTCGCGTCGATCGCGGCGAGCGCGCCGCCGGGACGCGGCGCGAGCACGTGGCGCATCCTCTCGGCGCGCGCCGCGTGCCGGCCGAAGCCGCGCGTTCGCAGACGCTCGATCGCGCGCACCCGCCGGCGCTCGGTGAAGTTGCCGCCCTCGGGAAAGATCACGAGCGCGTCGCGCGCGTCCATGTCCTCCGCGAGCGCGCCGATCCCCTCCACCATGCGGTCGGCCGCTCTCGGATCCGGCGTCACGAAGTGGTTCGGCAGCCGGTTGAGCAGGATGTCGAGGCACGGGTCGAGTTGGAGCAGGTCCTTGAGCACGATGCGCGGCCGGCGCTCGAGCCGCACGAGGACCTCGTGCACGAGCAGGAAGGAGTCGCC
>DASZZZ010000041.1:0-17794 GCA_036260375.1 Actinomycetota bacterium
GCTACGCCTACCTGCTCAAGGACCGCGTGGCCGAGGGTGACCAGCTCATCCGGGCCATCCGGGCCGTGGCCACCGGCGGTTCGATGCTCGACCCGAGCATCGTCGACTCGCTCGTCCGCCCGGTCACCGACCAGTCGGAGCTGACGCCCGCGGGGGCCGCGAGCCGCGGCACCGCTGCGCTGTCCACCGAAGACGAGCACGCACCCCCGGGGAACTGATGGCCGAACGACGCACGATGCGCCCCGACCTCTCGGTGAAGCTCGCCGGCCTCGAGCTGTCGAACCCCGTGCTCGTCGCGTCGGGGACGTTCGGCGCCGGCCGTGAGGCGTCCGCGTTCCTCGACCTGGCCGGGCCCGGCGGCATCATCGTCAAGTCGATGACGCTCGTCCCCTGGAGGGGCAAGCCGACGCCGCGGATGTGCGAGACGCCGTCGGGGATGCTCAACGCGATCGGCATCCAGAACAAGGGCGTCGACCACTTCCTCGCCGAGGACCTGCCGTGGCTCCTCAAGCAGGGCGTCACCGTGTTCGCGTCGATCGCCGGCAACACCGTCGACGAGTTCGTGCGCGTCGCCGACAAGCTCAGGACCGGGGGCCGCGGGATCGCGGGGGTCGAGCTCAACATCTCGTGCCCGAACCTCGAGGACCGCAACGACATGTTCGCCCACTCGCCGGAGGCAACCGCCGCGGTCGTGGGCGCGGTCAAGGACGCGCTGCGGCGCGTCCCCGTGTTCGCGAAGCTGTCGCCCAACGTCACGTCGGTGCTCGACGTCGCCGCCGCGGCGGTCGACGCCGGAGCCGACGGGCTGTCGCTCGTCAACACGCTCATGGGCATGGCGATCGACGTCGAGACGCGCCGGCCGAAGCTCGCGTCGGCGATCGGGGGGTTGTCGGGCCCCGCGCTGCGGCCGGTCGCGGTGCGCATCGTCCACGAGGTCCACCGCGCCTACCCGCACGTCCCGATCATCGGGCAGGGCGGCGTGACCACCGGTCTCGACGCGGTCGAGCTCATGCTCGCCGGGGCGAGCGCGGTCGCGGTCGGAACCGCGAACTTCGTCAACCCGCGCGCGACGCTCGACGTCGCGCGCGGAGTCGCCGAGTACCTCGCGCGCCACAACCTCGCAAGCCCCGCCGAGCTCGTGGGCGCGGTCAAGGTCGAGGCGTGAGCGCGCCGGCGGCGCGCGCGCGCGCCGCGCTCGCGGCCCGGCCGTTGTGCGTCGCGCTCGACTCCCTCGACGCGGCCGAGGTCGAGCGCGTGGCGCGCGCCGTGGCTCCGCACGCGGGGATGCTCAAGCTCGGGCTCGGCCCGTTCGTCGCGCACGGCGGCGAGCTCGCGCGCGCGGTCGCGTCGCTGCGGCCGCTGTTCATCGACCTCAAGCTCCACGACATCCCCGCGCAGGTGGAGGGCGCGGCGCGCGCCGCGGCGCGGCTCGGAGCACGCTGCGTGACGGTGCACGCGGCGGGCGGCAGCGACATGGTGCGGGCCGCGGTCGAGGGCGCCGGCGACGACACTGCGGTGCTGGCGGTCACCGTCCTTACGAGCCTCGACGACTCCGCCCTCGCCGCGACTGGCGTCGCGTCGCCGGCGCGCGACCAGGTCGTGCGCCTCGCGGAGCTGGCGCTCCGCGCGGGGGCCGCGGGGCTCGTGTGCTCGCCGCTCGAGGTCGCCGAGCTGCGCGCCCGTCTCGGCGCCGCGGCGGCCGGCGGACCCGCGCTCGTCGTGCCGGGCATCCGGCCCCCGGGCAGCGCGCCCGACGACCAGCGCCGCACGCTCGGCCCGCGCGACGCGCTCGACGCCGGCGCCGACGTGCTCGTCGTGGGCCGCCCCGTCACCGGCGCGCCCGACCCGGGGGCCGCTGCGCGCGCCCTGGCCGCGGACCTCGAGCGGTGAACCCCGCCGAGGTCGTCGCGGTCCTGGAGCGTCACGGCGCGCTGCTGCAGGGCCACTTCGTGCTGTCGTCGGGACGCCACTCCGACGTCTTCGTGCAGAAGTTCCGCGCCCTCGAGCACCCGCGGCTCGCGCAGGCGTTCGGCGACGCGCTCGCGCGGGCGTTCTCCGGCGCGCGCTTCGACGTCGTCGCGAGCCCCGCGGTGGGCGCCATCGTGCTCGGGTTCACGACCGCGCTCGCGGCGGACGCGCGCTTGGTGTTCGCGGAGCGCGTCGGCGGCTCGCTCGAGCTGCGGCGCGGCTTTCGCATCACGCCCCACGAGCGCGTGCTGGTCGTCGAGGACGTCGTGACGACCGGGGGCTCGGCGCGCGCGGTGGTGAACCTCGTGCGCGCCGCGGGCGGCGTGCCGGTAGGGGTCGGCGCGCTCGTCGACCGCATGGATCCGGCCCGGCCCCCGTCGCTCGGCGTCCCGGTCCGCGCGCTCGCCCGCGTCGAGGCGCGCTCGTGGGAGCCGTCCGAGTGCCCCGCGTGCCGGCGGGGCGAGGCCCTCGAGGATCCCGGGAGCAGCCGCCTGCGATAGGCCCGCCCGTTGCGGGACGCCCGTGCGATCATGGCGCGATGGAGCCGACCCTCGCCGACGCGCTCGGCCGACCGGTCCGAGACCTGCGCGTGTCGGTCACCGACCGGTGCAACTTCCGTTGCGTCTACTGCATGCCGAAGGAGGTCTTCGGGCGCGACCACGCGTTCCTGGAGCGGTCGGAGCTGCTGACGTTCGAGGAGATCGAGCGCGTCGTGCGCGCGTTCGTCGCGTGCGGGGTGCGGAAGGTGCGCCTCACCGGCGGCGAGCCGCTCGTGCGGCGCGACGTCGAGCGACTCGTGGCGCTGCTCGCCGCGGTGCCGGGCGTCGACCTCGCCCTGACGACCAACGGCGCCGCGCTCGCAGCGAAGGCACCCGCGCTCGCGGCCGCCGGTCTGGGACGCGTCACCGTGAGCCTCGACTCGCTCGACGACGACGCGTTCCGAGCGCTCAACGACGTCGACTTCCCGGTCGCGCGCGTGCTCGAGGGCATCGACGCGGCCGCGGCCGCGGGAATGCCGGTGAAGATCAACGTCGTCGTCAAGCGCGGCGTGAACGACGGCGACGTCGTCGCGATCGCGCGCCGGTTCAAGGGGACCGGCCACGTCGTCCGCTTCATCGAGTACATGGACGTCGGCACCACCAACGGCTGGCGCATGGACGACGTCGTGCCGGCGCGCGACATCGTCGCCGCGATCGACGCCGCGATGCCGCTGGAGCCGGTCGCGGCGGGGTATCGCGGCGAGGTGGCGCGGCGGTTCCGCTACCGCGACGGCGGCGGGGAGATCGGCGTCGTCGCGTCGGTCACGCAACCGTTCTGCGGCGACTGCACGCGCGCGCGACTGTCGGCGGAGGGCCGCCTCTACACGTGCCTGTTCGCGGCGCGCGGCCACGACCTGCGCGCGCCGGTGCGCGCGGGCGCGTCGCACGACGACCTCGTCGCGACCATCGCGCGCGTGTGGCGTGCGCGCTCCGATCGCTACTCCGAGCAACGGTCGGAGTCGAGCGCGGCGACGCCGAAGGTGGAGATGTCCTACATCGGCGGCTGAGGCGCGCGGCGGCGTTGGCGGGCCGCGCGACGCCCTGCCTATAATCCGCACGGCTCGGGGGCTGCTCGACACCACGGTCGTGCAGCGCGGGACGACGGCTTGCCTCGGCACGACCTAAGGAGGTTTTCCCGGATGCCCCTACCACCACCGCTCAGCGAGGAGCAGCGGCGGGCGGCCCTCGAGAAGGCCAAGGTCGCCCGCCACAAGCGCGCCGAGCTCAAGGAGCAGCTCAAGAGCGGCCGAACGACGCTGGGCGAGCTGCTCGAGCGGACTGGTGACGAGGTCGTCGGCAAGATGAAGGTCGCTACCGTCCTCGAGTCGCTCCCCGGCGTCGGGCGCGTGCGCGCCCGCAAGATCATGGAGCGGCTCGACATCTCCGAGTCGCGCCGGCTCCGAGGCCTCGGCGCGAAGCAGAAGCAGAACCTCCTCTCCGAGTTCGCCCGCAGGTAGCGTCGGGCGTGACGACCCCGGGCGCGGCCGCGCGCCGCGCGCGCGGCCGCCTGTTCGTCGTCTCGGGCCCGTCGGGGGCCGGCAAGGGCACGGTCGTCCGCAAAGCGCTCGCGCGCCGCCCCGGCGTTCGCCTGTCGGTGTCCGCGACGACGCGGCCGCCGCGCCCCGGCGAGCGCGACGGCGTCGAGTACCACTTCGTGGGCGAGCCCGAGTTCCGCCGCATGCGCGACGCCGGCGAGCTGCTCGAGTGGGCCGAGGTGTACGGGAACCTGTACGGGACCCCCCGGCGCGACGTCGACGACGCGCTCGACGCCGGGGGCGACGTGCTGTGCGAGCTCGACATCCAGGGCGCCGAGGCGATCCGCCGGGCGGCGCCCGACGCGATCCTCGTGTTCATCGAGCCGCCGTCCGTCGACGACCTGCGGACCCGGCTCGAGGACCGTGGGACCGAGGGCCCCGACGAGCGCGCGCGCCGGATGGCGGCCGCCCGGAGCGAGCTGCGGAGCAAGGCGCTGTTCGACCACGTCGTGGTCAACGACGACGCCGACGAGGCCGCCGCCGCCCTCGTCCGTATACTGGAGGCACCGAGAGCCGGAAAGGGTTGATGACGCAGTGATCGAGCCGAAGATCGAGAACCTCCTCGACAGCGCCGACAGCAAGTACACGCTGGTGAGCATGGCCGCCAAGCGCAGCCGCCAGATCAACGCCTACTTCAGCCAGCTGGGCGAGGGCGTCGCCGAGTTCACGCCCCCGCAGGTCGCCCTGAGCCCCGAGGAGGCGCCCAAGGCGCTGTCGATCGCGCTCCAGGAGATCGCCGAGGGCAAGGTCTCCTACGAGCGCACCGCCGACGGCATCAAGTAGCGACCGGCCCGCGATGTCCTCCGCCGGCGGCGGCGACCCGAGGGGCCGTCATCCCGGCGCCGGCGCGGCCGTCGCCGGCCGCCGGATCGTGCTGTGCGTGACCGGCGGCATCGCCGCGTACAAGGTCGTCCAGGCGGCGCGCGACCTCGCCCTCGCCGGCGCCGACGTGCGCGTCGCCATGACGGCCGCGGCCCGCCGCTTCGTCGGGGCGCAGACGTTCGCGTCGCTGACCGGCAATCCAGTCGCCACCGACCTGTTCACCGACGCGCACGACGTGCCCCACGTCGAGCTCGCGCGCGAGGCCGACCTCGTCGTCGTCGCGCCGGCGACCGCGGACGTGCTCGCCAAGATGGCGGCCGGAATCGCCGACGACCTCGTGACCGCCACGCTGCTCACGGCCGCGTGCCCCGTGGTCGTGGTGCCGGCGATGCACACCGAGATGTGGGAGCACGCCGCGACGCGCGCCAACGTCGCGACGCTCGCGGCGCGCGGGGTGACGTTCGTCGGGCCGTCCGAGGGCGAGCTGTCGTCGGGCGACACGGGGGCCGGGCGCCTGGTCGAACCCGACGCGATCGTGGCCGCCGCCGTCGCCGCGCTCGAGCGGCGCGGCGACCTCGCGGGGCGGCGCGTGGTCGTCACCGCCGGCGGCACCCAGGAGCCGATCGACCCGGTGCGCTACGTCGGCAACCGGTCGTCGGGGCGGATGGGGTTCGCGCTCGCCGCCGAGGCGCGGCGCCGCGGCGCCGACGTCGTCGCGGTCGTCGGCGCCGCAACCGCGCCGGCCCCGGCGGGCGTGGAGGTCGTGCGGGTGCGCTCGGCCGAGGAGATGAGGGCCGCGGTGACCGCGCGCGCCGGCGACGCCGACGTCGTCGTCATGGCCGCCGCGGTCGCCGACTTCCGTCCCGCCGAGCCCGCCGCGCGCAAGCTCAAGAAGGCGGCCGGGCCTCCGGAGATCGCGCTCGTCCCGACCCCCGACATCCTCGCCGAGCTCGGCCGCATGCCGGGCCGGCGCGCCGTGCTCGTGGGGTTCGCGGCCGAGACCGAGCGCGACCCCGCGGCGCTCGGGCGCGCGGCCGAGGACAAGCGCGTGGCGAAGGGCGCCGACCTCGTGGTAGCGAACGACGTCGCCAGCGCGGACTCGGGCTTCGAGGTCGGCACGACCCGGGCCGTCGTCGCGGGCCCGGACGGCATCGCCGACGCCGGTCTCACGAGCAAGGACGCGCTCGCCGCCTTGGTCGTCGAGCGCGTGGTCGGTATCCTTGCGGCGCGCGACGGCCGCGCGGCCGGCGACGATGCGTTCACGTCAGGGGGGAGCATGAACTCACGGGGCGGTGTGGCATGACGACCAGCGGCACGGCGAGCGGGCTGCGCCCGTTCACTTCGGAGTCGGTGACCGAGGGTCACCCGGACAAGCTCGCGGACCAGATCTCCGACGCGATCCTCGACGAGATCCTCGCCGATGACCCGTTCGGACGCGTCGCGTGCGAGACGCTCGTCACCACGGGTCTCGTGGTGGTGTCCGGCGAGATCACGACGTCGACCTACGTCGACATCCCGGCGGTCGTGCGCCGCACGATCACCGACGTCGGCTACACGAGCTCGAAGATCGGCTTCGACGGCGAGACCTGCGGCGTGTCGGTCGCGGTCCAGGAGCAGTCGCCCGACATCGACGCGGGCGTCAGCGAGGCGTTCGAGGTGCGCACCGGCGAGGCCTCCGGGGACGAGCTCGACTCGCAGGGCGCCGGCGACCAGGGAATGATGTTCGGGTACGCGTGCCGCGAGAACGAGGACCTGATGCCGACGCCGATCTGGCTCGCGCACCGACTCGCGCAGCGGCTCTCGGAGGTTCGCAAGGCCGGCGTGCTGCCGTACCTGCGCCCGGACGGCAAGGTGCAGGTGACGATCGGATACGACGGCAACCGCGCCGTCACTCTCGACACCGTCGTGATCTCGGCGCAGCACCAGCCAAACGTCGACATCGACGCGCTGCTCAAGCCCGATCTCGTCCAGCACGTCGTCGAGCCGCTGCTTCCGTCGAACCTCGACGCGGGCGACATGCGCGTGCTCGCGAATCCGACGGGCGTGTTCGAGGTCGGCGGTCCCAAGGCCGACACCGGCCTGACCGGGCGCAAGATCATCATCGACACCTACGGGGGCATGGCGCGTCACGGAGGCGGCGCGTTCTCGGGCAAGGACCCGACGAAGGTGGACCGCTCCGCCGCGTACGCGGCGCGTTGGGTCGCCAAGAACGTCGTCGCGGCCGGGCTCGCCGACCGCTTCGAGATGCAGGTCGCGTACGCGATCGGCGTCGCGCATCCCGTGTCGATCTCGATCGAGACGTTCGGCACCGAGAGCGTCGACCCGCAGCGCATCCTGCGCGCCATCGACGAGTGCTTCGACCTGCGGCCCGCGGCCATCATCCGCGACCTCGAGCTGCGGCGGCCGATCTTCCAGGCGACCGCCGCGTACGGACACTTCGGTCGCGCCGACAAGGACTTCACGTGGGAGCGCACCGACCGCGCCGACGACCTCCGCAGGCTCGCGTCGTGACCCCCGCGCCCTGAGCGGGCCGCGCGCGGGGGCGGAGCCGCTCGTCGCGTCGGTCGTGCCGCTGGTGGCGGCGTGGCGCGTCGACCGGCCGTTCGACTACGCGGTTCCCGACGCGCTCGCGCAGAGCGTCGTGCCCGGCGCGCTCGTGCGCGTCCCGTTCGGCGCGCGCCGCGTGCGCGCGGTCGTCGAGACCGTCGCGCGCCGCGCCCCCGAGCGCGCGCTGGAGGCGATCGTGTCCGTCGTCCTCGACGTCGCGGTCGCCCCGCCGCCGGTCGCGCGCGTCGCGCGCTGGGTCGCGACGCGCTACTGCGTGCCGGCGGCACGCGCGTTCGAGCGTGTCGTCCCCCCGCGCGTGCGCGTCGTGCGCGAGCCACCGTTGCCGCCGGCCCCCGGTCCGCCGCCCGACGTCGTGCGCGCCTACGACGGCGGCGACGCGCTGACGGCCGCGCTCGAGCGCGGCGACGCAGGGCTGTGGTGCGTGCAGGTCCGGCCCGGCGAGGACCGCGGCCGCCTCGTGGCCGAGATCGTGGGCCTCGGCGCGGCCCGCGGCGGCGCCGCGCTCGTCGCGGTGCCCGAGGTGCGCCACGGCTCGCTCGTGCTCGACGGCGTCGCGGCCCAGCATCCGGGTTTCGCGCGCGTCGACTCGGCGCAGTCCCCGTCCGCGCGCGCCACGGCCCTCGTGCGCCTCGCTGCGGGCCACGGCGTCGGCGGCGGGGGCCGGGCGGTCGTCCTCGCGCCGTCGCCGCGGCTGCGGGTCGTCGTCGTCGACGAGGAGCACCATCCGTCGTTCAAGGAGGACCGCGCGCCGCGCTACGACGCGCGGCGCGTCGCCATCGAGCGCGCGCGTGCCGACGGCGCCGCGTGCGTGATGTGTTCGCCGACGCCGTCGTGCGAGCTCGCGGGCGCGGTCGCGGCCGGCCGGGCGCGCGTCGTGAGGCCGGCGCGCGGCGACGCGCGCGCGGCGCGCCCGCTCGTCGAGACGCCCCAGCCGCCGGCCGACGGCGCGTTGTCGTCCGAGCTGCACGCGCGCGTGCGCGACGCACTGCGCGCCGGGGAGCGCGTCGCGCTGCTGGCGCCGCGGCGCGGGTACGCGCGCACGTTGTGGTGCGCGGCATGCCGGCGCTCGGTGCGGTGCCCGCGCTGCGAGGCCGCGCTGTCGTTCGACCGCGCCGCGGCGCGCGTCCGGTGCCCGCGCTGCGGCCATGCCGCCGCGCCGCCGCCGGCGTGCCCGTCGTGCGGCGCCGCCGACTTGCGCTACCTCGGCGCCGGCAGCGAGCGGCTCGCGGAGCAGCTGCGGGCTGCGTTCCCGCGCGCGCGCGTCGCGTGGGCCGGCCCGGACGCGCCCGACGCCGAGCCGGGCGCCGACGTCTACGTCACGACGTGGGCCGGCACGAAGGAGGTCGTGCGGCCGCCCGCGTCGCTCGTGGGAGTGCTCGACGCCGACGCGCTCGTGCGCCGCCCCGACTTCCGCGCCGCGGAGACCGCGTACCACGCGCTCGCGGAGATGGCCGAGTGGGCCGGCCCCCGCGGCCGCGGCGGCCGCCTCGTGATCCAGACGTCGGAGCCCGCGCACCACGCGGTCCAGGCGGTCGCGCGCGCCGACCCGTGGTTCTTCCTCGAGCGCGAGCTCGAGCTCCGGCGCGAGCTCGCGTACCCGCCGTTCTCCGAGCTCGTGCGCGTCGTCGTCGACGGTCGGGACGCGCCCGGCTGGGTGGAGCGCGCGGCGGACGCGTGCCGCGCCGCAGGCGGGCGCGTGCTCGGACCGGTGCCCGCGCGCGGGGGGCCGCGCCGGCTCGGCGCGCCGAGCCCGGCGGCCCCCGGGGCCCTCGAGATCCTCGCCAAGTGCCCCGACGCCACCGAAGCCGGCCGCCGGCTGCGCGATATCCTCGCGTCCGTCCCGGCGGGCACCCGCGTGACCGTCGACGCCGACCCTCGCTGACGACTGGAGACGACGTGGCCGTGCTTCCGATCAGGGTCTTCGGCGACCCCGTGCTGCGCCAGCGGGCGCGCGCCGTCGAGCGCGTCACGCGCGTCCACCGCCGCCTCGTGCGCGACATGATCGAGACCATGCGCGAGGCGCCGGGCGTCGGTCTCGCGGGCCCCCAGGTCGGCGTCGTCGAGCGCGTCTTCGTGTGGGAGGTCGAGGACGACCACGGCGCGGTCTTCAACCCGGTGATCACGTGGCGCTCCGACGACACCGTCGTCGAGGAGGAGGGCTGCCTGTCGCTGCCGGGCCTCGCGTACCCGGTCGAGCGCGCCGCCGAGGTCGTCGTCGAGGGCCTCGACGAGCGGGGCGAGCCGGTCCGCCTCGAGGCCGAGGACCTCCTCGCGCGCGTGTGCCAGCACGAGATCGACCACCTCGACGGGGTGCTGTTCGTCGACCGCCTGCCCGAGGACCTGCGCCGCGACGCGCTGCGGACGCTGCGCGAGCGGGCGCTCGGGCTGCCCCCGTCCCAGCCGCGCGTGGCGGCGCCGACGGCCCCGGAGGAGACCCTCTGAGGACGGTCTTCTTCGGCACGCCCGCGTGGGCCGTGCCGAGCCTCGACGCGCTGCTCGACGGCGGCGTCGAGGTTGCCGCGGTCGTCACGAACCCCGACCGTCCGACCGGCCGCGGCCTGCGCGTGCGGCCGTCGCCGGTCAAGGAGCGCGCCGTCGCCGCGCGGCTCGACGTCCTGCAGCCGGCGCGGGCGCGCGACCCGGACCTTGCCGCCGCGCTGGTGCGGGCCTCACCCGACGTCGCGGTCGTCGTCGCGTACGGCAAGATCCTGCCGCGCGAGCTCCTCGAGGTGCCGCCGCTCGGGTTCGTCAACGTCCACTTCTCGGTCCTTCCGGGGCTGCGCGGCGCGGCCCCCGTCCAGCGCGCCCTGCTGGAGGGGCTGGAGGAGACCGGCGTGTCGCTGTTCGTGCTGACCGAGGGCATGGACGAGGGCCCGGTGCTCACGAGCGCGCCGGAGCGGGTCGCGCCCGACGACAGCGCCGCGACGCTCGGCGCCCGCCTCGCGCACAGGGGGGCCGAGCTGCTCGTGCCGACGCTGCACGCGTACGCCGCCGGGGAGCTCGTCGCCCGCCCCCAAGACCATGCGCGCGCGACCTACGCGCCGAAGATCGCCGCCGCCGAGACGCGCGTCGACTGGAGTGCGCCGGCCGCCGCCGTCGACCGCCTCGCGCGCGCTCTCGACCCCGACCCGGGGGCGTGGACGACGCTGCGCGACGCGCGGCTGCGCGTGTTCCGGGTCGCGGCCGTGGGCGACGCGGGGCTGGCTCCGGGGGAGCTGCGCTTCGACGGGCGCCTGCTCGCGGGCGCCGGCGACGGCGCCGTCGAGCTCGTCGAGGTGCAGCCCGCCGGCAAGCGCCGCATGGGCGGCGCGGACCTCGGGCGCGGCCTCCGCCCGGCCCCCGGCGAGCGGTTGCGGTAGACATAGGCCCGTGACGACCACGACGACGCGCGCCCGGCTGGCGCCCTCGATCCTGACCGCCGACTTCGGGCGGCTCGCCGACGAGGTCGCCTCGGTGGCGCCGTTCGTCGACCAGTTCCACCTCGACGTCATGGACGGCCACTACGTCGACAACCTGACGTTCGGGCCGTCGACGGTCGCGGCCGTGCGGGCCGCGTGCGACCTGCCCCTGCACGTGCACCTGATGATCACCGACCCGATGCGCTACGCGGCCGCGTTCGTCGACGCGGGGGCGGCGCGCGTCTCGTTCCACCCCGAGGTCGCGCCCGAGCCGGCGGCGGTGGTCGAGCACGTCCGCTCGCTCGGCGCGGGCGCCGGGGTCGCCGTGCATCCCGACCGCGGGCTCGACGACGTCGGCGCGCTCGCCGCAGACCTCGAGGTCGTCATCGTCATGACCGTGCGCCCCGGGTTCGGGGGCCAGGCGTTCATCGACGCGTGCGTGCCGAAGATAGCCTCGGCAAAACGCCTGATTCAGTCGGCGGGCGCATCTGCCGACATCGAAGTCGACGGAGGGGTCAAACTCTCCAACGTCGATCGCGTCGTCGCGGCGGGGGCCGACGTGGTGGTCGCGGGGAGCGCGATCTTCGACGGGGTCGACGCGGCGGGGGCCGCGCGGCGATTGCGTGACAAGCTGGTCACGGCGACGAACGGGGAGACATGACCGACACGCCCGAGCTCGTGCTGGTTGCCGACGACGACGAGGACATCGTCAGATTCGTCGAGGTCAACCTGCGTCTCGAGGGCTTCGAGGTCGTGACCGCGTCGGACGGCGAGCAGGCGCTCAAGGAGGCCTACGACCGGCTCCCCGACCTCGTGCTGCTCGACGTCATGATGCCGCGCCTCGACGGGTTCGAGGTGTGCCAGCGTCTTCGCGGCGACGCGCGCACGCGCCAGATGTCGGTCATCATGCTCACCGCGCGCTCGCTGTCCGCGGACAAGGTCGTCGGCCTGACGTCGGGCGCGGACGACTACATGATCAAGCCGTTCGACCCCGTGGAGCTGATCGCGCGCGTCAAGTCCGCGCTGCGCCGCTCGCGCGAGATGCGCGACCTGAACCCGCTCACGCAGTTGCCGGGCAACGTGCGCGTGCAGGAGGAGGTCGCGGCGCGCGTCGCCGACGGCGGCCCGTTCGCGGTGATGTACGTCGACCTCGACCACTTCAAGGCGTTCAACGACTTCTACGGGTTCCTGCGCGGCGACGAGGCGATCAAGACGCTGGCGCGCTGCGTCGGCGACGCGGTCGCGGCGAACGGCGCGCCGGAGTCGTTCGTCGGACACGTCGGCGGAGACGACTTCGTCGTCATCGTCGATCCCTCCGCCGCGGAGCCGATCGCCGAGCGCATCATCGCGTCGTGGGACGCGGCGCGCATCGAGCTCTACGACGCCGACGACGCGCGCCGGGGATGGATCCAGGTCGCCGACCGCAGGAGCCAGCTGCACCGCTTCCCCCTCACGACGGTGTCGATCGGCATCGCGTCCAACAGCACGCGCCCCATCCGCAGCCACTGGGAGGCGTCCGAGATAGCGTCGGAGATGAAGCAGTTCGCCAAGCGCGACTCGGTCTCCAGCTATGCGGTCGACCGCCGCGGCGCGGCCGCCGACGAGTCGCCCGTGCTCCGCCACTCCGGCTGAGGCCCGGACCGGCCTCCGGCGCGCGCCGGCGGTATAATCCGTTTCACAGCAGAAAAGGCCTCTTCGGGGCAGGGTGAGACTCCCGACCGGCGGTCATAGTCCGCGACCCCCACGGCGTGCCGTGGCGGCCGACCCGGTGGAATTCCGGGACCGACGGTGAACCGCCCCCGGCGACGGGCGGCGGCAAGTCCGGATGGGAGAAGAGGCGACTCGACGCGGCGCGCGTGCGCCGCGTCGGTCCGCGCCGCCCCGGAGGGCCGACGAACGAGGCCCGGAGGGACGGTTGGACGCAGTCGACGAGCGCCACATGATCAGGGCGATCGAGCTCGCGCGGCGCCCTCCGTTCACGTCGCCCAACCCGCGCGTCGGCGCGGTCGTCGTGCGCGACGGCGTCGTCCTCGGGGAGGGGTGGCACCGCGGTCCGGGCACGCCGCACGCCGAGCCCGACGCCCTGCGCGACCTCGACGCCGCCGGCGCGACCCTGTACGTCACGCTCGAGCCGTGCGCCCACCACGGGCGGACGCCGCCGTGCGCGCCCGCGGTCGCGGCGTCCGGCGTCCGGCGCGTCGTCGCCGCGCTCGAGGACCCCGACCCGCGCGTCGCCGGCGCCGGCTTCGACATGCTGCGCGCCGCGGGCGTCGAGGTCGAGGTCGGGGCGTGCGCGACCGAGGCCCGCCGCCTCAACGCCGCCTACGTCCACCACCGCTCGACCGGGCGCGCGTTCGTATCGCTCAAGCTCGCTCTCACGCTCGACGGGCGCCTCGCCGCGCCCGACGGCACGTCGCGCTGGATCACCGGGGACGACGCACGCCGCATCGTCCACCGGCGACGCGTCGAGTGCGACGCGGTCATGGTCGGTGCCGGGACGGTGCTGGCCGACGACCCGCGCCTCGACGTGCGCGCCGTCGACGCGCCGCGCCAGCCCGCGCGCGTCGTCGTCGACGGGTCCGGCCGCGTGCCGCCGACCGCGGCGCTGTTCTCGTCGCCGGGTGGCGCGGTCACGGTCGCGACTACCGACGCGGCGACCGTGGAACGGCGCAAGGAGTGGGAGGCGACCGGCGCCGAGGTGCTCGTCCTGCCGCGCACGGGCGATGGCGTCGACCTCGACGCGCTGCTCGAGGACCTCGGCGCGCGCGGCGTCGTGGAAGTCCTGTGCGAGGGCGGCGCGCGCCTCGCGACGCGCCTGCTCGAGCGCCGGCTCGTCGGCCGCCTCGAGCTGCACCACGGGGCCGTCGTGGTCGGGCGCGGGGGCCCGGACGTCGGCGACGTCGGCGTCGCGACCATGGCCGGCGCGTACCGCTGGCGGCTCGTGTCCGTCGAGCGCGCCGACGACGACGTCGTCGCGACCTACGAGCCGGACGGGGGGCGCTGACGTGTTCACCGGGATCGTCACCGCGACCGGCACCGTCCGACGCACTCGTGGGCGCGGCGGAGTGCTCGAGGTCGAGATCGAGGCACGGCCGATCGCGCGCGAGCTCGGCGTCGGGGACTCGGTCGCGGTCAACGGGACCTGTCTCACGGCGACCGCGGTCCGGAGGCGCTCGTTCAAGGCCGACGTGGCGCCGGAGACGCTCGCGCTGACGACGCTCGGGCGGCTAGGGCGCGGCGCGCGCGTGAACCTCGAGCTGCCGGCGCGGCTCGCCGACAGGCTCGGAGGCCACCTCGTGCAGGGTCACGTCGACGGCGTCGCGCGCGTCGTGCGCGTCGAGGACGAGGACGGTGCACGGCGGGTGTGGTTCACCGCGTCCGACGACGCCCTTCGCTATCTCGTTCACAAGGGCTCGGTGACGCTCGACGGCGTGTCGCTCACCGTCGCGGGGGTCGGGCGCACCAGCTTCGAGGTCGTGCTGATCCCGCACACGCTGTCGGTCACGACGCTGGCCTCGCTCGCGGTGGGCGCCGAGGTCAACGTCGAGGCCGACGTCATCGCGAAGTACGTGGAGAGGCTCTCGCGCGCGCGGGAGCCGGACGAGGGCAAGCCGGTCGGAGGGGGGCCGCCATGACGTTCGACAAGGTGGAGCAGGCGATCGAGGAGATCCGCGCGGGTCGCATGGTGATCGTCGTCGACGACGCCGACCGCGAGAACGAAGGGGATCTCATCTTTGCGGCGGACTGCGCCACGCCGCAACACGTCTCGTTCATGGTGCGGCACTGCTCGGGCATCGTGTGCGTCGCGATGGAGCACGAGCGCCTCGCGCAGCTGCACCTTCCGCAGATGACGTCGGAGAACTCCGAGACGATGCGCACCGCGTTCACGGTGAGCGTCGACGCGCGCGACGGCGTCACGACCGGGATATCGGCGGCCGACCGCGCGCGCACGGTCCGCACGCTCGTCGACCCCGACGCGCTGCCGTCCGACCTCGTGCGACCCGGCCACGTGTTCCCGCTGCGCTACGTGCCCGGAGGGGTGCTGCGGCGCGCCGGGCACACCGAGGCCGCCGTCGACCTCGCCCGCCTCGCGGGGCGCTTTCCGGCGGGCGTGCTGTGCGAGGTCGTCAACGAGGACGGGTCCATGGCGCGCGTCCCCGACCTCGAGCGCTTCGCCGCCGAGCACGGGCTGACGATGATCTCGATCGCGGACCTCATCGCGTACCGCCGGCGCGCCGAGAAGCTCGTGCGGCGCGTGACCGAGGCGCGCATCCCCACGCCGTACGGCGACTTCCGCTCGATCGCGTACGAGTCGCACGACGGGCGCACGCACGTCGCGCTGGTCATGGGGCGGCCCGAGGGCCACGACGACGTCCTCGTGCGCGTGCACTCCGAGTGCTTCACGGGGGACGTCCTCGGCAGCACGAGGTGCGACTGCGGCGAGCAGCTGCGCGAGGCGATGCGCGCGATCGCGGACGCGGGCGAGGGCGTGATCGTCTACATCCGCGGCCACGAGGGCCGCGGGATCGGGCTGCGGCACAAGCTCGAGGCGTACGCGCTCCAGGACGACGGGCTCGACACGGTCGACGCCAACCTCGAGCTCGGGTTCGCGCCCGACGCGCGCGAGTACGGCGTCGGCGCGCAGATCCTCGTCGACCTGGGCATCTCGACCATGCGCCTGCTCACCAACAACCCCACCAAGCGCGCGGGGCTCGAGGGCTACGGGCTCACGATCGTCGACCGCGTCCCGCTCGAGACACGCCCGAATCCCGAGAACGTGCGCTACCTCCAGGCGAAGAGGGATCGGCTCGGGCACCTGCTCGAGGCGATCGGTCCGGAGATCACCGACGAGCTCGCGGCGGGCGACGCCGCGGCCGTCGCGAGCACCGACGGGGAGGCGTGACGTGCGCACCTACGAAGGCACTTACGACGCCGCGGGGCTGCGCGTCGCGATCGTCGCGAGCCGCTTCAACGAGACGATCGCGCGGCGCCTCGCGGACGGCGCCCGCGACTGCCTCGTGCGCCACGGGGTGCGCGACGACGACGTCGCGCTGGCGTGGGTCCCGGGCGCGTTCGAGCTCGCGGCCGCGGCGCGGCGCTTCGCGGCGTCCGGAGAGGTCGACGCTGTCGTGTGCGTGGGCGTCGTCGTGCGCGGCGAGACCGCCCACTTCGAGTACGTCGCGGGGGCCGCGACGACCGGCATCGCGCGCGTCGGGGCGGAGACGGGCGTGCCGGTCACGTTCGGGGTCCTGACGACGGAGACGACCGAGCAGGCGTCGGAGCGGGCCGGGGGCAAGGCCGGCAACAAGGGATGGGAGGCCGCGCTCGCCGCGATCGAGATGGCGAGCCTGCTCGCGTCGCTCCCCAAGCCCCCCGGAGGCGCGTAGCGCTACGGGCGCGGCGGCTGCTGCGACACGATCTCGGCGTAGGCCATCTGCAGCTGCGCGAGCAGCTGGCGGAACGTCCGGGCGACGTCGCCGAGGCCGTCGCCGACGCGGTCGAGCAGCCCCGCGAGCGCGTCGATCGCCAGCTGCGCCTCGGCCGGCGTGCCCGCGTCGAGCTTGACGGTCGCGACGTTGACGAGGTTCATCGCCGCGCTCACGACCCAGTCGCGCGCCGGGACGCGCGCTATCTCCTCGGCCATGCGGCGCGCCTCCGCCTCCTGCTCGGGCGTCCACATCGGCTGCTCGCCGCCGGGCGGCGGCGCGGGCTCCGGCTGGGGCTGCGGGGTGGCGGTCGCCTCGGGCTGCGGAGGAGCCGCGGGCGGGGGAGTCTCCGGCGCCGGGGCCGGCGCCTCGTCGTCGCGGCGGGCCGAGACGCGCCGGTCGACGACGCGCGGACGGCGGCGCTCGGGGGCGTCGTCGCGGGGGTCGGTGTCGCTCATGGGCCGGATCGTTATACTCCCTTTCGAGACAGTCGCCAAGAAGGGGCTCTCGGTCGGCGGCGGGCGGCGACCCGCGCGGGCCGGACGCTCCTCACCTCCCGGCGGGCCCGCGGGCCGGCGGCCGGCGGGGTCCACGGGTTGCCGCTGCGGGACGGTGGTGCGAGGTACGCCACCCCCCGCCCTCGAGCCGGTGACGCTGGTCTTGGCGTCATCGGCTTTTTCGCGCGCGCGGCGGGGGCCGGGCGCAGGCACGACGCCTCTTGAGAGGAGAGCTGGCATCGCAACCGAGCCGAGAGTGAACGACCGCATCCGGGTGCCGCGCGTGCGGGTCGTCGGTCCCGACGGCAAGCAGGTCGGGATCATCGACACCGACGCCGCGCTGCGTATGGCGACCGAGCAGGACCTCGACCTCGTCGAAGTGGCGCCCGACGCCGACCCGCCCGTCTGCAGGATCATGGACTACGGCAAGTACAAGTACGACCAGGCCGTGCGCCAGCGGGAGGCGCGCAAGAAGCAGAGCCACGTCGTCGTCAAAGAGATGAAGATGCGCCCGAAGATCGACCGCCACGACTACGAGACCAAGAAGGGCCACGTCGTGCGGTTCCTCAAGCAGGGCGCCAAGGTCAAGGTCACGATCATGTTCCGCGGCCGCGAGGTCACGCACCCCGAGCGCGGCGAGATGCTCCTCAACCGCCTGGCCGAGGACCTCGGTGAGCTGGCGGTCGTCGAGCAGCGACCTCAGCAGGACGGGCGCAACATGACGATGATGCTCGCGCCGGGCAAGCTGGCGACCGAGGCGACCGAAGCGGCCGCGGGCGCGGACGGGGCCGACGGCGCCGCACCCGCCGCCTGAGGGCGGCTCGAAGTCGCTCAGGTCACGCGGACGCGCACGCGCGCGCTGCGCAGGCCCCTGCGGCTCGCCACGAGCACGATCCGCCCCCGGCGTGCGGGACGGACGCGCAGGCGGGCCCGCCCCCGCTGGTCGGTGCGCGCCCTGCGCGCTCCACACGCAGGCGCGCTCCGCGGACCGGCCGCCCGCCGGACGTCACGCGCACTCGCAGCGTCGTCGGCGGGCGCCAT
>DASZZZ010000042.1:0-2206 GCA_036260375.1 Actinomycetota bacterium
GATCGCGGCGTCGCGCTCGGCGTCGGTGAGGAGCTCGATGTCGCCGACGCGCACGTCGGGGTCGGCCGCGACCGCGCGCAGGACGTTCTCGTAGTGGGCGAGCATGCGCTCGATGCGGTCGGCGTCGAAGAGGTCGGTGGAGTACTCGACCGCGATGCGCAGGCCGTCGTCCTCCGGGAAGACGATGAACGTCAGGTCGAAGCGCGACTTGCCGAGCTCGATGACGTCGAGACGCTGCAGCTCGATCCCGGGAAGGTCGAGGCGGCCCGGGCCCTGGTTCTGGAGGTTGAACGACACCTGGAAGAGCGGGTTGCGGCTCGGGTCGCGCTCTGGCCTGAGCTCGTCGACGAGCGCCTCGAACGGCACCTCCTGGTGCGCGTACGCGCCCAGCGCGACGTCGCGCACGCGCTCGACGAGCTCGATGAACGTCGGGTTGCCGCCGACGTCGGTGCGCATCACGAGCATGTTGACGAAGAAGCCGATCAGCGGCTCTAGCTCGCTGCGGTCGCGGCTCGCGTTGGCGGATCCCACGACGATGTCGTCCTGCCCCGTGTAACGGTGCAGGAGCGCGTCGAACGCGGCGAGCAGCGACATGTAGAGGCTCGCGCCCTTGCGCGCGCCGTGCGACTGCACGCGCTCGACGACGTCGTCGGGGACCTGCCGCACCGCGGTCGCGCCCTCGAGCGTCGCGACCGGCGGCCGCGGACGGTCGGTCGGCATCTCGAGCACCGGCAGGTCGGCGAGGCGTTCACGCCACCACTCGACGTCGGCGGCGTAGGCCTCGCCCTGCAGGTGGTCGCGTTGCCACAGCGCGTAGTCCGCGTACTGGATCTCGGGCTCTGCAAGCGGCGACGGCCCGCCCGCGACGAACGCGCGGTAGAGCGCCTCGAGCTCCGCGGTGAACACGCCGACCGACCACCCGTCTCCGCAGATGTGGTGCATCGTCCACGTCAGGACGTGGTCGTCGGGCGCGAGGCGGATGAGCGTCGCTCGGAACATGGGACCGGTCTCGAGGTCGAACAGACGGCGGGCCTCGGCGACCATCTCGTCGTGGGCGCGCGCCTCGCGCTCGGCCTCCGGGACGCCGGTGAGGTCGACGACGGGCAGACGCACCGGCGTCGGGGGCGTGACGACCTGGTACGGGACGCCGTCGTGCGCCTCGAACGTCGTCCTCAGCGCCTCGTGGCGCGTCGCGATCTCGGTCAGGGCGCGCTCGAGCGCGTCGACGTCCAGCGCGCCGCGCAGCCGAAGGTCGAGCGGGACGTTGTACGTCGGCTGGTCGGGCGACAGCTGGTCGATGAACCACAGCCGCTGTTGCGCGAACGACGTCGGGACGCGCTCGGGCCGCGGTGCGCGCGGGATGCGGCCGGACGGCGCCGGCACCGTTGCCGGCGTGTCGCCGTCCGCGGCGGCGTCGGACGACGACGCGGCCTCCGGGCGCGGCGCGGGTTCGGCCGACGGCGCGGCGTCGGCGCGCGGCGCGGGCTCGGCCGACGGCGCGGGATCGGGACGCGGCGCCGCCGCCGGCGGGGCGCCGTCCGGCGCCGGCGCGTCGTCGCCCACGATCCGGGCGCGGACGTCGTCGAGGAGACGCTCGGCGACGTCGAGCCGGGCGCGCGCCTCGCCGAGCGCGTGCGCGACCCGCTCGACATCTCGTGCGAGCGACGTCCCGCCACCGGCGACCGGGCCGTCGCCCGACGGTCCCGGGCCCGCCCCGTTGCCGGCCGCCGCCGGAACCGGAGGCCACGACGGCGCCGCCGCGGGCGCGGTCTGGCCGCCCGGCTCAGCGGTCCGCGGCTCGATTGCCGGCGCGGCGTCGGGTGCGGCGATGGCCGCCGCCGGGGCGGGCTCGGGCGACGCCGGTGCGGCGGCGTCAGCGGGCACGGACGGCGTGGGTGCGGCGGCGTCGGCGGGCTCAAGCGACGCCGGTGCGGCGGCGTCGGCGGGCTCGGGACGGGCGTTCTGCTCGATGACGCGGGCGAGGTCGCCGATCGTGGGGGCGGAGTAGAAGTCGCGCAGGTCGATGTCGGCGCCGAGCGTGTCGCGCACGCGGCTGACGAGCTGGGTCGCCTGCAGCGAGTTGCCGCCGAGCTCGAAGAACGTGTCGTCGACGCCGACCTGCTCGACGCCGAGGAGCTCGGCGAAGACCTCGCTCGCGAGGCGCTGCTCGGTGTCGGTGCGCGGCGCGACGTAGCGCTCGTCGGGC
>DASZZZ010000043.1:0-11228 GCA_036260375.1 Actinomycetota bacterium
AGGAAGTCACGTCGGCAGAGAGCCGCGCCCGCACCGTGCTGGCGGACGCGGAGAAGGAAGCCGAGGCGGCCAAGCGTGAAGCTCTAGTCGAGGCCAAGGACGAGATCTTCCGCATGCGGAGCGAGGCCGAGCAGGACCTCAAGCGGCGCGGCGCCGAGATCGAGCGCAAGGAGGACCGGCTCGCCCAGCGCGAGGCCAACCTCGACTCCCGCAGCGACTCGCTCGACCGCAAGGAGCGGGCGATCGAGACGAAGGAGAGCGAGCTGAAGGCGGCCCAGCAGGAGCTGGACCGGATCGCCGACCGGGCCCGGGCCGAGCTCGAGCGGGTCGCGGGCATGACGCAGGCGGACGCGAAGCAGGCGCTCATCGAGCAGATAGAGGACGAAGCCAAGCGCGAGGCGATGGTGATCGTCCGCGACGTCGAGGCGAAGGCCCGCGAGGAGGCCGACCGCCGCGCCCGCAAGATCATCGCGATCTCGATGCAGCGGGTGGCGTCGGACCTGACGACGGAGTCCACCGTCACCACGGTCACGCTCCCGAACGAGGACATGAAGGGCCGGATCATCGGGCGGGAGGGGCGCAACATCCGCGCGTTCGAAGCCGCCACCGGGACGAACCTGATCATCGACGACACGCCCGAGGCCGTCGTGTTGTCGTGCTTCGACCCGATCCGCCGAGAGACCGCGCGCCTTACGCTCGAGCGCCTCATCGGCGACGGCCGCATCCAGCCGGCGCGCATCGAGGAGATGCACGAGAAGTCGAAGGCCGAGGTCGAGCGCGAGATCCGCGAGGGCGGCGAGTGGGCCGTGCTCGAGACCGGCATCACGGACCTGCACCCCGAGCTCGTGCGCGTCCTGGGCCGCCTCAAGTTCCGCACGTCCTACGGGCAGAACGTCCTCAAGCACGTCGTCGAGGCGGCGCACATCGCCGGCGTCATCGCCGCCGAGCTCGGCACCGACGTGCACCTCGCCAAGCGCGCCACCCTGCTGCACGACATCGGCAAGGCGGTCACGCACGAGATCGAGGGCAGCCACGCGCTCATCGGGGCCGAGATCGCGCGCCGGCTCAAGGAGCCTCCGGAGGTGTGCCACGCGATCGAGGCCCATCACGGCGAGGTCGAGCAGCGCACGATCGAGGCGGTCCTCACGCAGGTCGCCGACGCGATCTCCGGGTCACGCCCGGGCGCGCGGCGGGAGACGCTCGAGACCTACGTCAAGCGGCTCCAGCGGCTCGAGGAGATCGCGATGGACTTCGACGGCGTCGACAAGGTCTACGCGATGCAGGCCGGACGCGAGGTGCGCGTGATGGTCAAGCCGGGCGAGGTCGACGACCTCCAGGCGGACGTCATCGCGCGCGACATCGCGAAGAAGGTCGAGGAGGAGCTGCAGTACCCGGGCCAGATCCGCATCACGGTCATCCGCGAGCTGCGTCAGAGCGCGTACGCGAAGTAGCCGCGACGCGCGCCTAGCATGGCGGCCGGGATTCGATCTCGTCCGCGCGCGCCGGTTCGGCGTCGCACGGACGCCGGGAGGTGTCGTCATGGGGACCGTCAGCGCCGAGCTGCGAACGATCGTCGACGAGGCCGCGGCGACCGACCCGGCCCGCGAGGTGCCCGTGATCGTCACGCTCGCGCGCGGCGCCGACGCCGCGGCGCTCGAGGGCGCGGGGCTCACGATCGGGCGCCGCTTCGCGCACCTGCCCGGCGTGTCGGGGACCGTGCGCGCCGACGCCGTCGACGCGCTCGCGGGTGCGCCGGGCGTCGAGCTCGTCGAGTTCGACGGCGAGGTGTGGGCGCTGGGCGACTCGCCGTCGTAGCCGTCGTCCCCTCAGGCGTCGTCCGCCCGGCGACGCGCCAGCTGCTTGTATGCGCTGCGGTCGGCGGCGAGGTCGCGGTACCACTCGCCGAGCGCGGCGCGCTCGTCGCGCGCGGCGCGCTCGTGCGGCGCGACCGCGCGCACCGCAGGCCGGCGCAGCGTGCGGGAGACGAGCACGGCGTGGGCCACGTGATCTCCGGCGGCGACGTGGACGGGGGCCGGGGCGCGCGGCACGCGGAGCACGAGCCCGACGCAGCCGGCGTACCACTGCGTCTCGACGAGCCCGGCGACGACCCCGAACGGCGCGTCGCGGTTGAGGGGCGGCAGGAACAGCGTGTCGACGCCCGGCTCGGTGCGCCACAGGTAGGGCAGGTGCAGCTTGACGACGTCGCGCAGGTCGGCGCGGTCGAAGAAGCTGAGCCCGGCGACGACCGGCGCGAACGCCACCTTGCCGCGCCGCGTCCGCAGCGGGACCTCGTCGAGCGCGTACGCGTTGCGCGCGAAGCGCGCGGCGCGGTCGTCACACACGTAGAACGACGGGTCTCCAGAGCCGGACGCGAGGGGGGAGCGGAACACGTGCGCGCCCTCGGGCGCGTCCTCCGGTGCGCAGCACCCGAACGAGATCGGCGACGGCACCAGCAGTCCGAGGCTCGCCGCCGCCGTGAACGGGAGGCACTGCTCCTGCACGCCGTAGCCCGCGGGGACGTCGCGGCGCGTCGACGGCGGCGCCGGCGCGGGTAGCGGGACGCGCGGGCCCAGCGGAACCAGCCGGACGCCGGTGGCGCGCGCGTCCGCGGGCGCGCGCCGGCGCGGCGCTACCTCGATCGGTCGCCCGCCGTCGTGACGCGCGCGACGCGACCGGCCGCGCTCACGGGATGCCGGGGATCGCAGGCGGCGTGCGCATCGTGCACGCCGCCTGGGCGGCGTCGACGCGGCCGAAGCCGAAGCGCGGATCGCGGCCCGTCGGGCCGAGGTTGTCCGACGTCCACGCGAGCAGGCGCCTGATCGTGACGTTGTCGGAGTAGCGGTGGCCGCCCCACGCGACCGCGGCCGCGCCGCTCACGTGGGGGCACGCCATGCTCGTGCCGCTGAGGCGCCCGAAGCTGCCGCCGGGAAGCGTGGACAGCACGTTGACGCCGGGGGCGCACAGCTCGACCTCCGGCCCCCAGCTGCTGAACTCGGCGAGCTGGTTCGAGTTCGTGAGCGCCGACACCGCGACGACGCTGTCGTAGTGGCCGGGCGCCGTCACGGTTCCCTCGGCGGGACCGTTGTTGCCGGCCGCGGCGATCAGCAGCACGCCCTGCGCGAACGCGCTGTTGCACATCGCCTCCACGGCGGTGGGAGCGCTCGGTGCGCCGAGGCTCATGCTCGCGATGCGGATGCCGTTGTCGATGCACCAGTCGAGCCCCGCGATGAACCCGCTCCACGAGCCGCTGCCGGACGCGCCGAGGACCTTGACCGCGTACAGCGACGCGGCCGGCGCAACCCCGACGACTCCGCTGCCGTTGAGCGCCGCCGCGATCGTGCCGGCACAGTGCGTCCCGTGACCGTTGCCGTCGGCGGGGGTCGTCTCGCCGGGCACGAAGCTCACGCCGCCGCGGTAGTTGGGCGCGAGGTCCGGGTGCCCGCCGTCGATCCCCGTGTCGAGCACGGCGACGGAGATCCCCTTGCCGCGCGAGCAGTCCCACGCCAACGGCGCCTTTATCTGCGGCAGCCCCGTGGGGATCGTCTCGGCCTGTGGCGCCGGGCCCCCCTCGACCACGAGCTGCGCTTCCTGTGCGGACGGCAGGGCGTACACCTCGCCGTCGTCCTCGACGTCCGCGACGTTGCCGTTCGCTCGCAGCGCGTCGATCTCGGACTCGGTCAGCGACGCGGCGACGATCGGCGCGTCGTACTGGTTGACGTCGTAGGCGACCGTCTCGCGGCGGGTGCCCGGCCGCAGCGGTACCTGTCCCGCCGCGAACGTCGCCGCGTCGACGAAGTCGATCGCGGTGTCGACGGCCTCCGCGACGATGTGCGTCTTGTCCCGGTCACGATCGGGACGTTCGTCCTTGCGCTTGAACGTGATGATCACGCTGCGCCGCCGGTCGTTCGTCATGCTCCACCCCCGAAGCGAGCACTCGTCCGATGTCGCGATGCCGTCGCGAGCGACGTGCGTCTGATGCCTGAGAGCGTCGCCGTGAGCGCGCCGTCACGCAGTCAGAGTTCCCGTCTCCCAGCGGTCACGCTAGACCACGAGCGCGACGGTGTGAAGAGCTTTTTCCGACGCCGGTCGTCGCGCTCGGTCAGCTCGGCTTGAGGAAGAACGTGTTCTTGTTGCGCCCGGCGTCGAAGTCGCGCTCGACGTTGCCGGCGTTGTCGTGCGAGCGGGCGAACGCGGTGTAGCTGCGGATCCCGGTGCTACGCGTCGTCTGCTTGAGCCGCTCGTCGTACTCGTACACGATGAAGCACTGGTCCGGGTCGGGGCACTGCTGATCGAGCCCCGCGTCGAGCCACCGCTTGCTGCTGCACGCGCCGCCTCGGAAGCGCGTGCCCGTGTACCACGCGCAGTCGCCGTTGCGCAGGTTCTTGCGCAGCGCGAACTCGGCCTTGGCGACGCCGGAGCCGTCGTCGCTCGGCGAGATGTGCGCGCTCTCCGACTCGAGCGAGCGCGGCCTGTACGTCTCGCCGTGGCGCGGGATGTGGAAGCTCGTGACCGGCGCGCGCGTGTCCGACGTCGGGCTGTCGTCGTCCTCGATCGTGACCGTCGCCGACGCAGGCGTCGTCAGCGTCGCGTTGGTCGGGTTGCTCAGCGCGAGCGTGAACGTCTCGGCCGGCTCGTCGGCGGAGTCGTTGAGCAGCGGGACGACGATCGTCTCGGTGCGGGCCGGGATCGTGCTGCCCGCCTCGAACGTCAGGGTGCCGGTCTTGCTGGTGTAGTCGGATCCGGCGGTCGCGGTGCCCGGAGCGGTGGCGTACTGCACGGTCGACGCCTCGGTCGTGGCGGGGCCGGCCCGAACGACGAGGATGCGCACGCTGCCGCGGTTCTCGAAGTTCGAGTACTGGTCGGTCCCGAGGCCGACGCGCGCGGCGCCGTCGACGTCGATGATCGAGAACTTCGCCTCGGACGGCTGGCGCAGGATCATGCCGGCTTCGCCGCGCGCGTTCGACAGCTTGAACGTGAACGTCTCGATGGGCTCGGTGGAGGCGTCGGGCAGCGCGTCCACGAGTACCCCCTCGACCCCGGTCGGGTCGATGCTCTTCGTCCCGCTGGCGGGATGGAAGTCGTCGTGCGGCGCGGCGTCGTCGTCGGCAGCCGCGAACGTCGACCAGTCGACCTGACCGACCTCGGTGCCGTGCTGCTCGCGCCGAATGAGGGCCTCACGGGCGGCGTCCTCGACGACGACGTAGTTCTCCGTCGGCACGTAGCCGGATGCGGTCTGCTCGACGAGGTAGACGACGTCGTGGCCGGACGGCCCCCCGGCGGCCGGCGCGGCGGCGGCCAGCAGGGCGATCGACATGACGGCGGTCGCGAGCGTCGTGCGGGCGGTGCGCATCGTGACGGATTCCCCTTGCTCGACGTTCCGGACGTCGGCGACGCCGTCGGGCACGCCGCCCCCTCGTTGGTACGACAACCGGGCGGGCGTGGCCTGCATTCCCCGGCGGGCGTTTTGCCGGCCCCCCGATGCTACGCTGCATCGGCGTGACGACCGAAGCGATCGCTCCGCCGTCGAGCGCCGCCCGGACCGGCGATTCGAGCCCGCCCACCTACTTCATCCGCACGTTCGGGTGCCAGATGAACGAGCACGACTCCGAGCGCCTCGCCGGGATGCTCGAGGCCGAGGGCTACGCACCGGCCGACGGCCCCGACGGCGCGGCGGTGATCCTGTTCAACACCTGCTGCATCCGGGAGAACGCCGACCAGCGGCTGTACGGCAACCTCGGCCACGCCAAGGCGATCAAGCAGTCGCGGCCCGGGACGCGCATCGTCGTCGCCGGGTGCCTCGCGCAGAAGGACCGCGACGTGATCCAGCGCCGCGCGCCGCACGTCGACGTCGTCCTCGGGACCCACAACCTCGCGAGCCTCCCGCGCCTGCTGCGCGAGTCAGCCGACGGCCCCGCGTTCGAGATCCTCGAGCAGACCGAGACGTTCCCGTCCGCGCTCCCCGCGCGCCGTACGAGCCCGTGGCACGCGTGGGTGTCGATCTCCATCGGCTGCAACAACTCGTGCACGTTCTGCATCGTGCCCGCGGTGCGCGGTCCGGAGGTGTCGCGCCGACCGGGCGACGTCGCCGGCGAGGTCGCCGGGCTCGTCGCCGACGGCGTCTTCGAGGTCACCCTGCTCGGTCAGAACGTCAACTCGTACGGGCGCGACATCGAGGGGACCCCGCTGTTCGCGTCGCTGCTGCGGACGCTCGACGGCATCGACGGGCTCGAACGCATTCGCTTCACGAGCCCGCACCCGAAGGACTTCCGCGCCGACACGGTCGCGGCGATGGCGGAGTGCGCGTCGGTGTGCGAGCACGTCCACCTTCCGGTCCAGGCCGGCTCCGACCGCGTCCTGAGGGCGATGAAGCGCGCGTACAAGCGCGATCGCTACCTCGCCAAGCTCGCGATGGTGCGCGACGCGATCCCCGGCGTCGCGGTGACGACCGACGTCATCGTCGGGTTCCCGGGCGAGACCGACGACGACTTCGAGCAGACGCTCGATCTCGTCGCGCAGGCGCGCTACGACGCGGCCTACACGTTCCAGTACTCGCCGCGACCGGGGACCGCCGCGGCGGAGCTGCCCGGCCGTGTCCCCAAGGAAGTCGTGCAGGAGCGCTTCGACCGGCTCGTCGCGCTGCAGGAGCGCATCTCGCTCGAGCGCAACGCGGCGGCGGTCGGTCGGGTCGAGGAGGTCGTCGTCGAGGGGCCGTCGAAGAAGGACGCCGCCCGGCTCACGGGACGGACGCGCACGAACAAGCTCGTGCACTTCGACTCCGACGGCGCGTCCGAGGGCAGCTTCCGAACGGTGCGCGTCACCGGCGCACACCCACACCATCTCGACGGCGTCGTCGTCGGCGCGCGCGACCGCGGCGCCCGGCCCCGGATGAGCCTTCCGCTCGCCGCCGCGCCCGGCGGCTGCGCGGCCTGCGGCTAGCGCCGCGCGCGCAGCGCCCCCATGGACGTCGCCGCCGCCGCAGTCGTCCCGCACGCGCCGCTGCTCGTCCCCGGCGTCGCCGGCGCGCGCGACGACGACGCGCTCGCGCGCGTGCGCGCCGCGACGATCGAGGCGTTCCCGCGCGCGGCCGACGCCGTCGTCGTGCTGTCGCCCCACGGACGCGCGGCGGGGGTGTACCGGCGCGTGCGGGGGTCGCTCGACGGCTTCGGGCTCGCCGGTTGCGCGGTCGACGTGCCGACCGACGACGCGCTCGCGCGCGCGCTCGCCGAGTCGTGGGGCCGTCCGCTGCTGGACGAGCCGTGCGACCACGGCGTCGTCGTCCCGCTGGCGCTCGCGCGGCCGTCGATCCCCGTCGTCGCCGCGACACTGCCCGAGTGCACCGGTCCCGGCGCCGGTCCGGTGCGGGACGCGCTCGGCGACGGCGTCCGGGTCGCCGCCGCGTTGCGTGCCGTGACGGCCGAGGCGCGCGTCGCGTTCGTCGCGAGCGCGCACACGGCGGCGTCGCTGACGACGCGCGCGCCGCTGACCGAGCGGCCCGAGGGCCGCGCGCTGGACGACGTCGTGATCGCCGCGCTCGCCGGCGACGCGGCGCGCATCGGCGCGCTCGACGAGCGCGCGTGGAGCGACGCCGGCGCGTGCGGCGGGGGCCCGCTGCGCGCGTTCGCGTCGCTCGCGTCCGGGATGCGCGCCGAGGTGCGCGCCTACGACGCGCCGCTCGGCGTCGGCTACGTCGTCGCGGCCGCGCTGCCGTGAAGGCCCGCGTCGCGGCGCTCGTGGGCGCGACCGCGGTCGGCAAGACCGACGTCGCGCTCGACGTCGCGCGGCGGCTCGGCGCGGAGGTCGTGTCGGTCGACTCCATGCAGGTCTATCGCGGCATGGACGTCGGAACCGCGAAGCCGACCGTCGCCCAGCGCGCGCTCGTGCGGCACCACCTCCTCGACGTCCTCGACCCCGAAGAGGCGCTCAGCGTGGCGCGCTTCCAGGCGCTCGCGCGCGCCGCGATCGCCGAGGTCGCGGCGCGCGGCCGGCTCCCGCTGCTCGTCGGGGGCTCGGGGCTCTATTTCCGCGCCGTGGTCGACGACCTCCGCTTCCCGCCGCACGCGCCCGACGTCCGCCGCGCGCTCGAGGACGAGGCGGCCAGGGTCGGGGCCGCGGCGTTGCACGCGCGCCTCGCGGGCGTCGACCCGGACGCGGCCGCGCGCATCGAGCCGTCGAACGAGCGTCGCATCGTCCGCGCGCTCGAGGTCGTCGAGGCGACCGGGCGCCCGTTCTCGGAGGAGTCGTCGTGGGACCGTTACGACAGCCTCTACGACCTCGATGTCGCGGGGCTGGAGCGCCCGCGCGCCGAGCTCTACGAACGGATCGCGGCGCGCGTCGACGACATGCTCGAGCGCGGGCTCGTCGACGAGGCGCGCCGGCTCGCCGTCCGGGGGCTGGGCGCCACCGCGCGCCAGGCGCTCGGCTACCGCCAGGTTCTCGACGCGCCGGAGGCGTCGCCCGCGGACCTGCGCGACGCGATCGTGCGCGCGACGAAGAGGTTCGCGCGCCGCCAGGAGTCGTGGTTTCGCGCCGACCCGCGCGTCGTGTGGTTCGACGCGCGCGATCCCGAGCTCGCGGAGCGCCTGACGCGCCACTTCGCGCGTCGAGCGTGACGTCATCGGCGGGCGGCTCGGGACGTCGCACGCCGCGCGGCGGTCCGCGGCGGGGCGTTCGGCTCCGGCGAGACGGCGCGCGCCGACGGGGACGCCGCCGCCGCTCGGGTACCGTGGAGGCATGCGTTTCGCCAAGTGGCACGGGTCCCACAACGACTTCGTCATGCTCGCCGATCCCGACGACGCGATCGAGCTCACCGCGCCGCGCGCCCGCGCCCTGTGCGACCGGCGCGCCGGGGTCGGCGCCGACGGCGTCATACGCGTCGCTCCGGGCCGCGACGGCGCGGACGTGACGATGGACTACCGCAACGCCGACGGGTCGCACGCGGAGATGTGCGGCAACGGCATCCGTTGCGTCGCGCTGTTCGCGCGCGCCGAGGGCCTCGCGACCGGTTCCCGCATGTCGGTCGCGACGGGGGCCGGGGTGCGCGCCGTCACGATCCTGGAGTCGGGCGACGTGCGCGTCGACATGGGCGTGCCGGACTTCGAGCCCGCGCGCGTGCCGGTCGAGTGGGACGGCGCCGACGCGCTGCGCGTCGAGCTGGAGCTCGACGATGCGCGCGTCGTCGACCTGGGGCTCGACGACGCCGTGGTCGAGGCCTCGTGCCTGTCGATGGGCAACCCACACGCGGTCGTGTTCGTCGACGACGTCGCGGCGGTTGCACTGGGGGCGATCGGGCCCGTGCTCGAGCGCCACCGGCGCTTCCCGCACGGAGCGAACGTGGAGGTCGCGCGCGTCGAGTCACCCGAGCGCGTCGCGATGCGCGTGTGGGAGCGCGGCTCCGGCGAGACGCACGCGTGCGGTACCGGCGCGTGTGCGGTTGCGGTCGCCGCGCGCACGCTGCGAGGCGCCGCCGCGCGCGTCGTGGTGGCGCAGCCGGGTGGCGACGTCGTCGTCGAGTGGAGCGGCCCCGGTTCGCCCGCGTATCTGATCGGTCCGGCGATCGAGTCCTACCGCGGCGACGTCGACCTCGACGCGCTCGCGGCCGTGGTGGCGCGGTGACGCACGCGACGCGCCCCGAGCGCGAGCGCGCCGTGCTCGTCGGAGCGGCGTTCGGCGGCGCACCGCTCGAGGAGGTCGAGTGGTCGCTCGACGAGCTCGAGGCGCTCGCCGACACCGCCGGAGCGGAGACGGTGGACCGCGTCGTGCAGCGCCGCGACGTCCCCGACGCGAACAGCTACCTCGGCAAGGGCAAGGCGCGCGAGGTCGTCGACGTCGCGGCCGCGCTCGACGCCGACATGGTGATCTTCGACGACGAGCTCACGCCGGCGCAGGGCCGCAACCTCGAGGAGATCGCCGGCGTCAACCCGCTCGCGGAGCGCGGGCTCAAGATCATCGACCGCACCGGGCTGATCCTCGACATCTTCGCCCAGCACGCGCGCTCGGCCGAGGGCAAGCTGCAGGTCGAGCTCGCGCAGCTCGACTACCGTCTCCCGCGCCTGCGCGGATGGGGCGACGTCCTGTCGCGCCTCGGGGGCGGCATCGGGACGAGGGGGCCGGGCGAGACCGCGCTCGAGGCCGAGCGGCGTGCGATCCTGCGCCGCATCCAGCGCGTCAAGAAGGACCTCGAGGACCTCGAGCGGACGCGCCGCGTCAAGCGCCAGGGCCGCGTGCGCGCCGGCGTGCCGGTCGCCGCGCTCGTCGGCTACACGAACGCGGGCAAGTCGACGCTGCTGCGCCGGCTCACGCAGGCCGACGTCCTCGTGCAGGACCGCCTGTTCTCGACGCTCGACCCGACGACGCGCCGCCTCGATCTGCCCCACGACCACACGGTCCTGCTGACCGACACGGTCGGCTTCGTGCGCAAGCTGCCGCACCAGCTCGTCGAGGCGTTCCGCTCGACGCTGGAGGAGGTCTCCGACGCCGACCTCGTGCTGCACGTCGTGGACGGCTCCCGCCCCGACCAGGAGGGCCAGCTGGCGGCGGTGCGGGAGGTGTTCGCCGAGATCGGCGCCGACCGGGTGCCGGAGCTCGTGGTGATCAACAAGGCCGACGCGGCCGACCCGATGGTGCTCGCCCGGCTCCGGCAGCGCGAGCCGCACTCCGTGGTGGTGTCCGCCAAGACCGGCGAGGGGATCCCCGAGGCGCTGGCGCGGATCGAGCAGGAGCTGCCGCGGCCCGGCGTCGAGTTCGAGGCGCTGCTGCCCTACGAGCGCGGCGACCTGCTCAACCGGATCCACACCTCCGGCGACATCGACCACCTCGAGCACACCGGCGAGGGCACCGTCGTGCGCGGCCGCGTGCACGAGGGGCTCGCCGGCGAGCTGGCGCCGTACCTCACGACACGCGCCTGATGCCGCTCAGCGCGCGGTGAGGTAGTCGCGCACCGTCGCCCACGCCTCGTCCGGTGAGGCGGCCTCGGTGAGGTGCGGGCGGAACAGGTCGGAGGCGAGGTCCAGCAGCCCGAGCGCGGTGCGCTCCAGGTTGCCGGTGGAGAACAGCGCGGTGAGCGCCATCCCCACCGCCGGCCACGCCTGCTCGACCCGGCGGAACGGGTTGAGGTCGTCGCGGGCGTCGGGGCGCTCCGCGGGCACGTGCCGGGCCAGCAGCACCAGGAAGTGCCGCAGACCGTAGCGGTGCACGAAGTCCAGCCCCGACAGCCGCTCGCCGCGGCGGTG
>DASZZZ010000044.1:0-118258 GCA_036260375.1 Actinomycetota bacterium
CGCAGCGCGCGGCTCCAGGACCCGACGACCGCGACCTCCTCGACGAGCACGGCACGGTCGCGGTCGAGCGCGACGACCGCCGGCACGCGCACGGCCCCCGGCGCGCGCAACCCCGCGGCGCGCAGCGACGCCATCGCGCGCGCCGCGGTGTCGGGCGAGCCGGTGACGTAGCGCTTGACGACGACGTCGCGGCGGCGGACCGCGCCCGTGCGCCGGTCGCGGCACGTCAGGACGACGACGTCGACCCGTTTGCCGACACGGTGGATCGTGCTCACGGTCGTCGCCGCGACGACGTCGTGGCCGGGCGGCGCCGGCACGACGCCGGCGACGGCGGTCTCCATGCGCCTCAGCATGCACCACGCGACGCGGCGCGGGCGCGACCGCGTCAGCGGGCGGCGGAGCGGTTGCGCGCGCGGTACGCGGCGACGTTCGTGCGCGACGAGCAGGTGTCGTTGCAGTAGCGCCGCGACCGGTTGCGCGACGTGTCGACGAACACGTCGCGGCAGTTGTCGGCGCGGCACACGCCGAGCCGGCCCTCGCCGAGGTCGGTCATCACCGCAGCGATCCCCATCGCCGCGACGACCGCGACGCGGTCGGACGCGCGGCCGCTGCGCGCGTCGAAGCGCACGTGCCAGGCGCTCTCGTCTCGCTCGAGCACGGGCGACGCCGACGCGTCCGCCAGCACCTCGTTGACGATGCGCGCCGCGGCCGCCTCGTCGGCGGCGTGGAACGCCGGGCGCAGGCGCTCCCGCACCGCGCGCACGGCCTCGACGTCGGCGTCGGTGACGTCGCCGGCCTCGAGCCCGTGGTGGGCGAGGAAGTCGCGCAGGGCGCCGGCGTCGGGCAGCCACTCGCGGCCGGAGATCGAGCCACGGGAGTTGACGAGCTCCTCGGCGAACAGGGCGGCTCGGTCTCTGTAATCTCTGAAATTCACTTGACTCCTTACAGGGAAAGACCTACAGTAATGCCTGTCAGCGAGTTTAGACTCTTACGGGAGGAGGCGCAAGATGCACCCCGACTTTCTCGGCTCGATCGCCGAGGACCGCGCTCGCGAGCTGCGGGCGGCGGCCGCGGCGTGGCGCCGGGCGGCGGAGGCGCGGCCGCGCCGCCCCGGTGACGCGCGGCTGCCGGCGGCGCGGGCGTGGGTCGCGATCGTGCGCGCCGCGCTGCCGCCTACCAGAGGGGGCGCGTGAGCGCCGTCGCGGCCGCCGCGCTGCGGCCGGGGCTCGGGCGCGCGACGGCGTCGTTGCTCGCCGCGGTCACGATATGGAGCGCGACGTTCGTCGTCACCAAGGAGGCGCTCGCGGGCGTCGGGCCGATGACGCTGATGCTGCTGCGATTCGCCACCGGCGCCGCATGCCTGGCGCCGTTCGCGCGCCGGCACGGCTTCCGGCTCCGCATGTCGCTGGAGCCGCGCTACGTGACGTTCGGCCTCACCGGGATGGTGCTGCACATCGGCCTCGAGACGACCGGACTGTTGTTCACGTCGGCCGCGACGGCGTCGCTGATCGTCGCGGCCATCCCGGCCGTCACCGCGGCCCTGTCCGTCGTCGTGCTGCACGAGCGTCCGTCGCGCGTCAACGTCGCCGGGATCGCGCTGTCGGTCGCCGGCGTCGTCGCGGTCACCAACGCGCGCGTCGAGGACGCGGGCCGGCTCCAGGGGCTCGGGAACCTGCTCGTGCTCGGCGGCGTCGTCGCGTGGGCGGCGTTCACGATGCAGGGCAAGCGGCTCTCCGCGCGCGTCCCCGCCCTCGTCACGACGACGGCGGCGATGGGCGCGGCCGTCGTGATCCTCGTGCCGCTCGCGGGCGCCGAGCTCGCGCTCGGCGGCGCGCCCGAGGTCGGCCCCACGACCGCCGCCGCGGTCGCCTACCTCGGCGTGCTGGCGTCGGCCGTCGCCTACGGCCTGTGGAACCACGCGCTAGAGCACGTCGACGCGTCGGCCGCCGCCACCTACGTCAACCTCGTGCCGGTCCTAGGCGTCGCGTTCGCGCTGCTGGCGGGTGAGCCGGCGAGCGCATCGCAGATCGCGGGCGGCGCGATCGTGGGGGCCGGCGTGTGGCTCAGCACGCGGCGCTGAGCCCGGGTCAAGCGCCGGCCCCCGGCGTCCGATAGGGATCACGACGCGCCGGCGGCGACGGGAGCTCACGTGACGTTCGTTCGATCCGCCCTCGCGGCGGCGGCCGCGGCCGCGCTCACCGGCGCGGCGTCGGCGGCACCGCTGCCCGGGGCGCCGTCCTGCCCCCTGTTCCCTCCCGACAACCACTGGAACCTGCGCGTCGACGACCTCCCCGTGCACCCGCGCTCGGGCGCCATCGTCCGCAGCATCGGCCGCGACGACGCGCTCCACGCCGACTTCGGCTCCGGGCTCTGGCGCGGCGCGCCGATCGGCATCCCGTACACGACGGTCCCCGGCGACCAGCCGCGCGTCCCGGTCGAGTTCGGCTACGACGACGAGTCCGACCCGGGCCCGTACCCGATCCCGCCCGACGCGCCGGTCGAGGGCGGCCCCGATTCCGACGGCGACCGCCACGTCGTCGTCGTGGATCGCGACGCGTGCCGCCTCTACGAGCTGTTCGACGCCCATCCCGTCGGCGGCGGCGAGCGCTGGGTCGCCGGATCCGGTGCGACGTGGGACCTGAGGTCGAACGCGCTGCGACCGCGCGGATGGACGTCGGCGGACGCCGCGGGCCTGCCGATCCTGCCCGGCCTCGTCCGCTACGACGAGGTCGCCGCCGGCCGCATCGACCACGCGATCCGCGTGACCGTGGTCCGCACGCGCCGTCACTACGTCTATCCGGCCCGGCACTTCGCGTCGAGCCTGACGAGCCGCGACCTCCCGGCCATGGGACAGCGACTGCGGCTCAAGGCCGGTTTCGACACGTCGCCATATCCGCGCGACGTGCGCGTGATCCTGCGTGCGCTGAAGCGCTACGGGATGATCGTCGCCGACAACGGCAGCGACTGGTTCCTGGGCGGCGCGCCGGACGACCGGTGGGACGACGACGCGCTCCACGTCCTCCACGAGATCGAGGGCCGCCACTTCGAGGTCGTCGACACGAGCGCGCTGCCGCGCCCTTAGGACGACGCTCGCGAGCCGCGGGATTTGCTTGCTCCGGATTGCGCCGGGCCGCGACCGGGAAAGGTGCCCGCATGACTACGGAGAGTGCTCGATGAGCGCGGAGATCGCCGCCTTCCTCGGCGCGGCGCTGTTCGCGCTCGGCGCCGGCGTGCTGGCGCTCGTCGTGTGCGCGGGGATGCTCGCGGGAGCCCGCCGAGCCGTCGTCCGCAGCGGCGAGGGGTGGCTGTGGGTCCGCCCGCAGCGGCGGCCCGTGCGGGCGGCTCCGGGGCGGACGTCGTGAGCTTCCTGCTGCGCCTGGCGCGCGCCCGCATGCTGTACGCGGCGGCGCGACGCGCCCTGCGCTACGCACAGGAGCGCCGCGCCGCACGCGGACGCTAGCTACGGCAGCGCCACCTGGCGCGAGTCGAAGAACAGGAACACGTTCGTCGGTACGTCGGGCGTCGCTTGTCCGCGCGCCTGGGCGGCGCGCAGCGCGTCGAGCGACGTCAGGCACGGGAACCCACCGCCGGGGTTGGCGGGGCAGCGCCCGTCGAAGTCCGGCCAGATGCGCTCGTCCGTGACGCGCACCGCGATCGTCTGCCACCAGATCGGGTTGAAGCTGTCGCCGTCGATGATGTGACTGTGGTTCGGCAGCGGGATGTCGCCCGACGGTGCGCCGAGCGGCACGCCGAAGCTCTCGGCCACCGGCTCGACGTGCAGCGTCGACGGGTGCATCGTGCACGTCCCGAACGGGCCCGTGTGGCGCGTGTGCGGGGGGCCGGGCTCGGGGCACTGAACGTCGGCGCCGTCGCGGGTCGGGTCGACCGCCTCGATCGTCGCGTCGGCGTCCTTGCTGCTGTCGAAGAACGGCAATATGGCCCACACCGGCTCGACGTTCTCGATCGGGCGCCCGGTGGGGTCCGTCGTCGGAAGCGAGCCGCCGCGCGGCGACGGCTTCGTGGCGCCGACGATGCACGGCGATCCGGGCGGTCCCATCGCCGGGTGCTGGAACTCGTCCGGATCGACCGCCGCGACGAGCCCGTCGCCCTCGTGGCCGGGGCCGTCGAGGTCGTCGAAGCGCTCGTCCGTGCAGAAAAACTGCTGCGGGTACTCGAACGAGAGGACCTTGACGTTGCCGTAGCCCTCGGTGAACCCGGGGTCGTGCGGACGCGTGCGCGCCCCGTCGCCGAGCGACGCCCCCGCGAGCGCGACGAGCACGATCGCGACCGTGACCGGCACGACGCGCAGCGCACGTCGAGCGCGTGCCGATGACGTCCACCTCATGGCCCTCACCTCCGTGGTCGTGGACCGATGACCCCTCCTCGCTACAACGGCCACAGCCGCCCGCCGTTACGCGCCGGGTTGCGCGCGGCTCGCGTGTGGGAATACGTTCGAGACGGCGGTAGGGATCGCGTCAGCGGTCGCGGAAAGGGGGACGTGATGGCGGAGCAACGAGGGCAGCGCGGCGAGGACTTCGGGCGCTCGAGCGAGCAGCGCGACGCCGAACGGTCGGAGCGGGCGAGGGAGGTCCTCGAGGAGATTCGCCGGCGGCGCGACGAGGCGGGCAAGCGCGGCGACAACTTCACCGCCCCCAGCGAGGAGGAGCTCAAGCGCAAGCTGTTCGGCGTGCACTCGCCGCAGATCGTGTGGCAGAGCTGGGGCGGCTCGGCCCCGCGCGGCGGGACGCTGACGTACTCGGTCGGGATCAACAACCCCGACGCCTACACGCAGTACTGGCTCTTCGGGCACGTCTTCGTCGGCCCCGCGAACATCGCGCCGTCGGTCGGCGAGTCGCTCGCCGCGGTCGACGCGCGCTTCCCGCGCCTCACGATGCCGGCGTTCGCGGGGCTGAGCGTGCCGTCGGGCACGACCGCGACGCTCACCTTCAACATCGAGATCCCGACGAACGTCCAGGTCGGCAACTACATGGGCAACACGTACCTGTTCCAGGCGACGTGGCACGACGTCGGCACGTACTTCGACCGCTCGCTGTTCGTCTTCGGCGTGACGTGAGCCGCGCGCGGCGCGGGCGTCAGTCCTCGACCCAGTCGCGCGTGAGGAACAGCCAGAACGCGAGCCCCGCGTACGAGCCGTAACGGCGGAAGCGCCGGACGATCGTGGCGTCCTTCTTGGGGCGGCCGCCGGTCAGCTGCACGTAGGTCGGGCGCGTCCACGAGTCCAGGATCAGACGCGAGTAGCGGCCGAGCATCAGCATCACGTGAGCCGCGGCGTAGGGCCCGACGCCGGGCAGCGCGAGCAGCCGCGTCTCGAGCTCGTCGTCGGGGACCTCGTCGGGCGACGCGCGTCCGAGCGCCTCGAGATCGAGCCGGCCCGACGCGACCGACTCCGCGAGCTCGATGAAATAGCGCCCGCGGTAGCCGGCGCGCACGACGTCGCGGTAGAAGTCGTCGCCCGCCGCCGCCATCGCCTCCGGCGTCGGAAAGGCGCGCCCCAGGGGGCCGGACGGAGGCGCCCCGACCGCCGGCGCGCCGAGGTGCTCGACGAGCGCGCCGACCATCCGGACCGTCGCCGACCACGCGCAGTTCGTGGTGCAGACCGTCTTGACGATCTCCTCGAACACGGTCTGGCTGCGGATCATGCGCCCGGCCCCCGACGCCGCCCACGCGAGCTCGGGGTCGGCCGACGCGCGCGCGTAGAACTCCGACAGGTCCTCGTCGAGCCGCAGGATGCGCACGATCGCGGCGCGCACGCCCTCGACGACGCGCGGCCCGACGTTGGCGCCCGCTACGACCGCGACCCCGTGCCCGTCCTCTCCCGCGCCGATCGTCACGGTGCGCGGGCGCGCCCCGTCGAGCGCGACGGTGACCTCGAACGCCCACCGCTCCCGGTCGAGGCGCATCGGCGGCAGCGTGGCGACGCCGTGCGACAGGAACGTCCGCCGCAGGTCGACGGGCTCGCCGCCCGCCCCCACGAGCGGGAACGTGATGCGGCGCGCCCCTCCGGCGCGGCGGGCGGCCGCGGCGGTGAGGGCCCCCTCGGGCGCGGCGTGGCGGGTCACGGGGCGGAGTGTAGCAGCGGCGCAACCGCCGCTGCGGTTACGACGGTTACTCGCGCCGCCGGGACTCGCCGCCCCTCCCCCGATCGCGGGGTCGCGGCCCCACGAACGGGTAGCTCGCTCCCTCTGTCGGGGGCTGGACGCCGTGACGCTTGCACGGGTTAATGGAACGAAGCGGACGTATCGACCCTTGGCCACGAGGCCGGCGGCTCCCGTCCCGCGGCGCCGAACCCGCGGGCGGGGGTGCGCACCGAGCGGGCGAGGGCGGTCTCCCACCCCCCCGGCCGTCCTCGCCTCGCCGGCTCCCCGCGGCGGCGCGGCCCGAGCCCTACGCGCCGAAGAACGCCAGGAGCTCGACCGCGAGCAGCGACAGCGCGAGGTCGTCCTCCGGAGCGGCGAGCCCCGCGACGAACGTCTCGACGCTGGCGTGCTCGGGCGGGACGCCCGCCGCGGCCCAGAACGTCAGGGCGCTGGCGCGGTCCCACGGCTCCCAGTCGTCGTCCGCCTCGCGCGCCCACCGCAGCGCCCACTCGGCCATCTCGGTCTTCGGGCCCTCGGCGAGCCAGTACGCGCCGGCGGCGGCGAACGTCGGGTACGCGCCGCCGGTGACGCGGCCGTCGTGGTCGGCCTCGCCCCGCAACAGGTCGAGCGCGCGGCGACCCGGGTCGCGCCCCGCCGCGAGCAACCCGCACACGGCCGCGGCGGTCGCCCACACGCGCCCGCCGGCCGCCGCGTCGAGCTCGCCGGGCACCTCCGACGGCGGGTCGAGCCACGCCCCAGCCGGCGTGCGCGCGTCCTCGAGCCAGTCGGCCGCGACCGCTGCGGGGCCGGAGTCGCGCAGACCCACGACGACGAGATGGCATAGCGCCTCGCCGGTCGCACCCGGCGACACGCGCCCGCCCGGGCCGACGAAGCCGCCGGCGCCGTCCTGGGACGGGATGTCGGGCACTGCGGCGGCGTCGTCGCCCGTGACGCGACGCGCGCGCCAGCGCTGCCACTCGTCGCCGCCGGTCGCGGCGCGCTCGATCACCGCGTGCACTTCGATCGCCATGCCCGGATGCTAGCCGCCGGAATCCGCCGTCCACCACAGCACTCGGTGCGGCGTGCACGCGACGACGTCGCCGCGCGGCGGCGCGTCGCGGTACTGCGCGTAGCGCCGCGCGAGCGCGTCGCCCGCGCTGCCCGGCGGCTCGACGCGCGCCGCGGCGCCGACCATGACCCACCCGAGGCGCGACCAGTCGTCGTCCCAGCGGTCGAACAACAGCGTCACGCGCGGGTCGCGCCGCACGTTGCGAACGCGCGCCAGCGAGGTCGTCCGCTTGGGCTTGTGGTCGACCGCGGTGACGACGTCGTCATCGCGCAGCGCGAAGCATACGGGCACGGCGTGCGGCGCGCCGTCGTCGCCGAGCGTCACCAGCACCGCCCGCCGCGCCTCGGCGACGACCGCGCGCGCCGCGGGCGGCAGCTCCGAGAGGCGGGTGCACGAGCCCGACGGCATCCGCTACGCGCGCCACTCCCCGCTCGTCGCCTTGGGACGGTCGGCGAGCGCGTCGTCGGGCTTCCGGTCGGCGGGCCGTTGCGGCACGATCGCCATGCCGGGCAGGTGCGATCGGTCGCCCGTCCACGGCCCCGGCGGCGCTACGACCCAGTCGGCGAGCGCGTACGCGACGGCCTCGTAGTTGACGCGCCAGCCGCGGAAGTGCGGCCATGCCTCCTCGGTCGAGCGCTCCGTACGGAAGCCCGCCTCGAGCGTCCGCTTCACGCCCCCCTCGAACTCCTCGAACGTCAGCTCGATCGGGTCCTCCGGGAACGGGTCGGGGTCGTACGGGATGCGCACGGCGTCGGCGAGCGAGCGCAGGCAGATGAACCCCATGCGCAGGCACAGGCGCGCCTCGGTCGGCGCGCTGCGGGGGCACAGCGCGAGGTGCATCGCGGCGGCGTCGAGGACCGCGAGCAGCGCGACGATCCACGACCGCAGCGGGTGCGGCGAGCGGAACGCGATCAGCGTCGGGTAGTTCGTGTGGCTCTCGGCGACGTCGGCCGCCCACCGCTCCCACTCCGCGTACAGGTCCGGAAGGCGGTCGTGCAGGTTGACGAGCTCGTGGCGCGCGAGGATCTCCGGCCCCCACGCGGGTGCGCCGGCGCGGCTCTGCAGCAGCGTGACCATCGTCTCCCTGCGGTTGAACGAGCCGTACAGCGTCGGCAGATACGCGATGAGGAGCGCGACGACGACCAGGCCGCTGGCGCCGGCGAGCAGGTGGACCGGCACCGCGCCCGTGGACGGCGGTGCGAAGCCGAGCGTCAGCATCGCGGAGCCGCTCTCGCGCAGCGCCTCCGCCAGCGACCCATCGGGAACGAGCGGCCACAGCATCAGCGCGAACCCGACGAACAGCATGAGAAGCCACGCCGCGAGCATGGCGACGAGTGCGATTGGGCCGAGGAACGCGAGCACGCGGTCCTTGCGCTCGTAGTCGTCGAAGCGGTTCGCGACGACGAGGAACGCCCGGCGAACGGTGCGTTCGACGACGATCTGAAGGCGCGACGCGAAGCCCCGCGGCACCACGAGCATCTTGATGAGCGACGACACGCTGAGGCCCACGACCCCGATGCCGATCGCGAACGCGACCCAGCGCACCGCATCCATCACTCGTGCCTTCGCGCCGCGTCCACGCCCGCATCCTAGGCCGCGGTGCGCCGTATACGGTGGCTCCCATGCCCGAGAGCGTCCCGCCGCGGCGCGACCGCGACCTCGCGGTCGCGGTGACCGGCCCGACCGGCGAGATCGGACGCGCCCTGCTCCGCGCGCTCGAGCGAGAGCCGTCCGTGGCGCGCGTCGAGGCGATGGGACGGCGCGCGTTCGACCCGGCGGCGGCGGGGCTCGCCAAGGTGCGCTACCGGCGCGGCGACGTCACCGACCGCGCCGCGGTGCACGCTCTCGTCGACGGCGCCGACGTCGTCGTGCACCTCGCGTTCGCGATCTTCGACCGTCCCGAGGCCGCGCGCGCGGTCAACGTGACGGGCTCGCGCAACGTGTTCGAGGCGGCGCTGCACGCGGGGGCGCGCCGCCTCGTGTACACGTCGTCGATCGCGGCGTACGGCTTCCACGAGGACACGCCGGCCGTCGTCAACGAGGAGCACCCCGCGCGCGGCAGCGACGACCATCCGTACTCGGCGCAGAAGGCCGACGTCGAGCGCATGCTCGACAACGTCGCGCGGGGGCGCGACGCCGACGTCTACGTGTTCCGTCCCTGCATCGTCGCGGGCCCCACCGCGACGATGCTCGTGGAGCGGATCCCGTACGTCGGGCTGCAGCGGCGCATGCCGGGCCCGCTGCGGCGCGCGGTCGCCGCGGTGCCGGCGCTGAGGCCGGTGATCCCCGACCCGGGCGTGCCGTTCCAGCTCGTCCACGAGGACGACGTCGCGCACGCCCTCGTCCGCGCGATCACGGGGGCGGGACCGCCCGGGACCTACAACCTCGCGGCCGACGGCGAGGTCACGCTGTCGGAGCTCGCCGAGGCGCTCGGGTACTACCGCGTGCGGGTGCCGTCCGGCGCGGTCGAGGCGACCGCCACGATCGTGTCGCGCATGCCGATGCTGCCGGTCGAGACGCGCTGGATCGCGGCGCTGCGCGTGCCGCTGCGGGTCGACTGCGCAAACGCGCGCGTCAAGCTCGGATGGGCGCCGCGCTACGACGCGCGCGCGACGCTCGCGGCCCTCGTCGCCGGCGCGCGCGAGCGCGGCCTGCTGCCGTGGCCGGGCCGCGCCCCATGAACATGTTGAAATTGATCACAAGCTAGAGCATGGGGGTGATTCTTCGTGGGAGCGAAAAAGACGAGCGGACGTGCGGCTGGTCGACGCGGCATAAGCGTGAGGCGGCTCAACGGCGGCGCTCGCGCATCTGCTCGTCGCGTCAAGGCGACAGGAACGACGGCGCGTAAGAAGACCACCGCGCGCAAGAAGAGCACTGGTCGGAAGAAAACGACCGCGCGCAAGAAGAGCACCGGCGGAACGAACATCGTGCGCAAGAGCGTGGTGGCTCGTAAGGAGACTCGCGAGGTCAGCGGGACACGAGCTAAGCGGGGAGAAGCGCACAGGACGATCTGGGAAGAGGAATGGACGCGCGAATCCACGGAAGAATGGGGCTACGGCGGGGTCGGCAGTGCCAGAGACGCGGCGACCGACATTGAAGCTGATACGGGAAGCACCGGCCCGAAGATGCGCCCGGATAATTCGGACGAGTTGTAGGAATGAGGCGAAATAGCCCGTGAGCAAGGATGAGGACCGCAAAAACGTCGCTCAGCTCGACCGGCAGAAGGTCTGGGAGACACGGGATTACTTTTCAACCACGGCCAGCACGATCGTGCGGCAGCTGGGCTTCGCTGGTATAGCTCTCGTGTGGCTATTCCGACGTGAGACGGAGGGAGGCGTAGGCGTGTTGCCTCCCGATTTGCGCTTTCCTTCTCTACTCGTCGTGCTTGCGTTGACGTTCGATCTGCTTCACTACGTTTGGGGCTCGGCGGCGTGGGGACTGTTTGGGCGCCACAAGGAACGCAAGATCCATGGTCGAGAGCAGACAGAGCCCTTTGACGCTCCAACCTGGATGAACTATCCGACGAATCTTTTTTTCTGGGGAAAGATCGTTCTGATCGTTTACGCGTACGTCCTTATCGGGGCGTTCGTCGCTGAAACGGTCATGTGACGGCGAAGTAGTCGATGCAGAGCCGTCTGTCTAGGTACGCTAGTCAGACGATCGCGTGGGAGCGCAGCTGTTCAGCAGAGGCTCCAACTTAGCCGAACGGTAAGGCGGCGCGAAATCGTTCTGCCAGCCGGACGTCCTAGGCGAACGCCTCGTCGATCAGCTGACGCTGCTCCTGCTCGTGGATCGTCGCGCTGCCCGTCGCGGGGCTCGCGCTCTCGGGGCGCGCCGCGTGGCTCAACGCGACGCCGTCGGGCATCGCGCCCGAGAGACGGTGGTACACGAATCGCCACGCCCCCATGTTCTCCGGCTCCTCCTGGACCCAGCGCACGTCGCGCAGGTTCGGGTAGCGGACGAACGTCTCGAGCAGGTCGTCCTGCGGGAACGGGTAGAGCTGCTCGACGCGCACGACCGCGGCCGGCGCGTCGTCGGCGTCGCGGCGCTCCACGAGATCGACGGAGACCTTCCCGGAGCACAGCAGCACGCGCTCCACGCGCGCGCGGTCGCGCACGCCGTCGTCGTCGATCGTCTCCCGGAAGCAGCCGTGCTCGAGCTCGGCCGTCGCGCTGCGCGCCGCGGGGTGACGCAGCAGGAACTTGGGCGTCATCACGACCAGCGGCTTGCGCAGCGAGCGATGCATCTGCCGGCGCAGGACGTGGAAGTACTGCGCCGCCGTGGTCGGCTGGACGACCTGTATGCCGTCCTCCGCGGCGAGCGCGAGGAAGCGCTCGAGGCGCGCGCTCGAGTGCTCCGGGCCCTGGCCCTCGTAGCCGTGCGGAAGCAGCATGACGAGACCGCTCTGCTGGTCCCACTTGTCCTCGCCCGCGACGACGAACTGGTCGACGACCACCTGCGCCTCGTTGACGAAGTCGCCGAACTGCGCCTCCCAGCACACGAGCGCGTCGCCGTTCGACACCGAGTACCCGTACTCGAAGCCGAGCACGGCGAACTCCGACAGCGGGCTGTCGAACGCGCGGAACGGAGCCTGGCCCGCGCCGAGGTTGTTCAGCGGCGTGTACTCCTCCTCGGTGCGGTAGTCGACGAGCACGGAGTGGCGCTGGCTGAACGTCCCGCGGCGCGAGTCCTGGCCCGACAGACGCACCGAGATCCCTTCGAGCAGCAGGGTGCCGAACGCGAGCGCCTCGCCGTGCGCCCAGTCGACCGCGTCGTCGTCGAGCAGCCCCGCGCGCCGCTCGATCTGCTTCTTGAGCTTGGGGTGCGGCTCGAACCCCTGCGGGAACGTCGTCAGCGCGCCGTGGACCAGCTCGAGCCGGTCGCGCGGGACCCCCGTCTCGACGCGCGGCGCGACGCCGAGCGGTCGGGGCGGAGCGGCGGCGCGCACGTCCTCGGGGCGCTCGGCGTGGCGCGTCGCCTCGAAGCCCTCCTGCAGGCGCGCGTTGAAGTCCTCGAGCGACTGCTCCGCCTCCTCGACGCTGAGCTCGCCGCGGTTGAGCAGCCACTCGGTGTAGAGCTTGCGGGTCGAGCGCCGGTCCTTGATGCGCGCGTACATCGCCGGCTGCGTGAAAGCGGGCTCGTCGGCCTCGTTGTGTCCGTGGCGGCGATAGCACACGAGGTCGACGACGACGTCGCGGTGGAACGTCTTGCGGTACTCGTAGGCGAGCTTGACGACCTTGACGCACGCCTCCGGGTCGTCGCCGTTCACGTGGAATATCGGCGCCTGGATCATCTTCGCGATGTCGGTCGCGTACTTGCTCGACCGCCCCGACGCCGGCGACGTCGTGAAGCCGATGTTGTTGTTGACGACGACGTGCACGGTCCCGCCGGTCCGGTAGCCGCGCAGCTCCGACATCGAGAACGTCTCCGCGACGACGCCCTGGCCGGCGAACGCGGCGTCGCCGTGCAACAGCACCGGCATGACGCGCTCGAACGGGTCCTGCGGCAACAGGTCCTGCGCGGCGCGCGCCATGCCCTCCACGACCGGGTCGACGGCCTCGAGGTGCGACGGGTTCGACGCCAGCACGACCGCGAGCTCGTTGCCGGCGCGCGAGCGGAAGCATCCCGTCATGCCGAGGTGGTACTTGACGTCGCCGGAGCCCTGGACGCTGTCGGGGTCGATGTCGCCCTCGAACTCGCGGAAGATGTCGCGCAGCGGCTTGCCGACGACGTTCGCGAGCACGTTGAGCCGGCCGCGGTGCGACATCCCCATGACGAGCTCGATGACGCCGTCGTCCGCGGCGCGCTCGAACAGGGCGTCGAGCATCGGCACGAGGCTGTCGGCGCCCTCGATCGAGAAGCGCTTGTGGCCGGTGTACTTGGAGTGCAGGAAGCGCTCGAACGCCTCCGCCGCGTTGAGGCGGTCGAGGACGTGTTTCTTCTCCTCCAGCGGGAGCTCGTCGTCGGCGCCGCCCTCGATGCGCTGCTGGATCCAGCGCTTCTGCTCGGGGTCGGAGATGTGCATGTACTCGACGCCGATCGTGCGGCAGTACGCGTCGCGCAGGCGGTCGAGGATCGCGCGCAGCGACTGCTTGCGGGGGCCGGGAAGGCCCTCGGTCAGGAACTCGCGGTCGAGGTCCCACACCGTGAGCCCGTAGTGGGACAGGTCGAGCTCGGGATGCGACAGCACCTCCCAGCCGATGGGGTTGAGCTCCGCGAGGAGGTGGCCGCGCACGCGGTACATGTTGACGAGCTGGATGACGCGCGACTGCTTCTCGAGATCGACGTCGAGCCCGTCGGCCGGCGCGTGGTCGCGGCTCCAGCGCACCGGCTCATAGGGGATGCGCAACGACGCGAAGATCTCGTCGTAGAAGCGGTCGGCGCCGAGCAGAAGGTCGTGCACGCGCGCGAGGAACTCGCCCGACTCGGCGCCCTGGATGACGCGATGGTCGTACGTCGACGTGAGCGTGATCACCTTGCTGACGCCCATGCGTGCGAGCAGCCGGGGATCGGACGCCTCGTACTCGGTCGGGAAGCCGATCGCGCCGACCCCGACGATCACGCCCTGGCCCGCCATCAGGCGCGGCACCGACATGCGCGTGCCAACGGTGCCCGGGTTGGTGAGCGTCACGGTCGTGCCGTCGAAGTCCTCGAGCGTCAGCTCGTTCGACCGCACCTTGCGGATGAGGTCCTCGTAGCAGCCGAAGAACTCGGAGAAGTCGAGGCCGTCGGCGTGCTTGATGTTCGGCACCAGCAGGACCCGGCCCCCGGAGCGCTCGACGTCGACGGCGAGGCCGAAGTTGACGTGCTTGTGGTGCACGACGTGCGGGACGCCGTCGACCTCGGCGTAGCTGGCGCGCATCCCCGGACGCGCCTCGAGCGCCTTGAGGACGGCCCACCCGACGACGTGCGTGAACGAGACCTTGCCGCCCCGCCGGCCGGCGAGGTACCGGTTCACGATGCGGCGGTTCTCCTCGAGCAGCTTGGCCGGCAACGTGCGGACCGACGTCGCGGTCGGGACGCCGAGCGACGTCTCCATGTTCTCCGCGATGCGCGCCGCGACGCCGCGCAGCGGCGCCGCGTCCTCGGGTGCCTCGGCCGCGGGCCGCGCCGGCGCCGGAGCGCGCCGCGGCGCGGTCGGCTGCGCGTCGGCGGGCGCGGCGCCGCCCCGCTCGGGCGCGGCCGCGTCGCCGTCGCCGCGCTCCCGGGCGCCGTCGTGGGCGGGGCGATAGTCCTCGAAGAAGTCGCGCCACGCCTCGCCGACCGCCTTGGGATTGTCCTGGTAGCGACGGTACATCTCGTCGACGAGCCAGATGTTGGGGCCGAAGGCCTCCCGTGCGATGTCCTTGTCCACTCAGCTCACCGTCGTCGTGATCGCGTGTCGTCGTGCCGCTCCAGGGTACTTGCGTACCCGCCGTCGGCGTGACGAGACACACCGTCGCCGACCCGGCGTCGGCGAAGGGGTAGGTTGGACCGGTGAAGGCGGGGGCCGGGCTGTCGACGACGGCACACGGGCGCACCGCGGCGGTCGAGGCGGCGCTCGAGGCGCGCACCGCGCTCGACGGCGCCACGGCCGATCTCGCGCTCGTGTTCGCGTCGCCGCACTTCGCGTCCGACGCCGCGTCGGTGCTCGACGCGGTCCACGAGGCCGCCGGGCCGGGCGCCGTCGTCGGGTGCGTCGCGGAGGGCGTCGTCGGCGGCGCTCGCGAGATCGAGTCCGAGGCCGCCGTGTCGGTGTGGCTCGCGGCCCTCGGCGCGCCCGTCGAGACGTTCCACGCGACGTTCGCGCGCCTCGGCGACGCCGGCGCGTTCTCCGGCTGGCCCGAGGCCGACGGCAGCTTCCTGCTGCTGTGCGACCCGGCGTCGTTTCCCGCCGACGCGCTGCTCGACTACCTCAACGAGCACTCGCCGCGCACGCGTGTCGTCGGCGGGCTCGCCGGCGCGGGCGGCCGCGGCGGAGCTCGGCTGTTCGTCGACCGCGACGTCGTCACCGGCGGCGCCGTCGGCGTCAGGCTCCCCGACGACGTCTCCGTCGTCCCGCTCGTGTCGCAGGGATGCCGGCCCGTCGGCTCGCCGCTGACCGTCACCAAGGCGGAGGGCAACGTGATCTACGAGCTCGCCGGCAAGCCGCCGGTCGAGCACCTCCGGACACTGTACGCGTCGCTGCCGGAGGACGACCGCCGCCTGCTCGGCGAGGGCCTGCTGCTCGGCCGCATCATCGACGAGTACAAGAGCGAGTTCGAGGCGGGCGACTTCCTCGTGCGCGCCGTCATGGGCGCCGACGCGGACAACGGCGCGATCGCGGTCGGCGACGTCGTCGACGTCGGCGAGGCGGTGCAGTTCCACGTCCGCGACGCCCGGTCCGCCGACGACGACCTGCGCGCCACGCTCGCCGCGGCACGCGCCGTGCTCGCCGGCCGCAGCGCGTCGGGCGCGCTGCTGTTCACGTGCAACGGGCGTGGCGTGCGCATGTTCGGCGCGCCCGACCACGACGCACGCCTCGTCGCCGCCGAGCTCGGCGCCCCGGTGGCGGGCTTCTTCTGCGCCGGCGAGCTCGGGCCCGTCGGCGGGCGCAACTTCCTGCACGGGTTCACCGCGTCGCTCGCGGTGTTCGCCGACGGAGCGTGACGCGCGGCGCGACGCGTGGCCCGCGTCGCGCCCCGCCCTCGAGGCGCTGCAGCGCGACCTCGGCCGCGCCCGGCCGGAGGCGTGGCGACCGCCGTCCCGGCCGCTCGTCGTCGCGGCGTGCTACGCGTGCTTCGACGACGGGGGCCGGGCGTGGGCCGGCGCCGCCGCGACGCGCCACCGCAGGCCGATCGCCACCGCGGTCGCGTGCGCGCCAGTGGCGCACCCGTACCAGCCGGGTCTGCTCGCGCGCCGCGAGGGGCCGCTGCTCGAGCGCGCGCTGCGCTCGCTCGTGACGCCGGTCGACGTCGTCGTCGTCAACGCCACCGGACGCGACCACCCCCGGCGCGCCGGGCTCGCGCTGCATCTCGGCGCCGCGCTCGACGTCCCTACGGTCGGCGTGACCGACCGGCCCCTCGTCGCGAGCGCCGGCGTGCCGGCAGCCGAGCGCGGCGCGGCGGCGCCGCTCGAGCTCGACGGCGATTGCGTCGGCGCCGTCGTGCGGACGCGCGCCGGGGCGCGGCCCGTCGTCGTGCACGCGGCGTGGCGCACCGATCCCGACGTCGCGCTCGAGGTCGTGATGCGGTGCGTGCGGCGCGCACGCACGCCCGAACCGCTGCGGCGCGCCCGCCGCGCCGCCCGGGTCGCGCGCGCCGGCGGCCGCCGCGCGTAAGCCGTTGTCCCGGCGCGACGACGCGCGCCGGTCCGCGTCGTGGCGGCGCGCCAACGGACTCCGCGCCGGGAACACGGGGCCGCGGGCGCGCCTTGTAGAGCGAGAGGGGGCGCCGCGTCGTCGAACGGAGGGATCGGAAGTGATCGGGAGCCACAGCCGCGCGCCCGGACGTGCGCGCCTGCTGACGCCCGTGTTCCTGCTCGTCATGCTGTCGACGTTCGCCTACTTCGTCTCGATCGGCATCCTCGTGCCGACGCTGCCGCGCTTCGTCGAGGGCCCGCTCGGCGGCGGCCCGGCCGAGGTCGGGATCGCGATCGGGTTCTTCAGCATCACGGCGGTGCTGCTGCGGCCGTTGTCGGGACGCGTCGCGGACCGGCGCGGCCGGCGCGTGCTGATGCTCGGCGGCGCCGCGCTGGTCGCGGCCGCGACCGCGGGGCTCGCGGGGGCGTCGTCGCTCGGCGCGGTGCTGCTGCTCCGGCTCGTGACCGGCGTCGGCGAGGCCGGCTTCTACACGGGGGCCGCGAGCACGATCAACGACGTCGCGCCCGACGACCGCCGCGGCGAGGCGCTCAGCTTCTTCTCGCTGGCGCTCTACGCCGGGCTCGCGGTCGGCCCCGTCGTCGGCGAGCGCATCCTCGACGCGGCCGGCTTCGACGCCGTCTGGGTCGCCTCGGCCGTGGCCGCGCTGGTGGCGGTCGCGCTCTCGGTGCGCGTGTCGGACACGCGCCCGGAGCGCGACGCGGGCGCCGCGAGCGGGCGCCTGCTCCATGCGAACGCGCTGCTCCCGGGCGTCGTGCTCGCCACGAGCGTGTGGGGGTTGTCGGGCTTCAACACGTTCGTGCCGCTCTACGCCCTCGACATCGGGCTGCCCGGGTCCGACGTGGTGTTCGTCGTGTACTCCTCCATCGTTCTCGCGCTGCGCAGCCTCGGGGCCCGCATCCCCGACCGCCTCGGCGCGGCGGCGACGGCTCGCTGGGCCCTCGGCGTCTCGGCGCTCGGGCTCGCGGTGATGGCGGCGTGGGACCGTCCCGGCGGGCTCTACGGCGGCGCGGCGCTGTTCGCGGTCGGCCAGGCCCTCGCGTTCCCGGCCCTCATGACGCTCGCGGTGCGCGGCGCCGCGGCACACGAGCGCGGCGCCGCGGTCGGGACGTTCACCGCCTTCTTCGACCTCGCGTTCGGCGCGGGGGCCGCGTCGCTGGGCGTCGTCGCCGACGCGCTCGGCTACGCCGGGACGTTCGGCGCGGCGGCCGCGATCGCGGTCGCCGGCATGGCGCTGACGCCGATCGCCGGGCGCGCGACGGCCGGGCGACCGGCGCCCGCGCCACGCGCCGTGAACGAGGGGACGAAACGCCCGGACGAGGCGACGGAACGCCCCGACGAGCGCGACGAGTCCGCGCGCGCCGCCTCGGGCGGGCCGGGTGTGTAAATTCCTGGCAGAAGCCCGCATTTACGTATGGACTCGGCGGCGCATCGCGCGAAAAAATCGGAGAGAAGCCCCATCCGGGGGGTCGACCTCACCTGAACCGGGGAAGGAAGGTCACGCATCGGCAGCAGGAGAACGCGCTACGTCGTCAAAGTCCCGCCACTTGAGGCCGATGACACTGGTACGGAGACGGACCGTCGCACCCGCGCGGCCGACCCGGCGACCGACCGACGACCGCGTACGACGTTGACGAGGGAGCGACGAGCATGAGCATCCGCATCACCCCCGGGGCCGACATCCCCGACGTGTCGGTCGTCGTGCCGCTCAAGGACGAGGCCCCGACCCTGCGCGAGCTCTACGCCGGCGTCGCCGACGCCCTGCGCGACGTGACGTGGGAGCTCCTGCTGGTGGACGACGGCAGCACCGACGCCTCGTACCGCGTCGCGGCCTCGCTCGCGCAGAGCGACCCGCGCGTCCACGCGATCCGTCTGCGGCGCAACTTCGGCAAGGCCGCGGCGCTGTCGACCGGCTTTCGCGAGGCGCGCGGCAGCGCGGTCGTGACGATGGACGCCGACCTCCAGGACGACCCGGCCGAGATCCCCAAGCTCCTGTCCGTGCTCGGCGCCGGCTACGACGTCGTGAGCGGCTGGAAGTCCAAGCGCCGCGACCCGTGGTCGCGCCGGGCCGCGTCGAAGGTCTTCAACCGCGTGACCAGCTTCGTGTCGAAGATCCGCCTCCACGACGTCAACTGCGGCCTCAAGGCGTACTCGGGCGAGGCCGCGCGCGAGCTGTCCAAGGCGTGCTACGGCGAGCTCCACCGGTTCCTGCCGGTCCTCGCCCACTGGCGCGGCTACCGCGTCACGGAGATCCCGGTCAACCACCGCGAGCGCCTGCACGGACGCTCTCGCTACGGTTTCGAGCGCTACGTCCGCGGCTTCCTCGACCTCATCACGGCGGGGTATCTGTCGCGCTACGTCCGCAGGCCCATGCACGTCTTCGGCGGCGTCGGCCTGCTGCTGTTCGGCCCCGGCGTGGTGAGCCTCGGCTACCTCGGGCTCACCAAGCTCGTGTGGGGCTCGGCCATCGGCGGCCGCCCGCTGCTCGTCGTCGGAGCGGTGCTGTCGATCACTGGCCTCCAGCTGATCCTGACCGGCCTGCTCGCCGAGATGATCTCCGGCCCCCGCGCCGCCGACGTCCCGTACTCGCGCCTGTCGTCGCTGCCGCACGCGGCCGACCGGCGCGAGGCGCCCCGGGACCTGCCCGTGTTCTCGCTGGAGCGTTCCGTGCTCGACGGCGACGACGCCTCGGAGGTCGTCTTCAACCGCGAGCCCTCGTGAGGCCCTAGCCGTGGACAGAGCTCACCCCGACGTCGACCCGGCGCGGGCGCACAAGGCCGTCAAGACGCTGTTCGGCTGGCTGTTCCTGCGCCGCATCTCGATGCCCCTGTCGCTGCGGCTCGCGCGCACGCGCGTGCGCCCGATGCAGATCACGATGACGGGTCTCGCGTGCGGGCTCGCGGGGGCCGGCTTCCTGTTCGCCGGCAGCTACGGGCCCGCCGTCGCCGGCGCCATCCTCGTCGTCGTCGCCAAGGTGCTCGACGCCGCCGACGGGGAGGTCGCGCGCGCCAAGCACCTCGACTCGCCGCTCGGCTACGTCGTCGACGGGCTCAGCGACCGCCTCCGCGACACCGCGGTCATCGCCGGCGCCGGCCTCGGCGTCCACCGCGTCGAGGGAGTCGCGCTGCAGTGGACGCTCGCCGCGGTCTCGGGCTACCTGTTCTTCTTCTACGTCAGCGGCGCGTCGCCGTCGCACTGGCGCGAGATCCGCACGGAAGACGACCTCGACGACAAGCACATGTTCCGCGTCGCGCCGTCGCTGCGCCTCGGCGCGGGCGACACGCTCGTGGTGTCGCTCGTCGTGGCCGCGCTCGTCGATCGTCTCGAGTGGTGGATCGGCCTGGTCGCGCTCGCGGCCCCCGTCGCGATCGTGTTGAAGGTGCGGCGGCTGCTCGTCCGCAGGCCGTGGGAGCGGGACGCGACCTCCGAGCTGCACCGGTAGTCCCGTGACGAAGGTCGTGCTCGTCGGCCCCGGCGCCGGCACCCGCGGGGGCATAGCGCAGTTCAACGCGCACCTCGCGGCCGCGCTGCAGGCCGTCGCCCAGGTGACCCTCGTGACGTTCCACCGCCTGTACCCGTCGTGGACGACGCCGGGGCGCGCCGAGAGCGCCGCCGGAGCCGACGGCGACAGCGCGCCCGTGCTCGTCGCGTGGAAGCCGTGGACGTGGTGGCGCGCGGCGCGCCGCGTCGACGACGCCGCGCCCGACGTCGTCGTGCTGCAGTGGTGGCATCCGGCGTTCGGGCCGTGCCTCGGCTACGTCGCGGCCCGCGCCCGCCGGCGCGGTGCGGCCGTCGTGTTCGTGTGCCACAACGCGCGCCCGCACGAGGCGTTCCCGGCGAGCCGGCTCCTGACGGTCAGGGCCCTGCGCCACGCCGACCTCGTGCTGACGCCGTCGCGGACGACCGCCGACGAGCTCGTCGAGGTCGTGCCCGGCGCGCCGATCGAGGCGCTGTCGCACCCGGCCTACGACCTCGGCTCCGGCGACGGGCTGGGCGCCGAGTGGGCCGAGCGGATGCGCGCCCCCGGCCCCGTCATCCTGTTCTTCGGCTACGTACGCGCCTACAAGGGGCTCGAGGACCTCGTCCGCGCGCTGCCGGCGATCCGCCGCGCGCATCCGGGCGCGACCGTCGTCGTCGCGGGCGTCTTCCACGAGGCGCTGGAGCGTTACGCCGAGCTCGCCGAGCAACTGGGCGTGAGCGACGCCTTGCGGCTCTACCCCGGTTACGTCCCGTCGTCCGACGTCCCGGGCCTCCTCGCCGCGGCCGACGTCGTGGCGCTCCCGTACCGCTCCGCGTCGCAGAGCGGCGTGCTGCCGCAGGCCCTCGCGCGCGGCGCACGCGTGGTCGCGACCGACGTCGGCGCGATATCCGAGGCGCTCGCCGGCCATGGCGTGCTCGTGCCGCCGCGCGATCCCGACGCGCTCGCCGACGGCGTCGTGCGCGCCCTCGCGTCGCCGCGCCCGGCGCCGCGCGCGGGGCGCGGCTGGGCCGAGTGGCGCGACGCTGTCGCGCGCGCCACTCCGGGCGGGCCCGTGACGGCGCCGTCGCCGCTCGCGACGGCGGCGCGGGTCGCGGGATGGGCGCTCGTCGCGTTCTTCATGTGGCGCGTCCTCGCCGACGGCCTCGGCGCGCTCGGACGCGCCGACGTGCGCCTGTCGCTCGGGTCGTTCCTGCTCTCGGTCGTCGTGCACGTCGGCGCGCGCCTCGTCGACATGGTCGGGTGGCAGCACCTCCTCGCCGGCGGCGGGAGCCGCCTGCCGCTGCGCCGGGTCGCGCGCATCTACGCGACCTCGGAGGTCGTCCGCTTCCTGCCCGGAGGGGCGCTGCACCTCGCGGCTCGCTACCGGCTCGGGCTCAAGGAGTCGATACGGCCCGACGTGATCGTCACGGTCATGCTGCTCGACCTCGCGCTGCGCGCGGCGACCGGCGTCGCGGTGTTCCTCGTGTCGCTCGCGTGGTGGCCCTCGATCCCGCGCGACGCGCAGCTCCTGCTGTTGCTCGTGCCGCTGTGCGTCGTCGGGCTGCATCCGCGCGTGCTCGGCTTCGGGATGCGGCTGCTGCAGCGCCTCATGCGCCGGCCCCAGACCGGCGTGATCCTGCCGTACGGAACCGTCGTGCGCGCCACGCTCGTCTACGCCGCCGCGTGGGTCGTGCGAGGGGTGTCGTTCGTCCTCCTGTACCGCTCGCTCGTCGACTTCCCCGCCGACCTCGCCGTCGCGGCGATCGGCGCGTTCGCGATCTCGTGGGTCGTGGGCGTCGCGGTGCCGTTCGCGCCCGGAGGGCTCGGCGTGCGCGAGGCCGTGGGCGCGTCGCTGCTGGCGCGGCTCGCCGCGCCGGTGCCGGCGCTCGTGATGATCGCCGTGCGCGTCCAGTCGCTGCTGGTGGAGGCCGTGACCGCCGTCGTCGTCGTCGCGTGGGACTCGCTCACGTCGCGCCGCTCGGAGCACGAGCCCCCGGAGCGCGCAGGAGTGCCGGAGAGGGTCGTGAGGTAGGTCATGGCGATGAATCGGCGACGCGCGCAACGCCGCAGGACGGCGGCCCGGCGAATCGAGCGCGCCCCGGCGCGGTCGTCGTCCGGCCCCCGCGCCGCGGTGCTCGAGCGCGCGCCGCGCGCGCTGCGCCCGGACGCGCCGCCCGCGCGCGAGACGGCCCCCGTTCGCGTCGAGCCGCCGTCGCCGTGGCGCAACCGACGGACGACGCGCGCGCTCGTGCTCGCCAATCTCATGGCGGCGTCGTTCTACGTCGCGTGGTGGTTCATGCCCGGCCACGTCGGGACCGCGCCCCTGTTCGCGTTGCTGGCGCTCGCGGAGGCGTTCAACCTCATGCACCTGCTCGGCTTCTGGTGGGCGACGTGGGCGACGCGCTTCGACCCGCCCGTGCCCGTCTCGACCCCCTTCACCGTCGACGTCTTCATCACGACGTACGGCGAAGCCGTCGACGTCGTCGAGCGCACCGTCCGCGCCGCAGTCGCGATGGACGGGCCGCACAAGACGTTCCTGCTCGACGACGCGTGCCGGCCGGAGATGCGCCGGATGGCGGTCGCCGCCGGAGCCCACTACGTCGAGCGGCGGTCGTCCAAGGGCGCCAAGGCCGGGAACATCAACCACGCCCTCGCGCTGACCAACGGCCAGCTCGCGGTCATCTTCGACGCGGATCACGTGCCCCGGCGCGACTTCCTCACGCACGTCCTCGGCTACTTCGAGGAGGACGACGTCGCCTTCGTGCAGACGCCGCAGTTCTACGGCAACGCGCGCGACAACGAGATCGCGCGCGGCGCGTTCCAGCAGCAGGCGATCTTCTACGGCCCGATCTGCCGCGGCAAGGAGGGTCTCGGGGCGGCGTTCTGCTGCGGGACCAACGTCGTGTTCCGGCGGGCCGCGCTCGACGAGGTCGGCGGCTTCGACGAGAACACCGTCGTGGAGGACTTCGTCACCTCGATGCACCTCCACCGCAAGGGGTGGCGCTCGATCTACTACCCGTACGTCCTCGCCGAGGGTCTCGGGCCGACCAACCTCAAGAGCTACTTCGTGCAGCAGTTCCGGTGGGCGCGCGGCTCCGTCGGGGCGCTCCTGACCGGCGAGCCGTTCAAGCGCGGGTTCACGCCGACGCAGCGCTTCCAGTACTTCCTCGCGACGACCTTCTACCTGACCGGCTTGATCACGCCGATCTACGTCCTGCTGCCGATCCTGTACCTGCTCGGCGGCTGGAGCGCGTTCTCGGCCGACAGCGGGTCGTTCGTGTTCTTCTACGCGCCGTACCTGATGCTCGGGCTCGCGACGATCAAACGGGGGCTCGGCGGCCAGCTCAAGCTCGAGCACCTGCGCTACACGTTCGGGACGTTCCCCGTGTACGCCCTGGCGTCCGTGTTCGCGCTGCTCCACGTGCCGGCGCGCTTTCGCGTCACGGGCCGCGACGACGCGCGCGGGCCGCGCGCGCCGGCGCTCGCGTACGTCGTCCTGGCGGCGTTCGGCGCGACGATCGCCGCGATCTGCATCGGCGTGTTCCTGCAGCCGATCGACCCGCGCACCGTCATCAACATCTCGTGGGCGACGCTGAACCTCGTGCTCATGTACGGCATCGTCAGGATGTGCATCCGCGAGATCGCCGCGCACCGCTTCGAGCGAACCGTGCGCCGCATCGCGAAGCCGATCCCGATCACCGCGGCGCGCCACCATCCGCTCGCCGCCGGCGACGTCGTCCTGTCGCGCGACAACCCGCCCCTGCTGCCGGAGTGGTCGCTGCCCCCGGTCGCGTCGGCGCCCAAGGAGACGCGCTCCAAGCTGTTCGAGCGGCCCGGGCGGGTCGTCGCGGCTGCGACCGCGTTCGGAGCCGCGCTCCGGCTCGGGCTCGTGGAGGCGCAGAGCCTGCGTCTCGACGAGTCGCTCAGCCTCAAGCAGGCGAACTTCGACCTCGTGGAGATGTGGCTGTACCAGGTGCAGTCCAACGTCCACGTGCCGCTGTACCACACGATCCTGCACTACTGGCTGAAGGCGTTCGGGTCGTCCGAGCTCGCGCTGCGGATGCCGTCGGTGATCTTCGGCATCGCGTGCATCCCGGTGATGTACGCGGTCTCGCGCCGCGTCGTCGGGCGCAAGGCCGCCGTCGTCGCGACCGCTCTCGCCGCCGCGTCGCCGTTCTGGACGTGGCACAGCAACGAGGCGCGCATGTATCCGCTGCTGCTGTTCGTGACGCTCAGCTCGATGGCGCTGTTCTTCCGCGCGCTCGAGCGCGGCGGCGCGCTGCGGTGGCTCGCGTACGCGCTCGTGACCGGCATCAGCTTCTACGCGCACTACTTCGCGATGCTGATGCCGGCGGTGCACCTCGCGTACCTCGTCATCAACCGCGTGCCGCGGCGCAAGGCGGCGGCGTGGCTAGCGTCGTCGGCGCTCGCCGCGCTCATGTTCGTGCCGTGGATCTGGGCCCTCTACACGCTGCGCATCGAGCAGACGGGCGTCGCGTCGCTCACGAGCGGCATCCGGCCCCCGCCGCCCGACTTCAGCGCCTTCGGCCTCGCGTACACGTTGCTGATCTTCCTGATCGTCTTCGCCGGCGGCTACTTCGGCGCTGCCGCGCTCGAGATCATGTCGGGCATCGTCGTCGGCATATGGCCGCTCGCCGCGCTCGGCGCCACCATCGGCCACGCGTTCGGATGGCTGCGCTCCAGGCAGGCGAAGTTCATGGGGGCGTGGGTGCTGCTCACGATCGGCGTCGTGTTCGTCGTCAACATCTTCAAACCCGGGCTGTTCTTCCAGAAGTACCTCATCGCGGCGTCGCCGCCGCTCTACATGGCCCTCGGGCTCGCGCTCAACCGCGTCTTCCGGCGCCGCGTCACCGTCGCGGTCGTGTGCGCCGTGGTCCTCATGACGGCGGTGGCCGTCGCCGGGAACTTCGACCGCAACAACCCCGTGCGAGAGGACTTCCGCACCGCGGCCACGATCGTGGAGCGCCGGATCGAACCGGGCGACGCGGTCCTGACGCTGCCGAAGTTCAACGAGACGCCGCTGCAATACTACCTCGACATGGACGTGGCCGGGCTGCTCAGCCCGGAGCAGCCACCCAACGTGCTGATCGCGTACGTGATCCCCGAGCTCGCCGAGCAGACCGCGGGCAACTCGCTGTGGGTCGTGACGCTGTACGAGAAGACGTTCGACGCGCGCGGCGGCGTCGAGCTGTACCTCGAGCGCACGTTCGAGCGCACCGAGCGCTATCGCATCGGCAGCGGACTCGAGCTGCGCCGCTACGAGGTGCCCGGCGACTACGTGTCGCCGACGGGCGAGGCGGGCTGAGGGCATCGTGGCGGCGGATCGCCTCGAGGTCGCGTTCCTGACCCCCGCGTACCACCCGCAGACCGGGGGGGCAGAGACCTACACGCGCCACGCGCTCGCGGCGCTGGCGCGGCGCGGCCACCGCGTCACCGTCGTGTCCGGCACCACCGGCGCGACCGGCGTCGACGTCGTCGACGGCGTCACGGTGCATCGCGTCGGGCCCCCGCGCATCGGCGGGCTCGCCGGCAGCGCGCGCTGGCTGCCGCGCTGGTCGCGCGCGTGCTGGCGCGTGCTCGACGACGTCGCGCCCTCGGTGCTGTTCGCGCACTACACCGGCATCCACGCCGCGGCCCGATGGGCGCGGCGCAATCCGACGCCGGTCGTCGCGCTGGTCCACGACGTCTACGGCTTCGTCGAGAACGTCAGGTGGCGCGGCCCCGTCGGAGGGACGGTCCGCTACCTGAACAACGACCGCCTGCTCGTGCGCGCGCGCCCCGACGTCGTCGTCGCGGTGAGCGAGGCGACCGCCGCGGCGGCGCGCGTGCGCACCCGCGCACCGATCTCGGTTGCCCGCCCGGGATGCGACCACGTCCCGCCCGGCCCCGATCCCGACCCCTCGTCGCGCCGCGTCCTGTTCGTCGGCCGGCTCGTCCGCTCCAAGGGGCTCGACGACGCGCTCGCGTCGGTCGCGGCGGCGCGCGCGTCTGTGCCCGACGCGACGCTCGTCGTCGTGGGAAGCGGGCCGACCGAGCTGGCGCTGCCGCCGTGGGTCACGCGCCTCGGCGCGATCGACGACGACGAGCTCGATCGCGAGTTCCGGTCGTCGGCCGCGCTCGTCCTGCCGTCGCAGCGTGAGGGCTGGGGCCTCGTCGTGACCGAGGCCGCGGCGCGCGGCCTCCCGTACGTCGCGTACGACATCCCCGCGCTGCGCGAGCAGCACGTGCTCGTCGGCGGCGGCGTGCTCACTCCCCCGGGCGACGTCGACGCGCTCGCCCGCTCCGTGCGCGCGCTGCTCACCGACTCGCAGCTGCGCCGGCGTCTCGGCGCGCGCGGTCACGACAGCGCGCGCCGCTACCTGACGTGGCGGCAGACGGCCGAGGTCGTCGAGAGCGCGCTGTTCGCGGCGCGCGACCGCTCGGCCGGCTCCCGCAGCGTCGACGCGGCGTGATGGCGCCGCGCGTCTCCGTCCTCGTCGCCGCGTACAACGCCGAGCCGTACGTGGGCGAGGCGCTCCAGAGCCTGCTCGACCAGACCTTCCAGGAGTTCGAGGTCATCGTGCTCGACGACGGCTCGACCGACCGCACCGCCGACGCGGTCGCTGCGATCGACGATCCGCGCATCCGGCTCGTGCGCCGTCCGCATCGCGGTCTCGCGGCGTGCCGCAACGAGCTCCTGCGGCTCGCGCGCGGCGAGTACGTCGCCGTGCTCGACGCCGACGACGTCGCGATGCCGGAGCGGCTCGCCAAGCAGGTCGCGTTCCTCGACGCCCATCCGGACGTCGGCGCCGTCGGCGGGTGGCTCGAGTCGTTCGGCCTCGTCACGGGCATCGATCGCCGTCCGGTCGACGACGCGTCGATACGCGCGCTGCTGCGTCTGGGCACCGCGGTCGCCGACGGCGCCACGACCGCGCGCCGCCGCCTGCTGCTCGACGTCGGCGGCTACGACGAGACCGCGCTGTGGGTCGACTGGGAGATCAACCTCAAGATCGCCGCGGTGAGCAAGCTGCACAACCTCCCCGAGGTCGTGATCCGCTACCGGCGCCATCGCGAATCGATGCAGAAGGCGGTGCCGCGCACGGTGGCGCGCAAGGAGAAGGTGCGCAGGCGCGTGCAGGCGGCGCGCGTGCTCGGGTGGCGGCTCGACACCGTCGTCTACCTCGCTGCGACGAAGACCGCGATCGCGCTCTACGAGGTCATCGACCGGCGGCGTCCGGCGGCCCTGCCCCCGGTACGCCGGTTCTCGGTGATCGTCCCGTCGCGCGAGCGTCCGGAGCAGCTCGCCGCGTGCCTCGACGGTCTCGCCATCGGGACGCGCGCGCCCGACGAGACCATCGTCGTCATCCTGTCGGGCGATCGCGCGTCGGCGGCCGCGCTCGAGTCGTGGTCGTCGGGCGACGGCGTGCGCCGCGTCGTGACGGTCGACCGCCCGGGCCAGGTCGAGGCGCTGCGCGCCGGGCTCGCGCACGCGACGGGCGACGTCGTGTGCTTCCTCGACGACGACGCCGTCCCCGCCAAACGGTGGCTCGAGCACCTCGCGGCGGCGTACGGGCCGGCGGTCGCCGGCGCGGGGGGCCGGGTCGTCGACGTGCGCGGTGGACGCCGCGTCGAGGGACGCACGCGGCGCGTCGGGCGAGTCACGTGGTACGGGCGCGTCGTCGGCAGGCACCATCTCGACGCGCCGGCGCAGCGCTGCCACTGGGCGACGGGCGGCAACTCGAGCTACCGGCGTAGCCTCGTGGAGCTCGAGACGGCCCTCGTCCCCAACGCGCACGGCGTCCAGTTCGCCAACGACGTCGCCATCGGGCTCGCGGCGCGCGCGTCGGGTCACCAGGTGTGGTTCGTGCCCGAGGCGGTCATCGAGCACCGGTCGGCATCGCCGCGCGACGCCGCGACGGGGATGCGCACGTCGACCGCCGCCGACGTCGAGGCCGCGGCCCACAACCTGCTCGTCGCGGTGTGCCGTCATCGCGCGCCGGCGGCGCGCGCCGTCGCGTACGCGTACTGGTTCGCGATCGGGACGTCGACGGCGCCCGGGCCGCTGCGCGCGCTCGCGGGGGCCGCCGCCGGACGGCGCGCGCTGCTGGCGCGCGTCGGTCCCGCGACGCGCGGCAAGCGGCGCGCGGTCGCGACGCTGCGAGAACCGTTGGTGATCGACGGAGCGTCGGAACGGCGCGGCGACGCGGCGCTGTCCGGCAAGGTCGCGGTGCTGTCCGCGCACCTCGACGACGCGATCTTCTCGCTCGGCGCGTCGATCGCGAGCGCGGTCGACGCCGGCGCGTTCGTCAAGGTCGTCACCGTGCTCGCCGGCGATCCGACGTCGACGCGCCAGGCGGGCGCGTGGGACGCGGCCGCCGGCTTCAAGACGTGGGGCGAGGCGGTCCGGGCGCGCTGCCGCGAGGACCGGCGCGCGTGCGAGATCGTCGGCGCGGTCCCGGTGTGGCTGCCGTTCGGCGACGAGCAGTACGGGCGCGGGGCCGACGACGACGCGGTGTGGGCGGCGCTCGCGGAGGAGATCGGCGACGCCGACGCCGTGCTCGTGCCGGGCTTCCCGCTCACGCACCCGGACCACGCGTGGCTCGTCCGGCTCGTGGCCGGGCGCCTCGACGGCGCGCGCCTCGGCCTCTATCTCGAGCAGCCCTACGCCACGATCACCCACGGGCTCGGACGGCCCGACGTCGCCGACGCGCTCACGGGCGTCGTCGACGGCGACGTCGACTGGACGACCCTGACGTGCGCGCCGGAGCACGTGCGCGCCAAGCGCGCCGCGATGCGCGTGTACCGCTCCCAGCTTCGTTTGATAACGCTGCGGCCCCTGCTGGCGCGCCGCGTCACGCGCTACGGCGCGCGTCGCGGCGGCGAGCTCGTCGCGTGGGTCTCGAGGGTGAAGGAGAACCGGTAGGCGGGCGGGCGGCCCGGCAGCTCGAAGGGGATGGTGCGTCCCCACGCGCGCAGCACGGGCTGGAGCACCGTCATGGCGTGCCAGCTCCGCAGCACGTGCTCGGCGCGAAAGAGCCGCTCGTGCCATTCGACCGACGTGTTGTCGGCGCGCACGACGCGGCCGTGGCGCAACAGCGCGCGCCCGACCGCGTCGGGCGACGGCAGGCCGTGGTGCACGTGGTCGCGCAGCCACTGCGGCGGATCGATCCGGTGCATCCCGCACCAGTCGAGCATGTTGCGGTCGGAGCGCTCCGCCTCGACGCCCGACGGCGTCACGACGACGACCGCGCCGCGCGCGACGCGGGCCATCTCGTCGCACACCGCGGGCACGAGCTCGTGCGGCAGGTCCTGGAGCACGTCGACGCACGCGACGAGGTCGAAGGCGCGGTCCGGGAACGGAAGGCGCGTGGCGTCGGCACGCACCGCGTCGAGGTGCGCCAGGGTCGCGCCGGAGAATGCGAGGTCGACGCCGACGAAGCGCCGTCGCAACCACGTCCCGATGCCCTCCACGCCCGAGCCGACCTCGAGCACGCGCGCGCCGGGGGCAAGCCGGCGGGCGCGTCGCAGCACGGGCGCGTAACGGACGACCTGGTGGGGCGCGCGGTGCACGCGCCTGCTCACCGGCACGGTTCGACGGTCATGCGATCCCTTCCGTGTACGGGGCGCGCAACCACGGGCATCGGCGCGCCCCGCCGATACTGTAGCCAGCGGTGACCGAATCACCCACGCCCGATCCCGCCGGCGTCGCCGCGGGCGGCCGAAGCCTCACGGGCCTGCTCGGCTGGAACCTGCGCGCGCTCGGTCTCGCGCACGTCGCCGGCAAGGTCGCCGGCCTGCTGTCGATGGTCGTGCTCGCGCGCGGTCTCGGCGAGGTCGACTTCGGCCGCTACACCGCCGCGATCGCGCTCGTGCAGCTTCTCATCGTCGTCGTCGAGTTCGGAACGAGCGGCTACCTCGTGCGCGAGGGCGCGCAGCGGCCCGAGGCGCTCGGCACCGTGCTCGGCCACGTCCTCATGCTCCGGGCGCTGCTGGGCGCGCTCGCCGCCGGGGTCGCGGTCCCGATCGGCGCCGCGCTCGGCTACGACTCGCGCACGGTGGTCGCGGTCGCCCTGTTCGCGGTCGCGGCCGGGTTCCGCATCGCGGGGGCCGCGTTCGTCTCCGCGCTGCAGTCGCTCGAGCGCCTCGGCGACGTCGCGCGCATGCAGGCCGAGATCGCGCTCGCCCAGGCGGTCGCGGCGGCCGCGGTCGTCGTCGCGGGAGGCGACGTCGTCGCGGTGTCGTGGGCGATCGTCGCGGTGTCGGCGGCCTATCCCGTGCGGACGTGGCTCGTGCTGCGCCGGCGGTGGGACGGGCGCGTGACGCCGGGCGTCGCGGGCTTCGGTGCGATGATCCGCGTCGCCGGCTTCTTCGCGATCGCGGCCGGGCTCACGACGACGCTCACGTTCCTCGATGCGATCATGGTCCAGGCGTTCCGCGGCAACGCCGCTACGGGCTTGTACGGGGCCGCCTACCGCGTGCTGATCGCGCTCGGCATCGCGCCGGTCGTCTACACCGAGGCGGCCAACCGCTCGATCGCGTTCCTCGCGCGTCACGACCCGCCGCGGCTCGCGCGCATGGTGCGCCGGATCCTGCGCCACCTGCTGCTGCTCGCGCTTCCGCTCGCGGCGGGTGGCGTCGTGCTCGCCGGGGAGCTGCTCGAGACGCTGTACGGCGGCGGCTACCGCGACGCGTCCGGCGCCCTGTCGATCCTGCTCGCCGCGCTCGTGTTCGTGTTCCCCGGCTATCTGCTCGTCGCCACCTGCTACGCCGTGGGGCTCGAGCGACGCGTCGCGCTCACGCTCGCGCTCGCCGTGCTGCTCAACGCGGCCGCCAACCTCGTCGCGATCCCGCGCCTCGGCATCGAAGGCGCCGCCGCGGCGACGCTGGGGGCCGAGGCGATCGTGTTCGCACTGCACGCGTGGTTCCTGCACGGGGTCGGGCTGCGTCTCGAGCTCGGCCGCGCGCTCGCCAAGCCGGCGCTCGCGGCCGCGGCGATGACGGCGGCGGTGTGGCCGTTGCGCGCGCTGCCGACCGCGATCCCGCTCGCCGCCGGCGCGCTGGTGTACGTGGTGTGCCTGCTGGCATTGAGAGCGTTCGACGCAGACGACCGGACCGCGCTCAAGGCGATCTTCACCCGGCGCTCCCCCGGCGCGGCCCCCGCGCCGCACGAACGAGAGCCTTGACGCGCGTCGCGCCGCTACCGTTCGGAATCTTCTACGTGGAGGCGCTGGGCTTCGTGCTGCATCGGCGCCGCCTCGGGAACGTCGGCGTCATGGAGGCGCGCGGAGCCGTCACAAGATCGCGCGGCAGAGCTCGTTCAGCCGCTCGGGCGGGAAGCGGTAGTAGATCCACGGACCGTGCCGCTCGCGGTCGATCAACCCCGCCTCGTGCAGCACCTTGAGGTGGTGGCTGACCGTCGACGCGCTCAGTCGCAGCGGCCTCACGAACTCGCCGGCGCACGCGGCGGCGCCCGGCAGCGTCTTGAGGATGCTCAGTATCTGCAGGCGCGCGGGGTCGGCCAGGACCTTGACCGCGGACGCGAGTCGTTCGGCGTCGTCGCGGGAGATCGGAGAGTCGAGCGCGCGACAGACTCCGGGCTCCACGCCGATCGTCGCCATGCCCCATTTTGACACTCCCCCGAGTCCTGTCATACTCATCATTTCGATGGGCGTCGAAATGAGGAGGGACAGGTGCAGGGTACGCAGCGCCCCCAGTCGAGCCAACTCCCCGTCGTCGTCATCGGCGCGGGTCCGGTGGGCCTCGCGGCCGCGAGTCGCCTCGCGCGCCGCGACGAGCCGGTGGTCGTCCTCGAGGCCGGGCCCGCGGCCGGGGCCAACGTTTCGGCGTGGGGGCACGTTCGACTCTTCACGCCGTGGCGGGACGTCGTCGACGAGGTCGGTCGCGAGCTGCTTCGGCGGACCGATTGGGTCGACCCGGATCCCTCGACCTATCCCACGGGCCGCGCGCTGGTCGAGACGTACCTGAAGCCTCTGGCGGCGACGCCGGCGCTGCACGACAAGGTCCTCTACGGCGCCAAGGTCGTCGCCGTGTCGCGCCGCGCGCACGACAAGCTGCGAGACGTGCGTCGGGTCGACGATCCGTTCGAGCTCCACGTCCAGACGGCGACCGGACTCCGGCGCCTGTGGGCCCGCGCCGTCGTCGATGCCTCCGGCACCACCCATCGTCCGAATCCCTTGGGCAGCAACGGGCTTCCCGCACGGGGAGAGGCCGAGCTTGGCGACGTCATCTCCTACGGGGTGCCAGACGTCCTCGGCACGGCCGACACGTTCGGAGGTCACCACGTCGTCGTCGCCGGCAGCGGACACTCGGCACAGAACGTCGTCCTCGACCTCGTCGAGCTGCGGCGTCGGCTCCCCGCGACGAAGATCACGTGGGCGATCCGAAGCGATTCGATCGCTCGAGTCGTCGGCGGGGGCGCGTCGGATCCGATTCCCCAGCGAGCGCAGCTCGGAAACGAGGTCAAGGAGATCCTGACCGCGGGGGACGTCGAGCTCGTGACGGGCGTCGAGGTCGTCGCGCTGGAACGGCGTCCTCACGGAGTGAGCCTCCTGACCAGCCGAGGCGACCGCCTCGACGCCGACCGCATCGTCGCGGCCACCGGTTTTCGGCCGGAGACGAGCGTGCTCGACGAGCTTCGGCTCGGCCTCGACCCCGTGCTGGAATGCCCGGTGAAGCTCGCGCCGCTGCTCGATCCGCGCTTCCACTGGTGCGGAAGCGTGCCCGAGCACGGTGTCGCAGAGCTCGCGCACCCCGAGCCCGACTTCTTCATGGTGGGGATGAAGAGCTACGGCCGGGCGCCGACCTTCCTGCTGAAGACCGGTTACGCGCAGCTCGACGCCGTCGTCGCGCACTTGTGCGGCGATGCGACCGACGTGACCACGCAGCGCGCCGCGCGCGTCGATCCTCCGAGCGTGGCGCTCGACCCCTGCGCGACGAGCGGTGCGCCACAGTGCGGAGGGACGGCGGATCGCCCGTCGTGTTGACGCGGCGATCGACGGAGTCGCGCGCTGGCGCGACACGCACGGCGAAACGACGACGCGCGCGCCTGATCGCGGCTCTCTCGGTCTCGCAGGTAGTCGGCTGGGGCGTCCTCTACTACTCGTTCGGCGTCTTCGTCCTGCCGATGCAGGCCGAGCTGGGATGGTCGGCGACGGAGACCGCTGCGGGGATGTCGATCGCGTGGGCGACGTCTGCGATGACGGCCGTTCCCGTGGGTCGATGGATCGACCGGATCGGCGGGCGTCGCGTCATCGTCCGCGGCTCGATCTGCGGCGCCGTGCTCGTCGTCGCGTGGTCCCGGGTGGAGGGGCTGACCTCGTTCTACGCGATCTGGGCGGCGATCGGCGTCGTCATGGCGATGACGTTCTACGAGTCGGCCTTCGCGGAGCTGGTTCGGTCGGGTCTGCGGCGATCGATTGGTCTGGTGGCTCTCGTAGGAGCGACCGCCGGGTTCGTCTTCGCTCCGCTGTCGTCGCTGCTGATCGAAGGTCTCGGCTGGCGCACGGCCTTGGTGGTCCTCGCGGCCGGCCTCGCCGCCTCGGCCGCGCTACATCCAATGCTCGTGGCCGACGACGGACGCGCGCCTCCCGTCGACGCCGACACCGGCCGGACGTATCCGTCCGACGGCCGCAGCGACTGGGGCACGATCGGCCTCTTCACCGCGGGAGCGGCGATCGCCGGTGCCGCGTCGGTGGCCGTTGGGGTGCACGCCGTCCCTCTGCTGGTCGAGGCGGGACACGATCCACTCTTCGCCGCCTCCCTGTTGGGGATGATGAGTCTCTCTCTGATCCCCGGGCGAGCCGTGTACGCGGTGTTGGAACGACTCGTCCGGCGGCCGCAGCTCATGATCGGAGCCTTCATCGTCAGCGGCGCGGCGATGATGCTGCTCGTCCATTCCGAGAGCACGGGATGGGCGGTCGTCTCGGCGGTTTCGTTCGGAGCGGCCAACAGCGTCAAGACTCCCGCGCTCGCGGCGATCCTCGCCGAATGGTGTGACGTGAGCGAATACGCGACCGTCGGCGGAATGGTGTCGACCTTCGTGCGCGGCGCTCAGGCCGTGGCGCCGGCCCTCGCCGGCTTCGCCCGGTCGACCGCGGGAGACTACGACCTCGTGAGCGTGGGCCTGGGGATCGCGTTCGGCCTGTCCGCCGTGACCGTGGCGGTCGGGGCGCGCCGGATCGGGCGCGGACGACCGGGCTCGCCCGCCGGGAGCCGACTGCCACGGCGATCTCCCGATGCCGATGAGTCACGCGACGACGAGCTTCGCGATCCGCCTACCATGGGGTAGGTAATCGTCGCTCTGGATGGCGGTCGAAGAGGAGGTGTCGGTGCAGGCATACGTGTTCGTCTCGACGACGAATCCCGGCCCCCGGGATGCGTGCCGGGCAATCCGGGGTCTCGAGGGCGTCGTGCGAGCAGACGCATTGTTCGGGGGACCCCCGGTCGTCGCGCTCGTCGAAGGCCTCGACCTCGAGACGCTCGATCGAGTGATCGACGCGATCGTGGACCTTCCGCAGGTGACCGACACCGAGACGCATGTCGTTCGCGCAATCGAATAGCTCCCGCCGCGACCGCGCCGCCTCACGCGAGAACGACGATCATTCGAGCAGCGGCGCGAGCAACGTAGCCGGCTCGAGACGCGCCGGACCGGCCGACGACACGGGAGGTGCTCCGCGATGGTGGACGTGAGTCACGAGACGACGCAGCAGACGCACGACCGCCTCACGCGCGTGCTTGCGTCGGCGACGCTGACCCTCTACGACGAGCCGTACGCGTTCGAGGAGCACCCGGTCGACGACGCGCCCGTGCCGATCCGCGGCGCGTTGGCGGTCGTCGTGGACGACGACGTGGCCAGCGTTCTCGTGCCCGCGGGCGACGACGCCGCGGAGCGCTTCGGCATCGTGAAGGTGCACTTCCCGGACGGCGTCGACAACAGCGGCTTCGTCGGCTGGTTGGCGACGCACTTGAAGGCCGCCCTCGGGACGGGCGTCTTCGTGGTGTGCGGGTCGAACTCCGAGCGCGGCGGCATATACGACTACTGGGGCTTCCCATGGGAGCTGCGCGAGCCGGTCGTCGACGTCATCGCACGGCTGCGGGAACGCTGAGCGCGCGCCGCGGCCTCGCGTCCGATCCGTGCGACGATGTCGGAGTGGGTCGCTCGCTCGTGACGGGCGCGCCGAAGCCGAGCTACGTCAGCGTCTCGATCCCGCGAACGACCGTGCGCGGCGGATCACTGCGCGCGGGACGCGCCGGCCGACTGCGAGGCGCGCGCGGCGCCACAGGAACGGCAGGCGGACGAGGGGGTCGTGGCGCCGGCTGGTGGTGACGACCGCCCAGTCGAGCGTCACGTCGCCGTCGGCGAAGCGGTACTTGAAGGCCTGGTCCCCGGTGCCGAAGTCGAGGCGCCGGTCGCCCGCGTCGAAGGCATGCTCCAGCGCCGCGAGCAGCGTCACGAGCGACGGCTGCATCTCGGCCCACGCGGCGTCGTAGCCCCCGAGCCACCACGACAGCTCCTCGCCCGCGGCGACGAACACCTGCGAGCTGACGACGTCGTCGCCGACCTCCGTGGTCCACAGCCGCATGCGCCCCGACGGCACGAGCTCGTGCGCGACGTCGCGCAGCATCTCCTCGACGCCCGGCCTCATCACGTACGAGCCGCCGTGCGGGGCCCAGCGCGCCGCATGGAGAGCGACGAACGCGTCGAGGGCGCGCCGCGCGCCGCCGGCGTCGCGCGCCATCACGTAGCGAGCGCCGCGCTCCGCGAGCCGTCGCCGACGCAGCCCGAGCTTCTTGCGGAAGTTACGACTGTGGGCCGCGAACCACGCGTCGAACGAGCCGTCGATGCGCATGACCGGCGACGCCTTCGAGTACTCGACGCGGACGCGCGCCGGTCCGGGCCAGCGAGCCGCGAGCAACGACGGCCACGGCGACGTCGCCGGGATGCCCTCGAGCACGATCGCGTGGGGCTGCGGGCGGGTGCGCGCGAGCGCCGGCGCGAGCGCGCGCGCGACGTCGTCCTCGCGGCCCGCGCCCGCGACGAGGTCGACGCGCGCCGACGTGCCGGCCCCGAGGATCCGAAGGCGTGTCGCGCCGCGCAGGCGCCGGTCGGCGAACAACGGCGCCACGCCGACGACCTCGTCGCCGTCGAGCGCGACGACGACGCGCAGATCGCAGCGCGCCGGCGCGACACGGCGCCACCACGCCAGCATCCACGCCGGCGAGCAGTACGGGTTCGACGCCGCGACCGCGAGGGCGTCCCAACCCGCGGCGTAGCGTCGCGCGGCGCCCTCGTCGGTGACCACGACGGCGCGCGTCACGGGTGCGTCCCGGGCGCGCGCTCGGACGTCTTCGCTACCGCGACCGTCATCGAGGACGGTCGACCGCGCGCCGAGGGCCGGACGCCGGGCGCGCCCGCGAACCGGCGTGAGGCAACGGCGGCACGATCAGTCGGTGGCGTCGCTCTGCAGCGTCGGCGACGGCGTCGCGGCCGCCACCGCGGCCGGCGCCGACAGCATCTCGGGGCGCGACACGGCGGCGCGAAACGCCGCCAGCGCCTCGGGCGACGAGTCGATGCGCCAGTCGCGCACGTCGGAGTCGCGCTTGTCGTACCAGATGACCGCCTTGATCTTCGGGTAGCGCGTCAGCAGAGTGTCGAACGACTGTTGTATCCACGACGGCTTGTCGCCGCCGACCTCGGGGGCCGCGACCTCGGTCAGCGCGATCGGCTTCTTGTACTCGGCGAGATCGGCGTAACGGTCGGCGTAGACCTCGTCGAACGTCTTCCACGTCGAGAAGTCGCTCGCGTCGCCCCAGTTGAACCCGCTGATGCCGATCCAGTCGACGTAGTGCCCGCCGGGCCAGTAGTTCGTGATCGCGTTCTCGGGGGTGTCGGGCACCGAGAGGTGGTTCACGCTCCACACCCACGTCGCGTTCGTCGCGCCGACGCCCTCGAAGACGTCGTGCACGTGGCGCCACGCGGCGACGAAGTCGGCCGGCGTGTTGCCGTTGACGAGCCCGCCCCACGGGTACCAGAAACCGTCCATCTCGTGGAACGGCCGCATCATCACCGGCCCCCCGAACTCGCGCACCGCGAGCGCGTACTGGACGATGTAGCCGTCGAAGTCGCCCTCGGCGATGCGCGCGAGCGCGTAGCGCGGCTGGTCGACGACGAGGTCGCCGAACTGCTCGGGTGGCTCCCACGGCTCCCACGTCACCATGGGGACGATGTCGTGCTCGCGCAGGTAGCGCGCGCTGCGAAGGTCGAACAGCGCCTGGCCGTGCCACTCCTGGTACCACATCATGATCGACGGCCACAGCCCGACGTCGTCGTGGACGCCCGCGACCTTGCGCAGGTCGTACGGCGCGCCGAAGCGGAAGATGCCCCAGTAGGCCTGACCGTCGGGCGGCGCGGTGACGCGGTCCGCGAGCGGCTCGTCCTCGTCGTCCGGCTCCTGCGCCTCGCCCGGGTCGTCCGGCCGCGCACGCAAATCGCGGTCGGCATCGCGCGCCTGCGCGGCGCGCTCGGAGCGCTGCAGGACGATCGATAACCCGGCCCCCGCGGCGAGGACCGTGAGCACCGCTATGACCGTTAAGACCTTTTTGAGCATCGGAGTCCCGTGGGCGCGGGAACGGAAGGCACGCGTCCACAGCCTTCCCTGACGACGTTCAGTCTGTCAGAAACCGCGGTTAAGTGAAGGCGTTCCGCGGTTTCGCAGGCTAGCGAGCGAGCTCGACCCACTGCGACGCGGTCGTCGCGTGACCGGCGGGGTCGATCGCGTGGATGTCGAAGCGATAGCGACCCTCGGGCGCGAGCCGGCCCGAGCCGGTGCGGCCGTGCCACCGCTGCTCGCGCAGCACCGGAGACGTCCACTGGGCGCCGCGCAGAGTGCGGACGAGCCGGCCACTCGACGAGCGCACCTCGACCGTCACCTGTGCGGGCTCGGAGCTCTCGTAGGTCACGCGTACGACGTCGCCGGAGTCTGCGCCGAGGCCGGCCACGCGCGGTGCGTCGGCGTCGGCGACCCGCAGGAAATGCGGCGCGTTCGCCATGTCGACGAACTTGCGATGCGCCGAGGCAGACGAGTTCGTGCGCCAGTCGCCGCCGACGTGGAAGTAGACGAGCGCCTTGATCGCCGGCATGTTGACCGAGACCTGCGTCCACATCGACGCGATCCACCGGTACTTGTAGCCGCCCGACTCGACCGAAGCGGTCTCGGCGATCATGATCGGCTTGCGACCCGCGTAGTAGTCGTAGATCTCCTGGAAGACGGAGCGGAAGCTGCGCCACGACGACCACGACTTCGACTCGCCGAAGTTGTAGCCGTCGGGACCGATCCAGTCGACGTACGCGTCGCCCGGGTAGTACGCGCTCCAGTGGTTCCACGACTCGTTCGGGATGCTCTCGTGGTTGGGCGACCACACCCACACGACGTTGGTCGCGCCCTCGGCCTCGAAGATGTCGTGGATGTGACGGTAGGCGGCGACGTACTTCGCGGGCCCGTTGTGCGTGCCGGCGTCGTTGTTGGCGGCGCCGCTCCACGGGTACCAGTTGCCGTTCATCTCGTGGCCCCAGCGCATGAACACCGGCGCGCCGAGGTTCCTGAGGCCGCGCGCACGGGCGCGGATCGTCGAGTCGTACATGCCGCTGTCGATCTGGCGCAGCGTCGTGCCCCACGCCTCCCACGTCACGAGCGGGATGCGCCCGTTCTGGACGTCCCACTGCTCGAGCCCGCTCGGGAACGTGTTCGTCCAGCTGTAGTAGTGCTGGTTGACGTCGAGCCTGCGGCCGAGCGACGACTCGAACGCGCGCACCTCGTTCTGCGCGTCGGTGTTGTTCGTCCAGCGCGCGTCGGGGTCGACGTAGGCGCCGAGCAGCGCGCCGCTGGACGGCACGAGGTTGCGGTCGAGGGAGGCGGCGGCGTGAGCGGGCCTCGGGGCGGCCGCCAGGAGCAGGGTCGAGACGACGGCGGCGGTCATCGCCAGCCCGACGACGCGACGCGTAAGCCCTGCGCGGGTCACTGTCCCACCTCCTGTGGTCGTTCCTGCGAACGAGAAGGTGGGGGCCGCGGTGCGGACCGCACCTGTTCGGTAGCTCGGCCGCCCGTTCTGGGCCCGGAGCTTTGCGTCCCCGCCTCCCGGCGGGTTTGCCCGTTCGTAGGCGCTGCTTCGGTTGTCTGGCCTAGGTATCGACGTGGCGCGACGAGGGCTTTAGGCGATTCTCGGGCGGTGGGGCGGCGGGCGGGCCTGGTACCCTGGTCGGGCTCCATGGCGGCCGTAGCTCAGCATGGTTAGAGCACCTGGTTGTGGTCCAGGATGTCGCCGGTTCGAATCCGGTCGGTCGCCCTCGGGTTGGGTCTCGGTGTCGGGCCGCGTCGCCGCTTCGGTAGACTGCCCGACGGGTCGCTAGCTCAATTGGCAGAGCAACGGACTCTTAATCCGTAGGTTCAGGGTTCGATTCCCTGGCGACCCACGCTCGTTTCCCCAGGTCACGCGCGAAATCCGGGTTTTTGTCACACCCCGGCCGTTGGCGTGAAGTCCGCGATAAGTCCGCAGGACGGCGGCGCGATTTCACCGGAGGGTGGGATGGCGATCATTAGGAAGGTCCCTCGGGCAACCCAAGGAGCGTAAGAAACGCCACGCGTGGAAGCTTCGCTCTCGCGATCTCGGCTGCGTCGAGTGAAGGAGCGGGCCCAACGTGGCGTCGTCAGGATTGGTCGCCCAGTGGACCGGACGGGGACCAGCAAGTCTCGCCCTGTAACAGAGTGCGCCCTCGGTCAGCGTCCGTGACGAAAGATGTTGTGCGCCTGGAATGGGCTTACGTCAGGTTGAGGCATGCCCCCCACCTTCTCGAAAGCGGGACCGAGACGAGACTCGAAGAAGCGATCGAAGTCTTCCTGGGACTCCCACACGTCGACGACCGTCCAGCCTCCATCGGGTCGCGCCCCGGCTACGTGACTGACGATCCCCTGCGGCCAGCTCGAACCCGAATCATCGTGCAACGGGAGGCCCAACTCCACCATGATCGCCTCGTACTTGTCTGCGCCGATGCCGTCAAACTGCATCACAAGGCCAACAGCCATAGTGTCCTCCTCTCGAACATACACACCGCCGCGTCCCACCACGTTGCGGAGAATCACCTCTCAGCCAGACTATGAGCTGGTCCGACTGGCCGCAACGTGCTTGAGCCCGCATGGTCTGTCGGCACTCGAGAGAACGGAGTCCGGGTAATGGATAGCGCCCATCCCGCGTCCACACTGCCGAGAGGTTGTGGCCACCCGCCAACGATGGTGGGCCCGGGTAAGAGGGATTTGATCCCACAAGAAACCGCGAAAACAACGGGAACCATTGTGAAGCGATGCTCACAGACGAGTAATGAAACGGGTGGTCAGACCCATCCTTCGCCTGATGCTGAATGCAGCGCTCGTCAACGGCGGCCTCGCAACCGCTTTGCCGACGACTCGCCGTCTCAGATATCCATCCTGGATGCCGCGTGGGAGAAGTCCCCTGGGGTGATCGGGGTAGGCAGCCAGGGCGGATGGCGGTTCGATCAACCTTGAGGCCGTTCCGACCGCGTCTCATCAAGCTGTTCCCGAAGCTCTGCTCAAGAGTACGTGGGGGCCTCTGGCTGCAAGCGTCCTCTCACTCTCGGAGAGAGGACATCGAGCTGAGGGCCCTATCCCCCGCCGCCACTGTGTGCTCGTATGGAGACAGTTGATAGGTATTTCGACCACACGCTTATCGCAATACGCACGACACGCGGTAGGAGTCCCGGTCAACCGTTGCCTCATGCATTACGACCGGACCGACACTGGCCAGATGCCACCCAAGGAGGGCCGCAAAGGGCCATGGCGAGGCGAGATACAGGCGGGTTTCTTCAGGCGCGTACTTGTGCTTCGCCTCCCGGATCTCCTTTGCGATGCCGGCAGCGGCTGAATTTGCTTTCCGTGGGTCAAGAGACAGCTTGTCTGGTCCACCGGGCGGGCGAAAGTGAAGTTCGGCTCGAGCAAGGCCTCCCGCGGAAGCTCTTGCTGCATTAGTGACCTCGGCGGTGATGTGAACCATCACAACCATGTCTCCGTCGGGATCCGTTCCGGCATGGCTTGAGCAATCCCATCCCTCGAGATTGCCTGCCTCCCTCGCTGTTTCCCAAACGTCATCGTGATGGCGCATACGAAGGTTCCACCGCGTTGTCTCTCGGAAGGCGTGACCGAGTGCGAGGGCGGCCGACAAATGGGCCGTTCCCTCAATCTCCAGACTGCGCTGACGTGCACTGGCGGCTAATTGAACTGTGTGTAAGGCTTGTTGCAGATCGGTGAATCCTGGCTGAATCTCATCATCCCAGATAGCAATGTCGTAGGCGTCAGGATCATGGACCAGTGGAGGAGACAAGCTGAGGTGCAGCAAGGAAGTGTCCTCGGCAGGAACCTTGTCGCGCGTTTCTATCCTGACTGTCACGCTTCCCTCGCGCCACTCGGAGTAGAGGTATGAAATCAGAATTGCGTTCGATGCAGCGCGCAACCCATTTGAGAGTTCATTCTCATCGATGGCGGATCCGAGCGTCGAACCAATGTCGATACCCGTTGCGTTGAAAACCGCTGCTTTTCCGGCCTCGACCCCGTATCCACGAAAAATCGCTCCGTTGAAAAATGGCGCGCTGTGGGACCTTCTTTCATCCATAGCGCGCAACTCGATCTTCGGTATGAACCAGGAATCCTGGATTGCGGCGGGTGTTAGGTAGAGAGCGAATCCAGACGCCTCCTCCAGTATCGCTCGGCGAACCAAGGCTTCGTTGTAGCCACCCCACCGCATCTGACGGCGGTCCCGCCACACGGGCACCCCTCTAAACCTCAGGAGACCGTCAACATCGTCGACCTCAGCCATGTCATCCCATGAGTAGCTAAGAAACAGGGGCCTAGCCAATTAGGCTTCCCTCAACCAAGAACATCGATAACTGAACCGCGTCGGCCCTAATAAGCCACGGCCACATGATCGGAACGTCCCACTGATCGGAATCAGCGGTCACGATGATTGATGCGAATCTCGTGAAGTCCAACGATGGATCACTCAGAATCATTAGGTAGGTCGACAAGTCTCGGGGACTAGGGAGGGGACTCGCGTTCGTGTGCGTATGCCACTCTCCAATCCAAACGCTTCCATCCTCTTCGTATGCGATATCACCGAGTCCTTGAGCGTGCTTCAAGTCTCTAAGAAACCAGCGTCTCTCGCGACGAGCTGTCGGTCCTGGATCACCGGCTCGTGTCACTTCCATCACCTGCTGTGATTCATGGTCATGTCCAAGCAAGATTCCTCCTGTTTCAAGTCCGTCTACCGACACACGTGACTCGGCAAGAATCACATTGAGGGCCTCGGAGGAAAGGCGAAATCTCACGGGGCTGAGCAGGTAGGGCAATCTGGCTTAGCAGCCCAGGCTGGGCTCCAGCGCGTACCTCCGCTCCGCTCCATATCGAAGGGTGCCGGTAGATCAGGCAGAGGCCGAAGGGCCACCAGCGCCTGCTCACCCGGCAAGCGCTGAGACCAGTGACCCTCCTGTTCAAGGATGGTTGCGACCGTTACCTTCGCTGCCAGGTCGCCTACCAGGGCGAGGTCGCCGCCGACTGCGGTCATCGGGAGGTGCCTTGTTCCGGTGCCATAGTCATGATCTAGAGAAGGCTCGGGATCGAGTGAGCCAGCGTCGACGAGCATCTCGCGATGACAGAGCAGACAACCAGCCGACGGTTTAACCCGCAGCACCTCACCGTATCCACCGTCTTCTAGGACACAAGCGAGCACAAGCGGTATCTCTGCGCGTTTGGCGAGATGGTTGACAACTCTGCGCGACGTGACTCCATCCGTCGTGCATATCGCGACGGTCGACTCTTGAAGAATGGGTCTGAGAACATCAGCATCAACGATCACATCGAAAGGAAGGGCCTCCACAATCAGGTCCGGCCACCGGTTGATCAAGACTTGGCGCATTGCGGACACCTTGTGTTGCCCAATGAACCTGTCGGGAAGTTGATGGCGCACCACATTATGTTGGAGGTAACGGTCTGGATCAACAAGACGGATGTGCCGGATCCCGTACGAGGCCAAGGACTCCGCGACTGCGCTTCCGATGCTCCCGGTTCCCAACAGCGTGACGCTCGCGTCCGCCATATCGTCCAGCGGCCAACCCGGACGAAGAAAGTCAAGAGGGCTCGCGTCCTCATCGACAATGTGGAGGAGCGCCGGGACTGCTCCTTCTTTGGAGATCCACCAACACGACCACACGGCTTCCGCTCCCGCTCCGGACACGGCGAGTACAGGTAGAGAACGTTCACCTGGAGACATCCATCCACTGGGTACCGAGCTCTTAAAGTACTCGAGTGCGATACGAGCTCGGTGGCGACGGGCTGCGTCGTGTGCCTCGTGAATGTCCGGGTTAACGCGATACCAAACCGCGAGGTCCGGCCGCTTATCATAGCTCCACAGGTAATGCCGCTTCATCCAGGGTGTCTCAACCGAAAGTTTCTGGTCTTGCATCTTCGAGTATCCGGAGACGAGAGCGACTCCCTCCTTCTCATCAACACGAAGGTCAAGCAAGCCCCAATTAGAACCCCACGACGCGATGTGATCCGCCACCTTCTTGGAGAGGAGAATTACTTGTCGCGCCCAGCTACTCACCGAGCTGATCCACGGCGTGATCGAGGGTTGCATGCGCCGCCTCGAAAAAATGGTCCAGGCTGGCATCGTGGGCGATCCCGTCTGTCGTCATCCGGTCGATTTCACCCGTCTGCATCAAGATGAACTCAAGGAACCATCCGGCCGCCTTGACGATCAGGTCGGCGGCCGTGCCCCGGCCTGTCCAGTCGGACGCGCTCTGCAAGAGGCACAAGGAGCCGTCTCCGAGCACATGCCAACGAGCTTGAGTGCGGTGATGAACCTCTGGCTGAGGATCGATCGGAAAGATGCTCGGTTCAACCATCGGGAAGGATTGCGGGTACTCAACGCGGACTCGTAGTCGCCGACCACTGAGGAATTCATTGAGCTCTGGAGGCGCCGGTCTATCGAAAGGCCAGACGGGCACAAGGCCCTCCCATCCGCCCGCGCCGTTGTCGTCGACCCATTCAAGATCTGGGGCGACCTTCGCCATCTCCTCTTTTTCTGTCGATGCTCGGCGGGGCTCTGCCTCAAGCCAGCTTTGGCGTTCCATAGCTACCCCTGCGGCGCGTCCACGATCTTGCGTTTCGGTCGGGCGAGCCCGCCGGTTATCAACGCTGCGGCATCTTTCGCCTTGGTACAGCCACCCTCGGGTTCCGGAAAAATCGGCCCGAAGACGTCACGCCAGAGGCACATCGCCCGCGCCTCTTCTCCCCGACCGTAAGCATCCACTGCCCGCCACGAACTATCTGCAGCCTTGGCAAGGGCCTCTCTAGCAGCGTCGCGATCCAAGTCGGGTTGGATCTCGCCGCAAAGGCCCGCTGGATCAACCACGGGATTCATCACTGCGCTAGTCGCGGCAGCGAAGAACTTTGCTAAGGCCTCAGACCTATTGAGCGTCGGCAGGTGGTCAAGCGCAAGTACCTCTACAACTAGCGATTTCATCCCGCTTCCGTGATCTGCGCTCCATCGTTTTAGCACACGAACCATCTTGGCGAACTGAGACCACTCCGAGTGGCGACGTGCCACCTCCTCCATCAGGTACTCAGGGTCTGAGCGGATCCAGCGTTGGGCCCTTCGTTCCGGAATGATCAACCCCCTCTCGCCGTGGCGGAGGGCTGGGGTCACGTCCACGGTGAAGGGCGCCTCTCCATCCGGATCGTCCATGAAGCATTTCAGAGCATGGTTTTGCTTGCGCATGAGGCGGACTTCGTGTCCTTCGCTTCCATCTTCGCCAAAGAATTCGTTGATCAACCAGCGAAGATGACCCAACGCGTCGTCTGCTGAAGGTCCTGGCTCGCCCCAATCTGCGTGAGCGTGGGGGTCGAATAGGCAGACAAGATCGACGTCATGCAGAGGGTCCTTGTGGGTTCCTCGGGCAAGCGACCCGGTCGGGATGACCTCGATGACGTCGAGAGCCTTCGGAAGAGCATCCCTGAAGAGATCTCTGCGTCGACGGGCCTCGCTCATGACATCGGCGGGCACATCGACTGTCTTCTGCAGCCGATCGAAGCCTTCTGCGATCCCCACGACTCCTCCAATCGCCGGATGAAGCCAACCTAGCGACGGGGTACGACGACTTTCGTCCAACGTGCCCTGCGGAAGGCGAGCCCTCCGAATAGCATGAGTGTAATTTCAGGCTAGCACGTCATGTAGGCGGGTGCCAACAGGATGGCGGACGATAGTGACTCCCTCGGCATAAGCACTGTGCTTATAGTTGGCGAAATGCTTATGAAGCTAGTCGAACAGCTTGAGGAAGCAGGTGCCAACGTTACGGTCACTCGGCGCGCAGCGGGTGATTTCGACGCCGTAGTGAACGTGGATCTCGACAATGTTCGGGCCACGTTTGCAGTCGAAGTCAGATCTCGGGCGCCCTACCCCAACGAGCTCGACGCCTTTCTCGGCGCACACAAACACCTCGGAGGTGAGAGGAGCCGACTGCTCTTCGCCCCAGCTATCTCGGAGGGTCTCGGCCAACGTCTCATCGGACACGGTTGGTCGTGGGCCGACTCCAGGGGGAACTTTGAATTGCGCGCTCCGGGAATCCGACTAAGGAATCGCGCCGCCTCAACGGCGACTACACGCTCACGCCGGTCGTCCCTCTCTCATGGGCGGGGCGCCTTAACAATCATCCGTTTCCTGATCCGTGAAGGGAATGAGTGGGGGACGTTCGGGCCAACACACCTCGCGAACGTTGCTGGAGTTAGGCAGCCGCGCGCTTCTCAGGTCCTCGCCAACCTAGCGTCAAGCGGTCTCGCGGAACGAGTCCCTGAAGGTTGGCGAGTCAATCGAGACGCCCTCCTCGACACGTTCCTCGCGCAATACCGGGGCGCCGGCGGAACCGAGGTTCCGCTTTACAGCCACGATGCGCCGACTCAGACCGCGGCGCGTATCGTTGACACGATTGATCCCACCCACTCGAAGATCGCGGTTTCTGCCGACGTCGGACCACATCTCATTTCGCCCTGGCGATCCCCCAGCATTGTCATCGCCTACGTCGAAGATGACACGCACGTTGACAAGCTGCAGCTAGTCCGCGCTAGAACGCGCGCCGACGCCAACGTGCTCCTGCGAGTTCCGGACGACACGTCCGTTTTTCGTTCGACTCCCTTGGAAGCCGACATCCTGAGTAACGCGATCCCGCTCGCCGATGAGACGCAGATGATTTGGGATCTCCAGGACCTCGGTGGTGAGGATCGGGTCGAGGCCGCAGGCGAGCTGAGAAAATGGCTACTCACCTCTCACTGAGCCGCCTGGTACTGGCAGCCAATTCGGTGGCAGACGACCTTGGTCTTGTCGCGATGACGGACGTGTGATTCGCGCTGGCGGTGCTAGGCGACATCGAGAGTCGTCTCATCCGGCGGACACATGGTCACGGTGGTCGTTCAACGGTGGGGGCATGGGCCGCGAGCTGAAACGCAAGATACGGACGTTCGGGATTCAGCCGATCGGTGCGAAGGATGGCCGACTGATTCAACGTCGCAAGGAGCGCGGGTACCGCCGGACTACGGAGACACCTATGCCAAGAGCCTTGATGACATCCCCGCATCCGTCGAAGACGGTTGGCACACGCTCGGCATCGTCGACTTGCTCGTTCCGGCTTACACAAACAGGCACCTGAAGACGTCAATTGCGCTGAGCCCATCGACATAGGGTCCAGCGAACGGCATGGCTGCGCCACGATCAGCCACTGAGTCAGTGGACCTTCGAGCGCCTTGCGACGGCGGCCGCCGTCAACGTCGCTGCCGCGAGTGCGACGGCCCGCGATCCTGGTACGCGCGCGATCAGCCACTGGGCGCTCGTCGCCTTCGCGTCCTCGTCGAAGACCCCGTGGGCTCCCGCGTCGCCCGGCACGGGCGCGAAGAGGTTGTCGCGGCGACCGGGCGCGAGCGGCTCGTCGCTCTGCTGCGAGTCGTAGCCGGTGCGCGCGAGGTATCGATCGAGCAGGCCCGGAACGACGCGGTTCGCAAGGATCGCCCTCGCCGTCGGCCAGCCGAGCCAGTACTCACGCCTCGGGCGGTCGGCGGCGTGCACGATCGCGTCGGCGGCGAGCTCGGGTTGGAAGATCGGGGGGACCGGCTGCGGGTGCCGCGCCAGCGTCGTCCTCACCCACCCGAACTGCGGCGTGTTGATCGCCGGCAGATGGACGAGCGTGACGCGCACGTTCGAGCGGTCGTGCAGGAGCTCGCAGCGCAGCGATTCGGTGAACCCCTCGATCGCGTGCTTTGCGCCGCAGTACGCCGACTGCAGCGGGATCGCGCGGTACGCGAGCGCCGAGCCGACCTGCACGATCACGCCGCGGTCGCGCTCCTTCATGCGTCTGAGCGCGGCCATCGTGCCGTGGACGTAGCCGAGGTAGGTCACCTCCGTCACGCGCCGGAACTCGTGCGGCGAGATGGCGTCGAACGGCGCGAACACCGACACCATCGCGTCGTTGACCCACACGTCGATGGGGCCGAGCTCGCGCTCGACGCGCGCGGCGGCGTCCTCGACCGCGTCGGCGTCGGCGACGTCGACACGGAGCGCGACGGCGCGGCCCCCACGCTCGCGAATCTCGCGCGCGGCCCCCTCGAGCCCGTCGGCCCCGCGCGCGAGCAACGCAACCGCGTCGCCCCGGGCCGCAAAAGCGCGCGCGGCGGCGCGCCCGACGCCTGCGGACGCACCGGTGACGACCACCACGCGCGGCATCGCTACACCGGCCGCCGGGGACACGACGGTCGCGACATCCGAACGCGTCGCCGACCGGACGGCGGCGCCACGGAGCGTCGCCGCGATCGGCTCACTTGCGCGGGGCCCGCAGGCGCACGCAGCATCGACCCGGAGTCGGCTCCAGGGCCGCCTCGACGGTGTCGTTGCCGAGCCCCCGCAGCATGCCGTCGACGAACTCGCGGTTGAGGCCGCACACGAGCTCGGGAGCCTGACGGGCCAGCCGGTGGAACGGGCAGTTCCGGAGCGCGATCGAGCCGTCGGCGTCCTTGTAGGGCTCGAACCCGTAGTCGACCAACGTCTCCTGGGCGACGGCGAGCGTGCGCTCGGACCCGGGCGGTCTCAGGGCGAGCCGGGCCTTGACCTCTTCGCCGACGCGCTCGCCGCGCTCGAACGCGACGCGCTTGGCGACTGCGCGCGGCGGGTCGCCGGCGTCACGGTCGAGGGCCTCGACCAGGATCTCGCCGACGACGTCGTAGCGGCGCTCGGGGATCGACACGTCGACCTCGACGTCGGACGGCTGGTACAGCTTCGAGCTGCGGCCGGCCCCCGCTCCCGACCTGCCCGGCAGGCGCGCGTAGTGCGCCGTGAGCAGCCCTCGCTGCACGAGCTTGTCGAGGTGGAACGCCGCGAGCTTGCGCGAGATGCCGACGTGCTCGGCGGCCTCGTCGCGCGACACCGGGGCGCCGCGGCCCCGGATGTACACGTACATGCGCCGGCGCAGGTCGTCGTCGAGCGCGGCGACGAGCCCGGCGGCGGTGCGCAGTCCTCGCAACATGCGATCACCCTATAACACGAACACTCGTTGGCACAAGAGGCTCGGCAAGCCCATGGTGGGCGAATTGCGCCAACGATCGTCGCCTAAAGTGCCTTGACACCGGTCTCCCGCGGCCGTACGGTGGGCGCCTAAAGGCAAAGATGATTGGCGTTAGAGGAGGCGATGCCGCTGCCCGGCGTTCTCGAGTCTCGTAGCTCCGCGCCCAACCACCACACGATCGAGGAGAGCCAGTGAGAAACGAGCGCATGCGCACGACGATCGCAGCGGGCGGGGCGGCGGTCCTGCTCGGCGCCACGATGTTCGTGGGCGGCCACGTGCAGGCCCCCGTCGAGTCGGCCGAGGCGTCGACGACGCACACCGCGCCGAACGCCCGCTCGCGCGAGGCGATCCGCCTCCGCAACAAGATGCGCAAGCTGTGGGAGGACCACATCGTCTGGACGCGCCAGTTCATCGTGAGCGCGATCGCCGATCTGCCCGACGCCGGCACGGCGGCCGCGCGACTGCTCGCGAACCAGGACCACATCGGCAACGCGATCAAGCCGTACTACGGCGACGCCGCGGGTGAGCGGCTGTCGTCGCTGCTCCGCGACCACATCCTGATCGCGGCCGACTTGCTGGACGCGGCCAAGGCGGGCGACTCCGAGGGCGTCGAGGAGGCGAACGCGCGCTGGCGCGCCAACGCCAACGACATCGCCGCGTTCCTCCACGCCGCCAATCCGCACCACTGGCGCACGCGCGACATGCGGGCGATGATGTCGGCGCACCTCGACTGGACGCTGACCGAGGCGACGGCGCGCCTCCACGGCGACTGGGACGGCGACGTCGCGGCGTACGACCGTATCCATCGGGACATCCTGCACATGGCGGACATGCTGAGCCTCGGCATCGTCGCCCAGTTCCCCGGCAAGTTCTAGTGACGACGCGCGGCACGGTGGTCGTCACGAGCTAGACGCGGGGGGCCGGGAGCCGTCTTCCCGCTCCCGGCCCCCGACGACGTCGACGAAAGGCGTTCGAGATGGCACGAGCACAGCAACGCGGAGCCGCGTCGCCGGCGCCGACGATCGAGGGCTACGCGCTCGTCGGAGACACGCGCACGGCCGCGCTCGTGTCGCGCGCCGGGTCGATCGACTGGATGTGCGTGCCGCGCTTCGACGCGCCGCCGTTGTTCGGCCGCCTCGTCGATCGCGACGCGGGCGGGTCGTTCTCGATCGACGTCGCGGGAACCACGAGCGCGACGCGGCGCTATCTCGACGGCTCCGCCGTCCTCGAGACGGCGATCACGAGCTCGACCGGGCGAGCGCGCGTGACGGACGCCATGGTCGGCGACGTCACGGGCCGCCTCCTGCCGCACAACGTGCTCGTCCGCAAGCTCGTCTGCGACGCCGGAGACGTCACCGTCGACGTGACGTTCGACCCGCGCCACGGGCTTCCGGGGAAGTCGCCGCAGCGCCACGGACGCGTGCGAGGGGCGCTCGTCTGCGAGTGGGGGTCGCTGGCGGTGTCGCTGTCGTCCACGGGCGTCGACGTCGTCCCCGGGCGCGCCGCGCGCGTCGCGCTGAGCGCGGGCGACGCGATCACGTTCGTCGTTTCGGTCGCGGACAGGAGCCCGCTGATCCTCGTGCCGCCCGACGACGGCGAACGCCTGACGTCGTCCACCGCGGCGTGGTGGCGCAGCTGGTCGGAGGGCCTCCGCTACGACGGCCCGCACCGCGACGCGGTCGTGCGGAGCTTGATCACGCTGCGCCTGCTCACCTACAGCCCGTCGGGCGCTCCCGTCGCGGCGCCGACGACGTCGCTCCCCGAGGCGATCGGCGCCACTCGCAACTGGGACTACAGGTACGCGTGGCCGCGCGACGCGTCGATCGGCGTCGCCGCGTTCCTCGCGGCGGGCGACCGCGAGCTCGCCCACGCGTTCATGCACTGGCTGCTTCATGCGAGCCGCCTCACACGGCCGCGCCTCAGCGTGATGTACGACGTCTACGGGAGACCGGCGCCCGACGAGCAACACGTCGACGCGTCCGGTTACATGGACAGCACGCCCGTGCGCGTCGGCAACGCTGCAACGGCGCAGCATCAGCTCGACGTCTACGGATGGGTCATCGACGCGGGCTCCCTCCTCGAGAGCTCCGGGGGCCGCGTCCACGGCGAGACATGGCGGGCCCTCGCGGGCTTCGGCGACGTCGTCGCCGCGCAGTGGACGCGGCCCGATGCCGGCATCTGGGAGGTGAGAGGGCGGCCGGCGCACTACGTCCACTCCAAGCTCATGGCGTGGCTGGCGCTCGACCGGCTCCTGCGCATGGCGGCGCGGCGGCGCGTCCGGCGGACGCGCGTGCGCGCGTGGACGCGCGAGCGCGACCGGATCGCGGCGTGGGTGCGGACGCGCGGCGTCGACGAGAGCCGCGGCGCGCTCGTGTGGAAGGAGGGCGGCGCGGACCTCGATGCGTCGCTGCTCCTGTTGCCCGTGCTCGAGTTCGAGCCTCCGGGATCGCCACTGACCATCGCCACGATCGACGCGATCCGACGCGAGCTCGAGATCGCGCCGGGCCTCGTGCTTCGCTACCGCCGGCTCGCCGACGATCTCGACGGGGACGAGGGCGCGTTCCTGCCGTGCTCGTTCTGGCTCGTCCAGGCGCTGGCACGGGCCGGGCGGCTCGACGAGGCGCACGAGACGTTCGGGACGCTGTTGTCGTACGCGAACGACGTCGGGTTGTGGGGCGAGGAGATGGACCCGTCGACGAAGGCGCACCTCGGCAACTTCCCTCAGGCGTTCACGCACGCGACGTTGGTCCAGGCGGCGCTCGCGCTCCAGCGCGCGGACGCCGCCGCGCGCGAGGCCGCGTGATGGACTGGACCGGGTGGGCGACGTTCGGCTTCGGCGCGACGGCGGCGTTGACGGCGGTCCTCGTCGCGGCCCAGCTGTCGGGGCACACGCGCATGGACATTCCGATGATGCTCGGCACGATCGTCGTGGAGGACCCCGACCGCGCGCGCGTCGTCGGCGCGTTGATGCACCTCGTCAACGGGCAGCTCTTCGCGTTGTTCTACGCGGCCGGCTTCAGCGCGCTCGGCCGCTCCGAGTGGTGGCTCGGCGCTCTGTTCGGGCTGCTCCACGGGATCACCGCGCTGACGTTGATCATCCCGCTGCTGCCGGGCGTCCATCCCCGGATGGGCTCGGACCGCAGCGGCCCGGGCGCGACCGTCGTGCTCGAGCCGCCGGGCTTGTTCGCCACCAACTACGGGCGCGGCACGGCCGTCGTCACGCTCGTCGCGCACGTCGCGTACGGCGTCATCCTGGCGCTGGTGCTGTCGCCGTGAGAGTCTCCACGACCATCGGAAGCCGAGGCGGCCGCCTCGTCACACGGTGATGACGACCTTGCCTCGCGCACGTCCCTCTTCGAGATGGACGATCGCGGCGGGTGCGTCGACGAGCTCGTAGCTTCGATCCATCACCGGCGTGACCTTGCCGTCTTCGATGAGCTGCCTCAGGGCGTCGAGGTCGTCCGACTTGACGGATGCGATGAACGTGCCGAGCTTCTGGCCGACGAACAACGACAGCACCTGGGCCCGGATCTGCCGGTCCGCGCCGCCGAGCCATCGGCCGCCGGTCTCTCCACCGGCGATCACGAGCCGCCCGTCGGGAGTCAGCGCGCGTCGCAGACGCGACAACGTCGAGTTGCCGCCGACGTCGAAGATCACGTCGTAGCGCCGATCGCCCGCGGCGAAGTCGTCCCGGGTGTAGTCGAGCACGCGGTCGGCGCCGATCGAGCGCACCAGATCGACCTTGGCGGTGCTGCAGACCGCCGTGACGTCCGCGCCGAGCGCCTTCGCCACCTGCACCGCATAGGTGCCCACGCCCCCCGACGCGCCGATGACGAGCACCTTCTCGCCCGGCTGCACGCGTGCCTTGTCGCGCATTCCCTGCAGCGCCGTCGACGCCGACGTCGGAACGGCCGCCGCCTGCTCGAACCCGAGGTTCGCCGGCTTGCGCGCGAGCCGGTCCTCGCGCGCGATCGCGTAGTCGGCGAAGGATCCGTTCGCGACGCCGAACACCTCGTCGCCCGCGGCGAAGGACGTCACGTCCTTGCCGATCGACTCGACGACACCCGCGACGTCGGAGCCGAGGACGGGGTTCTTGGGAGTCCGGAGCCCGTAGCCGGCCAGCCGGATCGGATAGGGCAGGCCGGTCATCACGTGCCAGACGCCACGATCCACGCCCGCGGCGCGAACCTTCACCAGGATCTCGTTGTCCCCGATCGCAGGTCTGTCGACCTCTCGCAGCTCCAGGCCGTCCGCCGTGCCGTACCCGTCGTGAACGATCGCTCTCATCGAACCTCTCCTTCAGAGATGACCTCCAGCGAGGGAACGATCCCTGGCGAGGTCTCGAGGCACGGTCACGACCGTCGTATAGACCGAACCCGTCGAAGAGACCAGAAAGGCGCGCCGACGTTGGCTTGCACCATCACGCTACGCCAGCCAACCGAAGCCGACAACGGAAAACCTCTAAGTACTATGAGCGACCAAGCTGCACGCGGTGAGTAGACGCAAACGGCAGGACCAGCACGAGTCGTCGGTCTTCGACGTGGCGGATGCGATAGCGGCCGGCGCACCGGTCGACGGCGATGGCTCCGTCCCGGTCGGAGTCACGTACCAGCGGCACCTCGGGTGCTCCGAGTGCCGATGGACAACGGGAACGCGCCGCGGGACGAAGCCCGGATGTCCGGGCTTCGTCCCTATGCGCACGAGCAGCCGAAAGTGGGTTGCCGAGCGTCGTTACACGGTCGCCATGCTCGGAGCGACCGCGGGCTCGCGGACGTCGATCGTCGTCGAGATCGGGCTCGGCCTGAACCCCTTCCACGCCGCGTAGACGCCGAGCGACGCTTCCCACACGATCTCGGGCATCGCCAGCAGGAACGCGGGCCCGGACCCGTTCTCGTAGACCCCGAACAGGATGAGGACGAACGAGAGGATCAGCATCGGGCCGCCGATCAGCCCCAGCATCGCCATGCGACGAGGCACGAGACCCGAGCGGTACATCAGGTAGCCGAGCATCAACCCGTTGCCGAAACCGACGACGAGGCCCGGCCCGAACAGGAACGCCCACTCGTACGTGGCGACCAGCGAATTGCCGTGCGCGGCGAGCGATGTGGCCTCGGCGCCGCTAGCCCCGGCCAGGGCGCCCGCCACGCTGACGGCCGAGACGATGCTGATGAGCCCGACCAGGATGAACGCGGACTCCATGACGCGAGCGGTGACGTAGCCGAGCGCGAGACGTTCACTCTGGCGCTTGACGATCGGATAGAGAACGACCGCGGTCGCGATGTTCGTGGCGATGACTCCGAACTCGAGGATCGCGCCCAGATACATGCTCGTGTCGGAGCCGGCACCCGGGATGAAACGCATGTCCTGCCACGTCGCGCCGAGCCCGTTCACGAAGAACAGGCGCGCCCCGATGGCCGTGACGAACGTGGCTATGAACAGCCACCCGAAGATCCGTGCGGTTCTCTGAACGTCCACGACGAGCTCCCTTCGAGGAGGTGCCGGCGATCTCATGCGGCGAGCCTGAACGGCGGATATCTGTCGGTGACGAGAAGCGTCGCGTAGGCCTGCACCCGAAGGCCCCACCGCATGACGCCCTCGACGAAGTCGAAGAGGCTGCGCGGGTAGCGCCCGGTGAACAGGATGGCGAACCAGGACACGATCACCGCGACGACCGACGCGATCGTGAGGAACAACAACACGACGTAGTGAGGGATGGCGAGAAGCCATTTCACCAACGGCAGCCACCGGTTGAGGTCCTGCTTCACGTTCGGGTACTCGAGCTCGACGTGGACCGCCTGCTCTTCGTCGGTCGACGGATAGCGGTCCGACATCAACGCCAGATAGGACGACACGCGCGTGGAGAAGCGCGTCAGCTGGAGGTTGAAGTCGAACCACCAGCGCGGGTACTTCTGACGAAAGACGATCATCAGGAGGGGTCCGAAGAACAGTGGACCCCCGGCCGCGGCGGCCGCCTCCCTCCCCTTGTCGTAGCCCCACTCCCACGCCCCTCCGGCGACCGTGCTCAGGACGACGAGGATCGGGATCGCCACGAGCAGTCGAAAGAAGGTCGTCAGGCGGTTCAGGTCCCGGTCGGGGTAGTCCACCGAGAGCCGGGCCGGGTACTCGGCACGCTCCTGCTGCATCGTCTCCCCTTCCCTTCCGCGGGTTGTGCGTACGATGTACGCGCGTCGTGCTACCGTAGGCGTACGCTGTACGCACGTCAAGGGAGAACGTCTACGCAGTGCCGGCAACGGGGGGTGGGACGTGGCGCCAGGAACGCGCAACGCCGGCCGGAGCCCTCTCAGCAAGCAGAGGATCGTCGGGGCTGCGGTCGCACGAGCCGACGCCGACGGCTTCGACTCGTGCAGCATTCGCAAGATCGCCGACGAGCTCGGCGCGGCGCCCATGGCGCTGTACCGCCACGTCGCGAACAAGGAAGAGCTGCTCGCGGGCATGGTCGACGTCGTGTTCGGCGAGATGTATTGCCCCGCCGTGGGGCGTGATTGGAAGTCGGAGCTGCGCGAGCGCGGCGTCTCCGCTCGAGCCGCTCTGCGCCGCCACCCGTGGGCCGTCGGGCTCATGGAGACGACGACCAGGCCCGGGCCCGCAAGCGCAAGCCACCACAACGCGACGATGGGATGCCTACGCGAGGCGGGGTTCGCGTTTCGCGACGCGGTCCACGCGTACAACCTGCTGGACAGCTACACGTACGGCTTCGCGCTCCAAGAGAGCACCATCCCGTTCACGACACCCGAGGAGTCGGCGGAGATGGCGAAGACGACGTTGGGCGACATGGGCGAGTTGTATCCGTACATCGCGGAGATCGTGGTCGAGTTCGGCAAGTCCGGCTACGACTACACCGAGGAGTTCGAGTTCGGCCTCGACTTCATCCTCGACGGGCTCGAACGACTCCAGAGGAGATCGAGAGCGCGCTGAGCGGACGAAGACCTACGACGTCGACGGGATCGGCGGATGGCCCGCCAGCTCGCCCAGTCGCCGCCGTACGCGCTCGTCGTCGTCGCCGAGCACGCACTCGCGCAGCAACGCCCGAGTCCCGGCGTCCAAGGCGCGCACCAGCTCGTCGCGGTCGAGTGAGCGCACGATCGCTCCTTCGAACGCGTCGCGATCGTCGGCCGGCAATCGATCGAAGCCCCTGCCGTAGTGCGCCGGAAGGTCGTGACGCAGGCACGCGAGCGCGAGCCCGTGGTGACGGAGCTGCGCGATGCAGTACTCCGCTTGCCACCACTGCCCGCGCTCGACGCAAATCCGCGCGTGGCGCGCCCAGAGCACTGCCCAGCCCAACTCGTCGGCGCGCGCCGGGGGCCGGCCGTGCTCGGGGGCGTTCGCCTCGCCGAACAACAGCTTGAAGCGCGGGCTCGTCGGCCGGAACCTCGACGCCGGCGCCATCGAGACATCGAGCTGGAGGTGGTCGGCCAACAGGAACACCCGATAGACGGCGGGACCGGCGACGAGGTCGAGCAAACGAACCGCGTCGAAGCGCGACGCGAGGTCGCGCGTCCAGTCCTCGAGGACGTCCGTCATCGCGACGCCGTCGGCGACGCCGAAGGTGAGGTCGAGATCGGACCAGCGGTCTCCTTCGCCGAGAGCGAGGGACCCGACCTCGGCCCCCGCGACGACGCGCGCGTCGCGCCGCGCGAGCTCGAGCACGTGCGCGCGGACCCGACTGCGCTCCTCGACGGTGAACATCGCCCCGATTATCCTCGGACGCCGCCGAGCAACCCTAGAAGTAGACGAGCGCCCCCGCGAGGACCGCTCCGACGGCACCGACCCGGGCCAGGAACGACGCCGGCGCTCGCACCGTCACGCCGACGCGCGCACCCGTCTCGTCGGCGGAGCGCGCGATCCGAACCGAGCTCTTGAACACCACCAAGAGCGCGATCAGGGGCAGCACGACGGTTACGGCGACGCGGACCGCGACGAACTTCCAGTCCAGCAGGTTGAGCGGGCCGGCCAGGGTGCGCAGTACGGGGACGTCGGCCTTGAAGGTCAGGAGGCTGAGCGAGATCAGACACGGCCGGCAGGAGCAGGAACACGACGACTGCCGTCGGGCGGCGCATCCACGTCATGACTCGCAACCCCCTGTTCGATTCGACGACGAGCTCGGCCGTCGTCTGCACCGATCCGAACCGCGCCAACGCCCGTCTCTGGGCCTGGCCAGCAGGCAGCCCCGTATCGCTCGCCGAGTCCCTGAGATGGGCCTCCATCTCTCTCAGGGCGCGACGCTCGACGACCCTCAGCCAGCCCAACGCCCGCTTCACTTCGGCCATGAACTCGTCGATCGGGTCGTTCACGCCGTCGTCCTCAACACACGTTGCACGGCGGCGACGAAGCCTTTCCATTCGTGCGTGTCCAGGCGCAGCTGACGTCTCCCTGCGGCGGTCAGCTTGTAGACGCGCCGCTCGCGGCCGCCGACCTCGTCCCACCGGCTCGTCACCAACGAGCGTTGCTCCAACCGTCGCAGGAGCGGATAGATCGTGCCTTCGGGAAGGTCGAAGGCACCGCCGCTTCGTTCCCGGAGACGCTCCATGATCAGGTAGCCGTGCGCCTCGCCGCGTTGCAGACACGCGAGCAGCAGTAACTCGAGGTGGCCGCGTAGAACGTCGCCTCGCATAGGCGCACTATACATAGCGAGGCTATGTATGCCAGCGCGTGGCCCACGCGATGTCAACACGTGGGCCGGAGGGGCGGGTAACGCGTGGAGCGCCGGCGACAGTTCGTCGACGATGAACCTCGCGAAGCGACGACGTCGAGCGATGCGCGCCCTGAGCCGGGCGCGACCCCCGATCGTGGGGGCGCGACTGTCCCCCGCCCCCGGCCTCGCCGCTCGATTCACCACCCACGTCGAGGTCGAGCGCTCGGCGCCGACCGACGGCGGGCCGCGCGGGGTCTACGTCGTCGCGGCGGTCGCGGTCGTGACCCTGTGCGCGGCGCTGCTCGCCGGGTCGGCGGACTCCCCCGTGGCGCGCCGGCGCTCGACCGCGCCCCTCGGCAAGAGCGGCGACGGCGCGGCCGCGGCTCCCCGACAACCGGCCCCGCGCGAGCCCGCGCCGCAGAAGTCCGCGCCGCGAGAGCCGGCGCCGCCGGAGCCCGTCGAACGCGCGCCCGCGCAGCTCCGTTTCACTTATTCCGTCGAAGCCCTCGAGGCGCCCGCCGCGAAGTTGCCGGCGTTCGCCGACTCGGTCGCGGCCACGCTCGCCGACGCGCGCGGCTGGGGCCTCGGAGGAGCCATCCGGTTCACGGAGACGAGCGCTCCCGGCGACTTCGAGATCGTGCTGGCGTCGCCCGCGGCCATCGGCGCGATCGGGTCGGGCTGCAGCCCGACGTGGAGCTGCCGTCTCGGCTCCCAGGTGTTGATCAACCTGCGGCGTTGGAACACGGGCGCTCCGGGCTGGGACCTGTCGCTCGGCGAGTACCGCTCCTACGTCGTCAACCACGAGGTCGGGCACTGGCTCGGGCTCGGCCACACGTCATGCCCGCGGCCGAACGCGTCCGCTCCGGTGATGCAGCAACAGTCGAAGGACCGCGAGGGATGCGTCAACAACGTCTGGCCTCTGCGGTCGGAGCTCCGGTCCGTCGCCGGGCTGCACGGAGTCGACGTCTAGGAGGCGCCCGTAGCCGTGCACGAGAAGACGCTGTAACGCTCGAGCTCTTTCGGACAGTATCCGTTCGTGGACCGAGAGAGGCGCTTCAACGCGCTCTTCGAGCAGACCTATCCCGCGGTGCGGCGCTACGCCCACCACCGCGGCCTCGGGGACGCCGACGCCGAGGACCTCGCCGCCGACGTTTTCGCGGTGGCGTGGCGCAAGCTCGACCGGATCCCGGCGGACGATCCGGTCCCGTGGCTGCTCGCGGTCGCGCGCAACCACTGGCGCAACCACCTCCGCCGCAGGGAGCGCGGCCACCGGCTGAGCCAGCGGCTCGCGGGCCGCGACGCGATCTCCGTCGTGGCCCCGGAGGAGCCGTCCGCGTCGCACGCCCACATCCTCGCCGCCCTCGCGTCCCTCGACCCCGGCGACCAGGAAGTCCTTCGGCTCACCGCGTGGGACGGGCTCGAGCCGCGCCAGATCGCGGTCGTCCTCGGTTGCTCCGCCGTCGCGGCGCGCGTGCGCCTGCACCGCGCCCGCAGCCGTTTCGCCGACGCGCTCGATCGCCAGAACGACGTTGCCTCACGTCCCTCCCCAAGTCCCGCCCACTAGCAAAGGGAATCCGATGCCCAACCGCGACACGAGAGACGGCGCCGTCGACCTCCTTCGCAGCGCTCGACCGACGCCGGGCGACGCAGCCTGCGCCCCCGACGGACCCCAGGCGCGCGCCGTCAGGCTCCGGGCGATGGCGACGTCGCCCGACCGGAAGCGGCCGCGTGCACGCACCCGCCGGCGGGCACGGGCCGCGCTCGCGCTGACCGGCGTGGCCGTCGTCGCCGTGCTCGTCGTGACCGACGGCACGTCGCCGGTGCGGCCGCCGACCGGAACGCGTCACGACGGCATCCGTCTCGTGGCGGCCCGGTCCGAGGACGCCTACTCGACGAGCGGCCGTGCGACGGTGTCGTTCGCGACGCGCTTCGACGGCGGCGCGACGGAAGGAGGAACGAGCCACGTCGAGTTCTCCGGCGACGACGTGGCGATGACGACCGAGTTCCGGTTCGGGGACGGGACGCCGGGGTTCGTCGCCCGGTCGCGCACGGTCGACGGCGAGCTGTACCTGTGGGACGGACCGATCGGCGACAGGCGCTGGTACGTGGACCTGAACGCGTCCGGAGCGCGCGCCGAGGACGTCTTCGATCTCGACCCGCGCGAGCTCCTCGGGCTGCTCGACGCGTCCGCCGACTTCGAGGAGGTCTCGAGCGACACGGGCGTACGTCGTCTCCGGGCGACCCGGCTCGACGGCTTGCCGGCGCTCGCCGTCGACTTCTGGCCGCGGGAGGACGACGTCACGAGGCTCGAGGTGTGGGTCGGGCCGGACGACGTCGTGCGGCGCCTCGAGCTCGACGTCGTGCGCGTCGACAGGCATCGCTCGGGCACGAAGATCGTTCCCTTCGACGACGGCACGCCGGGACGCAAGATCCACGACCCGGACTCGCCGCTCGTGACGTCCGTCACCCACTCGTCGTACTCGGTGCGGTTCTTCGACGTCGGCGCCGACGTCGACGTCGTCGCGCCGGCCGACGCCATCCCCGTACGGGGGCAGGGCTAGCTCGCAGCTTCGCCGCGTTGCCTACCGTCCGGTAGGCGTACGGTAGCGCGCATGACGGCGTGGAACGGCGAGCCCGACACGGCGCTCACAGCAGGGGCGGCGGCGAGTTGAGCTCGACCGCGACGCAGCTGCTGCCGCTCGTGGGCGCGGCCTCGATCGCGGTCGGCGCCACCGTCGTGCTCGTCGTGCGGCGCAGCGCCGCTCCACGACGCGACGCACGTCGCTCCGCCTCCATCGCGCGCGACGTCCTGCTCGGGATCTCCGTGGTCGCCGTCGTGGTCGTCACGCTGATGCCGTCGCCCGGCGTCGCGTCGAGTCGAGAGCTCGTCAACCTCGTGCCGCTGCGGACCATCTCGTCTCTCGTGGGCGAGTCGGTGGACGCGGCGGTGCCGCTTCGCAACGTCGTCCTCAACGTGCTGCTGTTCGTCCCGTTCGGGTTCCTCGTGGGACTCCGGACGCGCGCCGACCGGCGCGTGGCGGTGGCGTGCGCCGCGGGCGTTGCGCTCTCGCTCGTGATCGAGGGGGTCCAGTGGCTGGCGCTGCCGGGGCGAGCCGTGGACGTCGACGACGTGCTGCTCAACACCGTCGGGGCGGTCTCGGGCGCGCTCGTCGCAGCGCTCGCGTCGCGCGCGCCGCGTCGCGGTTAGAGGTCGAGCGACCAGCTCTCGCCGACGAGGTCGTGGCCGAAGCTGTGATGCCGCTCCTCGGCGACGAGCCGGAAGCCGGCGCGTTCGTAGATCCTCCGCGCGTCGACGAGGACGTCGTTCGTCCACAACGTCATCCCCTTGTAACGAGCGCGCCGCGCGAACCGGATGCACTCGTCCACCAGCCGGGTCCCGATGCCCATGCCTCGCGCACTGGGCTCGACGAGGAAGTTCCGGAGCTGCGCGACGTCGTCGTCCTTTCTCACGCAGAAGATGCATCCGACGCGCTGGCCGTTCGTCTCGGCGATCCACGCGGACTCGCGCTTCGGGTCGTGGTGCTCGACGTAGTCGGCGACGATCCGTGCGATGAACGCCTCGCACCTCTCGTCCCACCCGTACTCGCGCGCGTACAGGTCGCCGTGCCGTTGCACGACCCATCCGTAGTCGCCGGGAACGGGAGCACGAAGCGTCACGACGGGCGACGCGCCGTCGCCGAGGACCGACTCGATCGCCGCTATCGCGGACATCAAGCCCTCCTGTGCGTCCTCGCTCAGCCCCGACAGCAGCTCGCCGACTTGCTCCGACGCCCTGGCGTCGAGCAGCTCGAGGGCGGCGCGCCCCTTGCGCGTCAGCGACACGACCTGGCGCCGTCCGTCGTCGCGCGACGGCTGGGCACGCACGAGGTCCCGCTCCTTGAGGCGCGACAGGAGGCGACTGACGTATCCCAGGTTCAGTTGCAGCCGTTCGGCGACGTCGCTCGGTGACGTCGCGCCCGCGGCTCCGAGCTCGAACAGGACGCGGCCCTCGGCGAGCGAGTACGGCGTGTCGAGGAACTCGTCGCTGACGACGCCGAGCACGCGGGTGTAGAAGCGGTTGAACGACCTCAGACGAGCGACACGGGGACCCGGCGCCACGTGCGTCACGACCACTCCTTGCCGTTGGCAACGAAACCGTTGTCTCGGGCAACTATATCCACGGAGCAGTGGCCGTCAAGGCCCGGCGGCGCGATCGGATCGCGCGCTCGCCGGCGAGCGGGAGCGACGTCTATGCGTCACCGGCGCGCGGCGCCAGGAGCGCGTTGAGCGTGTGGTATCCGAGCCCACCCTCGAGACGGCCGTACGTGCCCGCCTCGAGCAGCTCGCGCGCCGCCGCCGCGACGACGGCGTAGGCCGCCTCGGCGAGCGCGGTGCCGACGGATACGCGCGCGACGCCGAGGGCCGCGAGCTCGGCGACCGAAGGCGCGCCCGGGCCCGCCATGACGTTGAGCGGCAGCACGCCGTCGGCGAGCGCCGCGACCGCCTCCGGGTCGACGACGCCCGGGACGAAGAGGCTGTCGGCCCCGGCGTCGGCGTACGTCGCGCCGCGCGCGAGCGCGTCGTCGACACTCGCCGAGACGTCGCCGGCCGCGCCGAGGAAGACGTCGGTCCGGGCGTTGATCCACACGTCGAGCCCGAGGCGCGTCGCGGTCTCGCGCGCGCTCGCGATCCGGGACGCCTGCTCGTCCGGTCGCAGCAGCGCGCGCCCGCTGGCGGGAGACGCGTCCTCGAGGTTGATCCCGACCGCGCCCGCGTCAACGACGTCCTCGACCGTCTGCGCGACCGCGTCCGGCGACGGCCCGTAGCCGCCTTCGACGTCGACGCTGACCGGGACGTCGACGCTGCGCACGATGCGGGCGACGCCCGCGGCCACGTCGGCGACGTCGAGGTTCTCGCCGTCGGCGGCGCCGAGGCTCCACGACATCCCCCCACTCGTCGTCGCGACCGCGCGCGCGCCGGCGTCGACTACGAGCGCGGCGGATGCCGCGTCCCACGCGTTGGGCAGCACCAGCGCCGAATCGGCGTGCAGCTCACGGAAGCGCGCCGCGTGTCGCCGCTGCCGCGCCGTCGTCGAGGTCATGGAGTCCCTTTCGTCGAGGTCGGGGAACCGTGACGCTAGCTCCGCCGCACGCGCGTGTCTGGCCGAAATCGGACGTCGACGACGGCCGCGGTACGACGGCCTATCGCGCGCGGCCGAGCGCCGCCGGGAGCGACGCCCACAGATGGCACAGGGCGTAGGAGCGCCACGGTCGCCAGCGCAGCGCGACGTCGTCGAGCCGCGCCCCCAACCCGAGCCGGACCCCCGCACGCCGCGCCCCCGCGTCGTCGCCGAGGAACACGTCGGGATCGCCCAGCGCCCGCAGCGCGACGTAACCGGCGGTCCACGGGCCGATCCCGGGGACGGACAGCAACTGCGCGCGCGCTCGGTCGCGCTCCGCGCCCGGATCGAGCTCGACGTCGCCGTTCGCGAGCGCGCGACACAACGCGCCCAGCGCGCGCGTGCGGGCGCGCGGCATGCCGAGCATGTCGAGGTCCGAGTCCGCGATCGCCTCGGCGGTCGGGAACGTGCGCGTGATGCTTCCGACCGGCGCGTCGAGCGACTCGCCGAGGTGCGTCACGAGGGACTCCGTCAACGTCCGGGCGCGCGCCAGCGATACCTGTTGCCCCAGTACGGCGCGCACTGCGGTCTCCGGACCGGAGACCGCGCCCGGCACGCGCAACCCGGGCGTCGCCGTCACGAGCGGGCGCAGCGCCGGGTCCCTCGCCAGCGCGTCGTCGATCGCGACAGAGTCGGCGTCGAGGTCGAGCAGCCTGCGGCAGCGCGCCACCGCCGCGGCGAGGTCGCGCACGTCGCGCAGGCGGACCTTGCAGTCGACGTGTCGTCCGCCGTCGGAGAGCTCGACGACCCCGGGACCGTGCGGCAGCGCGAGCGCCCGTGCGTACGTCGCGCCGTCGTAGCTCTCGACGCCCGCGACCGCGCGCCGGCCGAGGAAGTCGAGCGTGTGGCCGACGGCGAAGGGACGCCGGTACGGCAGCCGCAGCGTCAGCTCGCCGACGGTCCGGCGCCCGCGCCCGGGCCGCGCACGGAGCTGTCCCGGCGTCGACGCGAACACGCGTCGGACGGTCTCGTTGAACTGCCGGATGCTCGAGAACCCCGCCGCGAACGCGACGTCGGAGAACGACATCTCCGTCGTCTCGATGAGCGTGCGCGCGACGTGCGCCCTGTTGGCGCGCGCCAGCGACCGCGGGCCGGCCCCGACCTCCGCGACGAGCGTCCTCCGGAGGTGCCGCTCGCTCACGTGCAGACGGGACGCCAGGCCCCCGACGCCCGCCCGGTCGACCACTCCGTCGGCGATCAGCCTCATCGCACGCCCGCTCAGGTCGGCGCGCACGTCCCACTCCGGCGAGCCGGGCGTCGCATCCGGCAGGCAGCGCTTGCACGCCCGGAGGCCGGCGCGCTGCGCGGCGGCCGCGGTCACGTAGAACCGGACGTTGCGCCGTCTCGGAGTGATGGCCGGACAGCTCGGACGGCAGTAGACGCCCGTCGTCGTCACGCCGGTGACGAACATGCCGTCGAAGCGCTCGTCGCGGGACTGCACGATGCGATAGCAGGTGTCGAAGTCGTGGTGCACGCCGCCATGATGGCGCATGCCGGGGCCGTCGACCGGCGGTTATCGGACATGGTGTCGCGCGGCCCGGCGCATGGGGGCGACGCCCATCGAGCGCGCGTCGCCGTCCGTCCTCACGCAGGCGGCCGCAGGTCGCCGAGCTGCTCCGCGTACCACGGCCGCGCGACGTGCTCGACGATCGCGCGAATCGTCCACGCCGAGCCCCGGGGCTCGTCCCACGACTGCCTGCCGAGCGCGTCCAACCGCATGACGTAGACGCTCGCGAGCCGTCGAAGCCGCTCGCGGGCCTCGTTGAGCTCGACCTCGGTGAACGGCGCCCAGTCCGGTCCGATGGTCACCAGGCTCCCGTGCCAGTGGTCCGGGTGGCCGGCGCGCCCGGCCGCGAGCGCCTCGATCTGCGCCAGGTGGTCGACCAGGTGATCGGCGTAGCGCCGGATGACCTTGTTGGGCGTGTAGATGCGATCTCCGCCCTCCGACACGCGCGGACGCCCGTCCCAGTGGAGCCACGTCGCGGCGAGCTCGAGCGTCCGCTCGACACCTCGTACGACCAACTGCCCCAGATCGTCGTCGTCCACGTGGCCTCCCAGATCGCGCGTCGGATTCCCGGAACCTACCGGCGGGACGGTTCGGGCGCCGACGAAGTGTCGACGCGCTAACGTCGCGGCGTGGCCACCGACTTCGCGTCGATCGCGCGCGTGCTCGCGAATCCGAATCGAGCCGCGATGGTCGACAGGTTGATGGACGGCGTGCCCGTCACCGCGGGAGAGCTCGCGCGGGCCGCCGGCGTCAGCCCGTCGACCGCGAGCGACCATCTAGCCCAGCTGCAGAGGGCCGGTCTCGTGACGGCCACGAAAGCCGGACGGCGGCGCTACTTCCGCCTCGGCGGGCCCGGCGTGGCCGAGGCCCTCGAGGCGTTCGCGCAGCTGTGTCCGCCACGCGACGTGCGCTCGCTGCGACAGGCGCGTGACGCGCACGACGTCGCGTACCTGCGGACGTGCTACGACCATCTCGCGGGTGCGGTCGCCGTCGCGCTGGCCGAGAGGCTTCAGTCGCTCGGCTGGCTGCGGTTCGACGACGCGCCCGTCGTGACGTCCCTCGGAGCGGCCCGCTTCGCGTCGATCGGCGTCGACGTCGAGGCCGCTCGCGCCGCGCGCCGGGCGTTCGCCCGCCAGTGCCTCGACTGGACCGAGCGCCGCCCACATCTCGCGGGAGCGCTGGGGGCCGCGGTGGCGGAGGCCTTCTTCGACAACGGCTGGATCCGTCGCCGACCGTCCGGGCGCGGGGTGACGCTCACCGCGGACGGCGTCTCGGAGCTGCACGCGCGTTTCGGCCTGCGTGTGGAGGCGCCGGCGGGCCCGTCGTCGGGCCGACGCCCGTCTCGTTCCGGCGCGCGCGCCTGATCGCGCGACGCCACGGCGATCGCCGGCACGCTTACCTTGGAGTAGGTTGTTGATCCATGACGCCCATGCGCACGCTCGAGACCTTCGTCACCCTCGTGCTCGAGGATCAGTCGCCGGAGCTCGCCGACGCCCACCGCGAGCTGTACCCGGAGCGGATCCCCGAACGGATCCCGCTGTCGCTGACGCTCCTGTACCCGTGGGTGCCGGCGGAGTCCGTCACGGCGGACGACCTGCGACGACTGGAGGAGTTCTTCTCCAGCCGGCCCCCGCTCGCGTTCGCGCTCGTCGACGTCGCCGAGTTCCCCGGCGAGGTCGTCTACGCCGTGCCGGAGCCCGACGACGAGCTGCGCGCGACGATGCGGGGGCTGTGGGCGATGTTTCCGCAATACCCGCCCTACGGCGAAGAGGGTGGAGACCCACCGCCGCACTGCACGCTCGGGCGGTTGGAGGGCGATCACGCCGTCACGTTCGAGCAGGTCGCAGATCGAGTGCGCCCGATCCTGCCGGTGCAGTGCGTCGTCGAGGAGGCGACGCTGATGGAGGAGTACGAGCCCGATCGCTGCCGCGTGCGGCGGACGTTCCCGTTCGCACGCTGACTCCGCCGCACCAACGCTGGACGCGTTCACGAAACGTCTCGCCACCGGACGGCGACGTCTACGCCCGCGGCGGCTCGGCCCGGCTCGTGAGGTAGGCGCCCAGCAGCACCAGCGCCGTACCCGACAGCGAGATCAGCGCGACGGTCTCGTCCCTCGAGACCACCCCCAGGACGATCGCCACCACCGGCACGAAGTAGATCGTGACCGACGCACGCGCCGGTCCGACGCGGCTCGCGAGCGTCGTCATCCACACGTACGCCACGCCCGTGCCGAGACACCCGAGCGGCACGGTCGCGAGCAGGCTCGGCCACGCGAACGCGGAGTCGCCCATCGACGCGAGCGCGGGTCCAACGGTCAGCACGAGCGCCACGAGCTGGACCCTCGACAGCACCGGCAGCGACCCGTACTTCCGCTGCAGGGGCACGACGACGTTCAAGGCGATGCCGTACGAGATCGTCGCCAGCAGGACCAGGACCAGCCCGGTGACCGACGACCGCGCGTCGCGCGTCGCGGGCCACCCGATCGCCACCACGCCGGCGAAACCGATGACGAGCCCGACGGCCTGGACGAGGCCCGGGAGCCGGCGCGCGACCAGGGTCGCCACGAGCGTCGCGAACAGCGGCACCGACCCGTTGACCATCCCGGCGAGGGACGAGTCGATCCACTGCTGGGCGACGGGGAAGAGCAGGAACGGCACCGCCATCCACAACGCTCCGACGACGACGATCCCGCCCATGTCCGAGAGGTCGACCGGCGCCCGCGCCGTCGGCAACCACGCGATCGTCGTCACGCCGAACGAGACGCGCAAGAACGCGATCACCGCTGGCTCGAAGCTCTCGAGGGCGACTTCGATGAAGACGAACGACGAGCCCCACACGAGCGCGATCCCCGACACGAGCATCCAGTCCCGGATCGAGAACGCGCCCGCGCTCGGACCCGGCGGCGCCGTCGCACGTCCCCTCGTCGCCGGTGGCGCGGTCACCGCCGGCTCGCGCCGGCGCGCCGTCCACGACGATGGTCGAACGCGCACCGCATCTCCTCGACTGGAAGGGGGACCGACAAGTACTTACTACATAGTAGGAACACGTGTCGCGCAGCGCTTCGGATTCCGAAGAAAAGAAAGCGCGGTTCTTGCTACCTTGCGCACATGCACGAACTCCACGACTCCGCCGACCTGCACATGGCGGTCGCGTCCAGAGAGCTCCTGACGACCGCCGTCGACATCGTCGAACGCCATCGCGACGACGTCAGCCGGCTGCCCGTGAGCGTCGACGTGTCGCCCGCAGAGGTCCGGGACGCCCTCGGACGCTACGACTTCTCCGCGCCACACGACGCGCGCCGGGTGCTCGAGCACGTCACGGACCTGCTCACGAAGTGGACGGTGCACACCACGCATCCGCGTTACTTCGGACTGTTCAACCCGTCGCCCGCGCTCTTGGGGATCGTCGGCGACACGCTGGCCGCGGCGTTCAACCCTCAGCTCGCGGCGTGGAGCCACGCGCCGGCGGCCAACGAGATCGAACGGCACGTCCTCGGCTTCGTCGGCGAGCGGGCCGGCTACCCGAGGGAGCGCGTCGCCGGATCGTTCACGACGGGCGGGGCCGAGGCGAACCTCACCGCGGTCCTTCTCGCGCTGACGAAGACGGCGCCACAGGTCGGCGAGGCCGGCGTGCGGGCGTTGGCGGGCGATCCGGTCTTCTACGCGTCGCAGGAGAGCCACCTCGCGTGGGTCAAGATCGCCCACGTGTGCGGCCTGGGCCGTGGCGCCGTGCGTCTCGTGCCCGTCGACGACGACCTGCGAATGGACGTCGGCGCGCTGGCCACGATGGTGGAGGACGATCGCCGCCGGGGGGCAATCCCGTTCATGGTCGCGGCGACCGCGGGCACGACGGGTGTGGGCGCGATCGACCCGCTGCCCGAGATCGCGGCGCTGTGCGCGTCCGAGGACATCGGCTTCCACGTCGATGCGGCGTGGGGTGGAGCGGTCGTCCTGAGCGACGCGTTGCGCACGCACGTGCGCGGGATGGAGCAGGCCGACTCCATCACGCTCGACGCGCACAAGTGGCTCTCGGCACCCATGGGAGCGGGAATGTTCCTGTGCCGGGACGCCGACCGGCTGAACGAGGTGTTCCGGATCACCACGCGCTACATGCCGGCGACGGTCGCGGAGACGGCCGACCCCTACACGAGCTCGATCCAGTGGTCGCGCAGGTTCATCGGCCTCAAGGTCTTCCTCACGCTCGCCACGCTCGGGCGGCGTGGCTACGAAGCGCAGATCGAACGCGACTGCGCCCTCGGGCGCGAGCTGCGGGACGGCCTGCGGAGCGACGGGTGGCGCATCGAGAACGACACGCCGCTGCCGTTGGTGTGCTTCACCGATCCGACGGTCGCAACGGCGCGCGCCGACGACGTGACGCGCGCGGTCGCCGAAGACGTCGTCGCGAGCGGTCGCGCGTGGGTGTCCACGGTCGGGGTGCGGGGCAGGACGGCGATACGCGCGTGCATCACGAGCCATCGGACGACGGCCGAAGACGTTCGCGCGCTGCGCGACGCGTTGGCGGCCGCCCGCAGCCGCAATCCCTAGAGCGCGCCCGCCGCAGAGGGCGCCCCGACCGCGCCTACTTGCCTTTCGACGTCGGCCGACGGCCTATCTCGGCGACGACGCCGCGCGACGCGCCGACCGGACGGCCGCCCACAGCAACGCCGCGAGCGCCACCGCGGCGGCGGCCGGCAGCGTCCAGCTCGGCGCGCTGCGGCCGGGGCGCGGCCCGGCCGTCGCGTCCGTGCGCAACACGGATATCGATCCCGAGTCCTCCAGAACCGCGACGCGGTCGGCGACGGCCGCGATGGCCCTGGGGTGGCGCAGCCCCCACATCGCCGTCGACGCCTCGTTCGTCCGCTCGTCGACGCGCGTGACCGTGCCGTCCCAGTAGTCCGCCACCCACGCCGCGCCGTCGTGCGCGACGACGTCCGCCGGGGCCGGACCCATCGGCACGCGCGCGACGACGGCGTCGTCCGACGGATCGATCCGCACGAGCTCGTCCCGCCCCCAGTCCGTCGTCCACACCGCGCCCGCGGACGCCGCGATCGCGCCGGGACGACCGCCGACCCGGATCTCGGCGACGACGTCGCCGGTCGCCTCGTCGAGACGCATCACCATCCCGCGGTCGAAGTCGCTCACCCACACGTTTCCGTCCGACACCGCGACGTCGTTCGGCCCGCCTCCGAGGACGATCGGGGGCCCGGCGGCCTCGCCCGTCCGCGGGTCGATGCGCGCGACGGTGCCGCCGTCGTGGCTGGCGACCCACACGTGTCGCTCCCCCATCGCGATCGCGGACGGCGGGTCGTCCGTCCTCAGCGACGCGGTGACCCGGCGTTCGGCGAGGTCCACTCGTTGGATCACGCCCGGCGTCGCGGCGACGACCCACAGCGCGTCCGCCGTCGCCGCGACGCGGTCGGGGAAGCGCGTCACGTCGACGGGCTTCCCGACGACGTCGCCGCGCCCGAGGTCGACCTCGTGCAGGCCTGCGTAGTACTCCCCGAGCCACAGCGTGTCGCCCGCGGCGTCGAGCGCCGACAGGTCGCGGTCGCCGAGCCCGATGCGCGTCATCGCGGCCGGGGGCTCGGGCGACCGCGACGCCGGCAGCTCGCCGGCGGGCACGACGTCGGCGAGCACCTCTCCCAACAGCGGCACCGCGTCGGAGCGGTCCCACGAGTGCAAGCTCGCCGTGTAGGGAACGCCTCGGTGCCGCCATCTGAAGACCACGTGGTCGCCGTGATAGGAGCCCCAGCGCGAGCTCGCGTACGGGGGCGCCTGGAACAGCGAGCCTCTCTTTCCGCCGAGCCGCGCCACGCCGAGCGGCGTCGATCCCGCCGGCGGCTTCCCGACCTCGACGTCGCCGCGCAGGACGGCGAAGTGCAGGAACCGTCCGGGGTGGTTGCGCGCCCGCCCGCGCGGATACGGAGCGCCGTAGCCCATCTCGACGCCCACGATCGCGCCGCGATCCTCGAGGACGCGCGCGGTCAACGGAGGCGGCGGCTGGCTGGGGTGGCCCATCGTCGCGCGCGGCAGACGCTCGGGGCACAGGACCGCGAACGACGCTTTCGCCTGGGCGCGACGACAAACCGTCACGACCTCATCGGGCACCGGCGACAGCTGCGCGACCGCGGGCGGAGCGGCGCGACCGATGCCGCCGAGGCCCGCGATCGCGATCGCGGCCGAGATCGACACAGCTCTTCTCATGCGACCTGTTCGACCGTTCGAACTCGGCGAAGGTTCGCACGCGTGTCGACTAAGCGGAAGGCGCTCCCACAGACTTGTGTCCGGTAGAGGAACGGGATACGGACGGAGGATCGGCTGACACCCTTCGACCGCTTCTACGAGACCGAGTACGAGCGCGTGCTGAGGGCCGCGCTGCTCGCCACGGGCGACCGAGACGCGGCTCGCGACGCGACGCAGGAGGCGTTCAAGCGGGCGTTCATGCGGTGGCGTCGCCTCGGGCGCGAGCCGTGGGCCGGGGGCTGGGTCATGACGACGGCGCTCAACCTGTGCCGTCGGCGGGCGCGCGACGCACGACGGGAGGAGGAGCTGTTGGTGAGGACGTTCGAGCGACCCGCGGCGGCGGTCGCCGACGGCACCGCCGCCGACACGATCGCGGCCCTGCGACGGCTCCCGTTCCGTCAGCGCCAGGCGACGATCCTCTACTACTGGGGTGACCTGCCCGTGGCGACCGTCGCCGAGCTCATGGGCGCCGCCGAAGGGACGGTGCGCGCGCTGCTCGCACAGGCCCGCAGCTCGCTGCGGACGATGCTGGAGGTGAGCGATGTCTGACGACCTGCGCCGCCGGCTGCACGTCGCGGCGGAGTCGCTGCCGGCCGCGCGCGGCGACGCGCGCGAGGTGGTCCGCGCCGGACGGCGGACGCTGCGCGCGCGGCGCTGGGCGACGTGCGTCGTCGTGGCGCTCGTCGCCGCGCTCGCGTGGTCGGTCGCGCCGGTCGCCGGGGAGCGCGGGGGGCCGGCGCTCCCGGCCGACGGCGGGCGCGACGGCGCGACGCGCGGCGACGCGCTCGGGCGGGACCCCGGGCCGCCACTCCGCGACGGCGTGCGCGTCACGAGGAACGGCGTCGTGGAGCCCATCGACGAGCGCCAGGCGGCCGAGATCTTCGCCTTCCGCGCGCTCGCGCATACGGGTCTCATGGAGCCCCTCGCCACGCGCACGTACAACTTCACGTACGACGACGACACGATCCGCACCGACGACGGATGGCGGGTTGGCTTCGCGGCCAGCGACTGCGCCCCCCGGGGCTCGTCCCAGACCTGCACCCCGCTGTCCGGCGAGCATCACGAGGACGGCAACGCGCGCGCCGACAGCCATCTCACGGTACGGCTCGAGGACGACAGGTGGACGGTCGTCGCGTTCGACGGCAACGTCCCCCCCGCGGACCGCGCGCGCGTCGTCGGCTACACGCTGCCGCAACGTGACGAGCCGTCGCACTGGGAGTACCCCGCGGTTGGCACCGCGTCGCTGGCTGACGAAGTCGTGATCGAGGGGTTCGCCCTGTGGGTCGGGCCGTACCCGAGCGGCGCGCGCGGCAGCGTGTGCGAGCTCACCGTCGTCGGCTCCGACGGCACGGCCTCTACGAGGCCGTTCTACGACGAGCGGCCGGACCGTGAGTTCGAGCGCGCCGGCGGAGCGATCATGTTCGACTGGTCCCGTGGCGACGTCGCCGATGCCGCCATCGAGTGCCGTCAGGACACCGGCCCGGCGTGGGAGGTGGCGTCGGAGCCGGAGCTGCTCGGCGAGCCGGGCGCGGCCGCGGGCGTGAGCGCGGAGCTCGTGTGGCGCGGCGACGAGGGCTTCACGTCGGCGGCGGTCTGCCGTGCGACGCTCGTGGACGCCGGCGGCGACGTCGTGTGGGAGGGGCAGCGGCGAGTGCTGCCGCTGTGGCGCCCCGACGAGCTCGACGACTACCCGTACCGAACCGAGGTCGGCGTCTACCCGCGCGGCCCTCAGCCGATCGACGCGGTCGCCGTCGGCGAATTCTCGTGCGAGTCGCGTTAGCGCGCGCGTCCGCGCGCCGCAACGGCGCGCAAGCGGGTGGCGGACTACTCCAACAGGGACGCGACGAGCGGGAGCGTCACGACGACGAGGACGATGCGCACGAGGTGGAACACCGAGACCTCGACCGCGCCGACTCCCTCCTCGAGCGCGACCGACGACACGACCGTCAGCGCGCCGGGAGACGTCGCGAGGACGTCTCCGTCGGGAGCGATGCCGAGGTTGCGCAGCAGGAACGCGATCGCGATGCCGGCGAGGATTATCAGCCCGGCGGACAGGAACGCGGGAAGCAGCGCGCCTCTGACGGTGGCGAGGCTCTGGCGCGTTATCAGCGCGCCGATCGCGGCCCCCACGACGATGAAGCTCGCCTCCTGCAGAGGCTTCGGGATCGCCGGCTCGTCGCCCGTCGCCACGGTCACGATCGCGGCGCCGACCATCGATCCGAAGATGAGCCCGCCGGGAACGTGCAACCTGTCCGCCGCGAGCCCGAGCAACGCCGCCGCGCCCAACGTAGCGACCACCAGCATCCGCACCCTCCCACGTCGAGACGTCGCCGGACGCGCCGGCACCGGGAGGCGGTCGTCCCGCGCGCCGGGACGGTCCGTCCGCGGCCTCGCTTCCCCGCGCCCGTCCGGCCGACGTGAGCGACGCGCCGAGGCGCATCATCGCGCCGCGGTCGCGGCCCTCGGCGCGGCCCGTCGAGCAGTGACCTATCCAGAAGCCGCGCCGGCGGCGACGACCGCGTCGACGAGCGTCGTGAGACCGGCCCGGATGCGCTCGACCTCGACCCGCCGCTCGTCGCGCAGGTGCACGAAGAGGTCGACCGCGAGCGGCGCGAGGAGCTGGTCGGCGAGCACCGCGGGATCTCGTCGCGGCACGAGCTCGCGCAGCAGCAGCTCGACGTGGAGCCGGTAGAACGCGTACAGCCCGCTGCGGTAGCGGGCCCCCGGCGACGACGTCTCCGACAGCACGTGGAGGTCGGTGTGGGCGTCGAGCAGGTCGAGCAGGGCGTGGAGGAACGCCCGCAGCCGCTCGGCCGCGGGCGCCCCCGGCCCGAGCGGCGGTGCGCCGCGGATCACCGCGTCCTGGAGCTCGCGCTCCTTGTCCTCGAGCACCGCGAGGGCGAGCCCGGCGCGGTCGTTGAACCTCCGGTAGAGGGTGCCCTTCCCGACCCCGGCGGCCGCGGCGACGTCGTCCATCGAGACGTTGCGTGCGCCGCGCTCGGCGAACAGGCGGTCGGCCGCGGCGAGGGCGACCCGGCGGTTGCGCGCCGCGTCGGCGCGCTCCCGAGGCTCGTGCGCGGCGAGGACGCTCAGTAGATCGTCGTCGGTTGACAACCGGACTCCAGTCCCCTTACTATCCGGACTACAGTCCGCATAGTAGACGCCCGCAGCCGCGGGCACAAGGAGGGAGCCGATGAGCGAGATCCGACGCATCGAGCGCGACGAGCTCCGCACGCGCATCGACGCCGGCGACGTGACCGTCGTCGAGGCCCTCGGGCCGGAGTACTTCGAGGACGCGCACCTCCCCGGCGCGCGCAACCTCCCGCACGACCGTGTCGACGAGCTCGCGCCGAGCGTGCTGCCCGACAAGGACGCGCCCGTGGTCGTGTACTGCTCGAACCTCGCGTGCCAGAACTCCGCGATCGCGGCGCGCCGCCTCGTCCAGCTCGGCTACACGCAGGTCTACGAGTACGAGGCCGGCAAGCAGGACTGGATCGACGCCGGTCTGCAGACCGAGCGTGGACCGGTGCGCGTCGCCTGACCGTCCGCGCCGGCGAGCGCGACGAGGCGAGCTCTCGGCCCCTCGTCGCGCTCGCGCGCGCCGTCGTCGCGCGCACGCGCGCGCCGCGCGTAGCGCCGCGACGAGGGTCGAGGCCAAGATCACTGCGAGTGGATATGGAACGCGCGAGGGTCTCGGTTCACGCTTCGCACATGCGACGCACTGCACCCCGGCCCCACCGCTCCGGCCCCCGCGCGCGGACGCTCGCCGCGACGCCGCGCGCATGAGATCGATGCCCACCACCGAGCGTGTCCTCGGCATGCTGATCGACGGATGCACCGTGACGACGTCGTCGGCGCGACCCGTGGTCGATCCGTACGACGGGCGCGTGCTCGCGCACGTCGCCGACGCGGGGCCCGACGAGGTGCGCCGCGCGCTCGACGCCGCGGTCGCCGCCGCGCGCGCCGCGCGCGACTCGTCGGCGTTGGAGAGGTCGCACGTCGTGGCACGCGCGTCGGAGCTCGTCGAGGCCAACCACGAGTCGCTCGCGCGCACGATCGCGAGCGAGGGGATCAAGACGATTCGCGAGGCCCGGCGCGAGACGACGCGCTGCGCGATCACGCTGCGGCTCGCGGCGGAGGAGGCGCGCCGGCTCGGGGGCGAGACCATGCGCATGGACGCGTTCGACAACGGCGGCGGCCGCGTCGCCTACTGGACGCGCGAGCCCGTCGGCGTCGTCGCCGCGATCACGCCGTTCAACGACCCGCTCAACCTCGTCGCGCACAAGATCGGGCCGGCGATCGCGGGCGGCAACGCCGTCGTCGTCAAGCCCCACGAGCAGACGCCGCTGAGCGCCCTGCGGCTCGGCGAGCTCTTCGTCGAGGCGGGCGCGCCGCCCGGGCTCGTCCAGGTCGTGACCGGGTCGGGCGCCGTCGCCGGAGAGGCCCTCGTCGGGGCCGACGACGTCGACATGGTGTCGTTCACCGGCGGCGCGCGCACGGCGGTGCGCATCGCCCGCGTCGCGGGGCCGAAGCGCACGACCATGGAGCTCGGCCAGAGCGGCGCCACCATAGTGATGGACGACGCGGACCTCGAGCGCGCGGTCCCGGCCGTCGCGTCGGGCGCGTTCGCGGCCGCGGGGCAGAACTGCCTCCACGTCCAGCGCGTGCTCGTCCACGACGCGGTCTACGACGACGTCGTCGAACGCCTCGTGGACGCGGCGTGCTCGCTGCGGCTGGGCGACAAGCTCGACCCGGCCACGGACATGGGGCCGCTCATCGACGAGCGCGCCGCGCAGCGCGTGCGGGACGCGGTCGCCGACGCGCGCAAACATGGCGCGCGCCTCCTGACGGGCGGGCCCGGCGCGGGCACGAGCATGCCGCCGACGCTCCTCGACGACGTGCCGGACGCGCATCCCGTCGCGTACGAGGAGATCTTCGGTCCCGTCACCGTCGTCCGGCGGGTCGCGACGCTCGACGAGGCCGTCGCCGTCGCCAACTTCGGCCGCGGGGCGGTGCACTCGGCCGTGTTCACGGGGTCGCTCGAGCGCGCGCACTTCGCGGTGCGCCGTCTCGCCGCAGGCGGCGTCATCGTCAACGACTCGACCGATTTCAGGGTCGACGGGATGCCGTTCGGGGGCACGGGCGGATCCGGCCTCGGCCGCGAGGGCGTGCGGTTCGCGACCGAGGCGATGACCGAGCCGAAGCTGGCGTGCTTCGCGCTCGCCGGGCCAGGCTCGCCGTGACCGGGCAGGACGCGCGGCGCCGTCCGACGGCCGCGCCGCGGAGCGACTGGTGACGACCTCGGGGGCCGGACGGTCGCTCGACGGCGTCTGCTTCCGTCCGGCGTCCGACGTCGAGGGTGGCGAGGTCGACCCCACGACGATCTTCCGCTTCCACGAGGAGGGCGGGGTCGTGTGGGCCGAGTACTCGGGCGGCGCGATCCGCAAGGGCTTCCTCGTCGGAACGCGCCGCGGGCAGATGCTCAAGCTGCGTTACGTCCAGCTCAACGACGCCGGCGAGACGTCGAGCGGCCGGGCGACCGACGTCGTCGAGATCGACCCCGACGGTCGCCTGCGGCTGCGCGAGCTGTGGGAGTGGGAGTCGAAGGAGGGCTCGGGGACGTCGACGCTCGTGGAGGTCGGCGACGACGCGCCTCCGCCCACGGACCCGCCGTGACGCGCCGCCGGCGCGTACGGCAGGGCGTGGGGGGAGCGCCGCGCCGCGGGGGCCGGGCGGAGGGCTGCCCGCCCGGCCCCCTCAGCGCGTCAGCGGCGCGCGGTGGCGCCGGCGCGCGCGTCGGCGCCGAGGCCGCGCGCGAAGCCCTCGCGGTAGGAGGCGAAGCTCGGCGCCCAGCCGAGCGCGGCGCGGGCGCGGGCGTTGCTCGCGCCCTTCAGCGTCTGCATCCACGTCACCATGGCGCTGCCCGCGGCCATGCGCGCGAGCCACACCGGGACGCGCATCGGGGGCCGCGCTCCGAGCGCGTCGGCGAACGCCGGCAGCCACTGCGAGAACGTCACCGGCACGTCGTCGACGACGTTGTAGACGCCGACGGGCCCCGACACCGCCTTGACCGTCGCGTCGGCCGCGTCGTCGATGTGGATGAACGAGAACACGCCCTCGCCGTCGCCGATGAGCGGGAACTTGCGGGCCGCGACCTGGCGGCCGACGTCGCCGTCGGCCGAGTACCACGTACCCGGGCCGTAGAACATGCCGTAGCGCAGGATCACGGCCTCGAGTCCGGACTCGAGCGCGCGCTGCTCGACCCGCACCATGGTGCGAACGGCCTCGCCGATCGGCTCCGGAGCGTCGCGGAACAGCGGCTCCCGCTCGCTCTTCACGCGCCCGCCCGACGGGTCGTACCAGTACGCCGCGCTCTGGACGACGATCCGCCGCACTCCGGCCTTCTTCGCGGCCGCGAGCACGTTGCCGCCGCCCTCCCACCGGATGCGGTTGTTGCGCTCGTACACGGCCTTGAGCTGGCGCGGCTTGAGCGCCGCGGGCAGGCTCGTGAGCTCGTCGATCACGACGTCGGGCGACGCAAGCCGCACGATGTCCTCGACCGACGCGGCGTCGAAGACGTCGCACGCGTAGCCCGTGCCGCCGTCGACTGTGACGCGACGGAGCTCGTCCTCGGAACGGCCGATCACCGAGACCTCGTGCCCGTCGCGGAGGAGCGCCGGCACGAGCCTGCGCCCGATCGCTCCGGTGCCGCCGGCAACCAACACCTTCATGGGTCGTGTCCTCCTCTCTCGCCGGGCCTCGCTCGGAGGCCGCCGCACGTTGTAACCTACTCGTCAGTAGGTTTAGCGCGGCAGGCCGGCGGTTGTCAAGCGCGAGAGGAGGTGCCGTGAGCGACCGCACCCGGCTCGGCGCCGAGGCGCGCCGAGAGCTGATCGTCTCGGCGGCCGTCCGCCTGTTCGCGGAGCGCGGCTTCCACGGCGTGTCGCTCGACGAGATCGCGGCCGAGGCCGGCGTGACCAAGCCGGTGCTCTACGACCACGCCGTCTCCAAGATCGATCTCTACAGCGGGCTGCTCGAACGCGAGCACGACGAGCTGGTGGCGTACGTCGCCGAGCACGTCGAGGGCGGCACCGTCGAGGAGAGGGCCACGTCCGCGCTGCGCACGCTGTTCGACTGGGCGCAGGACCGTCCGTGCTCGTGGCGCCTGTTGTTCGACGACGACGTCACGGGCGACCCGCACGTCGCGTCGCTCCACGCCGCCGTCCGCATGCGCGTGAACCTGGAGGTCGCGGTGCGGTTGCTCGCCGCCACGCCGGCCGAGTCGCGCGATCCGCTAGAGGTCGAGATGGTCGGGGCCGTGGTCGGCGGCGCCGCGCGGAGTCTCGTCCGGTGGTGGTGCGACCATCCCGGCGTGCCGAAGGAGCGCGTCGTCGAGGCCGCGGCCGGCGTCGTGTCGCACGGTCTGCGCGGCCGCGGCCCGGGGCGCGCGCGCCGTCGCCATCGCGCGGCGCCCGTGGATCGAGTGGAGCGCGACGCGGGGTGGGAGCCGTGACGATCGAGGTGTCGACCGACAGGAACCGCATCGACGACGACATGGTGTTCCGCTTCCTGCACGACGAGGCGTACTGGTGCAGGGGGATCGGCCGCGACGCGGTCGAGAGCGCGCTGGCGCGATCGGTGTGCTTCGGCGCGTACGACGAGGGCCGGCAGGTCGGCTTCGCCCGCGTCGTGAGCGACCACGCCACGTTCGCGTACCTGTGCGACGTGTTCGTGCTGGAGCCGTGGCGCGGGCGCGGCGTCGGCAAGGCGCTGATGCGCGCGGTCATGGAGCATCCGTCCGTGACGGGGCTTCGTCGTGTCGTGCTCGCGACGCTCGACGCCCACGGCCTCTACGAGTCGTTCGGCTTCCGCCCCCTGACCCGCGTCGAGCGATGGATGGCGATCGAGCTCACGCCGGAGGAGGCGTACGGCTCGTCCGGCGACGCCGCGCGGCGCGCCGACGAGCGCGGCCCCCGAGACGACGCGGAGGGCCCGTGCCTGCGGTGACGGTCGACGGCGTCTCGCTGCCGTTCGACGACGCCGGTGCGGGCGCGGCGGTCGTGTTCGTGCACGGTCATCCCTTCGACCGCTCGATGTGGCGTCCGCAGCTCGCGCACCTCGCCGCGACCGGCCGGCGCGGCGTCGCGCCCGACCTGCGCGGCTACGGGGACGCGACGGTCGTGCCCGGCGTGACGACGCTCGACGTGTTCGCACGCGACGTCGTCGCGCTGATGGACCACCTGGAGCTGCGCGACGCCGTGCTCGTCGGGCTCTCGATGGGAGGTCAGATCGTCCTCGAGCTGTACCGCCTCGCCCCCGAGCGCGTCGCCGGGCTGGTGCTCGCCGACACGTCGGCGCGCGCCGAGACGCCGGCGGGCCGCGCGCATCGCAACGACACCGCCGACCGCCTCCTGCGCGACGGCATGGCGCCGTACGCGCACGAGATGCTGCCGCGGATGGTGGCGCCGCAGCACGTCGCGGCGCGATCCGGCGTCGCCGAGCACGTCCTCGGGATGATGCTGGCGACGTCGCCCGACGGCGCGGCCGCGGCGCTGCGCGGCCGCGCCGAGCGCCCCGACTACGTCGCGCTGCTCGAGCGCGTCACGGTGCCGGCCCTCGTGGTCGTCGGCGATCGCGACGAGCTCACCCCGTTGGCCGAGGCCCGCCTGATGCACGAGCGCGTCACGGGGTCGCGACTCGCCGTGATCGAGGGGGCCGGGCACCTTCCGAACCTCGAGCGACCGGACGCGTTCGACGCGGCCCTGGATGCCTTCCTCGACGACCACTTCGCGTAGCATGCGCGACCGCCGGCGGGCACGACGCGCACGGCCACTCGTGGCTCGTGGCGGACGGGGGCGGCGAGGTCGCGCGCCGACCGATCGCGAACCGACGACAGGCCCTCGAAGAAAGGACGCCACGTGGACAAGGTGAACCTCGCGCAGAAGCTCGCCCAGTTCGACGAGCACTTCAGCCCCAAGACCGTCGCGACGCTCAACGACTACGAGATCCACGTCGTCAAGGCGCTCGGCGAGTTCGTGTGGCACAAGCACGACGACACCGACGACTTCTTCCTCGTGATCGACGGACGGCTCACGATCCAGATGCGAGACCGCGACGTCGAGCTCGGGCCCGGCGAGTTGTTCGTCGTGCCGAGGGGCGTCGAGCACTGCCCGCGCTGCGACGAGGAGACGCACGTGCTGCTGATCGAGCCGCGCGGGACGCCCAACACGGGCGACGCCGGCGGGGACCGGACCGCGACGCCCGAGCGCATCTAGGCGCGCGGCCTAGACCACCACTTGGACCGGCACGCGCTCGGCGGCGCCGCTACCGTCGAACGCGTCCCACGCGGCGCGCAGCCGCGCGACCGCGACGCGCAGCGCGTCGGGCTCCGCCACGAACGAGATCCGTACGTGCCCGGCCGTCGAGTCGTCCGGCGACATCCTGCGTCCCGACAGCACGCGGACGCCGTGGCTCAGCGCGACCGCGGCGAACGCGTCGGCGTCGCCGTGCGGAAGCCGCGCCCACAGGAACGGCCCTCCGCGCGGCGGCACGAACGACCACTCCGGCAATTCGCGCCGCAGCAACGCCGCCACGAGCTCGAGGCGCTGCGACAGCTGCGACCGCCGTACCGCCGCGAACGAGTCGGTCTCCCCCACGAGGCGCTCCGCGACGAGCTGGCTGAGCTGCGACGAGCCGAGGTCCGCGACGACCTTCATGCGCGCGAGCCGACCGATCAGCGGGCGCGACGCGCGCACCCAACCGACCCGCAGCCCGGGCCAGAACAGCTTGCTGAACGAGCCGATCGTCACGACGTTGTCGCCGCCGGACGACGCCAGCAGCGAGCGCGGCCGCGCGTCGAAGACGAGGTCGCTCATCGTCATGTCGTCGACGACGGGCGCGCCCGCGCGCGCGGCGAGCCGCGCGACCGCGCGCCGTCCGGCGTCGTCCATGACGCCTCCGGTCGGGTTGTGGCAGCGCGTCATGAGGTACGCGAGGCGCACCGGGAACCGCTCGAGCTTGTCGCGCAGCTCGGCGAGCCGCACGCCCTCGTCGCCGGTGTCGACCCCGATCACGCGCGCGCCAGCGGCGCGCGCCGCGTCGAGCGCGCCGGCGTAGGTCGGGTTCTCCACGACGATCGCGCCGCGGTCGCGGCCGAAGAACGTGAACAGCAGCTCGACCGCCTGCTGCGCGCCGGTGGTCACGAGGATCTCGTCGGGATCGGTCGGCAGCCCGAGCGCGCGGTAGCGCCCCGCGATCGCGGCCCTCAGCCCGGGGAGACCGAGCGGCTCGTACGGCGACCCTTCGGCGAGCCTCCTGACGTCCGGCGACTCCACTCGCAGGAGGTCGTCGCGCAACCCCTCGACGCTGGCGACGGCCGAGCTGGAGCAGTCGACCACGCCGTCGGTCGGGTCGCCGAGGAGTCTCAGCGTGGGCGTCACGACGGGCGGCATCGAGGCGCCCGCGACCTTCGACGGCGACACCCTCGTGCCGCTGCCGCGCGCGCTCTCGACGAGGCCCTCGTCGCGCAGGACGCGGTACGCGGACACGACGGTCGTCCGGCTGACGCCGAGCGTGCGGGCGAGATCGCGCTCCGACGGGAGCCGCGCCGGCGCCCCGATGTCGCCGCGCCGGATCGCGTCGCGCACCGCGCGCGCGAGGCGCTGGTAGAGGGGGCCGCGCGCGTGGGCCCAACCGCCCAGCACGAAGACGACGTCCTTGGCATCCATTGGCACCCAATCTTCCGCCGATTGGCTATGGAAAACAAGGCCAACATCCTCGCACACTGGCGGCCATGGACCGCTTCACGACCCCCCAGGCGAGGCCGCTTCCGCCGCATCTGCCCGCTCCGGTCGACGATGGCGCCGCCGATCACCTCGTCGGCCGCGCCATCCCCCCGCTCGAGCTGCCGTCCACGGTCGGCGGCTCGATCGACCTCGCGGCGCGTGCGGCGGACGGCCTCGTCCTCTACGCGTTCCCCAAGATGGGCCCGCCCGACGAGCCGGACCCGGCCGGCTGGGCCGACATCCCCGGCGCCTACGGGTGCACGCAGGAGAGCTGCGCGTTCCGCGACCTCATCGCCGAGTTCGCCGCGCTGGGGCACGCCGTCGTCGGCGTGTCGGCGCAGTCGCCGGAGAGCCAGCGCGAGGCGCACGAGCGCCTCCACCTGCGCTTCCCGCTCGTCGCCGACCCCGAGCGCCGCCTCGGCGCCGAGCTCGGGCTGCCGACGTTCACGGTCGCGGGCATGACGCTGTACCGGCGGCTCACGCTCGTCGCGGCGGCCGGACGCGTCGTCAAGGTGTTCTATCCGGTGTACCCGCCCGACGAGCACCCCGACGAGGTGCTGCGGTGGCTCCGGCAGCATCGCGGCGTGGGCGCGCAGTGATCGTACGGATCTGGAGCACCGGCGTCGACCCCGAGCGCGTCGACGAGTACCTGACGTTCGCGCAGCACCGGTCGCTGCCGATGTTCCACGCGCACGACGGCTTCCTCGGCGTGCTGTTCGCCGAGAGCGACGAGAGGTTTGCGACGATCACGCTGTGGCGCGACCGTGCGAGCGTCGACGCGCTCGAGCGGTCGCCCACGTACCGCGACACGGTCGCCGACATCCTCGCCGCGGGCTTCCTCACCGGGACGCAGACGGTGGAGGTGCTCGACGTCGCCGGCGGCGACCTGACGGACGACGCGATCCACGCGGTGCCGCGACGGGAGCCGTGACCGTGGACGCCGAGCACGCACCCACGCTGGAGTCGCTGCTGCTGTACGCGGACGCAGACCCCGACGAGCGCGCGATCGCGCCGCCCCTCTACCAGACGGTGCCGTTCGCGGCCGCGTCGGCCGACGAGTTCGCCGCCATGAACGACCGCCCGCTGCCCGAGCGCGCCTACCGGCGCAACGGCAACCCGACGCAGCGCCGCCTCGAGAAGGTCGTCGCGCGCCTCGAGGGCGCCGAGGCCGCGGTCGCGACCGCGTCCGGGATGGGCGCGATGACGACCGCGATCCTGGCGCTGCTCGAGAGCGGCGACCACGTCGTCGCGCAGCGCAGCGGCTACGGCGGCACGTTGACGTTGCTGCAGAAGCTCGCGCCGCGCTTCGGCGTCACCACGACGTTCGTCGACCAGACCGACGTCGCCGCGTTCGAGGGCGCGCTCACGCCACGCACTCGCCTGATCGTGCTCGAGACGCCGAGCAACCCGCTGCTGCAACTCACGGACCTCGCCGCGGTCGCGGCCGTCGCGCGCGCCCGCGGCATCCTCACGCTCGTCGACAACACGATCGCCACGCCGGTCGACCAGCGGCCGCTCGCGCTCGGCGTCGACCTCGTCATGCACAGCGTGACCAAGGCGCTGTCGGGCCACTCCGACGTCCTCGCGGGGATCGTGGCCGGGCGGCGCGAGATCGTCGAGCGCATCTGGGACACGCACGTCGTCGTCGGCGCGGTGATCAGCCCGTTCGACGCGTGGCTCGCGCTGCGCGGGATACGCACGCTGGCGATGCGCGTGGAGTGGCAGGACCGGCTCGCGCTGTCCGTCGCCCGGTTCCTGGAGGGGCACGCCGCGATCACGCGCGTCAACTATCCCGGCCTCGAGAGTCATCCCCAGCACGACCTCGCGCGGCGGCAGATGCGCGGCCACGGCAGCGTCGTGAGCTTCGAGCTCGACGGCGGGTTCGCCGCGGCCGACGCGTTCGTCGGCTCCCTTCGTCTCGCGCAGCGGTCGTCGAGCCTCGGCGGCACCCGGTCGCTCGTCGTCCAGCCGGCGGCGATGTGGGCGCACTACATGGACGACGAGCACCTCGACGACGCGGGCGTGCCGCCGGGCCTGGTGCGCCTCTCGGTCGGGCTCGACAACGAGACCGACCTGATCTCCGACCTCGACCGCGCCCTGGGCGCGGCGGACGCCGGCAGGCGGGCCGCGGCGCGCGTCGGACAGGCACTGCGAGGGTCGCGGGGCGCGTGACCGAGGCGTCCCGCCTCGTCCGCACGGCGATGCGGCACTGCGAGCGCTGGCTCGACGCCCTCGGCGAGCGCCCGGTCGCCCCGCCGGTCGACGACGACGAGCTCGCGCGCGCGTTCGACGACGATCTCCCCGCGGAGCCGGCCGACGTCCACGCGGTCGTCGACGACCTCGCGGCGCGCGCCGACGCGGGGCTCGTCGCGTCGCCGGGGCCGCGCTACTTCGGCTTCGTCACCGGCGGGGCGCATCCGGCGGCGCTGGCGGCCGACTGGCTGACGTCCGCGTGGGACCAGGTCGCGACGTCGTACGCCGGTGCGCCGGCGGCGGCCGTGATCGAGGACGTCACCGCGCGCTGGCTGCTCGAGCTCCTCGACCTGCCGCGCACGTCGTCGGTCGGTTTCACGACCGGCGCGACCACGGCCAACCTCACCGCGCTCGCCGCGGCACGGCGCGCGGTCCTGCTGCGCGTCGGGTGGGACCTCGACGACCAGGGCCTCGCCGGCGCGCCGCCCGTCCACGTCGTCGCCGGCGAGCAGCGGCACTCCACGATCGACGGCGTTCTGCGCCTGCTCGGGATCGGGGCCGCCGACGTCACGGTCGTCCCGGTCGACGACCAGGGCCGGGTGCTCGCCGACGCCTTCGCCGCCGCGCTCGACGCCCGCCCGGGGCCCGCGCTCGCGATCGCGCAATGCGGCAACGTCGCGACCGGGGCGTTCGACCCGATCGAGGACGTCGCGCGCGCGGCCGCGAAGCGCGGCGCGTGGTTGCACGTCGACGGCGCGTTCGGACTGTGGGCGCGCGCCGCGCGCGGCCTGCGTCACGCGACGCGCGGAGTCGAGGCGGCCGACTCGTGGGCGGTCGACGCGCACAAGTGGCTCAACGTCCCCTACGACTGCGGCTTCGTCGTCGTGCGCGACGCGGACGCGCACGAGGCCGTCGTGCGCAAGGGCGGGTCGTACGCGATGACGGCGCCGCGCGGGCGGCGCGACGGAAGCCACTGGGTTCCGGAGTTCTCGCGCCGGGCGCGCGCCATCCCGGTCTACGCGGTCCTGCGCGCGCTGGGGAGATCGGGCGTCGACGAGCTCGTCACGCGGTGCTGTCGCCTCGCGCGGCGCTTCGCACGCGCGGTCGCGCACGACCCCGGCGTCGAGGTGCTCAACGACGTCGTGCTCAACCAGGTCCTGCTGGCGTTCCCGTGCGACGGCGACGAGCGGCGTCACGCCGCGCGGGTCATCCGGGCGGTGCACGCCGACGGGACGTTCTGGGCCGGCAGCACGGAGTGGAACGGGCGCCTGTGCATGCGCGTGTCGGTCAGCAACTGGTCGACGACCGAAGCCGACGTCGATCGCTCCGCGGAACGCCTGCTGGCGATCGTCGCCGAGGCTCGGGAGCACGATGTCTCGTGACGCGATGCGGCGACGCGATCCGTTGGGGCTCGCGCGCGGCCATCGCACGCTGAGGCGACGACCGTACCGGGCAGGTGAGTGGATGACGCCGTCGTGGAGCTCTCCGGAGAACGACGGCGTCGTGCGCGTCGGCGTCGTCGCCGACCTCCACCACGACGTCGCCGGGGGGCGGCCGCCGCGACGGTGGCACAACGACTACGAGCCCGAGCTCGTCGAGGAACGGCTCGAGCGCGGACTCGACCTGTTGCACGGAGCCGGGGCACGCGGCCTGCTCGTGCTGGGCGACGTGTCCGAGCGCGGCGACGACGCCTCGACCGCGCGCGTGCTGGAGGCGTGCCGGGACGCGTTCGAACACGTCGGCGTCGTGCCCGGCAACCACGACGGACCGCAGCTGGCGCCGATCGCGCGCGCGCGCGGCGCGCGCGCACTCGCCGACGACGACTTCGCGCTCGGCCACGTCGTCGTCGGCGGCGTCGGCGTCGCGCCCGCCGGCGGCACCACGTCGCGCTTCGCGTCGAGTCACGTGCGCATCGCCGACGGCTCGTCGTTGGTCGCGAGCCACTTCCCGCTCGTGCCGCTCGCCGACGAGTTCGCCGCCGCGGGGTTGTCGTATCCCGGCGACCTCGTCGATCGCGCCGCGGTGCGCGCGGTCGTGCGGCGGCACGCGGCCCCCGTCGTCGTCGTGAGCGGGCACGTGCACGGGCGCACGGCGCGGGCCGACGGGGAGCTGCTGCAGCTGACGGTCGCCGCTCTCGTAGAGGCGCCCTACGAGGTCTCGGTCGTCGAGGTGTCGACGACGCAAGCTCTCACCGTGACGCGCCGCGCGTTGCGCCTCGGGCCCCCGAAGCCGTTCGAGCCGGTGTTCACGCGCTCCGACGAGACGTGGACGTGGACCGGGGCGCGCTGGCACCGGCTCGACGCCCCGGACACGGCGCGGGCCTAGAGCGGGAAACCGCGCCGCGGCACGGGCGTGGAGTTGACGATCGACGTCGTCGTGCGCCCGAACGGGGTGAAGCGATCGACGAGATCTTCGAGCTCGTCGATCGAGCGCAACACGACGGTGAGCACGTAGCAGTCCTCGCCCGTGACGCGATGGCACTCGATCACCTCGGGGATCGACGTCGCCGCTGCGGAAACGCTCTTCATCTGCCCCGAGTCGGGGCGTATGCGGACGATCGCGGTGAGGTCGTAGCCGAGCGCCCTGCGGTCGAGCTCGGCGCGGTACCCGAGCACGACGCCGTCGTCCTCGAGGCGGCGGAGGCGGTCGGCGACGGCGCTGGCGGAGAGACCGACGCGCGTCCCGAGCTCGCTGCGGGTGACGCGGGCGTCGTCCTGGAGCGCCGCAAGCAATTTCCGGTCGATCTCGTCCATCACGCTCCGATCTTGCGCGAGAGGGCCGGTTTTCCGTCGATTCCACGGAGCAAGGGCCTGACGACGCCGATCGTGGCATTCCGCCCGTCCGCCGTCAAGGTCACACTGGGGACATGCGACGCGCCCCGGTCCGAGTCGACGCGATCCCCCCTCACGCGTTCTTCGTCGTGAGCGCGGTGTTCCACTACCTCGGTCCCGCGTTCGCGGTCCTGCTGTTCGCGCGCGTCGACCCGCTCGGCGTCGCGTGGCTGCGCATCGCGACCGCGGCCGCGGTGTTCGCGCTGTGGCGCCGGCCGTGGCGCTTCTGGGGCGCGCTCGGGCGCGACGGGCGACGCACGGTCGTCGCGTGGGCGTGCGCGCTCGCGGCCATGAACTCGTTCTTCTACCTCTCGATCGACCGCCTGCCGCTGAGCACGGTCGCGGCGATCGAGTTCGCCGGTCCCATCGCGCTCGCCGCGGTCGGCGTGCGGAGCCGGCGCAACGCGCTGGCGCTCGTGCTCGCGGTCGCCGGCGTGTACACGCTGACCGGCATCAGGATCGCCGGGGAGCCGGCCGGCTTCGCGTTCGCGTTCGCCAACGCCGCGCTGTTCGCGGTCTACGTCGTCCTCGGCCACCGCGCCGCGAACCACGCCGGCGTCTCGGGCATCGACGCGCTCGGCGCGTCGATGCTCGTGGCGGCCGCGATCGCGACGCCGTTCGGCGTGTGGGACGCGCCGCGCGCGCTTCTCGACCCGCTCGCGATCGCGGCGGGGGCCGGCGTCGGCGTGACGTCGTCCGTGATCCCGTACGTGTGCGACCAGCTCGCCCTCGCCCGGCTGTCGCGCGCGACGTACGCGTTGTTCGTAGCGCTGCTTCCCGCAACCGCCACGGTCGTCGGGCTCGTGGTGCTCGGCCAGGTCCCGGGGGTCGCCGAGCTCGCCGGCGTGGCGCTCGTCGTCGCCGGCGTCGCGGTCCACCAGGAGCGCGCGACGCGCCCCGAGGTCCCCGTCACCGCGGCGCCGGCGCCCGCGCCGAGCTAGGTGCTAGGTGCCGGCAGGGCGCCGGACGGCCTCGACGATGAAGCAGCCGGCGCGCGTGTTGCGCACGTGGACGTAGTCGACGTCGTCGCGCTCGAACAGCGCCGCCAGCGCGTCGTCGGCGTCGGCACCCGCGACCCGCTCCTGCGCGCGCAGGATGCGGCCGGGGGCGTACGCGTTGAGCGTGACGTCGACGTCGCGCAGCTCTTCGGGGAAGCGCTCGTCGTGCGCGTACGGGTCGCAATCGTGCTCGTGCACGTAGACGGGGCTCGGCAGCGGGAACGGCTCGCGCCCCGCGAACGGGTCGTACGTGAACAGGATCACGCGCTCCTCGCCCGTGACGGTCTTGCGCAGGCACACGCGGCACGGTCCGTAGCCGGTCGCGGTCGACACGTGCGCGGGGTGCTCGTAGCCCGGCGCCAGCAGCGAGGCCCTCACCTCGCGCGCGACCTCCGGGGGCAGGGGACGCAGACGGTACGACGTCGACACGCGGGACCTCCTTCCGAGAGAGCGCTCCGTGGACGGCGATCGTCGCCGTCCGAGTCACCGTATCCTACTATAGAGTAGGTAATGACGACGGCCTCCGCGGACCGACTACGCTGCGACGAACGGGGACCTACTACACGATCCTCACGAGCCCCTTCGGCGAGCTCACGCTGACGTCCGACGGCGAGTTCCTCACCGGGCTCGAGTTCGGCGGGCGCGAGCCGGGCGGAGCGACGCGCGACGCACGGCCGTTCGACGCGGCCGCCGAGCAACTGGACGCCTACTTCGCGCGCGAGCGCACGTCGTTCGACGTCCCGATCGCGCCCGCCGGCACGCCGTTCCAGCGGCGCGTGTGGGGCTCGCTCCAGACGATCCCCTACGGCACCGTGACGACGTACACGGACCTCGCGCGCCGGATCGACGCCCCCGCGGCCGTGCGCGCGGTCGGGCGCGCCAACGCGACCAACCCGATCGCGATCGTGGTGCCGTGCCACCGCGTCGTCGGCCGCGACGGCGCCCTCCGCGGCTTCCGCGGCGGCGTTCAGCGCAAGGCGCAGCTGCTCGCGCTCGAGGGGTGGTCGGCCTCGGAGCGCGCCGCCGAGCCCGGCGGCGTCACGCCAGCAGACCGATCCCCAGCGTGACGACGCCGGCCGCGAGGGCGAGCGCGCCGGCGTAGAGCAACGCGATCCACCGGCTCGGGCCGGTCGCCCCGCGCTGTGCGGCGGACAGGAAGAACCCGGCGGGCATCAGGATCGCGGCGAGCGGAACGCCGCTGCGAGCGACTTGCTCGGCGGCGCCCGACAGCCCGGACGCGTCGGCGTAGAGCTGGCACACGAGGCTCAGGACCACGAGCACGCCGGCGTGGGCGTGCCCGGCGCGGAAGAACGCGCGCTGGAAGTCGGTGACGTCGCGCCGGCGCAGCACGCGCAGCACGAACAGTCCTCCGGACTGCACCGCGACGACCGTCAGCAGCAGGATGCCGGCGGTCCTCTGGGCGTCGTCCGACAATGCGATCGCCGTGTCCACGTGCGCCTCCGATCGTCGTGGCCGCCAGCGCGGCGACCGGTGCCCGAGCCGGCGACCGCACCGTAGAACGCTACACAGACCGTCGACCGCGCCGCGCGTCTTTCACACGTGCGACGGCAACGTGCCTAGCGCGGGCAGGAGCGCGTCCTCCTCGAGCTCGAGGTGCGCGAGCAGCTCGCCGGCGAGCCGGTCGGCGACCGCGCGCACGTCGTCGATGCGGGAGGGGTCCTGCATGAGCGCGACGACCGCGTCGTCGAGCTCCACCACGATGCGGGCGATGACGTCGTGCTCGCGCTCGAGGCGCTCGATCACGGGTTCGAGCGACGGGTCCGCGGCGAGCAGGTCGGGGAACATGCGCCGGTCCTCGACGGTGTGGTGCGACGCGACGAAGCGGCAGTAGGCGGCGCAGAACGCCCCGAGCGACATGTAGTTCTGGCGCAGCGCGAGGCGGTTGATCGTCGAGCGCAGGTCCTCCGGACGCGTGTTGCCGCGCGCCAGCAGCTCGACCGCCTCGCGCAGCTCGGCGAGCTGGCGGCGCAGCTCGTCGTGGACCTGCAACAGCATCTGCTGATTCGCGTGCCCGGTCGCGTCGCGCGCGGGCACGGGCGGGGCGGAGGGGGCGGGCGTCGGCGCGCCGGTCCGCGCCCGCGCGACGGCGGCGCGCACGGCCGGGGCGACCTCGGACGCGAAGCGCTCGACGTCGGACGTCGCGCCCGGCGCGACCGCGAGCACGAAGGCGCTGATCCCGTGCTCCAGCGCGAGCTCCGTGAGCTGCTCGGCCCACGTCTCGGCCGGAGCTCTGAGGAACCCGCTCGCGCGGGCCTCGAAGGCGCCGTCGACGTTGTAGACGCGCCTGATCTGCGCTGGATCGCGGCCCGCGTCCTCGGCCGCCGCGTCGAGCACGCGCGTCCGCGCGCCGAGCCGGTCGGGCGGCAGGTACGCCGACGACGGGATCCATCCGTCGGCGACGCGGCCCACGAGCCGGAGCATGCGCGTGCCGTAACCGCCGACCCAGACGCCGATCGGATGCAGCGGCTCGGGCCCGGGCTTCGCGCCCCACACTCGGTAGTGCTTGCCGTCGACGCGCGCGGCCGCGCCCGGCGTCCACAGCGCGCGCACGATCGCGATCGCCTCCTCGAGCGCCTCGAGCGCCTCGCCCGGCGTGCGGCGGGGCCCGCCGTTGGCCTCGATCGCGTCCCAGAACGCGCCGGCGCCGAGACCGAGCTCGACGCGCCCGCCGCTGAGGACGTCGAGCGTCGCCGCGCTGCGCGCCAGCACCGCGGGCGGCCGCAGCGGGAGGTTCACGACGTCGGGGACGAGGCGGATGCGCTGCGTCACGGGCGCCAGCCCCGAGAGCAGCGTCCACGTGTCGAGGAACGCGGGCTGGTACGGGTGGTCCTGGACCGCGAACAGGTCGAGCCCGAGCGCGTCGGCCCGCACGGCCATGTCGGTCACGGCCCGGTGATCGCGCGCGCTCGGAGGCACGAAGACGCCGAACAGGAGGTCGTGCCCGTAGTCGGTCACGACGAGCGCTCGGGCACCGCGCACGAGCCGTCGTCGCACGCCGGAGCGGACCCCGGCCGGACGTCGAGCGGCGCCCGCTCGTCCCACGCGCGCGTGAGCACTTCGAGCAGGAGATCCGACGGCTGCGCGCCCGCGACGCCGTAGCGCCCGTCGACGACGAAGAACGGGACCGCCGAGATGCCGTACGCCCGCGCGCGTCGTTCGTCGGCGCGCACCTCCCCCGCGAAACGGTCCGACGCGAGCACGGCGCGGACCTCGCCCTCGTCGAGCCCGGCGTCGACGGCGACCTGTGCGAGGTCGTCGTGGTGCGACACCCGCAGCCCGTCGCGGAACGTGGCGCGGTCCAGACGCTCCTTGACGTCGTCCTGGACCCCCCTGCGCAGCGCGAGGTGCAGCAGGCGATGCGCGTCGAAGGTGTTGCCGGGGCGCAGCAGGTCGAAGCGGAGCTCGAGCCCGTCGGCGGCCGCGACCCCGGTCATGTTCTCGATCATGGCGCGGGCGTCGGCGACGCTCGTGCCGTACTTGGCCGCGAGGCGCTGCGCGTAGTCGATGCGGCCGTCGGGCGACGGAGGCGCGGACGGGTCGAGCTCGAACGAGCGCCACACGACCTCGACCGCGTCCCGCGGCGCGAAGCGCGCGAGCGCGGCCTCGAGCCGGCGCTTGCCGACGTAGCACCACGGGCACACGACGTCGGACCAGATGTCGATCCTCATGCCGGTTCGAACGCGCGCGGGGGCGCGCGTCTTCCGGACGGCGCGGAGACCGGCGCGGTTCGCGGCGCGGACGCGCGGGTAGGAGCGCCGCGGCGTCGAGGGAGGGAGCAGGTTCGTGCCGGTCGAGGACTCCGTCGTGCGCGCCCGCGGTCGCGGCGCTTCCGTCGCGTGGACGGGCTGGGGCCGCGCCGAGCACACGGTCGCGGCGGGAACGCTCGTGCACGCCGCGGTGGCCGGTCGTCCGAACGCGCCCGAGGTCGTATGCGTTCACGGGCTCGGCTGCTCCCACCGCTACTTCGGCCCGTTCGCGCGCGCCCTGGCCCCGGCGGCGCGCGTCGTCGCCCCCGACCTTCCGGGCTTCGGGCGGACGACCGGGCCGCGCGAGGCACTCGACGTGCGCGGCCTGTCGCTCGCGCTCGCCGCGTGGGTGCGGACGACGCGCCGCGCCGGCGCGGCGTTCGTCGCCAACTCGCTCGGGTGCCAGGTCGTCGTCGACATGGCGGCGCACTCGCCCGAGCTCGTCGGACCGGTCGTGCTGACGGGACCGACGATGGACCCGCACGCGCGCACCGCGGCGCGCCAGGCGGCGCGGCTCGCGGCCAACGTTCCGTTCGAGCGCCCGTCGCTCGGCGTCGTGCTCGCGCGCGACTACCTCGCGTGCGGTCCGCGCCGGTTCGCGGCGACGTTCGTGCACGCGCTCGCGGACCCCGTCGAACGCAAGCTGCCGTTGGTGCGTGTGCCGGCGGTCGTGGCGCGCGGCGCGCGCGACCCGATCGTGCCGCGGGCGTGGGCGACCGAGGCCGCCGGCCTGTTGCCGTCGGGCGCGCTCGTCGAGGTCCCGGGCACGGGCCACGTCGTCAACTACTCGGCCCCCGACGAGCTCGCGGCGGTGACGCGCGACCTGCTCGGACGGTGACGACCGCCGGGTGCGCGGCGTGCCCGTCGGCGCGCCCGAGCGCGCGCGACGCGCTCGTCAGCGCGCCGCGAGCGCGCGCAGGTGGCCGAAGAACGCGCGCGCGGTGTCGTCCCACGTCGGGAACGCCATGGCCCGCGCGCGCGCGGAGCGGCCCATGGCGGCGCGCGCGCCGTCGTCCTCGGCCAGCCGGCGCAGCGCCGACGCGAGCGCGGCGACGTCGCCGGGCTCGAGGACGACGCCGTCGACGCCGTCGCGCGCGAGGTACGGAAGGTTGCCGGCACGCCACCCGACGACCGGGAGCCCGGCCGCCATCGCCTCGCCGTACACCGTGCCGTACGGCTCCGCGACGCTCGGCATGACGAACACGTCGGCGTCGCGGTAGAGGGCCGCGACGCGCTCGCGCGCGACGACGCCGTGCACGACGACGCGTTCGCCCAGCGCCGCGATGCGGCGGCGGACGCGCGCCGCGTAGCGCTCGTCGACGCGTTCGTCGCCGGCGAGGTGCAGCGTCGCGGTTCCCTCGGGCAGGGTCGCGAACGCGTCGAGCAGCTCGACGATGCCCTTGCGCGCGACCCAGTTGCCGACGCACAGCAACGCGACTTTCCGTCCGCGGCGCAGGTCGGTCACCGACGGCTCCGGCGCGGCGGCGACGTCGCGCCCCGGGGCCACGACGCGGACGTCGGCGTGCTCGCGGCGCATCCGTTGCGCCAGCGACTCGCTCGCGACGAGCAGCACGGGCATGCGGGCGTACGCGCGCAGGTCGAGCCACGCCTGCACGCGCGTCCTCAGCGCGCCGTGCTCGATCCCGCCGGGCTCCTGGTGCAGCATCCCGGCCACCGGGCGCGGCACGCACCGCAACCACGGCGCGACGAACGCGGCCGCGATGCTGTCTACGACCACGACGTCGGCATCCGACGCGCGCGCTGCCACGCCCCGGCCCCACAGAGCGGGAAGCGGGAACGGCCGCGCCGGGAACGACGCGAAGCTCAGCTCGGCACCGTGGCGGGGCGCGACCTCGGCCATGCGGCGGTGGTATAGGTAGCCGCCGGTCTGGGTGGCCGGATCGCCCAGAGTCACGAGGGACACCCGCATGCGCGTCATTCACGTGTCGCCGACGGCGTTCGGCGACGACGGTCTCTTCGGCGGGGGCGAGCGGTACCCCGTCGAGCTCGCGCGTGCGCTCGCCCGCGAGGTCGACTGCAAGCTCGTCACGTTCGGCGCGCGCTCGTCGTCGCGGCGGGTCGAGGGTCTCGACGTCACCGTGCTCGAGCGGCGCGCGCTGGTGGCGGGCCATCCCGCGCATCCCGTCGCGCGCGGCATGGTGCGCGCGCTCGCCGGCGCGGACGTCGTCCACGCGCACCATCTGCGCGCGCTGCCGAGCCGCGTCGCGGCGGTCGCCGCGTGGGCGCGACGGCAGGCGCGAGCGGTGACCGACCACGGCCTCGGGCCGGGGCGGTGGCCGCGGCTCGACGCGCGTCTGTTCGACGGGTTCCTCACGGTGTCACGCTACTCGGCCGCGACGCTGAGGGCGCCCGCCCACAAGACGACCGCCATCTACGGCGGCGCGGACACGGCGCGCTTTCGTCCCGAGCCGGGCGCGGAGCGCGACGGCGTCCTGTTCGTCGGCCGCCTGACGCCGCACAAGGGGGTCGACCGCCTCATCGAGGCGCTGCCGTCCGGTGCGACGCTGACGATCGCGGGAACCGGGGGCCACGACTCCCGGCCCCCGGCGCGCGACTATCCGGCGCTGCTCGAGCGGCTCGCGCAGGGACGCGACGTGCGCTTCGCCGGCCGCGTCGACGAGCGCGACCTCCCCGCCCTCTACCGCAGCGCGAGCGTCGTGGTGCTGCCGTCGGTCCACGAGACGCGCTACGGCGCGCGCGTCGCGATCCCGGAGCTGCTGGGGCTGTCGCTGCTCGAGGCGATGGCGAGCGGGACGCCGGTCGTCGCGTCCGACGTCGGCGGCCTTCCCGAGGTCGTCGTCGACGGCGTGACCGGCTTCGTCGTCCCCGCCGGCGACGTCGCCGCGCTGCGCGCCCGCCTCGGCGAGCTCCTCGGGGACCGGCGCCGCGCGGGCGCCATGGGCGACGACGCGCGCGCCCACGTCGTCGAGCGCTTCACGTGGGACGCGTGCGCGCGGCGCTGCCTCGGCGCCTACGAGCGGATGGGGGCGGCGTAGCCCCCGAACGCGACCGGCGACTCCCACGCGCGCACCGACAGCTCCCCGTCGACGCCGAGCCTCGGCGCCAGCGCGCCGTGCGCCCAGCGCGCGAGCACCTCGACCGTGACCGCGGCGGCATCCGGCGGCCGCACGACGTCGACGTTCTTGCCCGCGACGACGGCGACGATCTCGTCGAGCGCGGCGTCGAGGACGTCGATGTCGCACACCATCCCGCGCTCGTCGAGCTCGGCGCGCGACACGACGACGTCGAGACGGTAGTCGTGCGTGTGCAGCTCGCCCTCGGGTCCGTCCACGTCGGGCATGACGTGCCACGCGACGAAGCTCTTCGACAACCCCGTCTCGTACACGTCAGCGCTCCCCGTACGACAGAGCGACGTGCATCGCGCGGTCGTCGCCGCGGTCGAGCGCGTCGAACGCGTCGGCGGCGCGCGCGAACGGGTACACGTGCGTGGCGAGACGCTTGAGCGGCAGCTCTCCCAGCAACCGCACCGCGTGCGCGCGGCGGCGTTCGACCGTCCACCGGTCGGCCATCCGCGCCGGGATCGTCGACACCTGGACGCTCCGGATCGTGAGGCGGCGCCGGTGGAACTCCGCGCCGAGCGCGAGCGTCGCCGGCTTCGTCCCGTACCACGACGCGACGAGCGCCGTGCCCTCGTGCGCGAGCAGCGGCAGCGCTTGCGCGAGCGCGGCCGGGTTGCCGCTCGCCTCGACCACGAGCGGCGCGTCCGCCGCCCGCGCGCGGGCATTCTCCGGCGCAACCGCCTCGACGTCCAGCTCGGCGGCGAGGGCGCGCCGCGCCGAGCTCGGGTCGACGCCGACGACGCGCGCCCCGGCGCGCTGGAGCAACAGCGCGGCGAGCGTGCCGACGCATCCGAGTCCCGTCACGACCACCGTGTCGCCGAGCGACGGCGCCGCGTCGAGCGTGATCTGCAGTGCGATCTCGACGAGAGGGAACATCGTCGCGACGCGCGCGTCGACGTCGCCGAGCACGATCGCGTCGCGCGTCGCGCACACGAAGCGGTCCTGGTGCGGATGGAACGCGAACGCGAGCGTCCCGGCCCCCAGGTCGCCGGAGGAGGATTCGACGACGCCGACGCACGCGTAGCCGTAGTGGAACGGGTACGAGAACGTGCCGCCGAGCGCGCCGATCGTGTCGTCGAGCGGCGTATCGGGGTCGATCTCCCCGCGGTACGCGAGCAGCTCGGTCCCCGAGCTGATGCCCGAGTACAGCGTTCGCACGAGGATCTCGTCGCGCGCCGGCTCGTCGAGCGCGCGCTCGACCAGAGCGAGCTTGCGCGGGGCGACGAACTGCAGTGCAAGGGCGCGCATCGCGCGTGTCGTACCCTCCTCTAGCCGGGCGGAACGGACCCGGCCGCCGGGCGACCGAACCCGGCCGTATCGTCTCACGAAAGGACGACGACGAAGCATGGGACCGACCGAGGTCGCGCGCACGCGATTGCCGACTGCCTTCGGCGCGTTCGAGCTGCGTGCGTTCAAGACCGCGTCGGGCTTCGTGCACCTCGCGCTCGTCGCGGGCGACGTCGGCGACGGGACCCCGGTGCTGACGCGCGTCCACTCGGAGTGCCTGACCGGCGACGCCCTCGGCTCGCTGCGATGTGACTGCGGCGTCCAGTTGGCGGCCGCGCTCAAGGCGATCGGCGCCGAGGGCCGAGGCGTGCTCGTCTACGTCACCGGCCACGAGGGCCGCGGGATCGGCCTCGTCGACAAGCTGCGCGCGTACTTCGAGCAGGACCGCGGCGCCGACACCGTCGACGCGAACCTGCATCTGGGACTACCCGTCGACGGGCGCGACTACGGCGACGCGGCGGACGTGCTCAAGCAACTCGGCGTCAGGTCGGTCCGGTTGATAACGAACAACCCGCGCAAGGTCAGCGGTCTGCGCGACGCCGGCGTCGAGGTCGAGTCCGTGCGCGGGCTGGCGGTTGCGGCGAACGGCCACACGGTGCGCTACCTCAGCACCAAGCGCGATCGCCTCGGGCACGGCAACCCGCTCGGCGCGCCCCTCGTGGAGGTGCAGAGCGCGGCCCCCGACGTCTCGTCGCTGCTGGGCGCGCCGCGGCCACACGACGATCGTCCCTACGTCGTCGTGAAGTACGCGCAGTCGATGGACGGTCGCATCGCGACCGCGACTGGCGATTCGCGCTGGATCAGCAGCGAGGAGGAGCGCGCCGTGTCGCACGCGCTGAGGGCGCGCTGCGACGGCATCATGGTCGGCGTGGGCACCGTGCTCAGCGACGACCCACAGCTGACCGTACGGCTCGTGCCCGGCCCGTCGCCGACGCGCGTCGTCCTCGACTCGACGCTGCGGTCGCCGCCGCCGAGCCGCGTCTTCGACGGCACGGCGCCGACCGTCGTCGCGACGACCGAGGGCTCCGACGAGCGCCGCCGCGCCGACCTGCGCGCGCGCGACGTCGCGGTGCGCGTGGTCGACGCCGCGCCCGACGGCGTCGACGTCCGCGCCGCGCTCGCGATGCTGCGCCGCGCGGGCCTGTCGTCGCTGCTCGTCGAGGGCGGCCAGCGCGTGATCACGTCGCTGCTGCGCGCGCGGTGCGTCGACCGCGTCGTCGTCGCGCTCGCTCCGATCGTGCTCGGCAAGGGCGTCGAGGGCGTCGGCGACCTCGGGATCGGCCGCGTCGCCGACGGCATCTCGCTGACGAACCGGTCCGTGTCCATCGCGGGCACCGACGTGCTCGTCGCGTGCGACGTCACCGGCAACGGCGCGTCGACGGCGGCGCCCGGCGACGCGGGCGAGCGCGCCGGAGGCGCCCGCCCCGGCTAGACGACGCGATGAGGAGCCCGCGGTGACGACGGCGGCCCGCGCCGGCCTGCGCCGCGCCCTCGAGCGCCGCCGCGACGCGCCGGTCGGCACGCCGCTTCGGGATCTCTACGCAGCGCGCTACGCGCGGCCGACGCGCGCCCGCGCGACGACCTTCTGGGGCGACGAGATGGACGTCGTGCTCCCCGAGCTCGTGTCGTGCGAGATACACCGCTACGGCGTCATCGAGCCCGGGCTGAGCGCGCTGTTCGTCGACGTCGTGCGCCCGGGGACGGTCGTCTTCGACGCCGGCGCGCACCTCGGCTATTACTCGCTGCTCGCGGCGTCGCTGGGTGCGCGCGTTCACGCGTTCGAGCCGTCGCGCCAGACGCTGCCGCTGCTGCGCGACAACGCCGCCGGGCGCGTACGCGTCGTGCCGGCGGGCTTGTGGAGCGCCGAGACGACGCTGTCGCTGACGGACTTCGGCAGCGGTCACAGCGCGCTCGACACGTTCGTGTCGTCGCGCGACGAGTCGGCCGCGCCGCGCGGCGCGTACGACGCGCGCGTGACCACGGTCGACGCCTACGTCGCCGCGGCCGGCGACGTCCCCGACGTGGTCAAGGTCGACGCCGAGGGCGCCGAGCTCGAGGTGCTCCGCGGCGCCGCGTCGACGATGACGACGGCGCGGCCGCTGGTGACGGTCGAGGTCGGCGACACGGGACGGGGGCCGCGCAGCCGCGACGCGCTCGACTTCGCCGCGACGCTCGGGTACGCGCCGTTCGACGTGACGCCCGACGGCGTGCGCCCGCACCGCGTGCGCGACGAGTACGAGTACGGCAACGTGCTGCTCGCGCCCGAGCCGGCGGCGTCGGAGCTGCTCGGCCGGCGGACGTCGCCGCGCGCGCCGACGCGCCCGTGACCAGGAAGTGGGCGGCGGCGGCCGTCCGAGAGCACGATGCCCCGACCGTACGCGCCGGCATCCGGGGGGTGGACACCGCCGCGGGCATCGTGAGCAAGAGGAACCGCGACGCGCCGCCGCCCACAGCCAACTCTTGCGGCGACGACTATATGCTGTAGACCGATGGTCTGCAACGCGGCGCACGCCCCGCGGCCCCCGCCGCCGACCACCGCAGCAGTCGCTGCAGCCGCGCTTGCAGAAGATAGGCTGTAGATCGATAGTCTGCGACGCGGGACGCTGGGCGGGTGCCCCGGAAACCGACGCCCGAACAAGCCTTCGGCCTCGTCATGCGGGAGTGGCGTGAGCGCTCCGGCCTGTCGCAGGAGGCGCTCGCGTTCGCCTGCGGCCGCCACCGCACGTACGTGAGCCTGCTCGAGCGCGGCCGCAGCTCGCCGTCGCTGCGCACGGTCTTCGACGTCGCGCGCGCCCTCGGCGTCCGCCCGTCGGACATGCTCACCGACGTCGAGCGCGCGCTGCGGCGCTAGACGAGCACCGGCGTCGTCAGCGCGTCTCCGTCAGCTCGGAGACGAGCGCGTCGACGCGCCGCTCGACGACGTCCCGGATCGCGCGCACCTCCTCCAGCGGGCGCCCCGCGGGGTCGTCGAAGTCCCAGTCCTCGTAGCGCGTGCCCGGATGCACGGGGCACGCGTCCCCGCACCCCATCGTGACGACGACGTCCGCGGCGCGGACCGCGTCGTCCTCGAGCCGCTTCGGTGTCGCCCCCGCGAGGTCGACGCCGATCTCGGCCATCGCGGCGCGCACGTTGTCGTGGATCGCCTCCGCCGGCGCGGACCCGGCCGAGCGCACCCGCACGCGCCCCTTCGCCTTGCGCTCGAGGAGCGCCGCGGCCATCTGCGACCGGCCCGCGTTGTGCACGCACACGAACAGCACCTCGGGGACGTCGGACACGCGGCCCCCTCTAGAGGATCTGCGACAGGAAGCGCTTCGTGCGCTCGTGCTGCGGGCTCGAGAAGAACCGGTCCGGCGTCGCCTCCTCTACCAGCACCCCGCCGTCGAAGAACAGCACGCGGTCGGCGACCTCGCGGGCGAAACCGATCTCGTGCGACACGCAGATCATCGTCATGCCCGAGCGCGCGAGCTCCTTCATCGCGTCGAGCACCTCCTTGATCATCTCGGGGTCGAGGGCGGACGTGGGCTCGTCGAACAGCATGATCTTCGGCTGCATCGCGAGCGCGCGGGCGATGGCGACGCGCTGCTGCTGGCCGCCCGACAGTTGCCCCGGGTACTTGTTGGCCTGCTCGGGGATGCCGACGCGCTCGAGCAGCTGCACCCCGATTTCCTCCGCCTTGCGCCGCGGCCACCGCCGGACGTTGTGGGGCGCGAGGGTGACGTTCTGCATGACGGTGAGGTGGGGGAACAGGTTGAACGACTGGAACACCATCCCGACCTCGCTGCGCACGCGCTCGATGTTGCGGATGTCGTCGGTGAGCTCGATCCCGTCGACGACGATGCGCCCCTCGTCGTGCCGCTCGAGCCGGTTGATGGTGCGTAAGAACGTCGACTTCCCCGAGCCCGAGGGACCCACGATGACGACCACCTCGCCGCGCCGAACCGTCGTCGAGATGCCGTTGAGGGCCTGGAAGTCCCCGAACCACTTCTTGACGCCGTCGGCGACGATCATGGCACCGTCGTCGCCGCCGCCCTCCACCCGTGTCTCGTCGTGAACCGTCGCCTCCGTCATATGGCTATCGCTCCCCCACTCCGAGCCGGCGCTCCAGGCGCTGGCTCCAGCGCGACATCGAGAACGCGATCACGAAGAAGAGCAGCGCCGCCGGCAGCAGTGCCTCCTTGTGGTGACCGGAGAACTCGAGGCTCTGCCCGGCGCGCCGGGCCGCCGCGAGCAGGTCGGTGAACTCGATCACCGCGAACAGCGACGTGTCCTTGAACACCGCGATCATGTGGCTGATCATCGTCGGGATCGTGGCGCGCAACGCCTGCGGCAGCACGATGAGCGCCATCATGCGCGTCGTCGACAGGCCCAGCGCGCGCGCCGCCTCGTACTGCCCCACGGGCACTCCCTGCAGCCCGCCGCGCACGATCTCTGCGATGTAGACCGCACTGAACAGCGTGATCATGATCATCGCCTTGATGATGTTGGAGATGTCGAGCTGCGGCGGCAGCAGGAGCTCGAGCCCGTACTGGCCGAACACGAGCCACGCCACGAGCGGCACGCCGCGGAACAGCTCGATGAACGCGACGCACACGGCGCGCACGGCCGGAAGCGTGCTGCGCCGGCCGAGCGCCAGCAGGAGGCCGATCGGGAACGACACGAAGATGCCGACGGTCGCGGCGATGATGTTGAGCAGCAGGCCGCCCCAGTGCTGCGGCGGGACGCCGTCGAAGAGGCGCAGGATGCCCACGACGAGCGGAAACGCCAGCAGCCATGCGATCCACAGCGGCCGCCGCAGGGCGCGGCCCCCGATCCGCCCGGCGACCGCGCCGAGCGCGACGAACGCGATCGTCGCCGCCGACAGGCCCCACACGAGCGCGGTGTCGACCGCGTAGAGGAACGCTGCGAGCACGACGACGACGAGGACGGTGCGCGTGACGGCAGCGCGCGCCGTCCAGCGCACCGGACGGCGCGCGCTGCCCCACGACGCCCCGGACAGGAACGCGACGAACCACAGCGCCGCCCACACGCGCCACAGCTCCTCCTCCGGAAAGCCGCCGACCATGTAGCCGCGCACGTTCGTGCGGAACACGTCCCACTCGCCCGTGACGAACAGGAACTCGAACATCTGCCACAGCGCGAACGCCGCGAACGCGCCGGCGACGACCGTGATGAGGCCGTTCCACCAGCTCGAGAAGAGGTTCTGATGCACCCACTCGGCGGGCGACGTGATCGGCGGCGCGGGAGCGCGCTCGATGGGGCTCCCCTCGCCCTCGGGAAGGCTCGCGAGCTCGATCTCCTCCGGCATGGGCTGCGGCGTGAACGTCCCTCTCACCATCGCGGCCGCCTCATCGCCGCGTTCCCCTGCGCACGATCAGGTAGTTGAGGCCGTTCATGGCGGCCGAGATGATCAGGCTCAGCAGCAGGTACGCGACCACCATCATCAGGAACACCTGCACGAAGCGGCCGGCCTGGTTCGTGATCGTCTGCGTGATGTTGATGATCTCGGGGAAGCCGATCGCGAACGCAAGGCTCGTGTTCTTGGTGAGGTTGAGGTACTGGCTGTTGATCGCCGGGAGCGCGATGCGCATTGCCTGGGGCAGCACGACGAGGCGCAGCTGCTGTCCCGGCCGCAGCCCCAGCGCCTGCGCCGCCTCCTTCTGTCCCTTCGGCACCGCCTGGATGCTGCCGCGCACGATCTCGGCGATGAACGCGCCCGTGTAGATGACCAGCCCGAGCAGGATGCCGGCGAACTCGGGGGTCATCTGGAGGCCGCCCGTGTAGCTCCGCTCTCCCAGCTGGGGAACGTCGATCGTGAACGCGTCGCCGACGACGACGTAGCCGACGAGCGCGACCGCGACCACCGTGCCCATGGCCCCGAGGACGCGATAGCTGGGGCGTCCCGTGTCCTCGTTGACGCGCGTGCGCCACCGCCACACGAACGCGGCGGCGACGACGCCCGCGGCGACGAACAGCAACCACGCGCCGATGTCGGCCCCCGCGCGCGGCCACGGGATCGCGCCCCCCCGGTTCGACACGAACGCGATGCCGCCGACGGAGATGCTCTCGCCGATCGCCGGGATGGCGAGGATGACGGCGGTGTAGAGGAAGATGATCTGCACGAGCGGCGGGATGTTGCGAACGATCTCGACGTACACGTGCGCGATCTTGCGCATGATCCAGTTCGGCGACAGGCGGGCCACGCCCATGACGACGCCGACGACCGTCGCGAGCACGATGCCGCCGATCGCGACGAAGATCGCGTTGACGACGCCGACCATGAACGCCTTGAGGAAGCTCTGGTTCGGGTTGTACGAGATGCCCTCGCCGATGCCGAAGCCGGCGCGCTGGTCGAGGAAGTCGAACGACAGGTCGATGCCGAGCTCGCGCATGGCGAACTCCATGTTGAGGTACCCCTCGCGCAGCACGACGAGGACGACGAGGACGAACGCGACCTGACCCGCGAGGCGCAGGACGCGCACGTTGCGCCAGAACGGCGGTCGGGTCGTCGTAGCTACGGTCGCCATCGCGCTCACAGGCGCGGTGGGGCCTGCGCGAGGCAGGCCCCACCGACGTCGGTCATCGTGCTCGGTCTACCGGAACGGCATCGCGTACTGCAGGCCGCCGTCCGTCCACAGGGCGTTGAGCTGACGCTCGAGCTCGAGCGGGCTGTCCGGACCCAGGTGGCGGTCGAAGATCTCGCCGTAGTTGCCGACCGCGGCGATGACGTCCTGCATGAACGTGTTCTCCAGCGCGAGGCCGTGGTCGATCGCGCCTCCGCCCTCGTTCGACTCGAACGGCACGCCGAGCAGGTTCGCGACGTTGCCGTTCGGAGGGTTCTCGGCCATCTGCTCGACGTTCTCGCTCGTGACGCCGAGCTCCTCGGCCAGGATGATGCCGTTGACGACCCAGTTCACCGCGTCGAGCCACTCGCTGTCGCCGTCGAGCACCGCCGGCGCGAGCGGCTCCTTCGACATGATCTCGTCGAGGATGACGAGCGACTCGGGGCCGCCCTCGTCCTCCGGCCACGTGCTGCGGATGCCCGCGAGCTGGGAGCGGTCCGACGTCCAGCCGTCGCAGCGGCCGGAGATGAACGCGTCCTGCAGCTGCGGGTTCTCCTCGAAGCCGATCGGCTTGAAGTCGAGACCGCGCTCCTGGAAGTAGTCGGCGAGGTTGAGCTCCGTCGTCGTGCCGGTCGTGACGCAGATGTTGGTGCCGTCCATCTCGTCGATGGACGAGAACTCGCCCTCGCGGACCATCATGGCCTGGCCGTCGTAGAAGTTGACGTGCGCGAACGCGGCCCCCTCCGTGCCGTCCCGGCTGCTGGTCCACGTCGTGTTGCGGACGAGCACGTCGAACTCGCCGTCGCGCAGCGCGATGAAGCGGTTGTCGGCGTCGATCGGGACGAGCTCGATCGCCTCCGGATCGCCGACCACGGCCGCCGCGAGACCGCGGCAGAAGTCGATGTCGAAGCCCTCGATCTCGCCGGTGCCGGGGTCGAAGCCGAAGCCGGGAACGGTGTTGTTGACACCGCAGCGCAGCGTGCCGCGGTCTTGGATCTCGTCGATCAGGCTGCCGCCCTCGTCCTCCTGAGCCGCGGCCTGCTCGCTGTCGCCGCTCCCGCCCTCGTCGGCGGAGTCGCCCCCGGTGTCACGGTCGCACGCGACGGCCACCAACGACAGGGCCGCAAGCACGATCAGCCACTTGGCAACGGTGCGTTGCATCCGCCCCCCTTCTCGTCTTTCGCCGCCCCCGCTGACGGCTTTTGTTCGCAGGAGCATACGTCGTCCGGGCGCGCCCGGTCGGGCTCGTTCCGGTCGAGACGACCCACGACGCGCGGCCGCCGCTCGGGCGGGCGGCGCTAGTGGTCGTCGGGCAGGGCGCCGGGGGCCGGCCCCGCCGCCGGGACGGGCGCGGCCGCCGTCTCCAGACGCCCGAGCTCGGGAGCGTCGCCGAACGCGTGGACGCGTCCGGCACCGGTCACGAGCCAGTAGCCGTCGCCTCCGGCGCTCGGCGCGATGCCGGCGACCGGCGACGCGAGCTCGGTCCCGGAGAGGTCGCCGAACGACGGCGCCGGGCCGCGTCCGAACACGTGGCCGTCCCGGTCGGCGATCCAATAGCCGTCGCCGCGGCGTGCCGCGCCCGCGACCGCGCCGGCGCGCTCCACGGTCGCCACGCCGCCGTGGTCGACCGCGTCGCCGAACGCGAACGTGCGGCCGTTGCGGGCCACGAGCACGTAGCCGTCGCCGCCGGCGGCCGGGACCATCGCGGCGAAGCGGATACCCGCGCGCGCCGCACCCCCGAGGGCCGGCGCGTCGCCGAACGCGAACACGCGCCCGGTCGCGCCGAGCAGCCAGTAGCCGCGCGGGCCGGCCGCCGCGATCTCGACGATGCGGCTCGCGTAGCCCGACGCGTCGCCCCGCAGCGGGGCGTCCCCGAAGGCGCGCACAGAGCCGTCGCGCCCCGCGATCCAGTAGCCCTCGCCCGACGGCGTCGACGCGATGCCGACGACCGCCGCGCCCCCGGTCGCGTCGCCGTGGCGGCCGGCCCCCCCGAGCGCGAACACCTGCCCGTTACCGGTCGCCGCCCACAGGTCGTCGCCGGCCGGGTACGAGGTCACGCCGGCGACCCGGCTGAGGGCCGGGTCCCAGAACGACGTCTGCTTGCGCGCGCCGGGCCAGCCGAAGCTGAAGTGGACGTGGTCGGTGTGCGGGTGGCGGACGCCGCCGCCGTCGGGGTCGTAGCACGCGCTCCCGTGCTGGACGCAGTAGATCTCCCAGCCACCCCACGTCGACCACACGCGCCGGTTCCAGATGAGGTACATGATCCCGAGCCGGCGGGCGAGCGCGTGCGCGTTGCCGTGCGCGTCGCGCGCGAGCAGCCACGCGACGACCTCGTCGGCGGCCGCCTTCTCGCGCTCCACGGACGCGCTGACGCCCCAGTCCCACGCGCGGCCCTCCTTGTGCTCACTCTGGCCGCCGGACGAGCAGTCGCGGCCGATGCCGCCGGCGCGCGTGAACGGGTACGCGTCGAGCACGATGCGCTGGAACGCGAGCACGCCCGGCTTCGCGGCCGGGTCGCACGTCGTCTGGCCCTGGTAGGGGGCGTAGCCCTCGATCCCGGGCCCGAAGCGAGGGGCGCGCGGCGTCGCCGCGGCCGGAGCCGGCGCGACGAGCGCCGCGGTGCACGCGGCGACGAGGGCCGCGGACGCGCGCCGGCGGAGGCTGGAGGTCGTCGAGGGCATGACCACAGCGTAATCGTCACGCCGGCGGCGGACCTGAACCCGGGAGCGCCGGTTTGCGCCGCTACGATGGGCGGGCGCGAGAGTGGCGGAACTGGCAGACGCGCCGGCCTTAGGAGCCGGTGTCCTCGCGGACGTGGGGGTTCGAGTCCCCCCTCTCGCACCGGGTCCCGGCGCGGCCCGGGCCGTCAGCGAAGGCAGAACTCGTTGCCCTCGGGATCCGTCATCACGACGTGGTAGCGGTCGCCGAACACGTGCTCCTCGACGCGCGTCGCGCCGAGGGCGACGAGCCGTTCCGCCTCGGCGGCGATCTCGGCCTTCCTGCGATCGAGGGGCGTGCCGAAGCGATCGGTCACGTCGACGTCGAAGTGGAGTCGGTTCTTGACGACCTTCGGCTCGGGGACGCCCTGCAGGTGGATGCTCGGCCCGACGCCGTCGGGGTCGACGATCCACGCGGCGAGGTGCCACTCGTCGCGCGGCACCCCGAGCGCCTCGAACCACTCGTCGCGGCTCGAGTACCCCGGCGGAGGGTCGGCGGGCCGGTAGCCGAGCGCGGCCATCCAGAACTCCGCGAGCGCCCGCGGCTCACGGCAGTCGATGCTCACCTGGAAACTGCGCGCCATCGCACGTCTCCCGTCGTCGGCGGACCGTCCGAGCCCCGCCTCGCGGCGCCCGGACGTCGTCCACCCCGCCGATCGTGACACGCGCGCCGGCGCGCGCAGAGCCCGGGCCGGGCGTCGCGGTCGCTCGTCGCGGCGAATACATTCGGGCGATGGGTGACTGGTCGCGCGAGCTCGAGTTCGCGCGCGACGCCGCCGCGCTCGGCGCGCGCGTCGCACACGCGCACTTCCGCCGCGCGCCCGAGACGCGCCGCAAGGCCGACGGCACGTGGGTCACCGAGGCCGACTGGAAGGCGGAGGCGCAGATCCGCCTTCGCATCGCGCGCGCGTTCCCCGAGCACAACGTCCTCGGCGAGGAGGAGGGCCTGACCGCGGCCGGCGGCGGCCCCGCGGTCGACGGCGCGCCGACGTGGGTCGTCGACCCCATCGACGGCACGTCGAACTTCGTCGCCGGCATCCCGGTGTGGGCGACGCTCGTCGGCCTGCGCGTCGGCGACGACAGCGTCGTCGGCGCGTGCCACGCCCCCGCGCTCGGCGAGGTCTACGACGCCGCCACCGGGCTCGGCGCGCGCATGAACGACGAGCCCGTGCGGGTCGCGCCGGTCGACCGGCTCGGCGACGCCATGGTCCTCACGTCGGGCCCCGAGTCGTTCTTCGACGCCGGTCTCACGCCGTTTCTGAACGAGCTCCTCGCGCGCTGCGACCGCAGCCGCGGCTTCGGCGACTTCTGGGGCCACGTCCTCGTCGCGCGCGGCGCCGCGCACGTCATGGTGGAACCGTCGCTGTCGCTGTGGGACGTGTGCGCGCTCGAGCCGATCGTGGCGGAGGCCGGGGGCCGCGTCACGGGTCTCGACGGGCGCCCGTGGTCGTCGGGCGGCGCGCTGACGACGTGCGGGACGCTGCACGACGCGGTCGTCGCGCTGCTCGCGGACGCCGGCGCGCCGGGCGGCGCGCGCTAGGGCGCCAGGCGCTCGACGGTCCAGCCCCCGTCGTCGCGGCGCTCGTACCGGAGCCGGTCGTGGAGACGATCGGGCCGGCCCTGCCAGAACTCGATCGCGTCGGGCGCGACGCGAAAGCCGCCCCACCACGGAGGCAGCGGCACGTCGACGCCCTCGTAGCGCGCCGCGACCTCGGCGACGCGCGCGTCGAGCTCCGCGCGGCTCGCGATCGGCGTGCTCTGGCGCGACGCCCACGCGCCGATCTGGTGGCCGCGCGGCCGCTCGTGGAAGTAGCGCGCCGAGTCGTCGCGCGGCAGCTTGGAGACGCGCCCGGTCACGCACACCTGTCGCTGCAGCGGCGTCCACAGGAACACGAGCGCGGCGAACGGGTTGGCGGCGAGCTCGCGGCCCTTGCGCGACTCGTAGTTCGTGTAGAACACGAACCCGTCGTCGCCCACCCCGCGCAACAACACCGTGCGCGCCGACGGACGCCCGTCGGGGGCCGCGGTCGCGAGCGTCATCGCGTTGGGCTCGGCGATCCCCGCGTCGAGCGCGTCCTGGAGCCACGCCGCGAACTGGCGCAGCGCGTCGGGGTCGGCGTCGGGCTCGTCGAGCCGGGCGCGCGTGCGCTCGGTGCGCAGCGAGCGCGTCGCCGACGACGCGTCGAGCACGCTCATGCGCTCCGCCAGCGCGCGGAACGCGCGCCCACGATGGCTGAACGCGAGCTTGTCGTCGAGCGGTATCTCGCCCATCGTGCGCGTCTCGCCCTCCGGCACGACGTGGGGGTCGTAGCCGAAGCCGAGCGTGCCTCGCGCCTCGTCGACGACGCGGCCCTCGCACGATCCCGTCGCGACGAGCTCGCGCCCGTCGGGCATGACGAGAACGGCGACGCAACGGTAGCGGCACGTCCGCCGGTCGGACGGGACGCCGGCGAGCTCGGCGATCAGCTTGCGATTGTTGTCCTCGTCGGTCGCGTCCGGACCGGCGTAGCGCGCCGAGAGCACCCCCGGCGCGCCGCCGAGCGCGTCGACCTCCAGGCCCGAGTCGTCGGCGACCGCGGGCAGGCCCGTCGCGCACGCCGCGGCCCGCGCCTTCGCGAGCGCGTTGCCCTCGAACGTGTCGTGCGGCTCCTCAAGCACGAGACCGGGGGCCGCGTCGTCGAGCGCGACGAGGTCGACGCCGGGCAGCAGGCGGGCGACCTGCTCCGCCTTGTGCCGGTTGCGCGACGCGAATACGGCTCTCAATACTCCGGGTCCGCCGCGCCGAGCGCCGCGTCCTGACGGGCGGTGAGCTCCGCGATGCCCTTGGTCGCGAGGTCGAGCATCGCGTCGAGCTCGGCGCGGTCGAACGCGCCGTGCTCCGCGGTCCCCTGCACCTCGACGAGCTTGCCCGCGCCGGTCATGACGACGTTCATGTCCACCTGCGCGGTCGAGTCCTCCGAGTAGTCGAGGTCGAGGAACGGCGTGCCCCCGACGATGCCGACGCTGACCGCGCAGACGGAGTCGAGCAGCGGCGTCGACCGCTCGCCCGTCAGCGCGGCGCACGCTTGCGCGAGCGCGACGAACGCTCCGGTGATCGACGCGGTGCGAGTGCCTCCGTCGGCCTGGAGGACGTCGCAGTCCACCACGATGCTGCGCTCGCCGAGCGCGTCGAGATCGGTGACGGCGCGCAGCGAGCGCCCGATGAGACGTTGAATCTCCTGCGTCCGCCCCGACGGCCGCCCCTTCGACACCTCGCGCGCGATGCGCTCCGGAGAGGAGCGCGGCAGCATCCCGTACTCCGCGGTGACCCACCCGCTCCCGCGGCCCTGCATCCAGCGCGGGACGTGGTCGTCGACGGTGGCGGTGCAGATGACCTTCGTCGCACCCATCTCGACGAGACACGAGCCCTCGGCGTACGGCATGAAGCCCGCGGTCATGACCACGGGCCGAAGCTCGTCGGGGGCCCGGTCGTACGAGCGCGTCACGCGCCCACCTCGACGCGCTCGTCGTCGCGCGCGATCTCGACGAGGACCCCGGCGCCGGCAGCGGCGCGGGCCTCGTCGAGCGACACGCGCTCGTCGCGCCCGTACTTGAAGTGCGTCAGGTAGAGCCGCCGGGCGCCGACGCGCGCCGCGATCGCGCCCGCCTGCGCCGCGCTGAGGTGGCCCTCCCACGGCGTGTCGGCGTTCTGCAGCGTCGCCTCGCACACGAACACGTCGGCGCCGGCGGAGAGCGCGTCGAAGTCGGCGGCGGGTCCGCTGTCGGCCGAGTACGCGAGCACGCGTCCGTCGCGCTCGACCCGCACGCCGAGCGTCTCGGGCGGATGCGCCATGCGAACGAACGACACCTTGGCCCCCGCGACGTCGACGACGTCGCCGGCCGCGACGACGCGCACGTCGAACGCCTCGTCGATGTCCGCGTCGTAGGCGGCGATGCGGTCGACCGTCTCCTGCGGCGCCCACAACGGGATGCGGTCGAGCGGCTCCGCGAGCCCGTAGCGGATCGCGTATGCGAGCTGGAACAGGTCGATCGTGTGGTCGGGGTGACGGTGCGTCAGGATGACGCCGTCGACCTCGGAGAACGAGACGTGCGACAACAGGTTGCGCCAGCTGCCGCCGCCGGCGTCGAGCCACACGCGCGCGTCGCCGAGCTCGAGCAGATAGCTCGAGCACGCCCGCGCCGCGGTCGCGAAGCGCCCCGACGTGCCGAGCACTGTCAGCGCGAACGTCACGGGCGGTCCCACGGTCTGCTCTCGACGCGCACGAACTCGGGGCCGAGGAAGCGCACGCCCAGCTCCGAGAACGTCGCCGGGTCGCTGGACGAGATGAACCGGTGCACGCCGAGGTCGCGGCCCGGGTTGAGCATGTCGCGGTCGCGCAACGCCGCGTAGACGTCGGCGGCCGTCGCACCCGCGCTCGACACGAGCACCACGCCGTCGCCCATGACGTACTGGACGACGCCGGCGAGCAGCGGGTAGTGGGTGCATCCGAGGATCAGCGTGTCGACGCCGGCGGCGGCGAGCGGGTCGAGGTACTCGTGCGCGATCGCGACGAGCTCGTCCGACGTCGTGTCGCCGCGCTCGACGAACTCCACGAAGCGCGGACAGGCCTGGGACACCATGTGGACGTCCGCGCCCGTGGCGCGCAGCGCGCGGTCGTACGCGCCCGAGCGCACCGTCGCGACCGTGCCGACGAGGCCGATGCGGCCGTTGCGCGTCGCCGCGACCGCGGCGCGCACGCCGGGCTCGATGACGCCGACGACCGGGATGTCGTAGCGGTCGCGCGCGTCGTCCAGCGCCGTCGACGCGGCGGAGTTGCACGCGACCACGAGCATCTTGACGCCGTCGTCGACGAGGCCGTCCATGATCTCGAGCGCGAACTTGCGCACCTCGTCCGGGGGCCGCGGCCCGTACGGGCACCGCGCCGTGTCGCCGAAGTACACGAGGTCTTCGTGCGGGAGCAGGTCGATGACCGCGCGCGCCACGGTGAGGCCGCCTACGCCCGAGTCGAACATCCCGATGGGCCGGCGCGCGTCTACCACCACAGCACCTTCTCGACGCGGGCCTGAGCGGCGTCGAGGTCCTGCGTCCACGCGTCGGTCGACAGGTACTTCCACCCGCCGTCCGCGAGCAGGCAAACGACGTCGCCGCCACCGTCGCGCGCGACGCGCTCCGCGACGCGCTGCGCGACCCACAGGACGGCGCCGGCCGAGATGCCGGCGAAGATGCCCTCGCGGCTAAGGAGCTCGCGCGTCCACACGATCGACTCGCGCGCACGCACCTTGACCTTGCCGTCGAGCGCGTCGGGGTCGAAGATCGGCGGCACGTAGCCGTCGTCGAGCGAGCGCAGGCCGTAGACGAGCTCCCCGAGCTCCGGCTCCGCGGCTACGACCTCGATGTCGGGATCGTGCTCCTTGAGCCGGCGCCCGACGCCCATGAGCGTGCCGCCGGTGCCGAGCCCGGAGACGAACGCGCGCAACCGCCCGTCGGCCATGTCGTCGAGTATCTCGCGCGCGGTGCCGTGGTAGTGCGCCGCGACGTTGGCGTCGTTGCCGTACTGGAACGGCATGTAGAAGCGGTCGTCGCGCGCGATCTCCTGGGCGCGCGCGACCGACCCGTTGGTGCCCTCGTCGCCGTCGGAGAACTCGACGTCGGCGCCGTACGCGCGCAGCAGCGAGACGCGCTCGCGGCTCGCGTTGTCCGGCATCACGGCGACGAAGCGGTAGCCGCGGATGCGCGCCACCATCGCGAGCGCGATGCCCGTGTTGCCCGAGGTCGGCTCGAGCACGACCTTGTCCTTGGTCAGCGCTCCCGACGCCTCGCCCGCCTCGACCATCGCGAGCGCGATGCGGTCCTTGACCGAGCCCGTCGGGTTCTGGCCCTCGAGCTTGACCCACAGCCGGACGTCGGGGTGCGGCGACAGCCGCGGGACTTCCACGAGCGGCGTGCTGCCGATGGAGTCGAGGATCGACTTGTGCTTCACGCGCCCGGCGGCGCTCCGCCGGCGACCGACGGCAGCAGCGACACCGTGTCGCCGTCGGCGACCTCGGCGTCGAGCTTGCCGAGATAGCGGGCGTCCTCGTCGTTGACGTACACGTTGACGAAGCGATGCAGGTCGCCGTCGTCGGCGAGGAGCTGCTGCTTGATGCCCGGGTGCTCGGCGTCGAGGCGGTCGATGACCTCGGCGAGCGTGCCGGGGCCGACGCGCGCGACGGCCTCGCCGTCGGTGAACTTGCGGAAGATCGTCGGGATGCGGACTTCGACGGGCACCTCAGGGCCTCCTCGCAGCGCGTCGCGGCGCGTCGGGGTCATCGTAGTTCAACCGTCGACGACGACCGGCACTTCCTCGATCTCTCCGGTCGGGTCGGTCCGCTCCTCCTTGACGATGCGGAACGCTCGAATGTCCGGCGGCCGCGACGCGAGCGACACGATGACGTAGGGCACGTCCTCGAACGCGAGCCGGACGTCGGTCGGCGACGGATAGGCCTCCGTGCGCGTGTGCGAGTGGTAGATGGCGCCGATCTCCCACCCCCGGTCCTCGAGGGTGCGGTAGACGGCGAACTGCTCGCGCGAGTCGAAGTGGTAGCGCACCGGGCTGCGCGCCGTGTTCGTCATGCGAAAGACCTTGGTGACGGCGCCGTCGTGCGCCGCGAGGATCCCGCACGCCTCGTTGGGCCGGCCCGCGTCGCAGTGAGCCACCATCTCGTCGAGCAGGGCGCGCGCGAGGCGCACCTCCCGGCGTCCGCCGCTCACCGCACCACGACGCGCCGGTCGCCGCCGACCAGCCGGCCGACGACCGCGCCGTCGGCGCCGCGCGTCGCGAGCGCGTCGAGCAGCGCGTCGGCCGCGCCGGCGGCGACCGCGATCAGCAGCCCGCCGGACGTCTGCGCGTCGAACAGCACCGTCGCGCGCGCGTCGTCGAGCGCGCCGAGGTCGACGACGTCCGCGGTGGCGTCGCGGTTACGGCGGGTCCCTCCCGGGACGACGCCGCGGCGCGCGAGCTCGAGGGCCTCGGGCAGGACCGGCACGGCGTCCGCGTCGAGCTCCGCGCCGACGTCCGGGCCGAGCATGCCGGCGAGGTGGCCCACGAGGCCGAACCCGGTGACGTCGGTGCACGCCTGCGCGCCGACCTCGAGCATCGCGTCGGCGGCGGCGCGGTTGAGCTGCATCATGACCTCGGTCGCGCGCGCGACCGCGTCGGCCCCCGCGACGCCCTCCTTGATCCCGCTCGAGACGATCCCGGTGCCGAGTGGCTTGGTCAGCACGAGGGCGGCGCCCGGCCGGCCGCCCGTCTTGCGCACGACGCGCGCGGGGTCGACCGTCCCGGTGACGGCGAGGCCGTACTTGGGCTCCGGGTCGTCGACCGAGTGGCCGCCCACGATCGACGCCCCCGCCTGCGCGCACGCGGCGCTGCCGCCCTCGAGCACGCGGCCGAGCAGCTCGAAGTCGAGGTCGCGCGGCCATGCGACGAGGTTGAGCGCGGTGACCGGAGTGCCGCCCATCGCGTAGACGTCCGAGAGCGCGTTGGCCGCCGCGATCCAACCCCACGCGTACGGGTCGTCGACGACCGGCGTGAAGAAGTCGACCGTCTGCACGAGCGCGACCCCGGGCGCGACGCGGTAGACGGCCGCGTCGTCGGGCGCGTCGAGCCCCACGAGCACGGCCGGGTCGGCCGACGTCGTCCCCACGTGGCGCAACACGTGCGCCAGCTCGGTCATCCCGAGCTTGCAGGCTCAGCCGCCGCCGTGCGAGTAGGTCGAGAGCCGCACCTCGCTTCTCATCGCGCGAGGTTACGTCGGCGGGCCGCGAATCCGCGCCGCCGGGACCCGGCCGTCGTGCGAAGGTGGCGGCTATCCTTTCTCGAGATGGCACGGGCGGAGAGGGGCACCCGAGTGCAGAGCCCGGCGCCGGCCGAGCGCGTGCCGACGCGGGGCCGTCGTGGAGGCGGACGGTGACCGATCCCGGGACGACGTGGGCCACGCTCCAGCTCGTCGACTTCCTCTCGGCCGTGACCGACGCTCCCGACGAGACCGCGGCGATGCACACCGGGCTCGAGCGCGCCGTGTCCGCCCTGTCGGCCGACGCCGGCGCCATCGTCACCGGCGAGACCGTCGTCGCGCGCGCGGGCACCGCCGGCCTCGGCATCCCCGACAACGCGTTCGCGTCGTTCGCGCGCGCCGCCGAGGGCCAGGCACGCCTCCCGCGCATCGGCACGATCGCGACCCGCGCGGTGTCGTTCTCCGTCCCGCACGAGAGCCGCATGGTCGTCGTCCGCGCCGGCGAGCCGCTCAGCGAGCGCGAGTCGACGCTGCTCGACGGGATGGCGCGCGTGCTCGCGATGCAGCTGCGGATGCTGCGGACGGTGGAGGGCGAGCGGGCGCTGCGCGTCACCAGCGAGCGCCAGGCGCACGAGAACGCGCGTCTGCTCACGACGCTGCAGGAGCGCCAGGAGCTCCTCCAGCGCCTCACCCGCATCCAGCGCTCGATCTCGCACCGCGCCCCGCTCCAGGAGGTCCTCGACGCGGTCACGACCGGGGCCCGCAACCTGCTCGGCGACGACTTGGCCGCCCTGCGTCTGATCGACCCCGACGACCCCGGCTACGTCGTGATGGCGTCGCACAGCGGCATCCGCGAGGAGCTCGTCCCGAAGCTCAAGCGGGGGCCGGCGAACGAGGGCGTCGGGGGCCGGGCGGTGCTGGAGCGCCGCCTCGTGATCATCGACGACTACTCGCACGCGCGCGACGGCATCCCGGCGATGAAGGAGGACCGGCTCCAGGCGGCCATGGCGGCGCCCGTCTACGAGAACGGCAAGGTCGCGGGCGGCCTGCTGACCGCGTCGTACCGGCCCGGCCGCCGCTACAGCAAGGAGGAGCAGGACGCCCTCGTCGCGTTCGCGGACCACGCCAGCCTCGCCCTCACCGACGCCAAGACGGTCGAGGCGATGCGGTCGGCCCAGCGGGCCAAGGACATGTTCCTCGCGATGGTGTCGCACGAGCTCAAGACGCCGCTCACGGTCATCCTCGGGTCGCTCGACACGTTCCGCCGCCACCCCGGCCTCGACGCGCGGCTGCGCGCCGAGATGACCGAGTCGGCCTACGCGCGCGCCAACGAGCTCGCGTCGCTCATCGACCGGCTCCTCAAGGGGGCTCGAGGCGAGCTGTCCAGCGAGCGCGAGGAGGTCGCGCTGCCCGACCTCGTCGCTCGGGCCCTGCGGGGCTTCGAGCACACCGCCAACGTCGCCGTGGGCCACGTCCCCGACGTCGTGTGCAACGTCGACCCCCGCCTCGTCAGCGACGTCCTCGGCGTGTTCCTCGAGAACGCGCTGGCGCACTCCCCGCCCGGCAGCGACATCTACGTCGACGCCGGCATCGACCGCGACGACGTCACGCTGACCGTGGCCAACGACGGGTCGCTGCCTCCGGACCTCGACCCCGAGCAGCTGTTCCGGCCGTTCCAGCGCGGCGCCAACGCGCGGTCGTCCGGCGTCGGGCTCGGCCTCTACATCGCCGGGCGCCTGGCGCGCTCGGCCGGCGGGACCATCGACGTCGACTCGGGCGGGGGCCGGGTGTCGTTCACGCTGCGGCTGCCGGTCGACGCCGGGCTGGAGCGTGCGCCGGAGCCGGCCGCCGGCGAGTGACCGGAGGCGACGAAAAGTGGCGCGAGACGAAGTGAATGACGAGGGGCGACGTGCCGATGTACGTCGCATGAAGGTTCTCGTCGTCGACGACCACGCCCCTGTCAGGCGCGGCCTGAAGCAGCTGCTGGAGCTCCGGCCCGAGTTCGAGGTCGTGGGCGAGGGCTCCAACGGGGCCGAGGCCGTCGAGCGCGTCGAGCAGACGCTGCCCGACATCGTGCTCATGGACATGAACATGCCGGTCATGAACGGCGCCGAGGCGACGCGCGTCATCAAGGAGCGCCACCCCGACGTCCACGTCGTCGGGCTCACGGCGTTCGGCGACATGTCGCTCGTGTCCGCCATGGTCAAGGCCGGCGCCGCCGGCTACCTGCTCAAGGGCGGCTCGGCCCAGGAGCTCATCGACTCGCTCCGCGCGGTCGCCGACGGCTACGGCGCCCTCGACCGGGGCGTGACGCGCGGCGTCATGGACGACCTCGTCGAGCTGTACCAGAAGGAGCAGGAGCGCTCGCAGGCGTTCGAGGAGCTCGACCGCATGAAGAGCGAGTTCGTCTCGGTCGTGTCGCACGAGCTCCGCACGCCGCTCACGTCGATCAAGGGCGGCGTCTTCACGCTCAAGCGGGGGTGGGAGGAGATCGACGAGCGCGTCAAGCTCGAGTTCCTCGACTCGATCGCCAAGCAGTGCGACCGCCTGACCCGGATCGTCGGCCAGATCCTCACCGTCTCGGGCATCCAGCGGGGCGGCCTCGGTCTCAACCCGTCGACGTTCTCGCTCGCCGGCGTCGCCCGCGACGCGCTCGAGCTGCTCGAGTCGCGGGCGAGCGGGCGGCGCGTTGAGCAGGAGCTCGAGGACGTCGAGGCGACCGGCGACCGCAAGCGTATCGTCGAGGTCGCCGTGGCCCTGCTCGAGAACGCGCTCGTCTTCACCGAGGGCGCGGTCGTGGTGCGGGTGCGGCGCGACGACGGGGGCATGGCGCGCCTCGAGGTGATCGACGAGGGCCCGGGCATGGACCCCGCGTTCCTCGACCGCCTCCTGACGCAGCCGTTCTTCCAGGGCGACTCGTCGTCGACGCGCACGGTCGGGGGCCTGGGGCTGTCGCTCTACATCGCCAAGCAGGTCCTCGAGGCCTCCGGCGGACGCATCGACGCCGCGACCGGGCCGGACCGCGGCTCGACGTTCGCGATGGTGCTCCCGACGCCCGGCTCGGACGAGGTCTAGCGCTCCTCGGGCAGCGGCTGCGGCGGCTCGGGACCGACGTAGCGGGCGCTGGGCCGGATCAGCCGGTTGTCGGCGGCCTGCTCCAGGATGTGCGCCGTCCACCCGATGACGCGGCTCGACGCGAACGTCGGCGTGAACAGCGTCCCCGGCAGCCCGACCTCGTCCATCACGAGGCCCGCGTAGTACTCCACGTTGGCGTACAGCTTGCGGCCGGGCTTGAGCTCCTCGAGGATCGCGACCGCGCGCTTCTCGACGTGCTTGGCGAACTCGACGCGCTTGCCGCCGAGGCGCTCGGCGACGCCGCGCAGCATCACCGAGCGCGGGTCGTCGGTCTTGTAGACACGGTGGCCGAAGCCCATGAGCCGCTTGCCGCTCTGGACCGCGTTGCGCAAGTAATCGTCGGTGTTCGCGGGATCGCCGATCTCGTCGAGCATGCCAAGAGCGCGCGACGGGGCACCGCCATGCAGCGGCCCCGACAGCGCGCCGATCGCTCCGACGACGGCGGAGCCGAGGTCCGCGCCGGTCGACGCAATCACGCGCGCGGTGAACGTCGAGGCGTTGAAGCCGTGGTCGATCGTCGACACGAGGTAGTGCTCGATCGCGCGCGCGTGGTCGTCGGACGGCACCTCTCCGCGCAGCATGTAGAGGAAGTTGGCCGCGTACGGGAGGTCGGGGTGCGGGTCGACGGGCTCGTCGCCCTGGCGCAGGCGGTAGAGGTTCATGATCAAGGTCGGCACCACTGCGCACACTTGCAGCGCCTGCGTGCGCAGCTCGGCGAGCTCGACGTCGAGCCACGGCTTGAAGTCGAGCGCCGACGCCATGACCGACAGCGCGGTCCGCATCGCGTCGAGCGGGATGAAGTGGTCGCCGAGGCCCGCGATCGCGGGCAGCAGCTCCTTGACGTCCGACGGCACCTCGCGCAGCGGGCGGATCTCGTCGATGAAGGCCTCGCGCTGCGCCCGCGTCGGCAGCTCGCCGTTGTAGAGCAGGTACCAGACGTCCTCGAGCATGCGGTTCTCCGCCAGCTCGACGGCGTTGTACTGACGGTAGTGGTAGAAGCCCTCCGTCCCGCGGACGTCGCCGATCTCGGTCTCGGCGACCGCCACGCCCTCGAGGCCCTTGGGCACCTCGACCGCGGGCGCCTCGACCGGCGTGATGCGCGCGACGCGCATCAGATCGCGGATCGAGACGATGCCCACGAGCTCGTTGCCGGAGACCACGGGGATGTGGCGGTAGCCGTGCTCGGACAGCGACCGGAACGCGTCGACGATCTCCTCGTCGGGGGCGACCGTGTCGGGCGACTCCGTCATCCATTCCGAGACCTTGGCCGTCGACGGGTCGGAGCCCGAGGCCGCGAAGCGCATGATGTCGCGCTCCGTGAGGATCCCGATCGGGCGCTTGCCGTCGACCACGACGACGGAGCCGACCCTCCCGTCGCGCATCCGCGTCGCCGTCTCCACCATCGTGTCGCCGCCGGCGGCGGTGACCACCGGCGTGCTCATGATCTCCGAGACGGTGCTGGCTTTCGGCTTCGGGTCGGCCATGCTCATCCTCCCTCGTCGTGCCCCTGACCAGAGACTACGCCGTGACGCGCGCCGGCGGCGCCGTGCGTCACGCGGTCCAGTCGACGCCGGTCACGCCGCGCGCGGCGAGCGCGCGGTCTGCGATCGCGTCCGGGGCGACGCCCGGGCGCAGGCGCACGACGAGCGTCGAGCGCCGCAGCGACGGCTCGTCGTCGACGACGCGCGCGCTGTGGACCGTCGCGCCGTCGCCCTCCACCGCGTCGACGAGCGACGCGAGCGGAACGCCAGGCTCCGTCTCGACGACGAGCCGCAGCCGGCCGCGCTTGAGGCGGTGCAGCACGCGCTGTTCGAACCACTTGAGCCCGTAGAGCGCGACGAGGGCCGCGGTCGTCGTGGCGATCGCGCCGGTCCAGTAGCCGAGGCCGACGGCGGTCCCGATGGCGGCGGTGAGCCACAGCGCCGCGGCGGTGGTGAGACCGCGCACCGTCAGCCCGCGCTGGATGATGACGCCGGCGCCGAGGAAGCCGATGCCGGTGACGATCTGCGCCGCGACGCGCGTCGGGTCGAAGCGCACCGGCAGGCCGCGGTCGACGAACGCCTCGACGCCGTAGGCGCCCGCCATCGTGAACAGCGCGGCCCCCAGCGACACGACGATGTGCGTGCGGAAGCCGGCGGCCTGGTCGTTGATCTCGCGCTCGACGCCGATCAGCCCGCCGAGCAGCGCGGCACCGAGCACGCGCAAGACGAGATCCAGATCCGACAGCACGACGGCGCCTCCTGAGCCCTCCCGCGGCGAGCATACGCCCGCGCCGTGCGACGGCCGCGACCCACGGCGCGCGCCTACGGCACGACGGTCACCGTCGCCCGCATCCCGTACGCGTAGTGACCCGGGAGGTGGCATCCGATCGTGATCTCGCCGGCGCGCTCGAAGCGGTACGTCGTCGTCGCGGTGGCGCCGGCCCCCACCGACACCTCGCCCGGCACGTCGTCGTGGGCCGCGTGCGTGCCGCGCTCGTGGCGCGCCTGCACGGCCGCGCCCCCGACGATGACCTCGTGGTCGATCGGGTCGCGGTTGTGCACGACGAAGCGAACCTCCGTCCCGCGCTCCACCGTGATCCGGTCGGGCGCGAAGCGCGAATGGCGCACGACGAGCTCGAGCGTGTGCGGCTGCGGCGCGGCGGCGCACGACGACAGCGACGCGACGACGACGCCCGCGCACGCGACCCGCCGCGCGAGGCGCGCGCCTGAGCGCGTCACGAGCGGCGCGGCGCGATGCGGCCCGCCCCCGCGACCACCGCGGCCGCCAGCGCCGCCGCGGCGAGCCACGGCCACGCGGGCGCGGGGGCCGGCGGCGGGACGCGCTCGGGGTCGAGGTCCGGAGGCGCGCCCGTCCCGACGCCGTAGCCGGCGGGGGGGGGGG
>DASZZZ010000045.1:0-10321 GCA_036260375.1 Actinomycetota bacterium
CGCTGCTGATGTCGCAGGGCCTCGCGTACGACTCCGACGAAGGGCGCGCGTGGGCCGCGGCCCTGACGGCGCTGATGACGGGACACTGCTACGCGACGTCCGCTCGCATCGCGGCGCGGCAGGGTCCGTTCGACGCGTACGCGGACAACGCCGAGCCGATGCAACGGGTCATGAACAAGCACCGCGACGCGGCGTACCGGATCCCCGACGGCCTCGCGCCCGACGAGCTCGTCGCCGCGTCACGCCGGGCGTGGGACGCCGCGCTCGCGCTCGGAGCGACGAACGGCTACCGCAACGCCCAGGCGACCGTGCTCGCGCCGACCGGGACGATCGGCCTGCTCATGGACTGCGACACGACGGGCATCGAACCCGACCTCGCGCTGAAGAAGACCAAGAAGCTCGTGGGTGGCGGGACGATGTCGATCGTCAACCAGACGGTCCCCAAGGCGCTCGCCAAGCTCGGATACTCGCCGGCGCAGGTCGCCGACATCGTGGCATACGTCGACGAGCACTCGCACGTCGTCGGGGCGCCGCACCTGCGCGACGAGCACCTCGCCGTGTTCGACACCGCCATGGGGGACCGGTCGATCCACTACATGGGCCACATCAAGATGATGGCGGCGGTGCAGCCGTTCCTGTCGGGCGCGATCTCCAAGACCGTCAACCTGCCCGAGGACGTGACCGTCGAAGACGTGGAGAACGCGTACGTCGAGGGCTGGCGCATGGGCCTCAAGGCGCTCGCGATCTACCGCGACAACTGCAAGACCGGCCAGCCGCTGTCGGTGACGAAGAAGGACGCGCACCCCGCGTCGAAGACCGAGCTGCCGAAGCCGGTTCGCAGGAGGCTGCCCAAGAAGCGCACGGCGAAGACGATGAAGTTCCGCGTCGCCGACACCGAGGGCTACCTCACGACCGGCGAGTTCGACGACGGATCGCTCGGCGAGATCTTCCTCAAGGTTGCCAAGCAGGGCTCCACGCTGGCCGGGATCATGGATGCGTTCGCGATCTCGATCTCGATGGGCCTGCAGTACGGCGTGCCGCTGTCGGCCTACGTCAAGCAGTTCGTCAACACGCGCTTCGAGCCGTCGGGCATGACCGACGACCCCGACTTCCGCATCGCGACCTCGATCCTCGACTACGTCTTCCGCCTGCTCGCGCTCGAGTACCTCGACGAGGACGCGCGCCATGGGCTCGGAATCCGCACGGCGCACGAGCGCCAGAACGAGATCGAGTCGAAGCTCGACGGTGGCAACGGCAACGGAAACGGTCACGCCAACGGCGGGCCGGCCCCCGCGCCCGACGCCGGCGTGATCGTGTTGGGTCCGGTCGCCAGCGCGCACGAGGGCTCGCTGCCGTTCTGCGGGCAGTGCGGAGTCCAGATGCAGCCGGCGGGATCCTGCTTCGCGTGCCCCTCGTGCGGTTCGACCAGTGGGTGCTCGTAGCGACGGCGTCGTGACGTGCGGCGAGTGCGGGGCCGGCTACGAGCCCGGCCCCGCGAGCTGCCCGCTGTGCGGCGGCTCGCCGCGGCCGGCGCGGGGCCGCGCTCGGCCGCCGCGCGGCGACGTCGACCGCTACCAGTCGGATCTGAGACGCCTGCGCGAGCAGCTCCGTCGCCTGCGCGACGACGAGCAGGCCGTCTGACCGGCGAGCGCGATGAGCCGGCGAGCCGCGCGACCGAACCTCGCGTCGGCCTAGTTGATCTCGAGCACGCCCAGCACGACGAACCGCGCGCGCCGGGCTAGGTGACGTCGAGGACACCCATCGCGCCGCGCTCGACGGCGCGCGACTGGTGCGGGTGGAACATGTACGGGCCCGCGTTCTCGTACGCGAACTCGAGCATGTGGCGCTCGGCCTGGCCCATCGTGACGACGTCGGTGAACTCGTCCGGCAGCTCCGACGTGCCGGTCCGGAAGAGGTGAAAGAAGTTCCCGTGGATGTGGAACGAGCTGACGGGATCGTGCTCGGTGACGTTGACGACGTGGACGCGCTGTAGCTCGCCGGCGCGGATCACGATCGGGTCGACGTCGTACGCGTACGCGATCCCGTTGATCGCGTAGACGTCGTTGACGCCGTCGCCGTCGATGTCGAAGCCGTTGAGCACCATGACCATCTCGTTCGCGACCGGGCGCGGCCGCTTGGGGTCGACGACGAACGCGCCGTAGAGGCCTCGGTTGATGTGCTCGGCGAGCGGGAACGAGTGGCAGTGGTAGAGGTGCGTGCCCGCCGGGCGCGCCTCGAAGTCGTAGACGAACGTCTCGCCCGGCGCGGCCTCGCCGGCCCCCGGGACGCCGTCGACGTCGAAGCGGTGCATGCCGTGGAAGTGGACGGTGTGGGGCGCGTCGCTCGTGTTGACGAGCTCGACCCTGATCCGGTCGCCCTCGATGGCGCGGATCGTCGGGCCCGGGATGCGACCGTTGTAGGTCCACGCCTCGAACACCACTCCGGGCGCGATCTCGACGTCCTTGACCTCGACCTCGAACCGGTACTGCCGCACCGGGCGGCCGGCGCGGTCGCGCTCGACCTCGCCGGGGTCGAAGTCGGTCAGCACGCGCTGCGGGTCGAACCCGTTGGCGGCGTGGTCGACGCGCCCGCGCCTCACCGCGCCGCCGTGCGCGCCGTGCGCGTGCCCGGCGCCGCCGCTCGCGGCGGCCGTCGTCGAGGCGTGCGCCGCATCGCGCGCCGCGCCGCTCGGCCACAGCGCCCGCGCGCCGATCGCCGCGCCGCCGACGGCGCCGGCGGACGCGAGGAAACGACGGCGATGGACGGACATCGAGGGTGGCCTCCGCCTAGTCGGACGACACGACGAAGGGACATCTAAGCGGATCGCCGTCGTGGGCTGTATGGCCTCGCCGGGTCATTGTGCTCGATCACCCGAACGAACCATCCGCGCATGGCCCGCGCGGCGACGCGCGGGACGGGCGCGTCGTCGTCGCGAGGCGGACGTGCCCGGCGATCGAGCCGCGCTGCGCGCGCTCGAAAGAGCGGGCGCGGCGTGTCCGACCGGCGCATATGGGTCGAAACGACGGACGGCAGGGTGCGAGGAACGGGTGAGATGCGCACGACGCGCACGGTTTGCTCGAGAGGCAGCCCAGACCCCCGTTCGGGGGAGAACGTAGTCAGCGCGCGCCATCGCGACAAATGACCCACGTGGGCACTCCCTTCGACAGGACTAGTCCCCTACCGTCGCACCTTCATTCGGTGCCAACCGAGGGGAGTGGGGACAGTGAGTCGCTTTCGGGTGATGCGCGCCGTCGTGTGCGCCGTCGTGACGATGGGTTTGCTCGTTACGGGGCTCCCGTCCGAGCCTGCGGTCGCCGAGGCGTCCGGTCGCGTGCGGTACGTGTACGACGAGGCCGGACGGCTCGTCGGCGTGATCGACACCGACGGCGCCGCGGCGCGCTACGACTACGACGCCGCGGGCAACGTCACCGCGATCGACCGCATCGCCGCCACCGAGCTCTCCATCCTCGAGTTCACGCCGAACCGCGGTAAGGCCGGCGACCTCGTCACGATCCGCGGCACCGGCTTCTCCGCGACCGCCGGCGACAACGTCGTGCGCTTCGCGGGCACGAGCGCGCGCGTCACGAGCGCGAGCGCGACGAAGCTCGTCGCCGAGGTGCCGGCGAGCGCCTCGACCGGACGCGTCTCCGTCGAGGCGGGGGGCCGGTCGGCCACGAGCGCCGCGGACTTCACGGTCGCGACGGCGGGCCCGCGCATCGCCGGCTTCTCGCCCAACGTCGACGTCGGCGGCAGCACCGTGACGATCGACGGGTCCGGGTTCGAAGACGCGCCGACGTCCAACAAGCTGTCGCTCGGCGGCGTCGCCGCGATCGTCCGGACGGCGTCGCGGACGCAGCTGACGGCCAGCGTCCCGCGCGGCGTGCCGTCGGGATCGTTCCGCGTCGTGACTCCGGAGGGCAGCGCGACGTCGGCGGCCGACTTCTTCGTCCCGCCCGACAGCTACACCGCCAACGACGTCGGCTTCACCGCGCGCATGCGCCCGGGCGAAACCAAGGTCGTGAGCCTGCCCGTCGCGAACAAGATCGGCATGGTGATCTTCGACGGCGTGCAGGGCCGCCAGATAAGCCTCAAGGCGAGCGCCAGCACGATGACGTCGGCCTACGTCGGCATCAAGCGCCCCGACGGCAGCTGGCTCACGCAGATGTCGGTGAGCTCGGCGCGCTTCTTCGACTCGATGACGCTGCCGGCGACCGGCACCTACACGATCGTGGTCGACCCGAGCGGCGACTACACCGGCTCGATGACGCTCGCGCTCAACGACTCGACCGACGCCGCGGGCCAGACGATCACGCCCGGCGGCGCGCCGGTGACCGCGACCACTACGACCCCGGGCCAAAACGCCAAGGTCACCTTCGACGGCGCCGCAGGCCAGCGCGTGAGCCTCAAGGTCAACGGCGTCACCGGCGCGAGCCACTCGGGCAGCGTGTCGATCAAGAAGCCCGACGGCGCCAACCTGACCTCGACCTACAGCTACTACGCCAACTACAACACCTTCAGCGACGTCGTCACGCTGCCGGCGACCGGCACCTACACGATCGTGGTCGACCCGAGCGGCGAGAGCTCCGGCAGCGCGACGCTGACGCTCTACGACGTCCCCGCCGACACGTCCGACGCGATCGCGATCGGCGGCGAGGCCAAGACCGTCACGACCACGGTCCCGGGCCAGAACGCGAAGCTCACCTTCGGCGGGACCGCGGGACAGCAGCTCGCGCTCGCGCTGACGAACGGCACGTACTCCGGCTACGTCAACGTCAAGCGTCCGGACGGCTCGACGTGGCTGTCGACGTCGTACTCGAGCTCGCGCACGCTGAACATGGACCTGACCGTCACCGGCACCTACACCATCGTGCTCGACCCGAGCGGCGACGCGACCGGCAGCGTCACGGCCAAGCTGACGGACCGCAACGCGCCCGTCCAGACCGCGTCCGCGTCGGGCGACGGCGTGCAGCGGCTGCTTCGCACCTACGACTCGCCCTACGCCGAGACGTGGTTCCCCGAGCGGCGTCATCCGAGCGGAGACATGCGCAGCGGCCGCAAGGCGTCGCCGTGGCAGAAGATCCCCGCGTTGCGCGCCCCCGACGGCGTCACCGCGGTCTCGGGGCAGGTCCTGACGCTCGACGGCGAGCCGCTGAAGGGTGTGACGCTCGAGATGGGCGCGCGCCGCGCGCACACCGACGAGTCGGGCCGGTTCCTGCTCGAGGACGTCGAGAAGGGCCTGCGCGAGCTCGTCATCGAGGGTCGTAGCGCCAACACGCGCGGCCGCGCGTACGGCAAGTTCGAGGCCGGCGTGCGCGTCGTCGACGGCAAGACGAAGGTGCTGCCGTACACGATCTGGATGCCGCGCGTCGACACCGTGAACGAGCGGCGCATCGAGTCGCCCACGACGAAGCCGATCTCGATCAAGACGCCGTACGTCAAGGGGCTCGAGCTGCGGCTGCCCGCGGGCACCCGCGTGACCGACGAGGACTACCGCGAGGTGCGCAGGGTGGGGCTGACGCCGGTCCCCGTCGACCGGCCCCCGTTCCCGCTGCCGGACGGCGTCGACGTGCCGGTCTACTTCACGATCCAGCCCGGCGGCTCGTACGTCTACCCGAAGGGCGCGCGCCTGATCTACCCGAACTACACCAACGAGGCGCCGGGCACGCGCATGAACTTCTGGAACTACGAGTGGGACCGCGGCTGGTACGTCTACGGACAGGGCACCGTGACCGAGGACGGGACGCGCGCGATCCCCGACAAGGGCGTCAAGATCTACGAGTTCACGGGCGCCATGATCTCCACCCCGACCGACGTGCCGCCCGGGAGCGGCCCCGTGCCGGATGGCGCGAGCGACGGCGACCCGGTGGACCTCGCGACCGGGCTCTTCGTCTACGACAAGACGGACCTCGTGCTGCCCGACACCGTGCCGATCGTGCTGCGGCGAACGTACCGCCCGCAGGACACGCGCTCGCGGCCGTTCGGGCTCGGGACGTCGCACCCGTACCAGATGTTCCTGTACCGGCCCAACGGTTACATGGAGATGCAGCTCGTCACCGCGGACGGGGCGCGCATCGTGTTCCCGCGCACGTCGGCCGGCACGGACGCGGCCTCGGGAGTCTTCGAACACACGGACACGCCGACCGCGTACAACGGCGCCACGATCAAATGGAACGGCAACGGATGGGACCTGCGACTGAAGAACGGCACGACGTACGTGTTCGGCAACGACGCGCCGCTGCAGCAGATCCGTGACCGGCACGGGAACGCCGTTCGCATCACGCGGGCGAACGGAGACCGCGGCAACGTCACCAAGGTCACGTCGCCGAACGGGCGCTGGATCGACCTGACGTACGACGCGTCGAACCGCATCACCAAGGCAGAGGACAACGTCGGTCGCACCGTGACGTACTCGTACGACGCGAGCGGCCGTCTTGCCTCGGTGACGGACCCCAAGGGCGGCGTCACGACGTACACGTACGACTCCTCGCACCGAATGATCGGCATCCAGGACGCGCGCCGCGTGAGCTTCCTGACCAACGAGTACGACGCTCAGGGGCGCGTGGTCAAGCAGACGCAAGCCGACGGCTCCACATACCGCTTCGCGTACACGACCGACGCCAACGGACGGCCGAAAACCACCGACGTGACCGACGCGCGCGGCTTCGTCCGGCGCGTCGAGTTCAACGCCGACGGCTACACCGTCCAGGACACCGCTGCCCTGGGCACGTCCAAGGAGCGCACGACGACGTTCGAACGCGCCGCCGACACGAACCTCGTCACGTCGATCGTGGACCCGTCGGGAAGGACGACGCGCTACGAGTACGACTCGGCGGGCAACGTGACGCGCGTCACGAGGCTCTCGGGGACTTCCGAGGCGGTCACGACGGCGTTCTCGTACGAGTCTCGCTTCCAACAGCTCAGCATCCTGACGAACGCCGCGGGGCAGACGACGACGTTCTCGTACGACGATCGCGGCCGTCTGACGAGCGTGCGCGATCCGCGCGGTCGTACGGTGACGTTCGGCCACGACGACGCCGGGCGTGTTACGCGCGTGTCCGACCCGCAGCTCGGCACGAGCACGCGCTTCGAGTACGAGGGTGGCGACCTCGCGCGCGTGATCGACCCGCTCGGCGGCGTGACGTCGCGGTTCACGGACTCGGCCGGGCGCGTAGTCGCAGTGCGGGACGCCGAGGGCGTGCTCACGAGAACGACCTTCGACGCCTTGAACCTGCCGACGGCGACCGTCGACGCCCTCGGCCGCGAGTCGTCGTTCGCCTACGACGCGAACGGGAACCGCACCCGCGTCACGGACGCTCGCGGAAACGTGACGACGTTCGAGTACGACGGCATGGATCGCGTCGTGTCGCGGACCGATGCCGCCGGACGCCGGGAGACCTACGCCTACGACGCGGGCGGAAACCTCGTGCGCGCGACCGACAGGAAGGGGCAGGTGACGGAGTACCGTTACGACGCGTTGGGCCAGCGTGTCTTCGCGGGCTACGGCCGGACGATCGCGGCGAACGGGACGGAGAGTTTCGAGTCGACGGTCGAGTACTCCTACGACGCGGCCGGACGCATGGTGCGCGCCGCGGACGCGCAGACCGGCGCCGTGGCGCTGGAGTACGACGCGCTCGACCGTCTCGTGTCCGAGACGACGCCGCAGGGATCGGTGACGTACGGCTACGACGTGCTCGGACGACGCACCAGCATGTCGGCGTCGGCTGAGCCGCGCGTCTCGTACGAGTACGACGCGGCTGGACAGCTGACGTCCGTCTCGAGAGGGTTCGCCACGGTCGCGATCGGCTACGACGCCTCGGGCCGCAGGACGTCGCTGAGGCTGCCGAACGGCGTGACGATGCGCTACGGGCACGACGCCGCGTCGCGCGTGACGTCGATCGAGTACCTCTCGGGCGGCACCGCGCTGGGTGATCTCACGTACGGCTACGACGCCGTGGGACGCCGGACGGAGGTCGGCGGCACGTTCGCTCGCGCCGACCTCCCCGCCGAGGTCCCGAGCGCGACGTATGACGCCGGGAACCGGCTGTCGTCGTGGGGCTCGCAGGCGCGCGCGTACGACCGCAACGGCAACCTCGTGTCCGCCGGCGCGACGTCGTACGAGTGGGACGCGCGCGACCAGCTCGTCGGGGTGTCGGGCCCGACTACGGCGAGCTTCTCGTACGACGCGCTCGGGAGACGCGTGAGGAGAACGGTCGACGGCGCGACGACGCGTTTCCTCTACGACGGCTTGACGCCGATCCAGGAGCAATCGCCCACGGGCGAGGTCACGGCGAGCCTCTTCACGGGACGCGGCGTCGACGAGTACTACGGCCGCATCCAGGGCGGCAGCACGCGCTACCTGCTCACCGACGCGCTCGGCTCGACGGTCGCGCTGACGGACGCGTCCGGCGGGCTCGTCACCGAGTACGGGTACGAGCCGTTCGGTGAGTCGTCGTCCTCCGGGCAAGCCGACGACAACCCGTACACGTTCACCGGCCGCGAGAGCACCGGCGAAGCCGCGGGCCTGATGTACCTGAGGGCGCGCTACTACGAGCCCGCGTCGGGACGCTTCGTCTCGGAGGACCCGATCGGGTTCGGAGGCGGCGACGTGAACCTCTACGCCTACGTGTGGAGCAGCCCCACGAACCACACCGACCCCTTGGGATTGTGCGGCTGGACGGACCCCTTCGGATGCATCGGCGACGGCGCGCAAGCGGTGTGGGACGCGGGCAGCGACCTCGTCACGGCCGGCCGCAAGACGCTCGGCAGCATCGGCGACGCGATCTACAACTGGAGCGGCTGGGACGAGGTCGGCAACTTCGCCGCCGGCTGGGGCGACGCCGCGAGCTTTGGCATCACCTACTGGATCCGCGACCAGATGGGGACCAACGACGTCATCGACACGTCGTCGGGCTGGTACAAGGGCGGCTTCGTCGGCGGCGTCGCCAACGTGGCAGCCATCAACGTCCTCGGGTACGTCCGCGGCGCGGAGTTCTGGATCGGTCGCAACCTGCGGATCGCGCCATGGGGCAACCGCACCGGACACCCCGTCGGACGCTACCCGCACTACCATCGCCGGATCACGGGGCCCGACGGCAAGACCGTCCCCGGCGGAAGTCTGAAGAGGTGGCATCGTCCATGGGAGAAGGGGTGGTGACGGAGAGCGCGGAGCCCACGCCTCCCATCGTCCTGGTCGACGGCGACGACGTGACCGTGTTCGCCGCGCGCGCGGACGCCGAGGCGCAGGTGGAGCCGCCGGACGCGGGCGACGAGACGGGGTACGACGCGCTCGGCCGGCGGCTGCGCTTCGAGTCCGAGGGACGCACGGTGCGGATATCGCTCGCGGAGCGCGAGGCGGCGTCGACCGCGCCGCTCGAGGCGTGCCTGCGCGGCTTCCTCAGACGTCTGGGGGAGCCCGCGGGCGACGACGGCGCCTGCGGCCTGCCGTGTCTCGTCGAGGCGGCGAGCCGGCACGCATACGTGCCGGTCGGCCCGGTCGAGGCGATGCGCCGCCGCCTGTGGCGACGCTCTCGCGACGGCTGAGGGCGCGACGCGGCCTCGACCGGCGTCGGGAGGGACGTCACGTCGTCGCGGCCGGGTCGCTCCGGCGATCCAACCACCGGCGTGACGCCCGGTTGTCGTCGGAGTAACATCTCCGCCTCTCGACGCCGTCAGTTCGGCGTCGTCGTCCGGAGAGGGGGAGGACATGGCAAGAAGGTTCGCCGGCGCGATCGTGGTCGCGCTCGTCACCGCAGCGTTGTTCGCGCCGGGCAGCGCCGCGGCGCGCGTCAGCCGCCGCTCAGCAGCGTCGGTATGCGCTGCGCGCGGAAGTCGAAGATCCTCTCGACGTCGCGGCGCACGAGAAGCCGGTCGGCGACGAGCCCGAGCGGGCCGAAGCCGATGCGGTAGCGCACGACGTCGCGCATGAGCGTGTCGCCGTCGCCGAGCGGCTCGAAGGTGTGGGTGTGGTGCCACAGGGCGTACGGGCCCTGGATCTGCTCGTCGACGAAGCGATACGGCGGCTCCCACTCCGTGATCTCGGTCAGCCAGCTGACCGGAACGCCGCGCACCCGCAGCCGGTAGCGGATCAGCGTGCCCTGGCCCATCACGATCGGCTCGGGCGTGACGACGCGAAAGCGCAGCAGCGGCGGCGTCATCGGCTCGAGGTTGCGCGGCTGCGCGAAGAAATCGAACACGTCCTCCGGGGTGCCCGACAGGCGCTGCTCGCGTCGCAGCATCCGGTCGCTCTTCATAGGGTCGGACTCGCGTCGACGGTCATGGTCGCACGGTGTACCCCAGGAGGGGACCGATCCCATGGCGGATC
>DASZZZ010000046.1:0-14392 GCA_036260375.1 Actinomycetota bacterium
TGATCACGGCCCCCGTCGGCGCGACGTCGGGCGCGAAGTGGGGGCAGACGACGACGAGGTTCACAGCGTCGTTCCGAGTGCGTGCCGGTACGCGTCCTCGAGGACGTCGGCCGCGTGCGTCCACGTGAACGCCGCGGCGCGCTCCAGCCCCGCGCGCGCGAGCTCGGAACGTCGACCGTCGTGGCCGGCGAGGAGCGACAGCGCGCGCGCCCACTCGTTGGTGTTGTCCGGGGACAGCAGGATGCCCGCGGCCCCGACGACCTCGGGTAGCGCGGTCGCGTCGGCCGCGACGACGGGGCAACCACGGCCCATGGCCTCCAGCACCGGCGCGCCGAACCCCTCGAAGCGCGACGGGAACGTCATCGCGGTCGCCTCGTCGTAGAGCGCGTCGAGACGGTCGGCCGGCACGTAGCCGAGCCGCCGCACGCTCTTCTCGATGCCGAGCTCGCGCACCTCGGCCCCCACCCGCACCTCCATCGATCCCTTGGCGCCGGTCAGCACCAACGACGCGTCCGGATGGCGTTCGAGGACGCGCGCGAACGCCTTGACGAGCACGAGGTGGTTCTTGTGCGGATACGTGATGGCCGGATAGAGGAAGAACGGCCCCGGGAGGTCGTAGTGCGAGCGCACGTCGAACGCGGCCGCCTTCCGCTCGCGCGGCGAGATGCCGTGCGGCACGACGACGACGACGTTGGGGTCGATGCTCAGCCGTTCGATCACCGTGCGCCGCGTGAACTCGCTCGGCGTGAGCACCAGACGCGCCGCCTCGGCCGAGCGCGGGACCATCGTCTTGAGGTACGTCAGCTTCGTCTTCGTGAAGTACTCGGGGTAGTAGAGGTACTGGAGGTCGTGGATCGTGAGCACGGGACGCGCCGCGCGCACGACGGGAACCGTGCCCCCGGCATGGTGCACGAGGTCGATGCGGCGCCGGCGGCACTGGCGCGCGAGCCACGAGTTCTCGCCCGCGACGCGAAACGACTTCCACTGTCCGCTCACGGGTGCGTACGCGGTCTTGAACGTCTGCGTGACGTCGGGGTGGGCGTCGGCGAGCTGCGGCAGCGCGAAGAGCGTGTAGTCGAGCTCGGACGACCGCTCAGCGAGCCCGCGCAGCAGCCGCACGACGTAGGTCTCCGACCCGCCGACCTTGCCGGGAACCATCCACAACAGGTTCACGCCGACCTTCGGCCCGCTCACGCGGCGACCTCCCGGTAGCACGACGCGACGCCGGCGGCGGTGCGCTCCCACGTGTACTCGGCGGCGCGCGCGGGGCCCGCGTCGGACAGCTTGCGCGCGAGCGCGTCGTCGCCCAGGACGGCGGCGAGGCCGCGCGCGATCGAGCCCGGGTCGCGCGGGTCGACGAGCACGGCGGCGTCGCCCGCGACCTCCTCGGTCGACGTCCCGCGCGACGTCACGACGGGCGTCCCCTGCGCCATCGCCTCGAGCACCGGGAAGCCGAAGCCCTCGAGCAGACTCGGCATGCAGAACACAGCCGCGCCGGCGTACAGGGGGCCGAGGTCGGCGTGCGGCACGAACCCGAGCGCCTTGACCCGGGCGCGCGCCGGACGTACGAGCGCGTCGAGGTCCTCGTTCCATCCGCGCGGCCCGACGAGCGCGAGGTCGACGCCGTCGTCGAGCGTGCGGAACGCCTCGACGAGGCGGGCGAGGTTCTTGCGCGGCTCGATCGTCCCGGCGAAGAGCACGTACGGGCGCGTGAGCCCGTAGCGCGCGCGGACGCGCTCGACGTCGCCGGCGGTCGCGCGGGGCGCGTCGACTCCGAGCGGCACGACGCGCAGACGCGCGGGATCGAACCCGGCGCGCGCGCAGTCGTCGGCGGTCGCCCGCGACGGGCACAGCACGAGGTCCGCGTCGCGGCGCGCGACCGCGAGCCCGCGTTCGAAGAAGCCGCGTCCGCGGCGCGTCACGAAGTCGCCGCCCGCGCGCCACGCGACGTCGTGCATCGTGACGACGAGCGGCGCGCTGCGCGGCGGCACCGCGATCGTCGTCGCGTGGACGACGTCGACGCGGCCGGCCGCCCGTTCGACGCGCGGCCGGCGCAGGCGGAGCCACGACTCGTACAGCGCGACGCGCGGCAGCGGCACGTGGCGAACGTCGATGCCCGGCTCCCATCCGGGGGCCGGCGGCGAGCGGTGGTACGCGGCGACCCCGACGAGCTCGACGTCGCCGCGCGCCGCGAGCGCGCGCGCCATGCCGATCCCCGCGACCGCCGTGCCGCCGGGGACCTCGTGCCAGCATTGCTCGATCGTGTAGGCGACGCGCACTGCCTCGGTCACGGCCGGATCATCGCACGCCGTTCGCGCCGACCACGACTACGATGGCGCGGTGGGCGACTTCTTCTCGACGCGGCGCGTGCTCGTCACCGGAGGCTCCGGCTTCCTCGGGCGCGCGTTGTGCGCCAAGCTGCGCGAGCGCGGCGCGGCCGACGTCGTCGTCGCCCGCAGCCGCGACTACGACCTCACGCAGGCCGGCGCGGTCGAGAAGCTGTTCGCCGACGCGGCCCCCGACCTCGTGATCCACCTCGCGGCGCGCGTGGGCGGAATCGGCGCCAACCAGGCTCATCCCGCGGACCTCTACGTCTCGAACCTGCTCATGGGCACGCACGTGATCGAGCAGGCGCGCCTTCGCGGCGTCGCCAAGACCGTGCTGCTCGGCACGATATGCGCCTATCCCAAGCACACGCCGGTTCCGTTCCGCGAGGAGTCGCTGTGGGACGGCTACCCGGAGGAGACCAACGCGCCGTACGGTGTCGCCAAGAAGGCGTTGCTCGTGCACGCGCAGGCGAATCGGGCGCAGCACGGGCAGAACGCGATCTACCTGCTGCCGACGAACCTCTACGGGCCGGGGGACAAGTTCAACCCGTCCGTGTCGCACGTCATCCCGGCGTTGATCAAGAAGTGCGTCGACGCGCGCGCGCGCGGCGACGACGCGATCGACGTGTGGGGGACGGGACGTGCGACGCGCGAGTTCCTCTACGTCGACGACTGCGCCGAGGGCATCGTCGCCGCGGCGGAGCGATACGACGACGCCGAGCCCGTCAACCTCGGCACCGGGCGCGAGGTCCCCGTGCGCGAGCTCGTCGAGACGATCGCGCGCCTCACCGGGTTCGACGGAGAGCTGCGCTGGGACGCGTCGAAGCCGGACGGCCAGCCGCGCCGGTGCCTCGACACGACGCGCGCGCGCGAGCGCTTCGGCTGGCGCGCCGAGGTCGATCTCGAGGACGGTCTGCGCCGGACGATCGAGTGGTACGTCGCGCACCGCGCCGAGGCCGAGGCGGCCACGTTCTGACGGCGACCGCGCCGCGATGAGGGTCGCGTTCGACGCGGGGCCGACGCTCGACGTACAGACCGGTGTCGGCCGCTACGCGCGCGAGCTCGGAGATGCGCTCGAGGCGATCGGCGTCGACGTGCGCCGCTACGCGGTCGCGCTGCGCGGGCGCGCCGGCCCCGACATCGCGCGCGTGCGCGTCCCCGCGCGCGCGGCGCAGTGGGCGTGGCGGCGCGCGGGGGCCCCGGCGGTGACGCGCGCGACGGGGCCGGTCGACGTCGTCCACGCGACCAACTTCGTGCTGCCGGCGCTCGGATCCACGCCCGGGGTCGTCACGGTGCACGACCTCTCGTACCTGCGGCCGGACGCGTTCCCGGGGGCCGGGCGCCTGCGCGAGCTCGTCCCGTGGTCGCTGCGCCGCGCCGCGCGCGTGCTCGTGCCGACCGAGGCGGTGCGGGCCGAGCTGGCGGCCCACTACGGCGTTCCCGCCGACCGCGTCGACGTGACGCCCGAGGGCGTGTCGCCGGTGTTCTTCGGGGCGACGCCGCTGTCGGACGTGCAGCTCGACGGCCTCGGCCTCCGGCCCCCGTTCGCGGTCGCGGTCGGGACGCTCGAGCCCCGCAAGAACCTCGCGCGGCTGCTGCGCGCGTGGCGGGCCGCGGCGCTCGACGGGTGGACGCTCGCGCTCGCCGGCCCGCGGGGATGGGGCGGCGACCTGCCCGAGACGCCCGGCGTCGTCCCGATCGGCTGGGTCGGCGACGCCACGCTCCCGGGCCTGCTCGCGGCGGCCGAGGTGTTCTGCTACGTGTCGCTCTACGAGGGCTTCGGCCTGCCGCCGCTCGAGGCGATGGCGGCCGGCACGCCGGTGCTCGCGGGGCGTTACTCGGCCGCCCCGGAGGTGCTCGGCGACGCCGCCGTGCTCGTCGACCCCCTCGACGAGGACGCGATCGCGCACGACCTCGCGGCGCTCGCCGGCGACGCCGACCGCCGGCGCGCGCTCGCCCGCGCCGGGCGCGCCCGCGCGGTCGGCTACACGTGGGCGCGCACCGCGCTCACGACGCTCGCGGCGTACCGCGCCGCGCTCTGACGCGGCGCGCTGCCCTCAAGACCGCTCGCGGGCGTGACGAAGAGTGCAATATGACCTCACGGATCTGCGAGCGCCGGCGCGTCCGAACCGGCGCGAGGGCCTCCGCCCTGGTTCTCGCGGCGCTGCTGCTGATGCAAGCGCCGGCGCTCGCGACCACCCGCGTCCGCATCACCGGCGGCGGCTTCGGCCACGGCATCGGGATGTCGCAGTACGGCGCCTACGGACGCGCCCTCAAGGGCCGTTCGGCGACCGAGATCCTCGAGCACTACTACACCGGCGCGCGCGTCACGGCGCGGGAGATGCCCGACGAGGTCCGCGTCGGCCTGCTACAGGGCCGGTCGTCGGTCACGGCGACGTCCCCGGCGCGCCGTCCCGGCGGCGGGAGGGTCGCGTTCCGCGTCACCGGCGCGGACGAGCCGCTCGCGGCGGCGTCCGGCGCGACGTGGCGGGTCGAGCCGGCGCCCGACGGACGCATGCGCCTCTACAAGGACGGCGTGCGCGTCACCAAGGACGGCCGCAGCACGTTCGGGAGCCCGAGCGCGCCGCTGCAGGCGACGTACCGGTCGTTCGGCTCGATGCTGCGCATCGCCGAGAAGGGGCGCAGCTACGCGTACGGACGGATGGTGTTCGACACCTACGCCGGCTGCGCCGCGTACTGCGTGCGCGTCGTCGCCGCCATGCCGATGCAGAAGTACCTCTACGGCCTCGGCGAGGTGCCGTCGTCGTGGCCCCGGGCGGCGCTGGAGACGCAGGCGATCGCGGGCCGGACGTACGCCTACGAGAAGGTCGTTCGTCTCGGCCAGCACCGCTCGCCGTGCGACTGCGCCGTGTACGACTCGACCTACGACCAGGCCTACATAGGCGACTCGAAGCGCATCGACTCGGGCTCGTACTGGGACGAGTGGCAGGCCGCGGTCGACGCGACCGACCGCCTCGTCGTGACCTACGGCGGGCAGCCGATCCAGGCGTTGTACTCGTCGTCGTCGGGCGGCTACACCGAGCACAACGAGAACGTGTGGGGCGGTAGCCCGATCCCGTACCTGCGCGGCGTCCCCGACGACGCCGACGCGGTCACGGCCAACCCGAGCCACCGCTGGAGCGTGTCGCTGACGTGGGCCGAGCTGTCGTCGAAGCTGAACGCGTACTACGGCACCGGCACGCTGCGCAGGTTCACGCTCGTCGAGCCGTTCGGGGTCTCGGGCCGCGTCACGATCGTGCGCGGCGACCGCGGCGGGGCGACGATCGTCGGCTCGGCGCGCACGGTGCGCGCGAGCGGGTGGTCGCTGCGCTCGGCCCTCGGGCTGCGCGACTCGCTGTTCCGCATCCAGGTCACGACGTCGTCGGGCGCGACGACCGGCTCGGTGCTGCCCGCGGATCTGTCGTCGTTCGCGGCGCGCGCCGCGGGGGCCGCCACGGTCGCGTCCGGCGGCGACTCCCCCGCGCTGGGCAACGGCGGCCCGCTCGACGGCTGACGGAGGCCCGGAGGGCGTCGCGTAGACTCGGCCCCCATGGCCCTCGAAGCGCCGCCGCCCGAGCAGATCGCCGCGGCGAGCACCCCCTCGACGACCGGACGTCTCGTCTCGGCCGCGTTCCTGCTGGTGAGCGTCGCCTTCTCGGTCGCGGGCCAGCTGACCCTCAAGGCGGCGATGAAGCGCGTCGGACGGATCGGCACCGCGCAGCTCCAGGCCGTCGGCGACACGGTCGTGCGGGCTGCGCGCGAGCCGCTGCTGTGGGTCGGCCTCGGGCTGTTCGGCGTCTCGGCGCTGTTCTGGCTCGTCGTTCTGTCGCGCGTGCGGCTGTCGGTCGCGTATCCCCTCGTGGGCGTGTCGTACGTCTTCGTCGTGTTGTTCTCGCGCTACCTGCTCCACGAGAGGGTGCCGGGGCTGCGGTGGCTCGGCGTGTTCGTCGTCGCGCTCGGGATCGCCATCATCGGGCTGTCGTTCCGGCGGGCGACGGGGAGCTGACGTGAAGGCGCTCGTGCTCGCCGGGGGCCTCGGGACGAGGCTCCGGCCGCTCACCTACACACGTCCGAAGCACCTGCTGCCGATCGCCAACCGGCCCCACGTCGAGCACGTCTTCGACCTGCTGCTGCGCCACGGCGTCGACGGCGTCGTGCTGCTGACGTCGTACCTGGCGGAGGCGTTCGCCGACGCCGCCGCGTCGGCCGCGGCGCGCGGGCTCGATGTCGAGGTGACGCACGAGGCGGAGCCGCTCGGCACGGCGGGGGCGCTCAAGAACGCGCAACACCTCGTCGGCGACGACACGTTCCTCGCGTTCAACGGCGACGTCCTCACCGACGTCGACCTCTCCGAGCTCGTCGCGTTCCACCGCGACCGGGGGGCCGAGGCGACCTTGCTGCTGACGCCCGTCGACGACCCGAGCGCGTACGGCGTCGTCCCGACCGGTGACGACGGGCGCGTCGAGGGCTTCGTCGAGAAACCGCCGCGCGACGAGGCGACGACGAACCTCATCAACGCCGGGGTCTACGTGCTGGAGCCGTCCGTGCTCGATCGCATCCCGGCCGGCGAGGTGTGGTCGGCGGAGCGCCAGCTGTTCCCGGAGCTAGTGTCGTCGGGCGCGCCGCTGTACGCGCGCGGCACCCACGCGTACTGGATGGACATCGGCACGCCCGACAAGTACCTCGCCGCGAACCTCGACGCGCTCGCCGGGCGCTTTGCGACCGACGCGGTCGCGTCGCCCGGCCCCGGCGCGGTGCTCGCGGCGGGATCGGCGTCGGTCGACGACGGAGCCCGCGTGCGGTGGGCGTGTCTCGGCGACGGCGTGAAGGTCGGGCGCGGGGCCGTCGTGGAGCGCGCCGTGCTGCTCCCGGGCGCGCTCGTGTCCGAGGGCGCCGTCGTGGTCGACGCGATCCTCGGAGCGGGCGCCGCGGTCGCGCCGGGGGCCGAGGTCAGGGACGCCGCGGTCGCCGACGGCGACACGATCGAGGACGGCGCGCAGGCGAGCGCGCGGAAGGAGGCGTAGTGCGGATCCTCGTCACCGGCGCGGGCGGCTTCATCGGCTCGCACCTCGTCGACCGCCTGCTGGCCGAGGGCGAGGAGGTCGACGGTGTCGACGACCTGAGCTCCGGCGCGCTGCACAACCTCGCCGACGCCCGCCGCTCGGCGACCGGGAAGTTCAGGTTCCACCGCGTCGACGTGACGTCGACCGCGCTCGGCGACCTCGTCCGCCGGCGCCGCCCGCAGGTCGTCTACCACCTCGCCGCGCAGGTCGACGTGCGCGCGTCGGTCGCCGACCCCATCCGCGACGCCATGGTCAACGTCATCGGCACGCTCAACGTGCTCCAGGCGGCGACGGAGGCGGGCGCGTCCAAGGTCGTGTTCACGTCGTCGGGCGGGTGCATCTACGGCGAGCCCGACGAGTCGCGCCTCCCGGTGACCGAGGACATGATCTTCTCGCCCGAGGCGTTGCCGGAGTCGCCCTACGGCGTGTCGAAGAAGGTCGTGTTCGACTACCTGCGCTACTTCCGCACGGTCAAGGGGCTCGACTTCACCGCGCTCGCGCTCGCCAACGTGTACGGGCCGCGCCAGGAGCCGGCGTCGGAGGTGGGGCTCGAGGGCCAGGTCGTCGCGATCTTCTGCCGCAAGATGCTCGCCGGGCGTCCGTGCACGATCTACGGCGACGGCACCCAGACGCGCGACTTCGTCTACGTCGACGACGTCGTGTCCGCGTTCCTCGCGGCGCGCGACCGCGGGAGCGGCGAGCTCGTCAACGTCGGCAGCGGACGCGAGCTGTCGGTCAACGAGCTCTATGCGCGCCTCGCGCCGCTGACCGGCACGCGCCTCGAGCCGCAGTACGCGCCGGCGCGTCCGGGCGAGCTGCACCGCATCTACGTCGACCCGACCAAGGCGGAGCGCGTGCTCGGCTGGCGCCCGGCCACGGACCTGGACGACGGCCTCAAGCACACCGTCGCGTTCTTCCGCTCGACGCGCTGACGCGCGCCGCACTATGCGACGGTGAGGACGCTGGCGAAGAAGACGGCTCCGAGCACCGCGCCGACGATGCCGAGCCACCCGAGCACGATGCCGGCGGTCGCGAGCGCCCGTCCGCGCTCGGCGCCGCCGGAGGCGTCGATCTCCTTGCGCGCGTTGTAACCGAGGAAGATCGCGGCGAGCGACGCGAGACCCCACATCCACGCGAGGCTGCACACGAGCGACGCGATCGCGGTCCCGTTGTAGCGCCCGGGCGCGGCCCCCGGCGCGCGCGTCCCCGAGCGCCCCGTGCGGAAGTCGTAGCCGCAGTAGCGGCACACCGCGGCCGCGCCCTGGATCTCCTCGGCGCAGTCGGGACATCGTTTCGTCGCCTGCTCGCTCCCGAAGCGCAGGTCGTCGGGCATCCCCACCCCTCCCGCTCGTCCGGCGAACGGCCCCAGTGTGCCGCGCGGGGGATGCGCTTTACAAGAGCCAGTGCGCGTCAGCCGTCGAACGTCGGGACGCCGACCGGCTCGGGGCCCTTGCCCTGGAAGCGCTCGCGGAAGCGGTTGATGGCGGCCTCCGAGACGCGCGCGCACGACTGCGATGCGCCCCACGCGGTCAGCGCGTACGTGTAGCGGTCGTCGAGGCCGTCGTACGGCGCCGCCAGCACCGCGGCGGAGTCGTCGACCTCGGGCCGGTCGAGGATCTGCTCGAGCTGCTCGATCGTGGACTCGGGCGCGTCGGGGCGGTACCAGATGACGATCTGGCCGTGCTCGAGGTTGTGGACGAGCCGCTCCTCCTCGATCGCGTCGGGGTAGAAGCCCGCGCCCGCGGGCGTCCCGTAGTGGCTGCCGGACGTCGGCGGCACGGTGCCGTAGCTCACGTCGGTGCCCTCGTCGACGTGCTGGTTGCCCTCGTCCTCGTGCTCCTCGACCGGCGTGCACCCGGCCGACGCGGCGGAGACGCCGATGAGCTCGGACGGCCCCTCCTCGGCACTGCGCTGCGCGACGACGCCGGCGACGACGAGCGCGACCACGACCGCCGCGATGCCGAGCGTCACGAGGTTGCGCCGGCGCGCGTGCGCGCGCTGCTCGCGGCGGCGACGCTCCTCGGCCTCGCGGCGCTGCTGCTTCTCCTCGAGCTTCCTGCTCACGTGGGCAGGCTATCGCGGATCACGAATGCGGACGGATCGGGCGCGGGGCGGGGGCGCGGCTCGTAGTCGGGCGACGCGTAGCCGACGAGCACCAACGCGTGCGGCTCGACGGCGTCGTCGAGGCCGAGCGTCGCGCGCACGGTGTCGCCGCAGAAGACGGGGGCCGAGATCCAGCACGACGCGATGCCGTCGGCCGCGAGCGCGACCATGAACGTCTGCAGCGCGGCCCCCACCGCGTGCGCGAACAGGCTCCACTCGGCGCGCCGGCGGCGCTCGTCGGGATAGTCGTGCGCGCGCGTCGTGTCGGCGCAGCACACGACGAGCAACGGCGTCGCCGTGAGCAGCGCGTGCGAGCGCGCCGTGATGCGCTCGATGCGCTCGGGCGCCAGCCCGTCCGACGCGAGGTCGGCGCGCCACGCGGCCCCCATCGCGGCGCTGAAGCGCTCGACGTCGGCGCGCGCTTCGAGCAGCACGAAGCGCCATGGGCTCGAGTGATGTGGCGCGGGGGCCTGGACGGCGAGCGACAGCGCGCGCTCGACCGCGTCGCGCGGCACGGGCCGGTCGTCGAACGCGCGCACGCTGCGGCGCGCCGCGACCGCGTCGGCGAGGCTCACGGCCGCGGGCCCCGTCACCGGAACAGGTCCTCGGACGGGGGCCGGACGATGGCGCGCGCCGCGCCGCGCGCCGCAGGCAGCGCGAGCCCGCGCACGATCGCGGCCGGCACGCCGCGCGTCTTGCCCATGACCATCTCGGCCGCGCCGGCGATCTCGTCTGCGACGCAGATGCGCGTCGCCTCGAGCGTGCGTCCGTGCGCGTCGTGCGCGCCGCGGTAGTCGACGAACGGATCGATGCCGGCGACGCCGATCGCCACGTTCGTCTGGCCGAGACGCCACGCGCGTCCGAACGTGTCGCTGACGACGACGCCGACGTCGACGCCGGTGAGGTGCGCGATGCGGGCGCGCATCCGGCGCGCCGAGAGGTCCGGGTCGAGCGGCAGCAGCGCGACGGCGCCGTCCTCGACGTTGGACGCGTCGACGCCCGCGTTGGCGCACACGAAGCCGTGACGCGTCTCCGAGATCACCATGTCGCCGGCGCGCCGCAGCACGCGCGCCGACTCCGCGAGCGCTGCGGACGTGCGATCGGTGGCCGCCACGACGCGGCCCTCGGCCTTCGACACGACCTTGTGCGCGACCACGACGACGTCGCGCGCCGCGAGGCCGCCCGGGCCGGCGGCGTCGATCACGAGGGCGGCGACGTCGTCTCCGGGCCGCACCTCGCCGATGCCCTCGACGGGCACGACCCGGACCTCGCCTACGGCCACAGCAGCGCGCGCGCCAGCGCCTCGGCGCGCTCGGGGTCCGACATCACGGTGTCGAGGACCCGGGCGCGGACGCCGAGCGTGTCGACGCGCGCGGCCTCGCCGGCGTCGGACGCGTCGACGACGAACTCGTCGGCGAAGTCGGCGTACAGCGCCGCGACGCCGGACGCGCTCGCGTCGCCGACGGTCGAGCGCAACAGCCGGTCCGCGGGCCCCTTGAGCGCCGCGCCGCGCACGATCGGCGTGACCGCGACGACGCGCGGGTGGGCGCGCAGCGCGTCGCGCACGCCTGCGAGCCCGACGACGGGCGCGATCGACAGCAGCGGGTTCGACGGGCAGAGCACGACCATGTCCGCGGCGGCGAGCGCGTCGAGCACGCCCGGCGCAGGCTTGGCGTCGTCGAGCCCGGCGACGACGACCTCGGCGACCTCGGGGCGGTGGCGCTCCCGCACGAAGTACTCCTGGAACTCGAGCGTGCGGCCGTCGGCCGTGACGACGCGCGTCCGCACGCGGTCGTCGGACGCCGGCAGCACGCGCGTCGGCACGCCGAGAGCGCGGCGGATCTCGTCGGCGATCGAGGAGAGCGACGCCCCGGCCCCCAGGCGCTCGGTCCGGTACAGGCACGTCGCGAGGTCGCGGTCGCCGAGCGAGAACCACGCGTCGACGCCGAGCGCGCGCAGGCCGTCGACCGCCGCGAACGTGTCGCCGGCGAGCCCCCATCCGCGCTCGGTGTCGGCGATCCCGGCGAGCCAGTAGGTGACGATGTCGACGTCGGGCGACACGTGGACGCCGTAGACGACCGCGTCGTCGCCGGTGTTGACGACCGCGGTCAGGTCTCCGGGGCCGAGGGCGCGCTGGAGCCCGACGAGGAGCTTGGCGCCTCCGACGCCGCCCGCGAGCGCCGTGACCCTCACGGGCGCGCCGTCCCGCGGCGGAGGGAGGGGGTTGGTCTCATGGCGGGGGCAGTTTAGTAGCCTGCCCCGCATGACCCTTCTGGACCAGCTCGCCGAGCGCGCCGCGGCCGGCGTCCGGCTCGACGACGACGAGGTCCGGACGCTGGCGCGGCTGTCGGCCGCCGACCCGGCCCCCGTCGTCGCCGCCGCGGCGGCGCTGCGCGACGCCGCACGGGGGCCGCGCGTGACGTTCTCGAAGAAGGTCTTCGTGCCGCTGACCAAGCTGTGCCGCGACGCGTGCGGCTACTGCACGTTCGCCCACCCGCCGCGCCCGGGCGAGCGCGCGTACCTGACGATCGACGAGGTCCTGTCGATCGCGCGCGCGGGCGAGGCGGCCGGGTGCAAGGAGGCGCTGTTCACGCTCGGCGACAAGCCGGAGCGCAAGTGGCGCGCCGCCGCCGACGAGCTCGCCGCCCTCGGTTACGCGACGACGATCGAGTACCTCGCGGCCGCGTGCGACGCGGTGCTGCGCGAGACGAGCCTGCTGCCGCACACCAACCCGGGCGTCGTGACCGCGGACGAGATCGCCGTGCTGCGCGGCGTGTCGGTGAGCCAGGGCACGATGCTCGAGACGACGTCGGAGCGGCTGCTCGGGCGCGGGATGGCGCACTTCGGCGCGCCCGACAAGCGTCCCGACGCGCGTCTCGCCACGCTCGAGGCCGCGGGACGGGCGCGCGTGCCGTTCACCACCGGGATCCTCGTCGGCATCGGCGAGACGCCCGAGGAGCGCGTCGACGCGCTGCTCGCGATCCGCGCGTCGCACGAGCGCCACGGCCACGTGCAGGAGGTCATCGTCCAGAACTTCCGCGCCAAGCCCGGCACGCCGATGGCGGGACACCCGGAGCCCGGCGCGGCCGACATGCGCCTCGCGCTCGCGCTCGCGCGCGTCGTCCTCGGGCCCGACGTCGGCGTCCAGGCGCCGCCCAACTTGTCGCCCGGCGAGTACGGGACCTACCTCGACGCGGGCCTCGACGACTGGGGCGGCGTGTCGCCGGTCACCCCCGACCACGTCAACCCCGAGGCACCGTGGCCGAAGCTCGACGAGCTGCGACGCGTGACCGAGGAACGCGGTTTCCTGCTGCTCGAGCGGCTCGCGGTCTACCCGCGCTACTGCGCGACCCCGGCCGCGCTCGACGAGTGGGTCGACGCCCGCCTGCGCGGCGCGGTGCTCGACGCGTCCGACGCCGAGGGGTTTCGCCGCGTCGACGCGTGGTACGCGGGCGCCGACGAGCCGCCTCCGGAGCGCGCCGCGCGCGCCGTGGAGGCGGCGCGCGCAGGGGCGTTCCGGGTGCCGGGCCGCGTCGCGCGCCGCGCGCTCGCGGCCGCGCTCGACCGCGCCGAGGCCGGCGACGAGCTCGACGAGGACGAGCTCGCGCTGCTGTTCACCGCGCGGGGGGCCGAGGCGGAGCGCGTCTACGCGGTCGCCGACGAGCTGCGCCGCGCGACGGTCGGCGACGACGTGACCTACGTCGTCAACCGCAACGTCAACTACACCAACACGTGCTACTACCGCTGCGGGTTCTGCGCCTTCTCGAAGGGCCCGAAGTCGCTCGACCTGCGCGGGGAGCCGTACCTGCTGGCGCCCGAGGAGGTCGCGCGCCGCGCGCTCGAGGCGCGCGCCAAGGGCGCGACCGAGGTGTGCATGCAGGGCGGCATCCACGGCTCGTTCACCGGAGACGACTACGTCCGCTACCTGCGCGCGGTCAAGGACGCGGTGCCCGACATGCACGTCCACGCGTTCACCGCGCTCGAGGTGTCGCAGGGGGCCGCGACGCTCGGCGTCTCGGTGCGGTCGTTCCTGACGCGCCTGCGCGACGCGGGCCTCGCGACGCTGCCGGGCACGGCCGCGGAGATCCTCGACGACGAGATCCGCGCGCTGATCTGTCCCGACAAGATCGACACCGCGCAGTGGTGCGAGGTCCATCGCGTCGCGCACTCGCTGGGGCTGCGGTCCAACGCCACGATCATGTTCGGGACCGTCGAGGGTCCCCGCAACTGGGCTCGCCATCTCGGCGTCGTACGCCGCCTGCACGACGACATCGTGCGCGACGGCGGCGCGGGCGGGCTCTTCGAGTTCGTCCCGCTGCCGTTCGTGCACATGGCCGCGCCGATCTACCTCAAGGGCCGCGCGCGACGCGGCCCGACGTTCGAGGAGGCGCTCAAGATGCACGCGGTCGCGCGCATCGCGCTGCACGGGCGAATCCCGAACATCCAGGTGTCGTGGGTCAAGATGGGCGTCGAGGGCGCGCGCCTCGCGCTGCAGGCCGGCGCGAACGACCTCGGCGGCACGCTGATGAACGAGAACATCTCGCGCGCCGCCGGAGCGCGCCACGGCCAGGAGCTCGACCCCGAGGGCATGGAGAGCCTCATCCGTTCGATCGGGCGCACGCCGCGCCGCAGGACGACGCTGTACGAGCCGTCGTCGGTGTAGGCGCCGCCGTGACGGATCCGACGTCTCATCGAGGCCGGGTCGCGACCCGGCGGCGGCGTCCGGCGAGCCGAACGCTCGAGCCCGTGCGCGGCGAGCCGCGGGCCGCGCCCCCGGACGTCCCGAGCGTGCTCGCGATCGTCGTGACGCACGACGGGCGGCCGTGGCTGCGCGACTGCCTCGTGGCGCTGAACACGCAGACCTATCCCGTCGTCGACGTGCTGGTGGTCGACGACGCG
>DASZZZ010000047.1:0-22263 GCA_036260375.1 Actinomycetota bacterium
GAGGGCGCTGTGGCCGAGACCGTGCCACGGCTTCGGCTCCGAGCGCACGACACCCATGTTGCCGACGTTGCTGCCGCCGTAGGCCCGGGCGTCGGTGTTGAGGACCTCCTCGTACTCGCCCGCCTTGGGGAGGCCGACGCGATAACCGTGGCGCGGGACGGGGGAGAAGTTGCACACGCACACGAGGTGGTCGTCGGCGCCGTCGGTGCGGAAGAACGACAGCACGTTGTTGTCGGCGTCGTTCGCGTCGATCCAGCGAAAGCCCTCCGGCACGAAGTCGAGCTTCCACAGCGCCGGGATCCCGCGGTAGGTCTTGTTGAGGTCGGCGACGAGCTTCTGCACGCCGTCGTGCGCCGGGTCGTCGAGCAGCCCCCAGTCGAGCGCGGCGTCGTGGTTCCACTCGCGCTCTTGCGCGATCTCGCCGCCCATGAACAGCAGCTGCTTGCCGGGGTGCGCCCACATGTACGCGTAGAGCGCGCGCAGGTTCGCCATCTGCTGCCACCGGTCGCCCGGCATCTTGCCGAGCATCGACCCCTTGCCGTAGACGACCTCGTCGTGCGAGAGCGGCAGGACGAAGTTCTCGCTCCACGCGTACCACAGGCTGAACGTGAGCTGGTTGTGGTGGTAGCGGCGATACACGGACTCCTTGGAGAAGTAGAGCAGCGTGTCGTGCATCCAGCCCATGTTCCACTTCAGCCCGAAGCCGAGGCCCCCGACGTGCACGGGCCGGCTCACGCCCGGCCACGCGGTCGACTCCTCCGCGATCATCAGCACGCCCGGGTGCTCGGAGTGCACGACCGTGTTGAGCTCCTTGAGGAACTCGATCGCCTCGAGGTTCTCGCGGCCCCCGAACGGGTTGGGGACCCACTCGCCCTCGGAGCGGCTGTAGTCGAGATACAGCATCGACGCGACCGCGTCGACGCGCAGGCCGTCGACGTGCAGCTCCTCGATCCAGTAGAGCGCGTTGGAGACGAGGAAGTTGCGGACCTCGTTGCGCCCGTAGTTGAAGATCAGCGTGCCCCAGTCGGGATGCTCGCCGCGCCGCGGGTCGAGATGCTCGTAGAGCGCGGTGCCGTCGAAGCGCGCCAGCGCCCACTCGTCCTTGGGGAAGTGCGCGGGGACCCAGTCGACGATCACGCCGATGCCCTCGGCGTGGAGAGCGTCGACCAACGCCCGGAAGTCGTCGGGATCGCCGTAGCGCGCCGTGGGCGCGAAGTAGTTGCTCACCTGGTAGCCCCACGAGCCGTAGAACGGATGCTCCGCGACCGGCAGGAGCTCGACGTGTGTGAAGCCCATCTCGCGCACGTAGTCGGCGAGCAGCGGCGCGATCTCGCGGTACCCGAGCCCCCGCCCGCCGGGGCCCGTCCGCCACGACCCGAGGTGCACCTCGTAGATCGACATCGGGGCGTGGTGCTGGTCCGACGTCGCGCGGCGCGCGACCCAGCCCCCGTCCGTCCACCGGTGCGTGCTCTCGTGCACGACGCTCGCGCTTCCCGGCGGCGCCTCGGTCGCACGCGCGAACGGGTCGCTCTTGAGCACGACGCGGCCGTCGGCGGCGAGGATCTCGTACTTGTACAGCGCCCCCGCTTCGACGCCGGGCACGAACAACTCCCAGATGCCCGACGAGCCGATCAACCGCATCGGATGGACGCGCCCGTCCCAGCCGTTGAAGTCGCCGACGACGCGCACGGCGCGCGCGTTCGGCGCCCACACCGCCCACGCCGCGCCCGCCACACCGTCGACCGCGCGCACGTGCGCGCCGAGCACGTCCCACAGGCGGCGGTGGGTGCCCTCGCCGGTGAGGTGGAGATCGAGCTCGCCGACCGTCGGCGGGAACGCGTACGCGTCGGAGCCGTCCCACGTGACGCCGTCCCGGTACCTGGTGCGGACGGCGTAGCGGCCGGGCGGCGTCGCGAGACGCCCCTCGAACAGCCCCGCCTCGTGGACGCGCTCGAGCTCGACGTCCGCGCCGCCGGCTGCGACGCGCACGGACTCGGCCCCCGGCCGCCACGCGCGCACGACCGCGCCGTCGCCGTCGGGGTGCGCGCCGAGGAGCCGGTGCGGGTCGGTGAGCTCGCCGCGCGCGAGCAGCTCGACGTCCGTCGTGACGGCGGGCTTCATCGCGGCCGGGCTCGCTCCACCACGCGCGCGATGCCGCGCACCGGGATGCGCATCCAGTGCGGTCGGTGCCCGCGCTCGTACGCGAGCTCGTAGAGCGCCTTGTCGATCTCGAAGACGTCGAGCATCACCTTGAGCGCGTCGCGGTCGGACGGCACGAAGCTGCCGCCGTGAGCGGTCGGCAGGTACGCGCCGAGGAAGCGATCGCGCGCCGCGTCGTCCCATGCGTCGGCCCACGGCTCGAGCCGTCGCCACTCGTCCGAGCCCGGCTCGGCGTGGTCGAACAGGGCGGCCGTCGACGCGTAGTGCAACGAGCGCAGCATGCCGGCGACGTCTCGCAGCGGCGACTGCTTGGCGCGCCGGTCCTCGAAGCTGCGCGCCGGCTCGCCCTCGAAGTCGATGAGGAACCACCCTCGGCCGCTGTGGTAGAGCGCCTGGCCGAGATGGAAGTCGCCGTGGACGCGCGTCTTCTGTCCCGCGTCGGCCAGCGCGACGAGCGTCTCCGCGCGCCGTTCGACCTCGGGCGCGATCCCGGCGACGCCCTCCGTGCCCGCCGCCACCTCGTCTCGGACCGCACGCACGACGCGCGCGCTCCACTCCTGGAGGTCGTAGCGGTCGACCGCCTCGGGTGCGAACGACGGTTCGAGCTCCTCGCGCGCGAGCGTCACGTGGAGGTCGGCCGTGGCGCGGCCCAGCTCCTCGATCGCGCCGAGGATGTCGGCGGCGCGCTCCTCGACCGCGGGCCGGACGTCGTCGGCGTCGCCGGCGTCGCGGTAGAGGTCGTGGAGGTGCTCGCACGCGCACCGCCAGCCGTCGTCCGCGCCGCCGACGAACTGCTGCGCGATGGCGAGGTCCGTCGTCGACGACGGCTCGTCGCCGAGGTCGTCGCCGAGCAGGTCGGCGCCGTCCTCGTAGACGATCTCGCCGACCTGTGGCGGCGTGTGCTCGAAGCCCTCGTGGGTCAGCAGGCGGTTGATCTCGAGGTCCGGGTTCGGCCCCGCCTCGACGCGGCGGAACAGCTTCACGACGACGGCGTCGTCGAGCACCAGCGACGTGTTGCTCTGGTCGGCGCCGAGCGCGCGCACCGAGCGTCCGGGCGGATGGAGCGGGTCGAGGCCCGGCCCCCCGAAGTGGAAGCTGCCGGCGACGCCCTTGATCGTGTGGCCGTGCGCCATGAGGTCGCCGACGACCGCGAGCCGGTGCGGCTCGTCGGCGGCGTCGCGCACGGACCCGTCGTCGTCGAGCAGGAGCGGCGCGTGGTAGAGGTCGCGGCCCCCGTCCGCGTAGACGATCGCCAGCAACGCGAACGTCAGCGCGGGCGGGCCGTCGTGGACGATCGCGTGGTCGAGCACGTCGACGCTCTCGATCGTCCGCCCCTTGCCGCCGAACCAGCGGCGTCCGGGGATCAGCGCGGCCAGCCGTGCGGTGTCGATCACGCGCCCTCCTCGGGGACGAGCTGGAACCAGTAGAAGCTGTGGGGACCGAACGTCAGCAGGTACGGCAGCTCGCCGATGCGCGGGAAGCGCTCCCGGCCGAGCAACTCGATCGGGTACATACCCTCGTACGCCGACAGGTCTAACTCCGCCGCTTGCGCGCGGCCCGCGAGGTTGTTGACCACGAGCACGACGTCGTCCTCGTGCCGCCGGACGTACGCGAACACGGCCGGGTTGGTGGGATGCAGGACCTCGAACGAGCCCAGCCCGAAGACGGGATGCTGCTTGCGGACCTCGACGAGGCGCCGGAACCACGCGAGGAACGAGTTCGGGTTGCGCAACTCGGCCTCGACGTTGACGCGCTCGTAGCCGTACACGGGGTCCATCAGCACCGGCAGGTACAGCTGCGCGAAGTCGGCGCGCGAGAAGCCGGCGTTGCGGTCCGCGGTCCACTGCATCGGCGTGCGCACGCCGTCGCGGTCGCCGAGGTAGATGTTGTCGCCCATGCCGATCTCGTCGCCGTAGTAGATGATCGGCGTGCCGGGCAGCGACAGCAGCATCGCGTGGAACAGCTCCGTCTGGTCGCGCGAGTTCTCGAGCAGGGGAGCGAGACGCCGCCGGATCCCGAGGTTCAGCTTCATGCGCGGATCCTTGGCGTACTCCTTGTACATGTAGTCGCGCTCTTCGTCGGTGACCATCTCGAGGGTCAGCTCGTCGTGGTTGCGCAGGAAGATGCCCCACTGGCACGACTGCGGGATGTCCGGCGTCTGCTCGAGGATCTCCACCATGGGGTAGCGGACCTGCCGGCGCGCCGCCATGAACATGCGCGGCATGAGCGGGAAGTGGAACGCCATGTGGCATTCGTCGCCCGCCCCGAAGTACTGGACGACGTCCGACGGCCACTGGTTCGCCTCGGCGAGCAGGACGATGTTCTCGTAGTCCTTGTCCACCTCGCGGCGCACGCGCCTGAGGAACTCGTGTGTCTCGAAGAGGTTCTCGCAGTTCGTGCCCTCGCGCTCGTAGAGATACGGCACCGCGTCGAGGCGGAAGCCGTCGAGCCCGAGGTCGAGCCAGAAGCGAAGCGCCGCGAGGACCTGCTCCTGCACCTCCGGGTTGTCGTAGTTGAGGTCCGGTTGGTGCGAGAAGAAGCGGTGCCAGTAGTACGCGCCGGCGTCGTCGTCCCACGTCCAGTTCGATTTCTCGGTGTCGATGAAGATGACGCGCGCGTCGGCGTAGCCCTTGTCGGTGTCCGACCACACGTACCAGTCCCGCTTCGGCGAGCCGGGCTGGCGCGACTCCTGGAACCACGGGTGCTGGTCCGACGTGTGGTTGACGACGAAGTCGGCGACGACGCGGATGCCGCGCTCGTGCGACTGCTCGAGGAACTCCCTGAAGTCGTTGAGGTTTCCGTACTCCGGCAGGATCGCGTAGAAGTCGGCGATGTCGTAGCCGCCGTCCTTGAGCGGCGACTGGTAGAAGGGCAGCAGCCAGATGCAGTCGATGCCGAGCCACTGCAGGTAGTCGAGCTTCTCGGTCAGCCCCTTGAAGTCGCCGTAGCCGTCCGCGTTGGAGTCGTAGAAGCTGCGCACGTAGAGCTCGTAGAAGACGGCGGTCTTGTACCACTGCGGGTCGTTCTCGAGCGCCACGCGTCAGGCCTTGACGTGGAAGACGTGGGCGGGCTCGCCGAACGGGTCGAGGCGCACGTAGTTGTGGGGGCCGTGCCACAGGTAGCTCGAGCCGGTCACGAGGTCGTGCACCTCGAAGGGGGCGCCGGGCTCGACGCCGAGCGCGTCGAGGTCGAGCGAGACGGTGCCCTCCTCCCAGTGGAACGGGTTGAGGTTGACGACGACGAGGATCGTGTCGCCGTCGGGCGAGCGCTTCGAGAACGCGAGCAGGCTGTCCTTGTCGACTCCGTGCCACCGCAGGTTCGTGAGCCCGGAGAGGGCCGGATGGGCGCGGCGGATCGCGTTGATGCGGGCGATGTACGGGGCGAGCCCGCGGCGCGGGTCCCAGTCGCGCGGCTTCAGCTCGTACTTCTCGGAGTGGAGGTACTCCTCGCTGCCCTCCCGCACCGGCGTGTTCTCGAAGTGCTCGTATCCGGAGTAGATGCCGTAGCTCGGCGACAGCAGCGCGGCGAGCGCGACGCGGATCTTGAACGCCGGCGGCCCGCCCTTCTGCAGGTACTCGTGGAGGATGTCCGGCGTGTTGGCGAAGAAGTTGGGCCTGAAGTAGTCCGCCGAGTCCGTGTGCGCCAGCTCGGTGAGGTACTCGGTCAGCTCCCACTTCGTGTTGCGCCACGTGAAGTACGTGTAGGACTGCGTGAACCCGAGCTTCGCGAGCGCCTTCATGACCTTCGGACGCGTGAACGCCTCCGCCAGGAAGACGACGTCGGGGTGCTCCGAGTGGATCGCCTCGATGCACCACTCCCAGAACGCGAACGACTTCGTGTGCGGGTTGTCGACGCGGAAGATCTTCACGCCGTGTGCGATCCAGTGGTCGAGCACCGCCTTGAGCTCGCGCCACAGGCCCTCGCGGTCGGCGGTGTCGAAGTCGATCGGGTAGATGTCCTGGTACTTCTTCGGGGGGTTCTCGGCGTACCTGATCGAGCCGTCGGGCCGGTGCTGGAACCACTCCGGGTGCTCGCGCACCCACGGATGGTCGGGCGAGCACTGAATCGCGAAGTCGAGCGCGACCTCGATGCCGGCGCGCTCCGCCTCGGCGACGAAGTAGTCGAAGTCGTCGAGCGTCCCGAGCTGCGGATGGACCGCGGTGTGGCCGCCGTGCTCGCTGCCTATCGCCCACGGGCTGCCGACGTCGTCGGGCGCGGCCTCGAGCGCGTTGTTCTTGCCCTTGCGGTGCGTGACGCCGATGGGATGGATCGGCGGGAGGTAGACGACGTCGAAACCGAGCTCGGCGACGTAGCCGAGGAGCTTGGCGGCGGTGCGGAACGTCCCGTGCTCCGTCGTCGTGCCGGCCGACCGCGGGAAGAACTCGTACCACGCGCCGAAGCGCGCGCGCTCGCGATCCACGGTCAGCTCCAGCACCGGCCGCAACGTCGTCGAGCCTCGCCGGTCGGGATGGCGCGCCATCGTGTCGGCGACGAGCTCGCCGACCGCGGCCGCGACGCGCGGGTCGTGACGGCCGCGCCCCGCGCCGGGGGCCGGCGCGCCGCGGATCGTCTCGAGCGCGCGCCGGATCGCGGGCCTCGTGCCCGCCGGCATCGCGGGCATGCGCGCCTCGATCATCTGCGCGCCCTCCTCGAGCTCGAGGTCGACGTCCTGTCCGGCGTCCACACGCTTCAGCAGGTCGCGTCGCCACGTTTCGAACCGGTCGCTCCACGCCTCGACGGTGTACTGCCACCGTCCGATCTCCGTGGGACGGAACGCGCCGACGTAGCGGTCGTTGCCCTCGTCGTGCATCGGCGCCTCGTGCCATCGCCCCCCGCCCGGCCCCCGGTAGCGCACGACCGCGCGCACGACCGCGGGGCCGTCGCGGAACACGTCCGCCGAGACCTCGACGAGGTCGCCTGTCACGGCCTTGGCGCGATAGCGGCCGCAGTCGACCCGAGGGCGCACGTTCTCGACGACGACGTGCCCCCTGCGTACGTACGACCGCACGACTCGCGCTCCTTTCTCTCGCGACGCCTCGCCGGTGACACGCGTCCACGGGCGCGCCGACCGGCGCCCCCCTCGGCGCGGCGCGCGGCCGCCCGGCCCCCGAGGCTAGCGCGCCCGCGGAGCGCGCGCCGCTTCGCCGTCCGGCGCATGAGACGCTTGGGCGCATGAGAGCCATCAGGAGCTTCGCCGTGCGCGCGTCGCTGCCCGAGCCGCTGCGCCCGTTGACGTCGATCGGGCTGAACCTTCGCTGGACGTGGGACCGGCGCACCGTCGACCTGTTCCGGTGGATCGACCCGGACGCGTGGGACGCGGCCGACCACGATCCGATCCGCATGATCGGTCTCGTGCCGCGGGCGCGCCTCGAGGAGCTCGCGGAGGACGGTCCGTTCCTGTCCTTTCTCGCCGACGTGCACGCCGACCTCGACAAGTACATGTCGGAGCCGCGCTGGTTCGGCTCGCGGCGCGCGTCGTCGCCCCTGTCGCTCGTGGCGTACTTCTCGCCGGAGTTCGCCCTGTCCGAGGCGCTGCCGATCTACTCGGGCGGCCTCGGGGTCCTCGCGGGCGATCACCTCAAGGCCGCTAGCGACCTCGGGGTCCCGATGGCCGGCGTCGGGCTGCTGTACCGGCAGGGCTACTTCCGCCAGCGCCTCAACGCCGACGGCTGGCAGCAGGAGCTGTACCCGCCGCTCGACCCGCACGCGATGCCGCTGACGCTGCTCGCGGGCGACGACGGCGCGCCGCTCACCGTCGAAGTCGACCTCGCCGGGGCGCGCTGCGTCGCGCAGATCTGGCGCGCCCAGGTCGGGCGCGTCCCGCTTCTGCTGCTCGACTGCGACGTCGAGGTCAACGAGCCCGACGAGCGCGCGGTGACCGACCGTCTCTACGGCGGGGCGACCGAGCACCGGCTGCGCCAGGAGATCGTGCTCGGCATCGGCGGCGTGCGCGCGCTGGAGGTCGCGGGCTTCGAGCCGAGCGTGTTCCACAGCAACGAGGGCCACGCCGGCTTCCTCGGCCTCGAGCGCATCCGCACTCTCGTGCAGCGCGACGGGCTCACGTTCCCCGAGGCGGTGGAGGCGGTGCGCGCGTCGAGTGTGTTCACCACGCACACGCCGGTCTCCGCCGGCATCGACGTCTACGGCGTCGACCTCATGCAGCAGTACTTCGCCGCGTTCGCCAAGGAGTGCGACGTCGCGTTCGACGATCTCATGGCGCTCGGAAGCGCGCAGCGTCCCGACGAGCCGGGGGCCGGCGAGCGCTTCAACATGGCGGTCATGGGGCTTCGCCTCGCGGGGCGCTCGAACGCCGTCAGCCAGCTCCACGGGCGCGTGTCGCGCGCGATGTTCTCGCCGCTGTGGCCCGACGTCCCCGAGCACGAGGTGCCGATCGCGTCGATCACCAACGGCGTGCACGCGTCGACGTGGATCGGCGACAAGATCGCTGAGGTGCTCGCTCGCAAGCTCGGGCGCGCGTGGGTCGGCACCGGCGAGGCGCGCTGGGAGCGCGTGGCCGACGTTCCCGACGCGGAGCTGTGGCGGGCGCGCGAGAAGGCGCGCGCCCAGCTCGTCTACTTCGTGCGCGCGCGGCTGCGCGCGCAGCTGCTCGACCGCGACGTCCCCGAGGGCGACACGGGATGGACCGACGAGGTCTTCGACCCGGGCATCCTGACGATCGGCTTCGCGCGCCGCTTCGCGCAGTACAAGCGCGCCACGCTGCTGCTGTCGGATCCCGAGCGTCTCAAGCGCCTCGTGCTGTCGCCGGAGCAGCCGGTGCAGATCGTGTTCGCCGGCAAGGCGCATCCCGCCGACGACGGCGGCAAGGAGCTCGTGCGCGCGCTGGTCCATCTGTCGTCCGATCCCGACGTGCGCGGCCGCATCGCGTTCATCGAGGACTACGACATGGAGGCCGGTCGCATCCTCACTCAGGGCGTCGACGTGTGGCTGAACAACCCTCGCCGTCCGCTCGAGGCGTGCGGCACCAGCGGCATGAAGGCCGCGCTCAACGGCGTGCTGAACTGCTCGATCCTCGACGGCTGGTGGGACGAGTGCTACGACGGCCGCAACGGATGGGCGATCGGCGGAGCGGAGACGTACGACGATCCCGAGTACCAGGACCGCGTCGACGCCCGCTCGCTGTTCGCGGTGCTCGAGCGCGAGATCGTCCCGCGCTTCTACGACCGCTCCGAGGGTCCCGTGCCGCGCCGCTGGGTCGAGCGGATGAAGGCGTCGATCGCGGGGCTGAGCCCCTACGTCACCGCCGCTCGCATGGTGCGTCAGTACGTCGACGAGCTCTACGCGCCGGCCGCGCAGCAGGGCGTCTCTCTCGCCGCGTCCGGCCACGAGCGGGCGCGCGCGCTCGCGGCGTGGAAGCGCGCCGTACGCGCGGCGTGGGACGACGTCGCGGTGCTCGACGTCGAGGGCGACGTCGTGCCGTCGGAGCTCGGTGAGGACCGCCGCGTCGCCGCGACGGTGAGGCTCGGACGCCTGACGCCCGACGACGTGTGCGTGCAGCTCGTGCACGGCTCCGTCGGCGCGAACGGGGAGCTCGTGGAGCACGCGCTGGCGGAGCTGCGCCCCGGTCCGTGGGCCGACGGCGTGTGCACGTACTCCGGCACGTTCACCGCCGCCGCCGCCGGCCTCTACGGCTACACCGTGCGGATCGTGCCCGCGCACCGTGATCTCATCACGCGCATGGACCTCGGGCTCGTGACGTGGGCGTGACTCGTGCCGCGCCGCGCCCGGAGACTGGCGCCGCGGGCACGGGTCGACGCAGAGGCGGGAGCCGGCCGCCGCAGTAGTGTTCGACCAGCGTGCACCCGCCGGTCGAGGAGCTCTCCGCGTTCGTCCGGGCCGAGCTCGGGCCCCTGACCGCGGTCGTCGCCCGCGTCGTCGACGACCGTGCCCGCGCCGCCGCCATCGCCCGCCGCGCGCTGGCGACCGTGTGTGCCCAGTCGCGCTCCTTCTCGCACGACCGCCCCGAGCTCTGCGCGCGCCGCGTCGCGCTGCGGGCCGCGGTGCGCCGGGCGCGCCGTGAGCGCGCCGTGCGGCCGACGCGCGCGACCGCGCCGGCGCGCACGCGCGCGGCGTGGGCGCTAGCGCGCGAGGGACGCTCGCCCGACGAGATCGCCGACGTCCTCGAATGCACCCCCGCGACGGTGCGGCGCGCCCTGCGCCGGGCCCCTGCGCGCGACGACGATGGCGAGCCGGCGCCCCCGCCGCCGCCGACGGCGGGCTACGCGCGCTCGCTCGTCGAGGGCGGGCTGCGCGCCGGCCGGCTCCGGGCCGCGGCGTCGGTCGCGCTCGCCGCCGCGACCGTCGTCGCGGCGGCGTCCGTCGAGGTTCCGGAGTCGTGGCGCGTGGGGCGCGAGAGCGACCCGCCCCCGAGACGAGGGGTGCCGGTGCCCGCGGGCGTGGTCGACGTCCGCGTCGGCTACGGGCCTCGGGCCGTCGTCGCCGCGTTCGGCTCCGTATGGGTGGTGAGCCAGTGGGTTCGTCCCGGAGTCGTGACACGCATCGACCCCGTGGCCAACGAGGTCGCCGTCGCCATCCCGGTCGGCGGCGAGCCGCAGGCGGCCGCCGCCGGATACGGCGCGCTGTGGGTCGCGGTCCGGCGCGGGCCCAGCGTCGTGCGCATCGATCCCCGCACGGAGCGGATCACGGCGCGCGTCGAGCTCGCCTCGCCTCCGCTCTCGGTCGCGGCGGCGCGCGGCTCGGTGTGGGTCGGCACCGAGACCGAGGTCGTGCGCGTCGACCCGCGCTCGGGGCGCGTCGTCGCGCGCGCGCCGGCGTCGTTCGCGGCCGCGCTGGCGGTCGTGGGTGACGAGGTCTGGGTCGCGAACCTCTCCGGCGCCACGATCACGCGCCTCGACGCCGGCACGGGGCGCCTCGTCGGGACGACGCGCGTGCGCGCACTCGGCGCCGCGATGCTGTCTGCGTACGGCGACGTGTGGGTGGCGCGCGGTCACGACGTCCTGCGGCTCGACCCGGCGTCGGCGCGGCCGGTCGGCAAGGTCGACCTCGGCGCGCCGGCCGGGGGCCTGGCGGCGAGCGACGGCGCGGTGTGGGTCGCGAGCGCGAACCGCGCCGTCCACGTCGACGCCGCGACGGGCGCGATCGTCGAGGAGCTGCCGGCCGGCTCCGGCGCGCAGTTCGGCATCGCGCTCGTCGACGGCGACGTGTGGATCGCGAACCACAACAGCGCATCGGTGTGGCGCATCGATCCAAACGCGTGACGCGCGCACCGGGGCGCACGCATGCGCGTGTGTCCCCGGTGCGGATTACAGCGTCGCGGTCTCGGGGGCCGCGGGCTCGTCCGCCGCATCGAGCGCGGCGAGGCGTCCGTCGGCCTCCGTGTCGTAGAGCCCCGGCACCAACATGAACAGCAGGCAGCCCGCGGCGCCGAGGACGCCGGCGCCGATCAGCGTCGTGTCGACTCCGATCGTCTCCGCCATCGGTCCCGTGATGGCGAACGACAGCGGCACGAGACCGATCGACACGAGCCAGTCGAGGCTGCGGACGCGGCCCTGCAGGTGCGCCGGGACGAGCGCGTGCATGAGCGTGCCCCACACGACCATCCCCGAGGTCGCGCACGCGCTTGCGAACATCGCGACCGCCATCGCGTGCCACGCCTCCGTCGCGAACGCGTACAGCGCGAGCGCGCCGGCCTCGAGTCCGAAGGCGACGTACATGAACCGCATGTGGCGGCGGGGCAGCCCGCGCTGCGCCATCAGCAGCGACGCCATGATCGCCCCCACGCCGCCGACGGCGAACACGAGCCCGAGGTCGTCGGCCCCGCCGCCGAGCTCGTTCTTCACGACGTAGGGCAGCAGCACGTCGAACGGTCCGATGTAGCACAGCAGGACCAGCGCCGCCATAGCAAGCGTCGCCCAGCACCACGTCTGCGACCGCACGAACCGCAGCCCCTCGGCGATCTCGCGCAGCGCCGACGAGCGGTCCGCCGGGTCGAGCGCGCGCACCGAGCGCGCGCGCATCGCCGTGAGACACGCCGCCGAGAACGCGAACGTCGCGGCGTCGGCGAGGAACACGTAGCCGACGTCGCCGCCGAGCGCCGCGATCGCAAGACCGCCGAGCGCGGGCCCGAGGAGCTGGAACGTCGCGGGACGCACGAGCTGTTCCAGCGAGTTGGCCGCGACGAGCTGGGCCTTCGGGACGATGTCCGGGACGATGGCTCCGAACGCGGGGCCGAAGAACGCCTCGCCCACTCCGTAGACGCCGATCAGCACCCACACGTGCCACAGCTCGAGCGCGTCCGCGATCGACAGCGCGCCGATGGCCGCGACTGCGGCGCCGCGCACGACGTCGGACGCGATCATCACCGAGCGGCGGTCGAAGCGATCGCTGACGACGCCGCCGAGCAGGAGGAACACGACCATGGGGAGGCTCCACGAGACGCCGACGACCGACATCGCGGTGGGCGCGTTCGAGAGCTCGTAGACCTGCCACGCGAGCGCGACGAGCGTGATGCCGTCGCCCGTGCCGGACACGGTCAGGCCCGTCCACAGCAGGGCGAAGTCCCTGATGGACAGCGGCTGGAGGATCTTGAACCTGGACGACAGCTTGCGAAGCACGGATCTTCCTTTCCGGGGACGGCGCGACGGCGCGCCGGCGGCGGTGTGGGGCGTCGGGCGGGAGCTCTGTCCCGGTGGGGGAGCTAGCTCGCGCGCAGCGGGAGCTTCATGCCGACGCCCGCGCGCGGCAGCGGCGCGCGGCGCGCAGGCGCACCTGCGGCGAACCGGCTGCTGCTCGTCTGCATCGTCGGTTGCTCCCTCGAGTGACGCGATCCGTGCGGTCGTGCGGTTTCGTGCGACTCGTCCCTCTCGCGACGGCGCGTCGCACGACGCAGTCCACTTATAGCACGCGTCCCCCGCGCGCTCCAAGCGCCGGTGCGGTCAATCCCATCCGAGCTCGGTCAGGCGCTCGTCGTCGATGCCGAAGTGGTGCGCGATCTCGTGCACGACGGTGCGCCGCACCTCGTCGCGGATCTCGTCGGGCGTGCGCGCGGCGCGCTCGATCGGGCCGCGGTAAATCGAGATGACGTCGGGCAGCGCGCGGTCGTAGAGCTCCCGCTCGGTCAGGGGCACGCCGTGGTACAGCCCGAACAGCGTCTCGCCGCGCGGGAGCCCCTCGAGCGCGTCGCGCGGCGGCTCGTCCTCGACGACGACCTCGACGTTGTCCATCGCGGCCGCGATGTCGTCGGGAAGGGAGTCGAGCGCCTCGGCGACCAGGGCCTCGAACCGGGCCCGCCTCTGTATCGGGGTCACGCGCCGAGATTACGTCGCGGCGCGTGAGGCTCCGGGCGCACGCACGCCGGGCACTCCAAACCGTTCTGAGTCGGCCCGTCGCACGTGCGCCCTCCGCTCGTGGCCCGCCCCGCTCCGGGCGCACGCACGCCGGGCACTCCAAACCGTTCTGAGTCGGCCCGTCGCACGTGCGCCCTCCGCTCGTTGGCGCGTCGAACGAAATGCGGGCGCGCGGCGTCGTATCGCGATGGAACGGCTTCTGGAGGGAGGCGCGATGAGGACGATGCTCGGAGTCGTCGTGGCGGCGATCGTCGCGGCGCCGGGGGCCGCCGTCGCGGGCGGTGTCTCGACGTTCGAGTTCGACGACGACCTCGCGGTCGAGGTCGACTACCTCGTCACCGGCGACGTCGTCACCGGCACCTCGTCCGCGTACTTCGAGCTGCGCGCGCGCATGGAGGAGCCGTTCTACGCCTACCTGCGTCCGGTCGGCTCGACGTGGGTCGACTTGCGCGACCGGCCCTCGGTCCACGACGACGCCGTGCGCGTGGGCGAGGTCGAGCTCGGGCGCGTGCGCCCGTTCCGCAACGGCTACTGGGCGGACGCGAGGCTCGAGTTCACGGTCCCCGACGTCGCGCCGGGCCGCTACGCGCTCGAGTACTGCAACGAGGACTGCACGAGGTGGCTCGGCGACGACTACTCCGTCTACCCGACCGTGGTCCGCATCGTCGCGAGCCCGCTCGAGGCCCGGCTGCGGCAGCGCATCGACCGCGTCGCGGCGGCGCTCGAGGAGGAGGCGGTCGACAGCCGGATCGCGCAAACCAGAGCGCGCACCGCATTGCGGCGCGTGCACGCGTTCGAGACGCGCCTCGAGCGGGAGCGGGACGCGTCGACGGCGCTCGAGGCGCGCGTCGACGCGCTCGGCCGCCGGGTGCGCGCGCTCGCGGCCCGCAACGACGGCACGTCGCCGGGCTGGATCGCCGTCATCGCGGCCGCGGCCGCAGGCGTCGGGCTCGCGCTGCTGTGGCGCCGGCGCGGACGCTCAGCGCGCACGGTGGATCGCGACGCCCTGCGGGGCGACGCGCACGCCGCGCGCGGTGACGACGGCGTCGGCCGACGCCAGCAGGACGTCGCCCGCTCGCCCCGCCGCGCGGTCGACCTCGACGTCGACGTCGGAAAGGTTGCAGACGACGATGATCGCGCCGCGCTCGACGACGACCCAGACCGCGTCGTCGTCGTGGCGCGCCGTTAGCGCGTCGCGGTCGCCGTCGCACGACTCCGGCGTCGCCCGGCGTAGCGCGATCAGACGCCGGTACCACTGTACGTCGCGCGCAGCTCAGCCGGCACGACGCAGCACTACGACCGAACGCGCCTCCACGATGACGCCCTCTTCGGCCTTGTGCCGGCGGTCGCCGTCGTAGAGGTCGGGCTCGTTCGTGTCGACGACCGCGTCCCACAGCTCCCCGAACGGCGCCGGCGGCAGCGTGAACTCGACCGGCTCGGCGTGCGCGTTGAACAGCAGCAGGAAGCTGTCGTCGACGATGCGCTCGCCCCGGGGGCCGGGGTCGGGGATCTGCTCGCCGTTGACGAAGATGCCGATCGACTTGGCGAGCCCGTCGTTCCACTGCGTCTCGGTCATCTCGTCGCCGTGGACGTCGAGCCATGCGACGTCCTTGTTCTCCGAGCCGCGGATCGACCGGCCCTGGAACCACTTGCGGCGGCGGAACACCGGGTGGCGTGCGCGGAACTCCATCAGCCGGCGCGTGAACCCGAGCAGCGCGAGGTTCTCGTCGCGCAGGCTCCAGTCGAACCACGACAGCTCGGAGTCCTGGCAGTACGCGTTGTTGTTGCCGTGCTGCGTGCGCCCCATCTCGTCGCCGCCGAGCAGCATGGGCGTGCCCTGCGACAGCATGAGCGTGACGAGGAAGTTTCGCTTCTGGCGCTCGCGCAGCGCGCGCACGGCCGGATCCTCGGTCTCGCCCTCGACGCCGTGGTTCCACGACCGGTTGTGGCTCTCGCCGTCGCGGTTGTCCTCGCCGTTGGCCTCGTTGTGCTTGTGGTCGTAGCTCACGAGGTCGTGCAGCGTGAAGCCGTCGTGCGCGGTGACGAAGTTGATGCTCGCGTAGGGGCTGCGGCCGTCGGCCTCGTAGAGGTCCGAGCTGCCGGTGAAGCGGGCCGCGAGCTCGCCGAGGCGGCGGTCCTCGCCGCGCCAGTAGTCGCGCACCGTGTCGCGGTACTTGCCGTTCCACTCCGACCACAGCAGCGGGAAGTTGCCGACCTGATAGCCGCCGGGACCGACGTCCCACGGCTCCGCGATCAGCTTCATGTCCGACAGGACGGGGTCCTGGTGGATGATGTCGAAGAACGCGCTCAGCCGGTCGACGTCCCACAGCTCGCGCGCGAGCGTCGATGCGAGGTCGAAGCGGAAGCCGTCGACGTGCATCTCGATCGCCCAGTAGCGCAGGCTGTCCATGATCATCTTGAGGACCTGCGGGTGACGGACGTTGAGCGTGTTGCCGGTGCCGGTGAAGTCGATGTAGTAGCGCGCGTCGTCGCCGAGGCGGTAGTAGGAGCGGTTGTCGATGCCGCGGAAGCACAGGCTCGGGCCGAGGTGGTTGCCCTCGCCGGTGTGGTTGTAGACGACGTCGACGATCACCTCGATGCCGGCCTCGTGCAGCGCCTTGACCATCTCCTTGAACTCGACGACCTGCTCGCCGTGACGCCCCGACGACGAGTACTCCGCGTGCGGCGCGAAGTAGCCGATCGGGTCGTAGCCCCAGTAGTTGCGCAGCCCCTTGTCGACGAGGAACTTCGGGTGGACGAAGTGGTGCACGGGCATGAGCTCGATCGCGGTGACGCCGAGCAGCAGGAGGTGCTCGACCGCGGCCGGGTGCGCGATGCCCGCGTACGTCCCGCGCAGCTCCCCGGGGATGCCGGGGTGCGTCTTGGTGAAGCCCTTGACGTGCGTCTCGTAGATGACGGTCTCGTGCATCGGGATGCGCGGTGGCGCGTCGGACCCCCAGTAGAACGACTCGTCGATCACGACGGCCTTGGGGACGCGCGGCGCGGAGTCGGCGTCGTGGCGCGCGAGGTCGGCGTGGGGGTGGCCGAGGTCGTAGCCGAACACCTCCGGCCCCCAGTCGACGACGCCCTCTATCGCCTTGGCGTACGGGTCGAGCGAGACCTTCGCGGGGTTGAAGCGGTGGCCGGCGTGCGGGTCGTAGGGGCCGTGGACGCGAAAGCCGTAGCGCTGTCCGGGCCGGACGCCGGGCACGTAGCCGTGCCACACGTACGCGGTGCGTTCGGTGAGCTCGACCGAAGTCTGATGGCCGTGGTCGTCGTAGAGGCATAGCTCCACCGCGTCGGCATGCTCGCTGAACAGCGCGAAGTTGGTGCCCCCTCCGTCCCACGTAGAGCCGAGCGGATAGGGCTTACCGGGCCATACCTCCATAGGCCGGGCAGCCTAAACGCCGCCCCACGTCCGCTTCGCGCGCCGTGGACCCTACGAAGCGCTCCCGGCGTCGCTGGTTTCGCGCCACCCCCTGACGCCGCCTCATCCGGCGGCGCCACTCCGGTAGTGGTCGTGTGGCGACGTAGCCAAACGTACCGATACATATGTAAGTATGGTTACCAATGGTGGGATCTTTACCGTATACTCGCGGAGCGATGCAGGGTGCATCGTGGGTAGAGATCGGAGAAAGAGATGAGCGGAATCGTCAACGTGCCCGTGCCCGAAGAGCACCTCGGCGCGGTCTATGGATTGCTGGCGCGGCTTTCGAACGAAGCCTCGGGCGACGGTAAGGCGCGACCGGCGCCCGGCGACGCGTCGAAGACGCAGCCCGAGTGGTGGAACGAGAAGCGCCTACGAAAAGCGTACGACGAATCGTCGCCTGCGCAGCAGATAATCCTCAAGGCGATGGCCGCGGGCCGAGGGCAGTGGGTTGCAGTCTCCGACATCGTTGCCGAACTGGGTGATGGCGCAGACTGGAACACGATGGCGGGCGCGCTCGGGGCTCTCGGTCGCCGCATGAAGAATCGCTACAAGGCGAAGGAGCGCCCGTTCACGATTCGGTACAACAATGAGCGTGGCGAGAATGAGTACTTGATGCCCAAGAGCATTGCGGCGATCATTCGGTCGTTCTGAACATCGTTTCGACAGGGGGCCTTCGGGTCCCCTGTCGCATGGTCGCCAACACGGCCGTCTTCGGCGGCGAGCGAAGGGCTGGCGGTTCCGAAGGCCTCCGGCGACACGGCGCCGCGGCGGGCACCTCCGCCGCTGATTCGTTCCTAGGATTCTCTCTTGCGTATCAGCCCGCTTCTTCTTTGCGCACGAAGATCTGGTTCGCCACCTTCTCGCCGACCGTGCGGTCCCGGCCCCCGACGCGCAGCACGAGCGGCCCGTCGAACGGGTGCTTCTCGCGGACCTCGACGCGCACGCCCGGCCGGAGGCCGAGGGTCTCGAGGAAGTCGACGACGTCGGGGTCGGTCGAGCCCGGCACCGCGACGACCGCGACGTCGCCCGGCTCCAGTGCGTACAGCGGCGGCATGTCGGGGAGCTCGGCGACGTCGGGGGCCGGGATCGGGAAGCCGTGAGGGCAGCTCTGAGGCCGGTCGAGCGCGACGAAGAGCCGGTCCTCGACCTCCTGCGGGAGGTCGTGCTCGAACGCGCCGGCGAGGCGGTCGGCCTCGTTCCACGCGTAGCCGAGCATGTCCGACAGGAACCGCTCGACGATGCGATGGCGGCGGATCGACGCGATCGCGGCCCGACGCCCGGGCGGGGTCAGCACGACTCCCTTGTACGGCGTGTGGTCGACGAGGCCGCGCTCGGCGAGCCGCTTGACCGACGCCGTCACCGTCCCGGGCGAGATGCCGAGCGCGTCGGCGAGCGTCCCGGTCGCGGCCCCCGGGACGTCCCGGCTCGCGCGGTAGATCGCCTTGAGCATCTCGCGATCCGACTTCGACAGCGCCTGCGACACGGTTTCACCCCGACAGAAGGTTGATTTTGAGCGATCAAAAATATCAAACGACGCGCCGCGCCAGGCGTCGCTCGCCGTCCGGACGGCGGCGCGGCCCGACCCCATAGACTCGGGCCATGCCCACCGACGTCGACGCCGCCGCGCTCGACCGCCTGCTCGAGCTCCAGGGCGAGGATTCGGCGATCAAGCGCCTGCGGGAGCGGCGCGCGAGCCTCCCCGAGGCGGCGCGGCTCGCCGACGTGAACGCGGCCCTCGCCGAGCTCGATGCCGACCTCGGCATCGCCCGCGCCCAGCGCGACGACGCCGCCCGCGACCAGTCCCGCCTGGAGGGCGAGGTCGACCTGCTGGAGCAGAAGATCGGCCGCGAGGAGGGCCGCCTGTTCGCGGGGTCGGTCAGCAACCCGAAGGAGCTCGGCGCGTTGCAGGCCGAGGTCGAGATGCTCAAGCGTCGGAAGTCGGGCCTCGAGGACGACCTGCTCGAGGTCATGGAGCGGCGCGAGCAGGCGGTCGCCACGGTCGAGCGGCTCGAGGCCGAGCGCGCGACCACGAGCGCCGAGGCCGAGTCGCTCACTGCGACCGTCGGGCAGCTCACCGCCGAGATCGACGAGGAGCTGCGCCTGCACGCCGGGGCGCGCGACCGCATCGCCGCGACGCTGCCCGAGTCGTTGCTGACGCTGTACGACCGCCTGCGCGAGCAGAAGGGCGGCGTCGGCGCCGCCGAGCTCGTCGGCGGGATGTGCGAGGGCTGCCACACGAGGCTGCCTGCGCGCGAGGTCGAGCGCCTGCGCGCGCAGCGCGGCCTGCAGCGGTGCGACAACTGCCGGCGCATCCTCGTCGTCACGTGAGCGCGTGACGGCGCGCGCGACGCTCCACGCCGACGGCGGCGCGCGCGGCAACCCGGGGCCCGCGGGCATCGGCGTCGTCCTGACCGACGACCGCGGCGACGTCGTCGCCGAGCTCGGGCGCGGGATCGGCGCGACGACCAACAACGTCGCCGAGTACGAGGCGCTGATCGCGGGCCTGCAGCTCGCGCGCGACCACGGCGTCGCGCGCCTGCGCGTGTTGCTCGACTCGAAGCTCGTCGTGGAGCAGATGGCGGGGCGCTGGAAGATCAAGAACGATCGCCTGCGCGTGCTCGCGGTGCGCGCGCAGAAGCTCATGCGCGACTTCGAGCACGTCTCGATCCAGCACGTCGGACGGGCGCGCAACGCGCGCGCCGACGCGCTCGCGAACCTCGGCATGGACGAGGCGGAGTCCGATCCCGACGACGGGGGCGACGCGCAGGGCTCGCTGCTCGGATGATCCTGTGGCACCTCGGCGTCGGCGCGGCCCTCGTCTACGTCACGCTCGGGCGGCGCCGCGTCGACTACCGCTTCGTGCTGCTCGGCGCCGTCCTCCCCGACGTCGTCGACGGACTGCTCGGTCTCGTGCTGTTCGACGGGCCCGCCGGACGCTGGGCGGCGCACTCGCTCGTCGCGGTGCTCGTCGTCGCGCTCGCGGTGATCCTCGGGACCCGCGGCGAGCGCCGGCTCGCGTGGTTCGGGATCCCGGTCGGGTGGCTCACGCACCTCGTCGCCGACGGGATGTGGTCGGCGCCGGAGACGTTCCTGTGGCCGGCGTTCGGCGGCTCGTTCTCGGACGCGCCGCGCGAGCCGTACTCGTGGGACCTCGTGACCGACCCGCTCGCGCACCTCTCGACGTGGGGCGCCGAGGTCGCCGGCGCGCTGTTGCTCGCGTGGTTCTGGGTCGCGTTCCGTCTCGGCGAGGACGGCCGCGCGCGCCTGTTCCTGCGCGACGGATACCTGCGTCCGTGACGCGAGGCCCTGGTGCGGGCCGCGCCGCGGATGTATGTTGCGGCGGTCACACCCCATAGCGCCCGGCGCGCGAGGGCAAGTCCGGTGCGATCCCGGCGCTGTCCCGCAACTGTGATCCCGCCTCGGGCGGGCGAGCCAGAAAACCTCCACGCCGGGGGCCCGAGAACACCTCCGAGGAGAAGGGACGGGGCCCCGCGCACGCAGTGCGCGCCTCCCGCCTCCGCGGAGCCGGCGGCGTCCCGGCGAGGACCGGGCGGGAAGGGAGCGGAGATGGGACCCATGGGACTGAGGCCGGCCGCGGCCGCGCTCGCGGCCGTGGTCGTCGTCGCGGGAGCGCCCGCGGCGGCGGCGCCGAGCGCGCGCACGAGGGCGAGGGCCGCGGTGCGCTATCTCGTCGAGCAGCAGCAGCCCGACGGCTCGATCCCGGCGTTCTCGCCGGAGGCCTCGACCGCCGACGCGGTCGTGGCGATGGTCGCGGCGCGGCGCGCCCCGGGCGCGATCGACGACGCGATGGCGTTCCTGCGCGCCCGGGTGCAAGCCGGCGCGGTGACCGACGTCGGCACGACCGCGACGGTCGTCATGGCGGTGGTCGCGGCGGGACGCAACCCGCGCAGCTTCGGCGGCTCCAACCTCGTCGCGCAGATCGTGACGTCGCAGCAGCCCGACGGCCGCTACGGCGCCGGGACGCCCGTGTTCCGGCACGCGCTCGCGATGCTCGCGCTGGAGGCGGCCGGAGAGCCCAACGCGCAGGCGGCGCAGTGGCTCGCGGCGGCGCAGTGCGACGACGGCGGGTGGCAGTTCGACGAGCCGTCGTCGGACGCCGACGACGCGCACTGTTTCTCGGGAGCGGGCGACTTCTTCACGTCCGAGACCGACGCCACCGGGCTCGCGGTGCAGGCGCTCGCGGCCGCGCCCGCGGACGTCGAGCCCGCGCACGATCCGTTCGTGTTCCTGCGCCGGCGGCGCGACGACGTCAAGGGCGGGTGGGGCTACTCGCGCGACTTTCCGCTCACGAGCACGAACTCGACCGCGCTGGCGATCGGCGCCTACGTCGCGGAGGGGCGCGAGGTCCCGAGCGGCGCACGGCGCGCGCTGCGCAAGCTCCAGTACCCGTTGTGCGGCGCGGGCGGCGGCGCGTTCGCGTTCACGTGGACCGACGGCGACGGCGACGGGGACCTCGAGCGCACCGGACGCGACAGCGGCGCCACGATCCCGGGCATCCTCGGGCTGCTCGAGCGTCCGCTGCCGGTCGCGGCGGCGGACGTGACGAAGCCGGCGCCCCGGCTGCCGTCGTGCTGAGGCGCGCGCTCGGCGGCCGCAGCGCGTTCGCCGCGCTCGCGCTCGCGGCGGGCGCGCTCGCGCCGGCGATCGGTCCGGCCGCGCCCGCGTGCGCGGGCGAGGGACCGCGCGCCGCGCTCGTCGTCGACACCGGCTCGAGCGTCCAGACGTACTGCGTCGCGCTGCCGGCGGCGTCGGTGACCGGGCTCGACCTCGTCGTCGCGGCGGGCGAGCAGCACGGCCTCGACTACGCGTTCGGATACGGGGGCCGGGCCGTATGCCGCCTCACCGGCATCGGCTCCGGCGGGGGCGAGTGCTTCGAGGACGACTACCCGAACTTCTGGGCCTACTGGCGCGGCACGGGCGACGGCGGGTGGGCGTGGTCGACGACCGGCCCGCACGCCACGGTCGTCGAGGACGGTGACGTCGAGGGGTGGGCGTGGGGCTCGGGGACGGGGCCGGACACGCACCCCGCGCCGCCCGCCAGCACGCACGACGCGGTGTGCCCTCCCGTCGACGACGGAGACGACGACGGCGGCGGCGGGGGAGACGACGACGGGGGCGACGGGCCCCCGGCCCCCGGAGGCGGAGCACCGGCCCCCACGCCGGACGACGCGACGCCCGCTCCGCAGTCGACGGCGACCGAGGCGGCGCCGGAGGCCGCGGCTGTCGACTCCGGGCGCCCGCGCGTCGCGGCCGCCGACGGCGCGCGCGACGACGACGCGTCCGCGCGCGCCCCGGTCGACGGAGCCGTCGCGCACGGCGAGCTGGGCG
>DASZZZ010000048.1:0-2704 GCA_036260375.1 Actinomycetota bacterium
CGTGCGACGGCGGCGCGCCGAGCGAGTGCGCGACGGCCGCGGTGGACGTCGCGGTCGCCCCCGTGAACGACCGCCCGAGCGCGGCCCCCGCCACCCTCGCGATCTCCCACGGCGGCGCGAGCACGCTCGACCTCGCGGCGCTCGCCTCCGACGTCGAGACGGCGGACGCCGACCTCGCCTACGAGATCGTCTCGGCCCCCGCGCGCGGCGACGCGTCGCTCGACGGCTCGACGCTGCGCTACGAGCGCACCGCGCCGGGCCGCGACGCCGACGAGCTCACGTACCGCGTCGTCGATCGCGGCGACCCCGACGGCTGCGCGCCGGCGGGCGACGCGTGCGACGCGGCGCGCGCGAGCGAGCCCGCGACGATCGCGCTGAGCTTCGCCAACCGGGCCCCCGACGCGTCGCCCGAGGACGTCGTCGTCGCCGAGGACGAGCGCGCGCGGCTCGAGCTCGACACGACCGACCCCGACGGCGACGCGTTGACGCTGACCGTCACGACGCTGCCGGAGCACGGCACGCTGCGCGCCGGCGACGACGTCGTGAGCGCGGCGCCCTACGAGCTCGGGACGAGCGCGCTGAGCTACGAGCCGGCGCCCGACTTCCACGGCGCGGACGCGTTCCGCTTCACCGCGTCCGACGGCGAGGCGTCCGACTCGGCGCAGGTCGCGATCGACGTGACGCCGGTCAACGACGCGCCCGTCGCCCGCGGCGCGGACGCGTCCACGACGAGCGGCGTCGAGGTCACGATCCCGCTCGTCGCGCGCGACGTCGACGGCGACGACCTCACGTTCGAGCTGACGAGCCCGGCGGACCACGCCGTGATCACGCTCGGGACGACCACGTGCGAGCCGGACGGCGGCGCGTCGACATGCACGACGCCGGTTCGCTACGACTCCGTCCCGACGTTCGCCGGCACGAGTACGTTCCGCTTCGCCGCGAGCGACGGTGAGCGCGCGTCCGAGGCGACCGTCACGGTCGACGTCGAGGCGCCGGGCCCGAAGTGCGGCGACCCGATCGAGGTCACCGCGGCCGGCGAGCCCATCGTCGGCACGGAGTGCGGCGAGCTCATCGTCGTGCACGCTCCTGTCGCCGCGACGATCGAGGGACGGGGCGGCGACGACACGATCCTCGTCGACGGTCCGGCGCCGGTCGAGATCGACGCCGGCGACGGCGACGACCGCGTCGAGTGCTCCGACGCGATCACCACCGTGGTCGCCGGCGCGGGCGACGACGACGTGACGTGCGGCGACGCCGGCGACGCCGTGAAGGGCGGCGCGGGCAACGACGTGCTCGGCGGAGGCGGCGGCGACGACCGCGTCGCGGGCGGCTCGGGCGACGACAAGATGCGCGGCCACGGGGGCAACGACGTCGTCGGCGGCGGTCGCGACCGCGATGTGATACGCGGCAGCATCGGCGACGACCGCGTCCTCGGCCACGCCGGCGTCGATCGGCTCCAGGGCGGCAGGGGCGACGACGTCATCGTCGGCGGCGACGGCGACGACTTCCTCAAGGGTCGCGACGGCGCCGACCTCCTCGACGGCGGCGACGGCGACGACGTCCTCAGGGGCCTGCCCGGCGACGACGTCCTGCGCGCCGGGTCCGGGCGCAACAAGCTCGACGGCGGCAAGAACCGCGACACGTGCATCGGGGGCGCCACCGGCAACACGTGGGAGAGCTGCGAGAGGCGCCGCACGCGGCGCGCCTGATCAACCGATAGAGGAGCGCGCGGCGGCCGTGCCGGTTACGGCCGCCGCAGCGCGTTCACCAGGCGGGCGAGGGCGCCGGCGAGACCGAGCTCGGCGGCGCGCGCACGCAGCGCGTCGTCGGGGGCCGGGCGCGGACGCGTGAGGTCGACGGTGGGCAGGGGCACGTCGGTCGCGATCGTCACGACGCGCGCGGCGCGCTCGACGTAGTCGAGCTCGCGACGGACCTTCCCTAGCGCGGCGGAGCGAACCGGGTCCTCGCGCGCGGCCGCGACGACGTCGTCGAGGCTCCCGTAGCGCGTCAGCAGCGACGCCGCGATCTTCTCACCGATCCCGCGCACGCCGGGAAGCCCGTCCGACGCGTCGCCGCGCAGCACCGCGTAGTCGCGGTACGCGCGCGGCGGTATGCCGTAGCGCTGCGCGATGTAGGCCTCGTCGACGCGGTCGAGGACGCTCACGCCGCGCCGCGGGTAGAGCACGTAGACGTCGGGGTCGCGCACGAGCTGGAACAGGTCGCGGTCGCCGGAGACGATCGCCACCGGCCCCTCGGTGCGCGCCGCGAGCGTCCCGATGACGTCCTCGGCCTCGTACTCGGGATGTCCGGCGACCACGACGCCCACGCGCGCCAGGAGCTCGAACGCGATCGGCACCTGCTCGGCGAGCGCGGCGTCGGCGGTCTGCTGCACGCTGCCGGCCTCGGTGCGATGGCGCTTGTAGGACTCGACCAGCGCGACGCGCCACTCCGGGCGCCAGTTCACGTCGGCCGCGCACGCGATGCGCGCGGGGTCGTGGTCGGCGATCAGGCGCGCGAGCATCCCGAAGAAGCCGTGCACGGCGTTGACGCCGCGCCCGTCGGACGCGCGCACCGTGTCGGGCGTCGAGAAGTACGCGCGGTAGACGAGGCTCGGCGCGTCGACGAGGAGCGTGAGGCCGTGCGACGCCGTCATCGGGGGCCGAGCAGCGACGTGCGCGCCTCGCCGACGACGTAGTGCGACCCC
>DASZZZ010000049.1:0-3122 GCA_036260375.1 Actinomycetota bacterium
CGCGGCGGCGCGCGTCGTCGTCACGCTCGCGGCGCGCGCCGCGGTCTTCGACGGCCAGCGCGCGCCGGCGGCGTGGCGCCGCGCGAGCGCGCTGGTGCGCCGGCGGCGGCGCGACGTCGTGGCGGCGTGGATGGTGCTCGCGTCGCTGGGGGCGGTCGTGTGGATCGGCGGCCGTCTGCTCTCGCCGGTGCTCCAGGACACGGCCCTCGCGTACCCCCACGACAGCGCCTACGCCGCCGGACGCGAGCTCGGGCATGCGCTGCTCGCAGTGCCGCTCGAGGCGTTCCTCGCCGCGCTCGGCGCGGGCGTGTGGACGGCGCTGTACCGGGAGGTGCCCGAGCGCGACGCCGGCCGCGCGCGGACCGGGGGCCGGCGCGGCGACCCGTGGGTCGTACGCGCGCTGGCGGCCCTGACGGTCGTGACGATCGCCGCCAACGCCGTGCCGGCCGCGATCGACGCGGCGTGGGAGCGCGACGTCGAGACCGCGCTCGACGCCCTCGACGCGACGACGATCGAGCCGCTCGCGGCGCTCGGCGACGCGCCGCCGCGCCCTTCGGGCGGGCCGCGTCCGAGCTACGACGTCGACGCCGAGCTCGACGACGACGTGCTGACGTGGACGACCCACGTCGAGCTCGTCAACGACACGGACGCGCCGTGGCGCGACGTCGGCGTCAACGTCTACCCGGCCGCGTTCGAGGGGCGCGTGGACGAGCTGCCGATGGCCGACGAGCTGCTCGCGACCGACCTCGCGGGAACACTGCGGCGCGACGCCGAGCCGGGAGAGGTCACGCTCGAAGGCGTGCGGGTCGACGGAGAGTCCGCCCGCCACACGCTGTCCGGCACCGCGCTCACGATCGACCTCGAGCGCCCGCTGCGCCCCGGCGCGCGCGCGTCGCTCGAGATCGACCTGCGCAGCCGTCTGCCCGTCTGGCCCGACCGCTTCGGCGTGTGGGACGACACGGTCGTGCTCGGCAACTGGATCCCGCTCGTGGCCGTGCACGACGCGGGCGGCTGGCGTCTCGATCCGTACGGAGACGTCGGCGACCCCTTCTACTCCGAGGTCGCCGACGTGCGCGTTCGCCTGGTGACCGACGCGCGCGACGGCGTCGTCGGCACCGGGGTCCTGACGGGCTCGGAGGCCGTCGCGGGCGACCGGCGGTCGTGGACGTTCCACGCCCCCGCGGTGCGAGACGCGGCCTACGTCGTCGCGCCCGACCTGCGCGGGCTCGAACGGCGCACCGCCGGGGTCACGGTCCGCTCGTGGTACCCGGCCGACGAAGCGGTCCAGGGGGCCGCGAACGGGCGCGCCGCGGCGTCGGCCGTCGCGCACTACACGCGCGCGTTCGGCCCCCTTCCGTACGACGAGATCGAGATCATCGAGGGCGACGGCTTGCTCGGCGGGATGGAGTACCCGGGGATCGTGATGACTTCCGCCGTGCAGCGCCTCGAGGGCATCCCGTTGCTGCCGGACCTCCTCGCACACGCGGGCTTCGACGACGCTCGCTCTCGCTACGTCGCGGGCCACGAGATCGCGCACCAGTGGTGGTACGCAACCGTGGGCAACGACCAGGTGCGGGAGCCGTGGCTCGACGAGGCGTTCGCGGAGGCGTCGACGCGGCTGTGGCTGCGCGCGCAGGACGGCGACGACCGCACGTGGCGCATGACGGTGCTGCGCGCTCGGGCGGGGCCGCGCGCCGGCGTCGTCGGCGCGCGCGCCGACGACTTCTCGTCGAACGCGTCCTACGGCGAAGCCGTGTACCTCGCCGGGTCAGAGGTCTTGCTGGAGCTGCGCGCCCGCATCGGCGCACCCGCGTTCGGCGACGTCATGCGCGCGTGGTACCGGCGCACGTACCTGGACATCGGTTCGATCGACGGCTTCGTCGCGACGGTGCGCGACGTCGCCGGGGCCGACGCGGCGGCGTGGCTCGAACGCTACCGGTGAGCGCGCCCGGCGGTCACGCCGGCGACCGCACGACGAGACGCGTGCACATGCCGCCGTCGGGGCGCGCGGCGATCGTGCACTCGTCCACGAGACTGCGCAGCAGGGCGATCGACATCGCGAGGCGCGTCGAGAAGCCTTGCGTGTCCGGGTCGTCCGCGTCGACGTCGTAGACCGGCCCGCGGTCGCCGACCTCGACGGCGACCTCGCCGGCACCGCGTGTCCACGTCACGCACACCGCCGCGTCGGTCGCGGCCTCCTCGTGCGACAGGACCGCGTTCGTGCACGCCTCGGACACCGCGATCTTGAGGTCCTCGACGACCTCGTCGTCGAGACCGGCGCCGCGCGCGAGCGCGGACAGCGCGAGCCGAACTACTCCGACGTACTGCGAGCGCGGCGGTATCTCGAGCTCTACGACGGCAGCCATGGGCCCGGCATGCTCACGCTCCGCCCGTCGCGTCGTCGACCGAGTCGTGGATCGGGAACACCTTCGTGAGGCCCGTGATCTTGAAGATCTTGAGGATCTTGTCCTGGGTGCACACGAGCGACAGGCTCCCGTCGTGCGCCTTGACCCGCTTGAGAGCGCCGACCAATACGCCAAGACCGGTCGAATCGAGGAAGTCGACGCCTTCGAGATTGACGACTACGTTGTAGCTACCTTCCGAAACGAGTTCGATCAGCTTCTCGCGAAGCTTCGGTGCCGTGTAGACGTCGATCTCGCCCTTTACGTCCACGACGGCATGAGAATCGACCCTCTGCACGTCCAAGCCCAGCTCCATGGAAGCCCCTTCCCTCGTCAGAAAAACGTAGGTATCTAGAAGGGCCGCATCCTAAACCGGCGCCTCACCAGGCCCGATGACGAGAAGAGCGCGAATAGAGGGCTGGGACAACGGGTGGAGAACATGCTCGGCGGCTCCCCGTCAGAGGGCTGGGAAGGACTGGGAGTCGCCGTGTCGTTCGCGAAATTTCCATCGAATCTGGTCAAACCTTCGCTACCTTTTTCGGGCCTCAAAACCCGCCGGGAGGATCTATGAGTGTCATCCCCAACAGCCTGCGTCGCCAGCGTTTGCCGCTGCTGACGCTCGTCGTCGCGACGATCGCGGCGGCCGGCGCGTGGGTGCTCGTCTCTCAGAAGACGGCCGAGCATCTAACGCAGCCGGACTTCCCCATCGCCGCGCCCGCG
>DASZZZ010000050.1:0-4475 GCA_036260375.1 Actinomycetota bacterium
GTCGCCGGTCGTGCCCGCGCTCCTGGCCCAGACGACGACGACCGAGGTGCCGCGCGTCGTGGGCGACCATCCCGGCGCGGGGCTCGTGCTCCTCGCCAGCGCCGCCCTGCTCGTGGTGATCGTGGTCGCCGGCCTCGGCCCGCACCGCCACCGCGGCGCCGAACGACCATCCCGCCAGCGCGAGCGGCGCGTCGGGCCACCGGCGCCGCGCCTCCGCGAGGGCGCCGCGCGCGTCGGCGACCTCCGCGATCCCGTCCGACGCCTCGCCCTCCGACGCGCCGACGCCGCGGAAGTTGAACCGGAGCACGGCCCACGAGCGCGCGACCAGCGCGTCGCGCAGGGCGAGCAGCAGCGGCGCGTCCATCGTTCCGCCCATCCGGGGGTGGGGATGGCACACGACGACCGCGGCGACCGGAGGACGGCCGGGCTCGTCGATCGCGGCCTCGAGCGCGAGCCCGTCGTCGGAGCGCAGCGTCGCCGCGGTCATCCCGGCGCGCGCTCGCGCGCCACGGCGGCGCGGATCGCGCCGGCGACCTCGGCGACGTGGGCGTCGTCGCGGTAGCGCTGGCGCGGCCAGAAGAAGCCGCGCAGGCCGTCCTTGGGGCGGCGCGGCACGACGTGGACGTGGAGGTGCGGCACGCTCTGGCTCACGCGGTTGTTCATGGCGACGAAGGTGCCGTGGGCGTCGAGCGCGGCCTCGACCGCCCGCGCGAGGGCCTGCGCGACCTCGAAGAGGGGGCCGACCGCGGCGCGCGGCAGGTCGCCGAGCGTCTCGTAGTGCGGCCGCGGCACGACGAGCGTGTGCCCGGGGAACAGGGGCCGGTGGTCGAGGAACGCGACGTGGTCGTCGTCCGAGTACACGACCGCCGCCGAGGTGTCGCCGCGCGCGATCGAGCAGAACGTGCACATCGCGACAGCCTACGGCCGGGACGGTACCCTCCACTCGCCCACGACGACGAGGAGGACGGAATGGACGAGAACGTGGTTCGCGAACGGGCGCAGGCCCACGGCGACGCGGTCGTGGCGGGCGACCTCCGACGCGCCGGAGGCGACCTCACCAAGGAGGCCGCGGCGCAGGCTCCCGCGGTCATGGCCAAGCTCCCGCGTCCGCTGCGGTCGGCGCGCGTCGAGGCCGTCACCGCAGCCGGCGACGACTTCGTCGCGCGCACCTCGTACGAGGGCGACGACGCGGCCACGACGGTCGACTCGCGCTGGGCCGAGCGCGACGGCAAGGTGTCGATCGTCGAGCTGTCGCTTCCGTAGGGGCGGCACGCCTCCTTGCTATCCTTCGGACCGTGGAGCTGTCCCAGTTCGTCGCCGACGTCGACGGCCACCAGCGCAAGATCGTGATGGCCGCGGCGCGGCCGCGCCGCGTCGCGCACGGGGACTCCGGGATCCCGCTGCGCGACGGACGCACGCTGCCGTTCGTCGTCGAGCGCGCGTGGAACGCCCCCGCGGGCCACTACACCGAGGCGTGGTACCTCGTCGACCCCGAGACGCGCGAGGTGGTCCACGAGGGGGCGGCGCGTGAGGTCGCGATCCGCGGGCTGCTGACGTGGACCGAGCTCGCCGACGACGTGACGGCCCCGTTCGAGCTCGCGCCGGGCACGTACCTGCTGGTGTTCGCGCTCGACGGCGTCATGGGCGGCCAGGTCGAGGTGCACGCGTCGGAGGCCCCCGCCGAGGAAGCCGCCTAGTCTCTCAGCCGCTTCTTAGGCGGCTCTCAGCGCCGTCTCAGCGGCGCCCGCTAGCGTCGCGGCATGGATGCAGACGCCCGGCCCTCGACCCCTGCCGACCGTCCCGGCGCCAGCCGCGCGCCCGTGTGCCTAGCGCGGCGCCGGCCGTATCCTGCCCGCATGGACCGCCGTCGCGCCGCCGCCGTGCTCGCCGCGCTCGCGCTCGCGGCGCCGGCGTGCTCGTTCGGCGCCGCCGCCAAGACCCGCGCGCCCGAGCAGCCCGAGGCCGAGCCGGTCGATCTGCGCCAGGCGTCGGAGCCGCCTCCGCCGTCGGAGGTCGCCGACACGATCGACAGCGTGCTTCCGTCCGTCGTCAACGTGCGCGTCACGGCCGTCACGCCGGACCCCTTCGGCGGCACGCAGGAGGCGCGCGGCGAGGGCTCCGGCGTGATCATCGACGACAACGGCACGATCCTGACCAACAACCACGTCATCGCCGGAGCGGTCGACGTCACGGTCGCGTTCACCGACGACCGCGAGCCGGTCGAGGGCGTGGTCGTCGGGCGCGTGCCGGAGCGCGACCTCGCGGTGATCAAGATCGAGGCCGACGACGTCGACGCGATCGAGCTCGGACGGTCGTCGAGCCTCGAGCTCGGCACCGACGTGATCGCGATCGGGTTCCCGCTCGGCCTCGGCGGCGCGACCGTCACCAAGGGGATCATCTCGGGGCTCAACCGCACCATCGAGGTCGGCGGCGGCGGCCCCGCGGTCGGGGTCGAGCGGTTGCAGAGCCTGCTCCAGACCGACGCCGCGATCAACCCCGGCAACTCCGGCGGCGCGCTCGTCGACCTCAACGGCCGGCTCGTCGGCATCAACACCGCCGCGGCGCAGGCCGGCTCGGCCGAGAACATCGGCTTCGCCATCCCGATCGACGACGCGCTCCCGGTCGTCGAGGAGATCCTCGGCGAGCCCGAGGAGCGGCGTGCGTGGCTCGGCGTGCAGATCGGCGACCTCGAGCCCGACGTCGCGCTCGAGCTGGGACTCGATCCCGAGGCCGAGGGCGCCCTGGTGGTCGGCACGTTCCCCGACACGCCCGCGGAGGACGCCGGGCTCGAGGAGGGCGACGTGATCGTCGCGCTCGACGGCGAGGCGATCTCGTCGTCGAGCGACCTCACGAGCGCGCTCGCGGAGCACGACCCCGGCGAGGACGTTTCGCTGCGCGTCCTCGACGCCGACGGCGTCCGCACGGTCGACGTCGAGCTCGCGCAGCGGCCGAACACGTTCTAGGCGGTCGGCCGCGCAGCCGCGCGCCGGCGCGACTACGCTGGCACCATGAAGGTCAAGCTGCGCAACCCCGACCGCGTCGTGGAGGTCAGCGGCCCCGCTACCGTCGTCGAGCTCCTTCGCCACCTCGACGTCGTCCCGGAGGCCGTGCTCGTCATCCGCCGCAGCACGCTGCTGACGCGCGACGAGCGGCTCGACGACGACGACGAGCTCGAGGTGCGCCCGGTGCTGTCGGGAGGCAGCCGGTGAAGTGCAAGGTGTGCCGCACGCACGCGGTCGTCGACGTCCGCCGCCACAACGCCGCGTTCTGCGCGCCGCACTTCGTCGAGCACGTCCGCAACCAGGTCGCGCGCGCGATCAAGGACTTCGCCATGTTCCGGCCCGACGACCGGCTGCTGATCGCGGTGTCGGGGGGCAAGGACTCGCTCGCGCTGTGGGACGTGCTGCTCAACCTGGGTTACGACGCGACGGGCTTCTACCTCGACCTCGGCATCGGCGGGTACTCGGCCCGCTCCAAGGACGCGTCGATCGCGTTCGCGGACGCGCGCGGCGCCAAGCTCATCGTGCGGTCGCTGCAACACGAGCACGGCTACACGGTGCCCGAGCTCGCGCGCCTGACGGGACGCGTGCCGTGCTCGGGCTGCGGGCTCAACAAGCGCTACGAGTTCAACCGCGCCGCCGTCGAGGAGGGCTTCGACGTCCTCGTGACGGGCCACAACCTCGACGACGAGGTCGCGACGCTGTTCGGGAACGTCCTGCACTGGAACACCGACCAGCTCGCGCGCCAGGCCCCCGTGCTCGAGGAGCGGATCCTCGGCGACTCGCCCGAGCCCGTCCTGGTCCGCAAGTGCAAGCCGCTCGTGCGCATCGCCGAGCGCGAGACCGCGGCCTACGCGCTGTTGCGCGGCATCGACTACGTGATCGAGGAATGCCCGATGGTCGAGGGCAACACGCAGCACCGGTACAAGGAGGCGATCACGCTCCTCGAGGAGACGTCGCCGGGAACGAAGCACCAGATGTACTTCGGCTTCCTGAAGCGTGCGGCCGACAGGTTCGTGGAGGATGCCGGATCCGCAGAGCTCGTGGCGTGCATCTCGTGCGGTGCACCGACCGTTCGTCCCGAGGAGGGCGAGCCGCGCTGCTCGTTCTGCAAGACGAAGGCGCTCGCCCAGAGGCGCTCGGCGGAAGGCGTGCCCGAACGGTCGCCGAGGCGGAGGAAGAGACGCTGATGCACGGGCGTCCGCTCGAGGCGGGCGAACGCGTCCTGCTGATCGACTCGCGCGGGCGCCGCTACCTCGTTTCGCTGAAGACCGGGGGCGAGTTCCATTCGCACGTCGGATCCTTGCCGCACGATGACCTGATCGGGTCGTCCGAGGGAGAGATCGTCCGCACCTCCGGAGGTTCGAAGCTCCTCGCCTTCCGCCCCACGATGGCCGACTTCGTCCTGAAGATGAAGCGCGGTGCACAGGTGGTTTACCCGAAGGACATCGCGCTGATCCTGCTGTACGCCGACAT
>DASZZZ010000051.1:0-4623 GCA_036260375.1 Actinomycetota bacterium
CGCGTCCGGAGCGGTCGCCGGCGGCTTCGCCGGGCGACGCCGCGGTCGTGGCGGCGGCCGCGCCCCGGCGACCGCGGGCGCTCGTGGCGTGGGCGCCGGGCGGTCTGCCGCCGGGGGCCGAGGCGGCGGCGCGGCGCGCGCCGGGCGTGGGCATCGTCACGACGGTGTACGCGGGGCTCGACTGGATCCGCGCCGTGCGCCTCCGCTCCGGAACGCCGGTCCAGGTGCTCCAGGACGGATGGCGGATCCCGTTCGAGGTCGCGGTCGTCGAGCCGCGCGCGCTCGCGCGCCTCGCGCCGCAGCGCGACCGCGCCGCGCTGGGCGCGCTCGGACCCGGGCGCGTCGTGCTCGCACGCGACGCGGCCCGGTTGCGGCGCGTGCGGCGCGGAGCGCGCATCGCGCTCCACGGGCGGACCGTGCGCGTCGCCGGCGTCGTGTCGAACCACACCGCGCTCGGCTACGAGGCCGTCGCCGCGGGGCCCGTCCCGAGCTCGTGGCCGCGCGCGGACCGCTTCGTCGTCGCGCGCGCCCGGCCGCGCGGCGTCGACGCGCTGGCGCGCCGGCTCCGCCCGCTGCTCGCGCCGGGACAGCGCCTGCGCGTCCGCAGCGAGGGCGAGACGCCGTTCCTGCGCTACGGCGACGCAGTACAGCCGCAGCTCGTCCTCAAACGGGAGTTCGGCGAGTTCCGCGCCCGGCCCGCCGGCTCCGGTCACGTCGACGTCGACGCGCGCTGGCGCGAGCGCAACGTCGTCACGCGCGCCGTTCCCATCCTCGGGCGCGTGACGTGCCACCGGCGCGTGCTGCCGCAGATGAGAGCCGCGCTGCACGAGCTCGCCGAGCGCGGGCTCGGCCATCTGCTCGACGCGTCGCAGTACGGCGGCTGCTTCGTGGCGCGCTTCATCGACTCGAACCCCGACGGCCGGCTGTCGCACCACTCGTGGGGCATCGCGTTCGACGTCGAGACGAGCGACAACCGCTTCGGCGCCGAGCCGCAGCTCGACGCGCGCGTCGTCGACGTCATGGAGCGCTGGGGGTTCACGTGGGGCGGTCGGTGGGCGTTCCCCGACGGCATGCACTTCGAGTGGGTGCGCTTCCCGTAGCGGCCCGACGCGCGCGTCAGCGCCCGCGGGCGAGACGCAGCGCGGTCTCGACCGCGTCGCGCGGCGACGACGCCGCGACGATCGCGTCGACGGGCCGTCCGCGGCGGCGCAGCTCCCACGTGCCGAGCCCGACGACCGGGGTCCCGGCGCGCAGGGCGAACGCGATCTCCGACAGCGTGCCGAACTCGCCGCCGACCGCGACGACGACGTCGACGGCGCGCGCCACGATCGTGTTGCGCGCCTCGCCGAGCCCCGTCGCCAGCGCGACGTCGACGAACCGGTTCGCGGCGGCGCGGTCGTCGCCCGGCAGCAGGCCGACGGTGGTGCCGCCGCCCTCCTTGGCCCCGGCGCACACCGCCTCCATGACGCCGGACAGCCCGCCGCAGACGACGAGCGCGCCGCGGCGCGCGAGCTCGTAGCCGATCGCGTGCGCGGCGCCGAGCTCGTCGTCCGACGGGTTCGAGCCGCCGACGACGGCGACGTAGGCGGAGAACGTCACCGGCGTTGCCTACCAGACGCGCGGCTCAGCCGGCGAAGCGCACCAAGCGCTCCTCGAGCCGCTCGCCGCCGAACGTCGTGACGATGTCGACGAGCACGTCGACGCATCCGGGATCGAACTGCGTCCCGCGGCACGCGAGCAGCTCGCGGCACGCGCTGTCGACGTCGCGCGCGCCGCGGTACGGGCGATCCGACGTCATCGCGTCGAACGCGTCGCACACGGCGACGATGCGCGCGCCGAGCGGGATGCGATCGCGCGCGAGCCCGTCGGGATAGCCGCGTCCGTCCCAGCGCTCGTGGTGGTGCCGGATGACCGGCAGCGCCGCGTCGAGGAACTCGATGCCGCGCAGCATCCGCTCGCCGACGACGGGGTGGGTTCTCATCGCCTCCCACTCGTGGTCGCTCAGAGGGCCGGGCTTCAGCAGGATCGAGTCGGAGACGCCGATCTTGCCGACGTCGTGGAGGATCGCGCCGAGCCTGACGGCGCGCCTGACGTCGCCCACGAGGCCCATCTCGACCGCGAGCGCCATCGCCATGTCGCGGATGCGGCCGGCGTGCGCCTCGGTGTACGGATCGCGCGCCTCGAGCGCGGACACGAGCGCCTCGATCGTCTTCGTGTAGTGCGTCTCGAGCTTCGTCGCGAGCCGGATGCGCGCGTACGAGTTCGCCGCGAACGACGCGAGGAGCTCGACCTCGGCGGGGTCGTCGCGGCGGAACGGGCGATCCTCGGTCCGGAAGACCTCGATCAGGCCCGCAGGCCGGCCGTCGAGCGCGAGGCGGCACATCAGCACGCGCGCGAAGCCCTCGCCGGCGAGGATCTCCTGTTCGGGGCGGTCGCCGGACGGATCCGAGCGCGACACCTCCGCGGTCGTGCCGGTGTGCAGCACGCGGCGCGTGAGCGGGTAGTCGTCGAGGCGGTACCGGGACGCGACGCGGTCGACCGTCGCCGGCGGAACGACCGCGGCGGCGACGTCGCGCACCGCGGCGCCGTCGTCGTCGAGCAGCGACACCAGGCACGCGTCGGCGTGCAGCGCGCCGACGACCGCACGGGCGAGCGCGGCGAACAGGTCCGGCAGGTCCGTCGCCTCCTGCATCGGGCCGAGGTCGCGCCCGGGGCCGCGCGCCGCGCTCGTGCGGGGCGCGCCCGGAAGCGTCACGACGCCGCGCCGGGGGCCGGGCGCGCGCGGGCGGGCTGTGGGCAGGTCACGTAGGTATCTCGGTCCGTGACGAGGCGCGCTTTACGAGCCCGCGGGCGTCGGCCGCGCCGCGGCGGCGCCGGTCACAACAGCGCGGCGAAGACCTCGTTCGCGACGAGGGTGGCGCGCGGCGCGACGCGGAGCCGCCCGCCGCTATCGTCCACGAGCCCCGCGGCGGCGAGGCGGCGCAGCGTGCCGGCGCGCCGCGCGAGGGGCTCGGTCCCGAAGCGGCGCGCGAAGCCGGCGACGTCGACGCCGCCGACGAGCCGGAGCCCGAGCGCGAGCGCCTCACCGGCGCGGGCGTCGGCGTCGATCTCCTCGGCGCCGTCCTCCACCGGGCGCCCGGCCGCGACCGCGGCGACGAACGCGCGCGGCAGTCGCAGCGTCCAGCTGCGCCGGCCCCCGACGTGGGCGTGCGCGCCTGCGCCGAAGCCGAGGTAGTCGCCGGCCGACCAGTAGAGGACGTTGTGCGCGCACGCGCGCCCGGGCCGCGCCCAGTTCGACACCTCGTAGCGCTCGTAGCCGGCGGCCGCGAGCAGCTCGCACGCGACGCCGTGGCGCTCGGCCTGGACGTCGGGGTCGACGTCGGGCGCGCGCCCCGTCGCCACGAGCGTGTGCAGCGGCGTGCCCTCCTCGACCGTCAGCGCGTAGGCGGAGACGTGGTCGCAGCCCGCGTCGACGACGCGCTCGAGCGACTCGCGCCACTCCGCGGTGCTCTCCCACGGCGACCCGAAGATCAGGTCGGCGTTGACGTCGGGAACGCCGGCGCGCCGCGCGGCGCGCAACGCGTCGAGCGCGCGCGACGCGCCGTGCGTCCGTCCCAGCGCGCGCAGCACGCGCGCGGACGTCGACTGGACGCCGATCGACACGCGGTTGAACCCGGCCTCGAGGAGCGCCTCGAAGGCCGCCTCGTCGACGGTCTCGGGATTCGCCTCCACCGTCACCTCGGCCCCCGGCGCGACGCCGACGTGGTCGCGCAGCGCGCGCAGGACGCCGCCGAGGCGTGCCGGCGGCAGCAGCGTCGGCGTGCCGCCGCCGAAGAACACCGACGTCGCGGCGCGGCGCGCGGGGTCGCAGCGCTCGATGCAGCGCACGAGCGCGACGACGTAGTCGTCGTGCACGTCGTCGTCGCCGGCGTACGCGTTGAAGTCGCAGTAGTGGCACCGGTGGAGGCAGAACGGGACGTGGACGTACACGCCGAAGCCCGGGTCCTCGAGCCACTCGCCGGTGCGGCGCGGCGGCGCGCCGGTCGCGCGCGTTGCGAGCGAGGTCACGGCGCGTTGCCGTCCGAGTCGATGCGGAGCGCCTCGATGAACGCCGCCTGTGGCACCTCGACCGCGCCGATCTGCTTCATCCGGCGCTTTCCCTCCTTCTGGCGCTCGAGCAGCTTGCGCTTGCGCGTCACGTCGCCGCCGTAGCACTTGGCGATCACGTCCTTGCGCATCGGCTTGACGGATTCCCGGGCGATGATCTTCGCCCCGATCGCCGCCTGGATCGCGACCTCGAACTGCTGGCGCGGAATCTGCTTGCGGAGGCGCTCGGTGAGGATGCGGCCCGCCGGGTACGCCTTGTCGCGGTGCACCACCATCGAGAGGGCGTCGACCTTCTCGCCCGCGAGCAGGATGTCGAGCTTGACGAGGTCGCCCTCGCGCCTGCCGATCAGCTCGTAGTCGAGCGATGCGTACCCGCGAGTGCGCGACTTCAGCTGGTCGAAGAAGTCGAGCACGATCTCCGCGAGCGGGAGGTCGTAGCGGAGCTGGACGCGCTCCTGAGAGAGGAACGTCATGTCGACGTGCGTGCCGCGCCGCTCCTGGCAGAGCTCCATCACG